>JACQXM010000067.1 GCA_016208685.1 Planctomycetota bacterium | reverse complement strand
GGAAGTCCGCCGCGAAGGTGGCCTGCACCACGTCCGTGCCCGTGCCCAGATCGAGGGTGCCGGCGGTGAAGTCGTTGGAATCCAGCGTGTTGTTCAGGATGATGGTGTCATTGCCCGAACCACCGCTGACGGAGAGCAGGTTGGCGGTGTTGAACTGCACATACGCCCCCGCCGTGGTGCCTGCACCCAGAGTCAGCCCGCCGGTCATGGCCGATCCGTTGACCGTCCGCACCGAGTTGGGCAGGGTGTTGAGCGTCAGGTTCTGAGCGCCGGTGAAGGCCGCGGTGGCCATGGCGCCTGCGTTGGCCTGGATTACGCCCACGGCGCGATTGGCCGACGTCCCGCGGCTGCTGATCGACAGCGCCTCAAAGCCCGACGCCGCTCCTGGGGCGCTGGCGATCGTGACGTTGCCGAAAACCGCGCCTTCGAACGATCCGGTGATCGTGTCGTTCGCTCCGGCCGTGATGTCGGCGTCCGCGAACGCCAGCGAGAAATCGACGTCGGCGTCGTTCACGTTGACTACGGCGAAACCCGCTGACTCCTGGATGTTGGTGATCGCCAGATCGTCCGTACTCTGAACCGATGCGAACTGTTCCGCGCCGCTGACGTTCGACGCGTTGAAGCCGCATCCATTGGCGTTCGTTGCGCTGTCGCCGAGGCAGGTGATGCGGACCGTTTCGATCCCGCTGAGGAAAGGCTGCACGGTGCCGCCCGGGGCGTTGACCGTTGCATCCAATCGATCGTTGCCCGCCAGGCCGCTAAGCCGATCGCCGGTTTGCAGGGACGCAATCTGCTGCCCCGTCCCGGTACTGAACAACAGGTCGCATAAGAACACGTCCTCACCCGATGTCCCGGTTACGGTGTCCAGGCTCAACGTGCAATCAAACTCAGCGGTGGGGCAGGGTGTGCAGATGGCACCGGTATCGCCCTCGGCGCACGCTTCGAGGATCCCGGGTTCAGCGCATGAGCCCGGCGCGCCGGTCACCGCGTTGATGTCGAGACACGGGCGCGGGCCCGCTTCGCAGTCGCCCGTCTCTACGTCGCAGGTTTCGATTCCATTGCAAAACGCTCCGTCATCGCAATCGGCGTCCACGGTGCAGACGATGCCCGAGTCCGCGCAGGAGTCGGTCGCCTCGTCACAGACTGCCAGCGCTCCCGACGCGCCACAGGGATCACCACCGGAAACGCACTCGCCGGTAATGGGATCGCAACTCTCGACGCCGGTGCAGAACAGGCCGTCATCGCAATCGACGGTGGTGAAAGCGCAGAGTCCGCGGGCACACACGTTGTGCGTGCAGGGATCGTTGTCGTCGCAGCCGGCCGCGGCCGTGCACGGCGCGGGCGAGCATTCGCCGCCGTCGCAGACGGTTCCGGCGGGGCATTCGACGGCGGAATGGACGCAGCCGTTCTCATCGGCCTGGGCGTCGCTGGGGTTGCAGAGGTCGTCGGTGCAGGCGTCGTCGTCGTCGCAATCGGCGTGCTGCGCCAGGTTCCGGCAGCGACCTTCTTCGCAGGAGTCAGCGGTGCAGGGTACGTCGTCTTCGCACTCCTCGTCCTCCTCGCACTCGTCGCAACGGTCAAACTCTTCGTTACAGGTTTCGTCGAACTCGCACGGCCAGTCGGAGAATCGGCAGCGTCCGCCGACGCAGTCTTCCGCGCCGTTGCAGAACCAGCCGTCGTCGCAGTCGGCGTCCTCGTCGCACGCAAACGGTGGCCGAATGTAGATGATGCACTGTGCTCCGCCGCCGGCCAGGACGCAGAAGACGCCCAGGGCTGCGAGGCCGCAGAAACGGCGCGAACCGTGGAATCCAGAGTCACGAGTCAAGGATCGCGGGAAGGTTTGCATGTGTGTGCATCCGAGGGGGCGGCGGACGCGGCCCGAGCGCGGCCGATCCGCGGCAACCCGTATGAGGGACCTTCTTTGACGCGCTCCGGCCGCCCGGAGTCGGTCGCCGCCCGGAGAACCGCGCCGGAGCAGAAGCGGCAGACCGTGGCAAGGGTTCGGCCTGACAAGTGTCCGGTCAATTGTAGTCAA
Source organism: Planctomycetota bacterium (assembly GCA_016208685.1). GTDB lineage: Bacteria > Planctomycetota > Phycisphaerae > UBA1845 > UBA1845 > JACQXM01. Next base: position 24,758 of record JACQXM010000067.1, on the reverse strand, counting down.
CCGGCGGCACGTCCCTGCCGGAATAACCGCCCGCTTGGTTAAGTCACTAAACGATCAGTACGTGACGCGGCGGGCGCCGCTCAACCCGCCTGCCGCGCCAGACCCGCAGCGCCGACGGCGCCGGCATAGGTGCCGCCGCCCAATGTGATGTTGGCGCCGGTGGCAATGTTGCCCACCTGGGCACTGAAGTTCCCGTTGACATTGGCGACATTGAGCGTGAGGCGGTACTCGCCGGGGCGGCGACTGTGCCCAGTGTGACGTTGGAGCTGGCAGCGACGTTGAGGGTCACCCGTGTGGAGGCCGTCCGGCCGGCCGACGTGCCGGCAGAAGTGTAGACCCTTCCGCAGCGAGGCGTTGCCACCGGAAGCCGCATTCTCGGCCGTCCGACCTCTCGAAGCGCGACGTCCGTATTACCTCGCGAGCGCGTGCCAAGAGCTGACCAGTTGGGAGCGACGGAGGCGCGGACCCGTATTACCTCGCGAGCGCGTGCCAAGCTCTCGGAGCACCCGGGACGCCCCGGCCGGACTGGTGCGTTCCCCTCGCCAGGAACGGACCCCCGGCGGGAACGAACAGCGCCCTCGATCGCGCTGTAAGAGCCGTCGGTGCCTTCGCGTTTCCCCTGTGTCCGCCTCGGGCGGCCGGCACCGGCCCCGTCCGGCGAGGCCAGGGGTTCCGCGGTACCGTCGATGTAGTCATGAAATCGGGCTTGACGGGCCCCACACGAACGCTCATACTGAACGGACAGGTACCGCAATGGCGACCCATCGCTACACAATCATTCTCGAGCGCGAACCCGATGGAGGTTTTCACGTGTTCTGCCCCGCGCTCAAGGGCTGTCATTCTCAGGGCGATTCCCTGGACGAAGCGTTGGACAACATCCGGGAAGCGATTGAAGCCTACTTGGAAAGTGTCGAAGCCCACGGAGAGCCGATTCCGCGGGAGGACATGTTGTTCAAGCCGGTCGAGGTCGCCCGGTGAGCAGGCTCCCGGTCGTTTCCGCGCGGGAGGTCATCCGCGTCGCCGAAAAGCTGGGTTTCGCGTTCGACCGCCAGAAGGGTAGCCACGCGGTATACGTACGATCCTCGGACATGCGGCGATTGGTGATCCCTGTTCATAAAGGGCGTGACTTGAGGCCGGGAACGCTTCGGGGTCTGATCGACGACCTGGGGTTATCCGTAGATGAATTCGTCGAGAAACTATCCGCCTGATGCCGGACGGGGTCTGCGGTAGCGCGTAGAGTTTTTCGACGGGAGCACATGCCGCGACGGCCCGAACACCCGACGCCTTGGGCGCGGAAATCTGGGTCAGAATTGACGGTCTGCTGCAGGTCGATCCCGGCGAGTTGATGCTCCTGGTCGTCGACACCCGCCCCTCGTACCTGAGCGAATGTACACGTGTCGGCGGCGGAGGAATCGCCCAGCACACGCTTCGCTGGACGAACACGCTCGGCGAGACTGGGCAGTGGGGCGAAACGGTGAGCGCAACGATCGGGGCGAAGACATCGTGACGTTCATTGGTCTTGTGTGTGCTGGAGCGAGTTGCGTGGTTTGCAGCGCTCTGCGCTTGGGCGATCCGCTGGGCTGATGCCCGACGTTTGACGCAGGTTCGGTGCGGACGCGGCTACTGGATCGAACCACGTGCAGCTCGAATACCGGTGCCGCGTGACCCTCGTTGGGGTATTGGAGTGTAACGAGTAGCAGAACCGGACGCGGGCGGTCACGACGAGCGCAGCGCCAGACCCGCAGCGCCGATGGCTCCGGCGTAGGTTCCCAGCTCCGACAGCACGAGCTCCGGAAGGTCATCGTGCAACGACCAGCGCTGGCGGGCGAGATGAGCGCGAACGCCGGCAAGCAGAAACTCCCCCGCGGTGCTCATTCCGCCGCCGAAGACCACGACCTCGGGGTTATAGGCGTGCTGGATGGTTATGCAGGCTATGGCGAGGTAGCGGCAGGCATCCTCCCACACCCGCCGGCAGACGGCGTCGCCGGCCATCGCCCCCTGTGCTACCAGTGCGGCATCCGCCGGGCCGCCCTCCGCCACCGCGCGCCGACCCACCGCCGCCGCGGATGCGTACTGCTCCAGGCAACCCCGTTGCCCGCAGGGGCACGGCAGACCGTCGACGCTGACGATCATGTGGCCGAGCTCCGCGGCGTTGCCGAAATGGCCGTGCAGCAACCGCCGATCGATCACCACGCCGGCTCCGACGCCGGTGCCTAGGGTCAGCATGACCAGGTCGCGCCGGTTCCCACCCGCTCCCAACCAGAACTCACCGTACGCCGCCGTGTTGCCGTCGTTGTCGAGCACGGCGCGAACTCCCAGCCGCGACTCGAACAGACTGCGCAACGGAACATTCTCCCAGCCCGGCAGGTTCGCGGCGCGGACGATGCGCCCGGCGTGCAGGTCCAGAGGTCCGGGCGTCCCCACGCCGACGGCCTGCAAGTGCTTGCGCGTCAGACCGCTCTGCGCCAGCGCCGCCTCCACCACCGCTGCTATGTCGTTGACGACGGCGTCCGGTCCGCGGTCGGCGTCGGTAGCCTGCGCCTGCTGCGCCAACACTTGGCCGGTAGAGCCGACGATGACCAGCTTGACGTTGGTGCCGCCTAAGTCGATGCCCGCGAACACTTCGGGCAGGGCGGCGCTCGGCCTGCCGGAGGGGGCCGGTTCGTGTTTTGCGGCTGGCGCAACGGGGGGGGTCGCAGTGCGATCCGGCTTGACCATGTGAGGACCCTCAACCGTCGTCAGGCCGGCATACGCAGGCGCGAACAGCCCATGCCGTTTCGGGCTCGGGGAGTCGACCCCAGTCCCAGGCCTTCAGCTTTCGCGGAGCCGTTGTCACACCCTCAGACCGGCTAGACCGGCTGGAAAGCCGGTCCCACAGCGCGCGCGGCCCACAGCGCGCGGCACACAGAGCGCGGCCCACATCGCGCGGCCCGCGGCGCGCCGCCCGTACGGCGCGGCCAGGGGGTCGCGGCGGCTCGGCAATCCCAAGACGATAGGCTCTACGACGGGCCGTTGGGGATCAAGGGGAGAACGACGCGGTGCACGGAAAGAATCGGAGGATTCATTCCCTTCAAGGTCTCGTACACCGGATCGGGCATGGGCTCGTCGAGTTTGAGCACCATGAGCGCGGTCTTGCCCTGACGCGAAAGAGCCATGTCGGCCACGTTGACGCCGGCGTCGCCGAGCTTCTGTCCCACTAGGCCGATCACGCCGGGGCGATCATCGTTGAAGATGAGCGCCATGGGGCCGGCCGGCGCCAGCTCCATGCGGTACCCGTCAATGGCCAGCACGCGCATGCGGCCGTCGGCGAACACCGTGCCCTCGATTCCATGCCGTTGGCCGCGGGCAGTCACCAGGGCGTGCACGGTCTCCGGGTGGTTGGGCGCCAGGGAATGGACGGCGTGCTCGAGGACGATGCCGCGACGCCTGGCCTGCTCGTGGGCGTTGACGAGGTTGATGCGCTCGGATAGGTGCGGCAGCAGCAGTGTGGTTAGCACCTGGGCAGCGAGCGTGCCGGTGACGTCACGCAGCGCCTCACTATGCGCCCAGACGCTGACGCGCTCCACGCCCGCGGCGCACCAGGGGGAGAGGATGGTTCCCAGGCGGGCGCTCAGATCAACAAAGCTGCGAACGCGCGGGGAGAGGCTGGCGGGCATGCCGGTTACGTTCACCGCGGAGCGAATCTCGCCGCGCAACAGATAGGCGAGCAGGGCTTCGACGGCGTCGAGAGAAACCTGGCGCTGCGCCTCCGCCGTGGAGGCGGCGAGGTGGGGCGCCAGCACCACGTTCCTGGCGGTCAGGAGCGGACTGTCCTTGGGTGGCTCGTGCTCGTATACGTCGATCGCAGCCCCTGCCAGATGTCCGCCATTCAGCGCCTCGGCGAGGGCCTGTTCATCCACCAGCAGCCCGCGGGCGCAGTTCACAAGGCGCGCGCCCGTGCGCATCTGGGCCAACTCGGGGCGGCCGATCATGTGCCGCGTCTTCTCCGTCAGACTGGCGTGCAGCGTGATGCAATCGCACTCCGCGAGAAACTCGTTGAGATCGGTGTACAGGGTCACGGCGCCATCCAGGGCGCTGGCCGTGGTGACAAAGGGATCGTACGCGACCACCTTCATGCCGAACGCCAGCGCGCGTTGCGCTACCGCGCGTCCGATGCGGCCCAGTCCGATCACGCCCAGGGTCTGCCCGGCGAGCTGGCGCCCCTCGTAGGCGCTGCGGTTCCATTGTCCGCTGACCACGTGCTGGTGAGCATCCGGGATGCGGCGGTAGAGCGCCAACATCATGGCGAAGGTATGTTCGGCCGTGGAGATGGTGTTGGCGTCCGGCGTGTTGAGCACCAGGACGCCGGCGGCGGTGGCCGCGTCTACGTCCACGTTGTCCACGCCCACTCCGGCACGGGCGATGGCCATAAGCTGCCCCGGCCGGGAAAGGGTGTCGCGCGTGATCTGCACGGCGGAGCGAATCAGGACGCCGTCATAATCGCCGATCGCGGCGGCGAGTTCGGCGGCGGGCAGGCCGTGACGAACGTCGAAGGTGACGTTCGGCGCGCGGCGCAGCAGTTCGAGCCCCTCCTCCGCAATCTTGTCAGCAATCAATACGCGTGGCATGCTGGTACCGGCCTCATGGCTCCGACGCGCGATCCCGTACCGCCGGCGCCGCAGGGCGGGACACGAGGGCGCTTGGAGTAGAATACGGGGGGCAACGCCGGGCGTCACCTGCGCGGCGGGCCTTGTCAACGGTACATCGGCGGGGCGCCAACCCGGCTCCACCACACCGCGCGAGGCCACCAACACCGGGTTGCTGAAAACGGACCTTGGGGCCGCGGACCGGATCGCAGCGCGGCGTGGCTGCCACGGGTGACGACACTATCGGGGCGGGAGATCAGGCGTCGGCCGGAATCACCGCGGGCAGAGTCTGCGCCGCGGCCGCACGGGCGACGCTCGGGGCGTAGGACGGACAGGGGGCGAGTCGGGTTTGCGGCAGCGCCCTGGCGCAATCGACTGACCCGTCAGACGAAGACGATGCCGGCATACCCCACCGAATCTTCCGGTTCGGCGCCCCCGCGTTCCGCCACGACGCGGGAACTGGTGGTATGTTGCAGGAGGATGCCGCCGGTTGCGCCGAGTTTCCGCACCGCGGCGACGGTCGCCGCCGCGGCACCGCTGCTACAGGCGTTTTTGTGTTCCATTGCTTCGGCGACCAGTGCGTCGCCGCGCAACTTGCAGACGAGATCGACGAATCGGCGGTCGTTGACCTGCATGGCCCAGGCATTCGCTTTGGTGCCTACACCCTGGGGCATGAATCCGTAGTGCGGGCCGTAGTGTGTGAGGTCGGTCGTGCCGACCACGACGGCGTCATAGTCGTAGGCCTGCAAGGTGCGGCCCACGGCCTCACCCACCTCGCCGGCGCGAGGAGTGGGCGGGACCATTAGCGGCAGAATCTTGGCGCCGGGGAAGAGGTGCGCCACGATCGGAGCCTGGACCTCCAGCGAGTGCTCGCTTTCGTGGGCGTAGGGGTCGTCGATGATGAGGTTCGTCTGGCCCAGGATGCGCTCCGCCAGACGAGCGTCCACGAGGAGCGGGCCGAGCGGAGTCTCCCACCGGCCGTCCGCGAACAGCGCCGCCTCACGACCACGGCTGCGATGTACGCCGCCGAGGAGCACCACGACCTCCGGGGACCGCTTCGCGGCTAACGCCGAGAAAACCTGCGCCGCGACCCTGCCGCTGTAGGTCCATCCGGCGTGAGGCACCAGCCCGCCGAGCGGCGCGCCGGCGTCCAACACAACAGGACCGGCGTCGGACAACAGCCGCTCCAGTTCCTTGCGACAGGGGTCCGCACCTGCGGCATAGAACTGCCCGGCAACGACGGGTTCTCGAATGCGCATGCGGGCAGGATGCTCCTGTCCACCTGTAGAGTCAAGATGCTGTGCGTCGGGGCATGCGTCCGGGCGTGGAAACAGCGGCCGGCTGACCCTGGGGGCGCGTCACATCTTCGCCTTGTCGTCGGCGCGCGGGCGCGTCGTAAAGCCGCGGGTCAACATCCTGCGAATGGGACCTGCCATCGACGGGTGCGCACCGGGACCGCTCCGGGACCGGCTACGCAGGTCGGCCGGACGTAGGGAGCGGGCGGCCTCGCAACGTGTGCAGCCATCCGTAAAGAAGCATGCCGATCGGCGGCAGCAGTAGCAGCACGGGGGTCGAACCGCAGGCCGAGGGCGTGGCGGCGGACTCCGCCGCGGGCAGGAGGGGGCGGATCGGTTCTTCGATGACGGGGTCCACCGGTTCGCGGACTTGTTGCAGGGCCTCTCCGGCGCCGCGTAGCGTCATGGCGCCGCCCGCCCGAGCGGCGTCGAAGGGAATGACACCTGCGGACATCACGATGACACCTGCGACACAGCTCACGATTCCCAGGCTGGAACCCGCGGAGAAGCGGGAAGCCGTAATCCCCTGACATCGCCTCATAGGCGTTTCCTCATACGTTCGAAGCGGAGACCCTGACCGTCGCCTGCCCATTCTAGGCGCCTCGCCTGGCGGCGGTCGATTCCGTGTGTGCGGGGAATGGGCATGACGCGTGCAGTCCGGGAAGACCCTACGGTTTCGACACGAGAACGCTGTGGGTGCCAGCCGTCGAAGCTGCGCCCGCGGCGCACCAAGTGTCCGATCACTCTATGGACAAAAAAAAGGCCCGGCGGTCAGGTTGGACCACGACGCGGGCCGCAAACCGAGGCGAGAAACCGAAGTGGCTACCACCTGCGCCGCGAGGCGCAATCCCCAAGGCCGAAACCGAACATTGCAACCAAATCAGTGAGCGTCATTCTGCCGGTAATTGACGCGTGAGCGTAAGTGGGAAGCGTAAACCCCCAAGGCCGTCGCCGACCCGTCCCCATGACGTAAAGGCGTCAATTGCAGTTGGTGCCCCCCGCCAGTTCGAACTAAGGTCAGGTCCGAGAATCCTCCCCTTTGCAGAATGACGCTCACTGACCACAGGCGGCACCTGCAGTGTCCCTTGAGGCCGCCGCCATGTGATCGCTCCCAGTGGCCATCCGGCATGCCCCTCGGCCGTGCGCGTACAAAACAAGGCAAAAAACGCACGCACCGGATCCGCGGAAGGGAACCCAAGCAAACGGAAGGAGGTTTAACTGCGGACGTTGGCTGACGAGCGTGAATAAGTGCGGAACAACCCGTATCGATCTATTGGGAAAAAATCAAGTATTTATAAATCGAATGTATGTCCGCCTATCAAACCGCCGTGCTTGGTTCATCCGCATGACCAAATCCGACCGCATTATACATGACCCATCCGATAAAGTCAACATCTTTCTAAAAAAGACCCGGCGGGGCAACGCACCCAAAGGGGCGGGCGCCACCCGGCCTTGGCAGGCACATCACGTGCCCTGCGTGCCCGTCGCGAAAAGCGGCCCGCGCAAGGGGCACGGGCATCCTGCCCGTCAAACCTCGGGCTGGAAGCTCATGCCACAGGATTCGCCACAGGCTGCCAAGGCGGGTTCACATCGGCCTGCCGGCGATGGCCTTGGCTTACCGTCGCGGGGGCCGTGCCGCAGCACCCATCGGCGCGTGCCACCCCAACCGGCCCGCCGTGAAACCTGCGGGCCGGCGGCCGCATCAAAACCAAGGCGGACGTTCGACGGGAGGCGGGCGGCGGCGTGCGGCCGCTGTCGCTGACTGGCATCGAACGTCGGCGCTTCGAGATGAACAGCGCACGAGGGTCTGAGGGTCACGCACGAACGCCGCGTCGAAGCAGGGCTCCTGCGTCAGGTACCCGGCTTGGTTGGCATCGCCGACGCCCTTTTTCGCCGGCGCAAACGGGCCGATGCGCCGGCGTGGGCTCGCTGGCCCGCCGCCAGAAAAAAGCGCTCCACAAACTCTCGGCCCTTGTCTGGACGTGAGGCGTGTGGTATAATGTGGATGCAGTTGGTCCCCCCGTACAGTTGATTCTCCCGAGTGTCTAAACGGCAAGCCCGGCGTGCCGCCTTCGTTAGGCGTCTAGCGCCGGCGCGATGTCGCCGCGGCGGCATGATCCACCTTCGGGTGGCGGGCGTAGTACGTGATGACAGGGCGGTTTTGGGGGCTATCTCGGCTCCGCGAGAGGCGAATCGCGAGGATGGAGCCTGAAAGGGAGTGAGGTCATGGCAGCGAATCTACTCGAAGCCGTGAAAGCACCGGAAGCACGAAGCCGTTTGTCGACGGCCAGGCCGCCGTCGGATGCGACCATCCGTTCGCTGGATTCAGCGGACCAGGTGCTGCTGACGAAGCTGCTGACGGAGCCGGTCGACTACGTGGATCACCCCGACTTTGCCGACGACGGCATCGCGCGGCGGCTGTTCGGCGGCGAGGCTCGCCTGGAGCACCGGTTGTCGACGCGTTTTCGCGAGCTGCCCGACGGCGTGTCCGATTCCGTCGCCGCCGGAGAGCGGCTACCGGCGCTGTCCGCGGAGGCGGAGGCGTTGTTGTTCATGCGCTTCAACTTCGCCCGGAAGCATGTGGCCGAGATCCTCGATCGTCACAGCGGCAAGCCGCTCTCAGCATCCGCCACGCGCGTCCTGCTGGCCTGGGGGCATCGCGTGCTGGCGGCGCGCAGCGTCATCGTCCGCTTGAACATGCCGCTGGTGCTGGCCATGGCCAAGCGAACGCGCCTTTCGGGCATCGACTTCAACGACATGATCAGCGAGGGCAACATGGCCCTGCTCCGCAGCGTGGAGAAGTTCGACTGCGCCCGCGGCTACAAGTTCAGCACCTACTCCTGCCGGGCGATTCTCAAGAGCTTCTCCCGGGTGGCCATGCGCGCCAGCCGCTACCGCGGTAAGTTCCCGGCGGAGTTCGACCCCGCCATGGAGCGCAGCGACTTCATTGAGCGCCGCCGTGACGGACTGGAGCGCGATTGCGTCGACGAACTTAAGGACATCCTCATCCAGAACCTCGCCGGTCTTAGCGACGTGGAGCGAAAGGTGATCGACGAGCGCTTCGCGCTGAGCGACTACACGGGGCAGGCGATGGCTCCCAAGACCCTGGAACAGGTGGGGCATCTGATCGGGGTCACCAAGGAGCGAGTCCGGCAGATTCAGAACAACGCCTTGCGGAAGATTCGCTCGGCGCTGGAAGAGAACTTCCTAGCGGCCTGAGGACGCCGGGGGCGTCCGGGGGGCCGATTCCTGTACCTCCCTTAACCTGTTGATGTAGGCACTGCATGACTCCTCGGTGCAGTGCCGCGCGCACAGGTCGATGAAGACGGGCGCCGCATCCCGGCGGCCCTGCGCCAAGAGCAGGCGGGCCGTCAGGCAATACGTCCAGGCCACGTCGGGATGCTGCGAGTCGTAGAATTCCAGCGCTGCCAGGAGCCGCGGCACCAGGGGGGCCGCCATCGCACCCGCGCCCAGCAACGATTCCACGCACCGCGCCGCCGCGCCGAACCGGCCCGCGGCGAATGCGTCGTACGCCCCCGCGGCGCATGCCAACACCCACTCTCGATGTCGCGTTCCCGCCGTGGCCCCCGGGTCAGCATTCGCCGGCGGCGAAGGCAGTTCGGCACAATCGGGGGGGCCGCCCACTTTACCGTCAAGCGCGCGAGCCCAACGCAGAAGGGACTTCGCTGTAACCGATTCGGGGAATCGCGCCAGGTAGCGCGACCAGACGGCGGCGGCCCGCCCCGCAGCCTGTCGCGCCACGAAGAAGTCATGAATCGCCAGCAGCTCGTCCAGCGTGGGGTTGCCGCGATCGACAGCCCCCTCGAAGAGCGCCTCGGCCTCGTCGACCTCTCCCGCCTCATCGAGAAGCTGTGCCAGGTTGATGGCGGCCGTCGCGTTCGACGCGTCAGCTCCAAGGACTTCACGGTACTGGGCGACCGCCTTCGCCGCCTGCCCGGATGCGGCATACGCAGCGCCCAGGTTGATTCGCGCTACGGGGTTCTCCGGCATCCATCGCAAAAGGCCCTCCAGCCGGGTTATGGCCGCCTGCGAGGACTGAGGGCCTCCCTGCTCGATGTCCAGCTCCGCCAGGCCGAGAATGGCCGGTACCTCGTAGGGGTTGTTTCGCAGCGCCTGCTCATACAGACCCCGGGCGTCGGCGGGGCGTCCACGCTGGCGGTAGACGGACGCCAACCGGTTGATCCAGGGGTTCTTCAGCGGGGCCTCGCGCACCGCGCGTTCGTACCAGTCGAGCGCCTCGTCGTGACGGCCCATGTCCTCGAGCAGGCCTGCCATGCGGTACATCGCCGCGACGTTCTGCGGGTCCAGGCTGAGCGAACGGTTGAGCGCATCCAACGCCTCGCCGTAACGCTTCTGCTCACGAAGCGAGGCGCCGATGACCTCCCAGGCATCACTCTGGGCGTTCTGGTCGTCGAGAGCGAATTCCCTTCGGGCGGCGGCCATGGCTTCGTCGTAGCGCCCCTCGCGGTAGTACGCCCAGGCGGCGCGTTCCCACACGTGGCCGGTCGTGGGAAACAGATGTGCAATTCGCTCGCTCTTGAGCACCTGGTTGTCATAGAACGAGGCGACGTGCCAACTGACGCCCAGCAGCAGGGCAACGGCCGAACCGCCCGCCACCAAAAGCGCCGGCCGGGCCGCGCTCCGGCGTGTCAGCCTGCGGCACAACACCTCAAACCCGATGCCGATGACCCACAGCAGCCCGATGATGGGAAGATACATGTAGCGGTCCGCGGCCAGCGTGTTCCGCGTCGGGACGAGCTGCACCGTGGACGCGATGGCACAGAAGAACCACGTGAATCCCAACGCCACCGGCCGCGCGCGACGGATCGACCAGAGCGCCACGCCCACAACCGGCAGTACCACGGCGGCGGCGCGCAGCGCCGCGGCATCTGCCCAGGCCACCACCGTGGGGGCGGGATACCAGCTTGCCAGGCCCACCGGCCAGACTAGGTGCTCAAAGTACCAGCCCAGCGAGCGCAGGGCGCGAATGGCGTTCGGCCCGCGCAGGTTCCGCACGGCCCCCTCGAACATGCCGGCCTCTTCCGTGGCGTGGTAGTTCACCACCGTGAAGGCCGCCGTCACTGCGGCACACACCAACCACAACACGGCGAAACGGCGGGTAAGCCTCAGGCGGCAGGCCAGGGGAACGATGAGCAGCAGCAACGGCCATTCCACGCGCACCTTGCTCATCATGCAGCAGGCGCCTGCCAGGATCACCGCTGCGCCCCAGGCCGGCGTCGGCGTGCGGAACCAGCGCCGCAGCCCCAGCAACGAGAGCAACGCGAAGAGCGTGGAAAGCAGCATCATCCGCCCGTTGAGCCATGCGACCACTTCCACTTGCAGTGGGTGCACGGCGAAGAGGACGCCGGCGACCGCCGCGATGAGCGCTCCGGCGCGATGGTCGTCGGACCGGTGCAGTGCGCGGATGAGCACGTACACCAACCCGGCGTTGAGCGCGTGCAGCATGATGTTGGTCAGATGGAAGAACCAGGCAGCATCCTCGATTCCCCCATTCAGCAGCCCCAGCCGCCCCGCGACCGCGAACTCCGCCGAGAAGCTCAGCAGCGGCAGCGGTTGATACAGGTCGCGATGGATGATGGTGAACAGTTGCAGCGCGTGCGACCAGGAGGGGTGGTTGACGAGCACGTGATTGAGCACCAGGCGGTAGTCGTCAGCGCCGACGAACGAGCCGCGAATGGTTGATGCTCCCATCGCCAGCGCCGCCAGCAGCACCAGCGCGGGCGGGATCCAGGTACGGTATGTGAGGCCCGGGGCGTCCATCTCGCTGGTGGTCATGGTAGCCGGGATGGGGGCGGCGAGCGAAGCCACGACGCACTCCGCGCCGGTCGTCCCACGGTGCGGACGCCCCGGCTTGTAGCCTCCCGTCGGCACCCCAGCGCTCCGCGGTCCGCGCCGGACTTGCCCGGCGCGCGGCGGCGGGTTAATAATGTCCGGCGGCGTGATTGGACGCGGTTTGGCACTCGACGGCGGACCAAAGTAGCTGGACGGCCCGTTCGATAGGGAGTGGTGGCGGCGGTTCCCGCCGGTGCGTCTTGCGGCCCGCGGCGACGAGGCCCGGCCGGCACGACCGCGACACGACGTCCGTTTGCGGCGGCGTAGCTCAGTTGGTTAGAGCGTGGGATTCATAAACCCAAGGTCCCCGGTTCGAACCCGGGCGCCGCTAGTGACAGGCTTGTGGCACGTACTTCGCTCGCACGGCGGCGCCGTCAGTTGGGCGTCACCAGCTTGGCGCGGAAGGCGTCGCAGTTGGCGGATGGGTCGAACGTGATGCACGACCCACAGCCGTAGCCGATGGTCACCGATACCACGGGCAGTTCCTGGGTAAAGGTGTTGAACACCTAGAGCGTCTGGTCGCCCGCGGCGCACTGGTCACGTGTTACTGGCCGGCGGAGCGGGTCCACATCGCACGCCCAGCCGGCGCCTCCCCAATGGTCGAACCCCGTGGTGACGAACTCGACGGCGTCCGCGGGCGGATCCTCGGGCAGCGGAATCACGAACCGGAACGTGGTGCCGAGTATGTTGTACACATAGACGAACGGGTGGGTCTGGCCGGTTTGCCGCGCGATGCGGAATCCGCCGTCTGCGAGTACTCGATCAGCGGTCCGAGGTCCAGGTACCCCGGCCCCGCCCAACCGACCGCCAGGCTGCCGCAGCCGCTCCACTCGACCAATACGCCGCGCATGCGGGAGTAGTCCGCGATCACCGTGCGGTCCCCATCCGCCGCAAGCCTGCTTCCGGGATCGAGTCCACGTCGACCTCCCATGAGAGGAACTCCGTAGCATCCGGCGGCACCTCGGCCGTGAAGGGCGCCGAGTCGTCGGACCGGCTGAGCAGAGTGCCCCCCAGCCCCTCCGCGGCGATCAACGTCGCCGTTCGCCCCCACTCCACGGTGACGTCGGCGGACGCTTCGCCTGGTGTGCCGTGGGCCGGCGGGATGACGGGCACCATGTCCGCCCGGTCGGCGTTGGTCTCAAAGCGCGAAAGCGCGTGGTCCCCGACGAAGGCGTAGATCGCGCCGGGGACGGCCGTGGCGTCGTCGGCGCGCGACGCAAAAGCGCGAATGCTCATCCGGATCGCGCGGTCTTCGTAGGCACCGGCGAACGCCCCCGCGTGTTCAAAGTCGCTACCGCGAGCCGATAGAGGTACGGGTCGGGCGGGCGGCACTGAACGTGCGGTTTTGTGGCGCGGCGCTGGCGGCGCGAGCACGGCAGCGGGCGGGCGCGGTCGGCGAGCGTCGGTTCGCCACAGCGGGTGGGGGACGAAGGGCGGTTCGCGGCGCTGCGTGGGCGACCGTTGGGGGGCGGCGGGGGCGCGAACGATGGACCGTTTTCGACCGGTCGGGCGTTCCCGTGCTTTGGGCGCGGCGGCGCGAACACACGGAGCCCGCGGTCCCGGTCCGGCATGGAGCGCGGCATGGGGGGCGTAAAGGGCAGGCATTTCGTTCAGACGCGGCGGGGCCGCCGGGGGGCTCCGCGCCTCGGCCGGGCGGGGCTGCACGTGGCGACCCTCCTGTTGGGCCTGGGGTTCCCGCCCGAGTCCGTGCGCGCGGCCGGCCTGAAGTCACTGCAATCCGGCAGTCTGACCATGTCCGTCGGGGGCGGCTCCGCGCAAACATCGAACGTCACCATCACGTCCGTCGATCTGAGTAAGTCCGTCCTGTGGTTCAATTACCGCGGGGACAGCAACGATCCCGATGACGGGCATGTGCGCGGGCGGTTGACGAGTTCAACCAACATCCAGTTCTATCGACCCAACGACGCGAGTCTGACGGACCTGACCATCCAGTGGTACGTGGCGGAATTCGCCTGCGGCGTATACGTCCAGCGCGGCCTGGCGAACACGGCGGACACAACCAACGTGACCATCAACACCGTGGACACTGCCAAGAGTTTCGTGCTTACCTCGGGCAGTGAATCCGGCACGGGAACCACCTACAACAACGACGACTTCTTCCGCGCCCGACTCACCTCGTCCACCAACCTTGAGGTGTCGGGCCTGGGTTCGCCCACGAATGAGGCGAGCTGGCAGGTCGTTGAGTACGACGATGCCTCGGTGCAGCGTGGCACGGGCTCGCTCACCGGTACCTCAACCTCGACCACGGCGTCGATCACGGCCGTCGACCTGGCGAAGTCCATCGTGTTGCTTAGTTGGAAGACCGATATTTCCGGGACGGGCGCCAATTTCCTGAGGGCGTACTTCTCCAGTACGACGCAACTCACGATTGATCGGGCGGTCGACACCGGCGGAACGATTGATTTCGCATGGGAGGTGGTGCAGTTCACGGATAGAACTTCGGTGCAGTACGGGCTGCTGGCTTTTGACTCCACACAGACAAGCCGGACGGCGACGCTGACGGCGGTGAATCTCAACACCAGCGTGCCGCTGCTGTCCACGGCGGGCGGAACCTGGGGCGGCAAGCACGCCTACTCCGCGGACGACCAGATCGGCCCGGGCATGTTCACCACGGCGCTGACCGACTCTACCACCCTTACCGCAACGCGGCAGCTTACGGGCTCTGCCGCGGCAGACATCGCATGGTTCGTCGTCAGTTTCGAGCCGGTATATGTGGAGAACTTCCAAACCTGGTCCGCCACCTCCGCGGCCACCTGGCAGACCAAAAGTCTGGCGGGTTCGCCGTTCAACGTACCTCCTAATGCCGTTGTGGAAATCGCGGTTCGCAGTAACCGCAATGTCGCGGAGCTTTCGGGGGGAGTCCGCGCCGTGGGCTCGAGCCTCGAGCGCCGACTTACCCTGATGGAGTCGGAAAAGCGCGCAGATTCAGCATTACTCTGCGGAGACAGCCTACGTGGACTTCGCATTGCTGGGGCACTGGACGTGCGGCACGTATGTTGAACGTTTCGATACCTTCGCAACCAGTGCCAGTGCTGCCTGGGAAGATAAGTCACTGTGCTCGTATGGTGCCGGACCCTCCAATGTTGTCGAGATCATGATCACCAACGATGACACGGCGAACCCTCGCGACGCGGGAGTGCGCACCAACGGTTCCGGCCTCAACCGACGGGTGACGCTTGCGGCGGCCGTCGGCGGCGGCGTGGCGCCGGTGACCATGCTCGCCAAGACGGACAATACGGGGAGTGCCGCCGTCGAACTGTATGCACAGGACAACACCGACGTAGACTTCTATCTCGCTGGGTATTGGAGTGTGTCGCCCCGGGCATATACCGAGCTCTTCGCCGACGCGGGCAGCCCCTCCAGCAGTGCGACGTGGCAGGATAAGGACCTCACGGGGAGCGGCGTTCCGGACAACGCCGTCGCGGAATTCGTGCTTCTGAACCGGGATACCGCGGGGCCGTACAACATGGGGGCAAGGGCCAACGGTTCAGCCCTCGGGCGGCTGCTGAATCTGCACAAGGCGGCGCTGGGCGGAGGAAACGCCGGGCGGATGCAGGTCGCAGCAGACTCCACCGCCACGGTCGAGCTCTATCATGGCGATATCACCAAGGCGCACAGTTTCTACCTTACGGGCTACTGGACTTCCTGTGACACGTCCATTGCCTACGTGGTGACCGATCTGGGTGCGGTGACGTCTTCGAAGTCCAGCGTGGGCTGGCACATCAACAGCTCGGAGCGTGTGGCGGGCTTCGAGGAAGACTCGAGCGGGAATCCGACGGCGTGGTTCTCGAGCTGTGGCTCCTTCACGTCGCTGGGGACTCTGGGCGGCTCCTATGCCGAATCGCACGGCATCAACGACGCGGACATGCTTGTGGGATGGTCGCACAACGGCTCAGGCAAGCGCCGGGCGTTTCGATGGACGAGCGGCGGGGGGATGGTGGATCTAGGCACCGTTTCGGGGCGCGCGGACAGCGAAGCTCTGTCGGTGAACGCCAGCAGTGAGATCGTGGGAACCGTCATGGACTTTGCCTCGTACACCACCAACCGGCTGGCGTTTCTGTACCTGCCCTCGGCGGCCTACGGACTCGGTGCCGGAATGAACAGCCTGGGAACGCTGGGTGGTACGCAGAGCGTGGCCATGGACATCAACGCCTCGGGGCGAGTGGTCGGCGGGGCGCAGAACGCGAGCGGCTACTTTCGTCCGTTCCGCTGGAACAGCGGCACCATGACCGACCTGGGCACGCTGGGCGGCGACAGCGTGCTGCCCGACCATCGCGGGGAGGCGGTCAACAGCTCGGGGAACATCTGCGGCCGCTCCTACAACTCCAGCGGAGATGCGCGGGCCTTCTATTGGAACGGCAGCATGACGGATCTGGGCGTCCTCACCGGGGGCACGGAGAGCTGGGCATTCGGGATCAATGATAGCAACGTGGTGGTGGGCACTTCCGAGGCCAGCGGAGGCGTGTATCGCGCCTTCGTGTGGGACAGCGCCAACGGCCTGCGCAACCTCAACAGCCTCATCCCGTCCGGGTCCGGCTGGACGCTCATTCGGGCGACGGACATCAACAACGAGGGGTTCATCACCGGGTGGGGCACAAACGGCAGTGGGGAGACTCGAGCCTTTCTGCTGTCGCCGAGCTGCAACGCGGGCGGAGCGGGCGCCGTTGCGGCGAGCTTCGCGCTCGCCAGCGGAAGCGGTATGACCGACGCCTCGGGCGCCTTCGACGGGTCGGCCGTCGACGCGGACGGCGCGGAGCTGGCGCGCATCGAAGTGCTGGAAGCCGATCCACAAGTCGCCATCGCGTATCAGGTTCTCGGGGCTCCCGCGGCCACGGCCCCAGTAGTGGATTCGGGTGCGGCGACGGCGGAGGGCTTCGTCGACGGCGTCGCTGTGCCCCGTACGCTGAAAGTGGAAACGTCGGCGCCGCCCGGAGGGCTGGCGCTGACCGTCAGTCTCAGCGTCACGCCCCACGAACTGGCGATGCTGGGGGCGGCGGCGCCGGAACTGGAGCTCCACGTGTTTGCCGCCGATGCCGACGAGACCGGCCCGGCCTGGGTTCCCGCGGGGCGGGGCGTCGGGGAATCGTTGCCCAGAGGGATCGTGGGGGAGTCGGGCTATTGGGTCTACGGTGACGGGGTCGTGGAATACTGGGCGGTGCGCGACGGCGGCGGGCTCTTCGCCGTCGGCAAGGGAGTAGCCCGCGTCGAAGAGGACGAGCCGCGTGCGGCCCGGCCGCAGCGCCTCTGCGGGTTCGCCATGATCCAGCCCCTGGTCTTCTGTGTCGTCGTCCTTCTCTTCGTGCGAAGATCACGGCGGGCATCGGGCCCACACGATAAGCGCGAGCGGTCGGGTTCGGACAGTGGTTGATTCAGAAACACGCACGTGCCTTGCGGAATCAGCGAACGGGGGAATGTTGGAGCAGTTTCGATGGATCCGCGCTCAGTTGCAGAGGCCGAGATTGCACACCTGACTGCAACAATCCGCGTCCGTCTCGCAGAGTTCGCCCGTGCTCTTGGCCGTGGAGCAGATGCCGCTGGGGTTGCTCGCTGCCGCGAACACCTGGCGTGCGGAGAGCGTGAAAACCACGGGCGCTACGTAGGCGACCTTGGCACCTACCTTGAGTATGTGGCGGCGCGTGTGGCGAGCGTCGCCTCGGGGCGCAGCACGCCGCCCCTCCTCCGGCCGGGGCGGCTGGTTACGCGGCGCCTGGGCAACTGCCGAGAGGCCGCCGTCCAGGCACTCCTCGAGCAGCCGAGTCGTCTCACGAGGCGCTCCAACGTCGAGCTCAAAACATTCCGCCTTTTCGACGAGTCGGACGATGATGGGGACTGCGGAGTCTGGGAACCGATCGTGGTTGAACGACTGTCGAAACAGACGCAGCGCGGCGACCGACCGTGGTATACGGCGTAGCGCCGGACTCGTGCCGGGGGAGTACCGCGGAAACACGATGCCGCGGATGGCGGTCGGTTGGGCAATCTCGCCCGACCCCGCCGCCCGGGGATTCAGGTAGCCGACGCGCCCTTTCAATGCCTTGACGTAATCGCACCGCCGGGCGAATCGCCACCCGAGTTCCCGCACCAGGCCGTACGATCCGGTCTTGATGCAAATGGCCTTGGGAAAAGGGTGAAGTCGAAGCGTTCGGGGGTCTACCAGCGCGAACTCATCGCAGAAGTAGCGCCAACCGCGTGCTGTCAGGGTGGCGGCCAGCGTTGACTTGCCGCATCCCGAGTCGCCCGCAAAGACGAAGCCGCGGCCGTGATGCGACAGCGACGCCGCGTGGAATTGCAGATACTCGTCCCGGGTTTCCATGACGCGGAGGTTGATGCCCCATTCCACCAGGGGGAACACGCCGTTGCGGGCGCGCAGCCCGCCGATCGGCTGCCCGTCGGCCAGCACGCCATACAGGCGGCGGCCGCTGCGTGACCATCCGGCGCGCCGGACCTCGACCTGGATGGTGGGGGGCTTCGCACCGGCGTTGCTCGCTCGCGCGGGATAAAGCGCCCGGAAGTCGTCAAGAACGTCGGCCAAGTCACTTTGCACGCAAACGGGGAAATCCCCGATGACGCACTCGATCCTCGCCGCGGGCTCGGCCCGCGGCAGCCGGTCAGGAAGCGGCCACATGGGCATCCTCCCAGGCGAGCAGACCCGCCAGCGATAAGACTTCGACGACCCTCGTCACGTGATCGAGTGCGGTGTCGACCTCGACGTCGTACAGCGCTACGAGTTCCGATGCCAGGCGGTGGATGGATGCGCCGTCGCATCGGTGCCAGATCCACAGTGCCGTCTCGTTGACACAGCAGATCGTCTGCGCCGTGCGGTCGTACAGAAGTGCCTCATGGTCGATCGGATACTCGAAGACCTCGGCACATCGGCGCAGGGGAACGGCCGCGGTGCTCCAACGGTGTTGCGCCTCTCGAGCAGGGAGCCGGGTTAAGCCGGGCTCCGGTGTGCCCCGTAAGGCCGCGCCACCCCCGTCGAATGGTGTCGGAGGCGCGTCGGGCGGATCGCCGGTCCATTCGGCCGCCACGTCCAGCGTTAACGCGCCGGTGACCGCCGCACTCTGGACCCTTGGAGGCGTGTAGGCGAGCTTGCGCCCGGCCGGCAGCGAGGATGGTGACGCCGGTTCGAATGGGGCGATGGAGGTTCGCCGCGCGGGGCCGCTCGGTTCCAGCGTCGCGCGCTCGTTGGCGCCGGCATCGTCGCCTTGGCGGGTCATCAACCGCATGAGGGATCTCCACCGACGCTCATCGTGCGCGGCCCCGGCGATGCGGTGCGCGGCCTCCCCGGCAGCCACGGCAGGCGCACGAATATCGGGGCCCGAACCAGGGCCGGGCTCGCCTCGGCGCCGGCGCCGCCCCGCAGTGGGGTCGAAGGGCCGGGGCGGGACGCGCCCACCAGCGAAGTCACCTGCTACAATAATGAACCGTTCGGAAGTGGTGTCGTAGGCGGCCGCGAGTCATAGGGAACTCGACAAGGGAGTGCAGCGACTCCCAGGCGACCCGTAGCCACAACGAGAAGGCCCACGTTCGACGGTTCTTCTTCCCGCAGACGGTCGCACGTCCGGGCGACCGCACGAGGGTGATTACCGACGCTCCGTGGCTCCCTCCAGCGGAGAGGATTCAGGGACGGACGGAAACAGGCGAACCAGACACGGCGTAGAGGCCTTCGTCTGCGCGTCTCAGGCAGGGCCCCCGAAAACCCTCGGGTTCTCGACGATCCCCGTGCTTCCTCCCCCCTGAGAGCACCATCCGTCCTACCGTCCGAGAATCGGCGGACCCGCGCCGCGACTTTAAGAGCACGCGTAAGGAGACTCCCTGCCGCCGGCGCGGAGGCAGAGTGGACTCACGAGCGTCTGCTCGCCGGGCCCCTGGCCGGTTCGGGCGCTGCGCCACGCTGTAGCGCACCCGTGCTCCCGGCGCCACTTGTTAACGTGCTAATCGAAACGCCGAGCCGGCTCCCGGCGGATTGGCCTTCCGGCATGCCTTGGTCTCCTGCGCTCGCTGCTTGCTCTCGGCACGATGCTCGCGCCGAAGTCGTCGGCCGGGCGGGACAGGGGCGCGATGTCGCGGGAGCAACGCCGGCCCGCTAGAATCGGGCCATGATCGCCCGGCTGAATAGTGTGGCCTTCAACGGCATCGAGGCCGTCCCCATTGAAGTCGAGGTGGATGTGGCGCGCCGGGGTTTCGCGGGTGCCACGATCGTGGGTCTGCCGGACACGGCCGTGAAGGAGAGCATCGAGCGCGTTCGCAGCGCCATGCAGAACTCCGGCTATCAGTTCCCGCGCAACAAGACGGTGATAAACCTCGCCCCGGCGGATATGCGGAAGGAAGGCCCCATCTTCGATCTGCCGATAGCGCTCGCCGTTTGCTTCGCCGCCGGAGACGTGGTTGCCGAGGGCAACGGTAACCACATCGTCGCCGGCGAGCTGGCCCTGGATGGCCGGGTCCGGCCTATCAGAGGATCGCTCTCGGCCGCCATGCTCGCCAAACAGCAGGGCGCGCGGGGCGTGATCGTGCCCGCACCAAACGCCAGGGAGGCCGCCGTCGTGGAGGGGATCGAAGTAATCCCCGTAACCTGTCTGACGGAGGCCATCGGGTTCCTCTCCGGTCAGTTGCCCATCGAGCCCGTGGTGGTGGATGTGAACGAGCTCTTTGCGGTCTCGTCGCAATACGACTGCGACTTCGCCGACGTCCGCGGGCAGGAACATGTGAAGCGGGCGCTGACCATCGCCGCCGCGGGGATGCACAACCTCCTGCTCATCGGCCCGCCGGGATCCGGGAAAACGATGCTGGCCAAGCGTCTGCCCACCATCCTCCCGCCGCTAACGCTGGAGGAGTCGCTTGAGACCACGCGCATTCACTCCGTCGCCGGGGAGTTGAAGTCGGGTGTGGCGCTGCTCGCCGTGCGGCCGGTACGAGCGCCGCACCATTCCGCCAGCACCGCGGCAATGGTCGGCGGGGGGACGATTCCCCAGGCGGGCGAGGTTTCGCTGGCGCACCACGGCGTGCTGTTTCTCGACGAGTTTCCGGAGTTCTCGCGCGCCACGCTCGAGGCGCTGCGGCAGCCGCTCGAGGACGGCGAGGTAACCATCGCCCGCGCCCACACCACCGCCAGATTCCCCGCTGCCTTTGTACTCGTGTCAGCGCTCAACCCGTGCCCTTGCGGCTACGCCACGGACCCGCGGAAGAAATGCACCTGCTCGCCGCTGCAGATCGAGCGTTACCTCTCGCGCATCAGCGGGCCGCTGATCGACCGCATCGACATTCACGTCGAGGTACCGGCCGTGCCCCTGGGAGAGCTGCGCAGTCCGCGGGACGGCACGCCCTCGGCGGAGCTGCGCGAGCAGGTGATGGTCGCCCGGGACCGACAACGGACTCGATTCGGCCCGGATTCCATCCTGAGCAACGGTCGCATGTCGGGGAAGGTGCTTCGCAAGCACTGCCGGTTGGACGAGGCGGGGGAAATCGTTCTTCGCCAGGCAATGACCGAACTGGGCCTCTCCGCCCGGGCGCACGACAAGGTGCTGCGCGTGAGCCGCACCATCGCCGACCTGGCGGGTCGCGAGGACATCGCCACGGAGGACGTGCTGGAGGCGATTCATTACCGGCGGCTCGACCGCAAGCTGTAGGCGCTGTCGCGAACACATTCGCGACCCGCATGCAGAGCTGCGACCCTCAAGTAGAGCCGTGACTCACATGCAGCGCCGCGACCGTCAAACAGAGCCGCGACCGTCAGGGAGCGGGCAAAGCACGCGGTGCGGCGATGAAGGATCCGTACCGCGACAGTATGGAGCGGTCCACCGACCGATCCGCGCCTCGGGTCGGCGAACGAGGTGACCGCTCGTCGGCACTCGCGGTACTGTTCGGCAGCTTCCTGCGGCGATCCTACCTGCGGCCCAGCGAGGAGGGATCCGTACCGCGACAGAATGGAGCGGCCCACCGACGGGTGGCGCACCGCTTCAGCGGTGGGGGAGCCGAGCGCTTCGCGAATGAAGAATGGTGAATGCGGAAACCGGGCCGCGACCGTGAGGGAGCGGCCCTTCGCCGCCGGAGCCTTCTTCTTCTCGTCTACTGCCTTCTGCCCCGCCAGTCCGGCTGCGGTATCCGCCCGGGCATCCGCCTCCCGGGCCGTGACGCTTGCCGGCACCGTCGCGGTTTACCAGCCCCTCAAGATCGGCTACGATACTGAAGGCGACCGAGAAGGAAGCCTGAAGCGCGACGACGAACTTCAGCCGCGGGAACCGAGCCATGGCTCGAACGCCCGAGTACGACCACGCCGGCAACCTGATTAAGGACACCCGCTTCGTCTACGTCTACGACGCGTGGAACCGGCTGGTGAAGGTCCGTTCCGCCAACGACGCCGATGGTGAGCGCGGCGAACGGGAGCAGTCCGCCATTGGTAAAGCGGACAGGGAAGTCCGCGTCAGGACTGCGACCTGCCCGGAGGAAGCAAGCCTGAGGCGAGCGACTGGAGGGGTCATCCAGACCGCCGAGTACGACGGCACGGGCCGGCGGATGCAGAAAGTCGTGAGCAACTCCGGCGAGTACGACAAGACCGAGACCTACCTCTACGAGGAAGGCTGGAAGATCGCCCAGATCAACGACGGATCGGGCAATATGGTGCAGCAGTTCATCCACGGCACGCAGTACATCGACGAGGTGGTGATGATGCGGGTCAGGAACAAGGGCGACCTGTATCTACACCAAGACGCCAACTGGAACATCATCGCCGCCACCGACTTGGGCGGCGCGGTCGTCGAGCGCTACGTCTATACCCCTTACGGCGAACTGACGGTGCATCAGCTTACCTCTTACGGCGACCGCGACGGAGACCAGGACGTCGACTCAACCGACAAGGGAACCGTCGGCACAACCTGCACGGGCACGGTCTCCGGCGCCTGCCGGATCGTGGACCTCGATTTCGACGGGGACTACGACTCGACGGACGCGGAGTTCTTCGACAATCTGACGCAGGGGGCGGCAAGGCGTCCGGGGAGGGTGGCGACTGCCGCGGGACAGCCGTTTGGGCATCAGGGGTTGTTCACGGACGGCGAGCTCACAAGCAATCATCAACGTACTCGCCGGTACAACCCGTCGTGGCGTACGTTTGCCCAGCGCGACCCTTCTATGATCGGACTCCTTGGGCGACGAGGGAGGCTACATCGCGACGATGGGTTGTCCCTGTATAGCTATGAAGGGCTTTCTCCGGTATCCCTCTTAGACGCCTTTGGTTTGTACGCGTATTTGCTGTGTTCCGGTTATGAGCCCCGTAACGGATGGGGCTGCTCCACCTGTTGCTATGCGAGCAACCGCTGTCGCGATCATCTTTGTCGAACATACCCTTGCGATGATGTGATGGTGTGTGGGGACGGCCATATTTCCTGCCCCTCACCCTTTGACAGGTGGCCGACGAATCCGCATCCCCCGGACCCTGATGACGATTTTTGTCTTGGGGCGTGTATTGCGTACTTCTGTATTGATGGCTACGATTGTTCATCTTTGACCGGCGGTTGCCGTGCGTACTGCGGGATTGCACCGTGAAAACGGCACCGATTGAGACGCTTGGGGCGAGACCTCCTGCGAATACTAATGCACTGATAAGACAGAGATCGGCCGTTGGCACGGCACGCCTGCATCGCTTTCCCAATCATTGCGGGCGTGTCGGCGAGGCTGTTCGATGGGTATTAGTACTTAGCGGTATTGTAGCAGTAGGTTGTAGCCATTCGCCCCCATGTTTCTTGTGCCCGGTTGCTACGAAGTTGCGATATCCTGACGGCGTGAACGAAGGAACTCTTCTTCGGATCGTATGTGATCTCCCCGACGAAATTGGAAGACCCGAACGGATGTTCCAGGCTCGGCTAGACTGGCCTTCGCACAGCGAGAATTTCACCATTAGGATTGGGCCACCGCAGGCGGAGGTGCTCCTTCGATCTGTTGTACCGATAGGCGCGATTGTGCGTATTCATTTTATAGTAGACGAACGGTCGCCGTTTCCTACGCGTTTCGAGGTCGGAGAATGGTGGTACGGTGGGCTACTGCCACGAGAAGCGACCGCCACGCATCCGAATGCTCGGACCATACCGCTCTCCAAGTTCCGATTCGCTAGTGACGAATGGTTGAAGACAATTGCTCCGTGAGACCGTCAGCTTGCTCCCCACAAAAATGCTCGTGTCCGTTGAATAAACCCCTCTGCGCGCCGGCAGGACCGCGTAGCATGCTGAGGGCATGGGACGACGCGCATTCCCGCGGCGGAATGTCGGCGAGCTTCCTGCGATCATCGTGCCAGTGAGCGGAGCGTGGCGAGGTTGTGCCACCGAGCCGGGTCAACGCCGGCGTCGTGCCATGCGGGCGGTGGCCTGAGGCGAGCCAGGAGCCAACGCCGCCGGCGTGTCTCCCTGGTCAAGACCCCAAGGCGCCGGGGTCTTGCCCGAGACCGCGAAAGACCTCGTCAACACGCTTCTGAGCATGCCCCCTCGGTCGATGTCGCCCGCGTTCCCACCCGTTGACCGTGGTTTCGTCCACGCCCAGCGCCGCGGCCAGGCACTCCTGCGACCAGCCGGCCGTTCGACGGAAGCTCCGCAGGCGCTCCGCGAACGTCGTGCCGATCGCCTCCAGTGGTTCGCCCAGGAAGCGGCGAACGACGGGTAGGACCCGTAGGGCTGGGTGACTCCGGTTGCGCTCCCAGTTGTAGACGGTTGTCGCGTCGACTCCAAGGAGCGCCGCCGCCTCACGTTGCAACAGGCCGAGCTCCAGTCGCCTCCGGCGAATCCGGTCGCCGACGGTCCGAATCTCGCGGGGCCAGGCCGGAGAACGCGGTTTTTGACCCCGCAGGGCCAGGTGGCAAAAAGGCAACGCAGGGGTGCCCTTGCGGCTACGCCACGGACCCGCGGAAGAAATGCACCTGCTCGCCGCTGCAGATCGAGCGTTACCTCTCGCGCATCAG
>JACQXM010000066.1 GCA_016208685.1 Planctomycetota bacterium | reverse complement strand
TGGCCCGCCGCCTGACCGGCATCGTGTTCGCCATGCTCCGGGACCGGCGACCCTATGACTTCGAGTGGTACCTGTCGCAGAAAACCGCAGCCGCATAAGAAAGGGGCCAAAGACATATTGACTACGTCTCAAAACTCACCCAACCTTATGATGGTCGACGTCCTCTGTGTAGTCGCACCTCGCCAGCAATGAGATATTGACGCTCAACAATAAGCACGTTCAGCGGCAAAACGAGAACAAA
The DNA here is from genome assembly GCA_016208685.1 of Planctomycetota bacterium. Classification (GTDB taxonomy): domain Bacteria; phylum Planctomycetota; class Phycisphaerae; order UBA1845; family UBA1845; genus JACQXM01. The sequence goes on along the minus strand of JACQXM010000066.1, from coordinate 15,463 downwards.
CAGAATCGGATTGGCCATCGAGACGATGACACTTGTGTAGAAACAAAATAACTCGATTAAACTAGGATCTGGAGTTGTCTCAGAATAGTGTTGTACTATCCCAAAGTAAACCGGCATCCGACACAAACTGAGTGAATTCCACACGACCCACGCCATATGAATCGTCGCAAAAAGGCACATTCCATACCCCGTCGCGCGCCACCAGGATTGGAATAGACGTCCATTCCTACGTATGGAGATACCGAGAATGATGCATACAAGCACCGAGAACAACATGATGTTAACAGTAGGCCCTCGGGTTGCGCCCCGTAGCAAGGCAAGTGGATAGAGAAGCTCCCGAACGTCACTAAGTGCGGAGATCGAGATAGATGCAACCACAAGCACAATCCACTTCATAATGTGATGCCTGGAGACGATCCGAATCCTGGGCACCACTTGTGGGTTCATTAGCGCCATCAGAAAGCTGGACATGTACAGGGGTATAGTGATGCATGCCACACCAATCGGATACCGCTCCCATTTAACTACCTTCGCTGTAATGTTGCTCGTGCCCAGCTCGAATGATGCGACGGTCTCCCCGCATTCGGGACATCGACCTGGGTCAAGCGGGTATCCACAAAAAGGGCATGATCCCTGCGGTTCAGTGCTGCCGCTCGCGTTGGCTGCAGGTTCCGCCTGGCACACTTTTGCTCTACCTTTCTGCGAAACAACTCATGTCGCTTGAAGCACTTTGACAGCAGCTCTCGCCATCCGAATTGCCACCGATCTGCGGGGGATTGCAGCGGGCACAGCCACACTGCGGACCATCGATCGTAGTTGTAAACGGCGCGGGCGGGCAGAGGCCACCGACTACGCAAGTATCACAACTGTTGAGCGAGCAGTTGCGCCAGCATACTTGATAACAGAAGAGGGGGAGGATTCTGCAAGTACAGCCTCCAGTGCCGGAAGTGAAGGTATATGCGCCACACCAGAATCCGAGGGGATCGATCTTCGCCGCGCCGGCGGTCTCGGACGGCAGGCTCACAACGACCTGGTTCACCACACCCATTCCGTCCATCTCCCCCGCCAGCCCTGAAACATGCGCCCCTCGTTCTCCCGCCGGATGTGACCGATGCGTCCCACGCAGCTCAGCCCTCCGTCACCGCGTCGGCCTCGATCTCCACCAGCCAATCCGGGTCAATGAAGCGCACGACCTGCATGATCGTGTTGGCGGGGCGGATGTCGCGGAAGTACTCGCCGTGCACGGCGCCCACCGCCTCCCAGTCCTCGATGTGTGTCAGGAGGGTTCGCGTGCGGACCACATGGGAGAGACTCGCACCCGCCTGTTGAAGGGCTACGGCGATGATCTCCAGGCAGCGCCGCGCTTGGGCCGCCGCATCTCCCGGAGCGACGGTTCGGCCGGCGGCGTCCAGCGGCGCCGTGCCGGACACCGCGATGAACCGCCCGGCGCGGACGGCGCGGGAGATCCCCAGCCGGGGTTCAAAAGGGGAACCGGATGAGACATTCTGACGTTTTACCTCGGACATTCCTGCTCTGACCTTTCTCGCCCCCATCGTCCGGCCGCGCCGGGAGCTTGTGCCGCATCTCCACTCGATCTACCGCATGGTTGCGCTCTCGCTGCCGCACGTCGCGAACTGTCAGGCCGGGTCGGGGCAACGCGATCCCGGTCAAATGCGTTCCGGCCGGTCGATGGTCCGTTCGCTTCGCACGTTGCCGGTGTTGAGCAGCGACTTGGGCTCCAGGAGAAGTACGCAGGCTTCCTCCTCGGCAACCGGCTTGTGTTCCACACCGCGGGGGACGACGACGAATTCGCCCTCGCTCACGCGCACTTCACCGTCGCGGAGGTGCATCACGAAGCTCCCGCGCACCACCAGGAACAGCTCGTCCTCATCGGCATGGTGATGCCAGACGAATTCTCCACGGAACTTGACGAGCTTCACATAGGCGTCGTTCAGCTCGCCGACGATCTTGGGGCTCCAGTGCTCGCCGAACTGAGCCAGCTTCTCCGCCAGGTTCACTTTGGTCAGCATGGTGCCGGTCCTTTCGAAGGGCTACGGGTCTCCGGTGAATGACTATCATAGCCGGTCTTACGAGCGGCGCGGAGACGGGTGCTCGGGGGAACGGGGCGAGCCGGCGCCGCGCTGCGGAGGTCGGAGCAGAACCGCCACGCCGCGCGGGCGAAGGATGCTACGGGCGGTGCCGGTCTCGGCGGCCGGCTACGGCCGGGAAGCGCCGGCGGCGAGTTCCGGCAACATCCAGCGCTGGAGGTCGGCGACCGATGGGGCGGTCGCAGGCGTGCGACCGAAGGTGTGGATCTCGCGGGCCGGGACTCCGACCACGGTGGACATGGGGGCAACGTCGGCGATGACCACGGCCCCGGCGCCGACGATCGACTCATAGCCGATCCGAACGCTCTGAATGATCGTTGCGCCGATGCCCACGAATGCTCCGGACTCCACGGTCACGCGCCCGGCGAGGCGTGCCCCGGGACAAACGTGCGTGGCGGTTCCGATGAGCGTCTCGTGATCCACGATGCAGCCGGTGTTGAGGATGACCGAGTCGCCGATCTGGCAGTGGGCGCACACCAGCGCCCCGGCGGCGATGACGATGTTGCGTCCCAGGCTGACGTTGCGCGCCAGGTTGGCCGAGGGGTGGATGGCATTGATTAGCTCGAAGTCCAGGGCGGCGAGCCGGTCGGCGAAGTCGCGGCGAACCCCGTTGTCGCCGATGGCGACGATGGCGCGGGCAACGTCGAACTCCTGGCGAATTCGCAGGAGGTCGTCGGGCGAGCCGAGAACCCGCAGGCCGTCGATCCGCCGACCCGCGAGCGAGCGATCCGAGTCCACGAAGCCCACGACGTCGTGGGCCCCGGCGTTGACCAGAATATCCAGGACCACCCGGCCGTGTCCGCCGCAGCCAAGGATGACGCAACGGGGCTTCGCAGCAGCCGGGCTGGGGGTCGCGACGGGCATATCCGGGAGTCCTGCCACTGAAGGTCGTGCGACGGCGCAGAGTGCTTCCGCCGGTCGCCGGGCACACACCTGAGAAGGGATATCGGTTGGCGGCGGGCGCCGCTGCAATGAGATTCGCTCGACCGGGCGGGCGCGACGGGGGATTCAGGCCATGACGGGGCGGCCGGCGAATGATAAAACTCGGCCTGCGGACGCAGGGGATCGCCCCACGCGCACGGAGTGCGGCGGGCGCTTTCCGCCCGGCCGCGAAATCGGTTACGCCGAATGACGACGTTCAAGCCGTTCGAGGCCATGACCGCCGAGGACTATGCGGCGATCGGCCTGCGCTGCGGGCTGGAGGTGCATCGACAACTGCACACCCCGACCAAGCTGTTCTGCCGATGTCCCGCGGGCCGCTACAGCGATGCCTACGACGCCGAACTCCTGCGGCACATGCGGCCCACACTCTCCGAGCTGGGCGAGTACGACGGCACGGCCCTCATGGAGAAGCGAACCAAAAAGCACATCCACTATCGGATACACCGCGATACGGTCTGTACCTACGAGTTTGACGACACCCCTCCGTTCCTCCTCTGTGACGAGGCACTGGATATCGCCCTGGAAATCGCCCTGCTGCTGCGTCTGAACCTGGTGGACGAGCTGCACATCTCCCGCAAGCAGTACCTCGACGGGTCGATCCCCACGGGCTTTCAGCGGACCACCATCCTGGGAACCAACGGGTGGATTCCCTACCGCGGGCGGCGCATCGGCATCACGCAACTGGGACTGGAGGAGGATTCCTGCCGTGAAGTGTCGGATATCGGTCACGACCGGGTGCTGCTTACCGACCGTCTGGGAACGCCGCTGGTCGAGGTGGTGACGGATCCCGACCTGCGCACGCCGCAGGAGCTTGCCGAGGTGGGGCAGATCATCCGCCGCCTCTGCGTCAGCACGGGCAAAGTGCGAACCGGATACGGCGCGGCGCGGCAGGACGTGAACGTGAGCGTCCGAGGCGGCACGCGCATCGAGATCAAGGGCGTGCCGCAGCTCTGGCGGATTCCGCGTCTGGTGTATAACGAGGCGCGGCGGCAATGCGCACTGCTGCGCATCCGCGACGAACTGCACCGCCGGAGCATCAGCGCCGACTCGTTGCAGCACACCGCTGCCGACGTCACGGGGATCATGGCGCGCACGCCCTTTGAGCCCATCCGCGCTGCGCTCGCGGCGGGAGAGCGCGTGGCCTGCGTGGCGCTGCGCGGCTTCGCCGGGTTGCTCAACGAACCGACCCAGGAACACACACTGTTCGCCAAGGAGTTCTCCGATCGCATCCGCGTGGTGGCATGCCTGACCCGCCTGCCCAATATGATCCACTCTGATGCCGCCACCGACGCGCTCGTGGGGCGCGACTGGCAGCGGCTTTTCCGTCAGCTCCGGGCCGGGGATCGCGACGCCCTCATCCTTACCTGGGGGCCAGAGGAGGACACCCGTACTGCGTGCGAGGAAATCGTCCTGCGGGCCCGGGAAGCGACCCTGGGCGTTCCCGGCGACACGCGGCAGGCGCTGCGTGATGGTACCAACGGCTTCGAACGTGTTCTCCCCGGTCCGCAGCGCATGTACCCGGACACCGACCTGCCGCCGATTGCCGTCCGGCCGGAGCGCGTCGCACGGATACGCGCCGGGCTGCCGGAGTATGTGTGGGAGCAGGAGGAAAGGCTGCGGAGACTCGGCCTGTCGGAGGCGGCGGCCGTCGCGGTATGCCAGGCCGGGCGCGCGGCGCTGCTTACCTGCATCGTGGAACGGCTCGGCGTTGCCGCCGGCACCGTGGCCACGGTGCTGACGGAGTATCTCACGTCTTTGCGGCGTGCCCGTCTGGAGCCGCAGCGGCTGACGGATGAGGAACTCTTTGCGGTATTCGCGGCGCAGGTGGGCGGGCGCCTGACGCGCGCCGGCGTGCGCCGGGCGATCCGCCAGCTGTTGCCCGGCGGTGACGACGCGGACGCGACGCGACCCCCGGTGGACGAGGTGTTCGCCGCCATCGGCGGACCGCCCCCGCGTACCGACGAACTCGAACGCGCGGTGGCTGATGCCGTACAGGCGTCGCGATCGCGCCGCTTTTCCTGCCTCGAGGCGCGGCAACGCTATCTCATGGGTGAGGTCATGCGGCGCTGGCGAACACGGGCGGAAGGTGCAGCGGTCTGGCGCCTGGTGTGTGCGACGGTAGCCGCCGAAGCCGCGAAACCCGGGGAGCCGATCGCGCAGCGCGCGAACGTTTGAGGTGTAACGTGTCCCCACCAGGGGCGGTGGGCGTCGTGGGTGCCCGCTACTACAAGCGCGGCACGCCGCCGCACGGTGCAGGCTCCCTCACGGCCGCAGCCCTGTTCGCACGGTCATCGGGTTGCAAGACCTGGTATGTCGAACCACGGCCCGGAGGCACAAAGGCCGAACCGACGTGCGGCGGGTAGTCAGGCTGGTACGGCGACCCGCAGGGCGGGCGGTTTCAATACGGTGCGATCAGTTCCCCGCCGGAACGATGTCGACTTTCCGGCCACGGAATTGGACCACGCCGTCGCTCAGTGCAAAGAGCGTGTGGTCCCGACCCAGGCCGACGTTATGCCCGGGGCGAAGCGGCGTGCCCACTTGGCGAACGATGATCGTACCGGTGGTGACGAATTGACCCCCAAAGCGCTTCAGCCCTCGGAACTGCGGGTTGCTGTCCCGGCCGTTGCGCGTTGATCCCTGACCTTTCTTGTGTGCCATCTGTCGAACTCCCGTACTTTCTGCCGCGCCCTTGGGTCCAACCTACGTCTCGGCGCGGCGGGCGCAACGCAGCGGTTAACGCATGACCCATTCGCGGCTGCGGCGCACCGGCGCCGCCAGCGCCCGCGTTGTCGGATCGCCAGGAAGATCATAGCCGACGGCCAGCGTTCTGCGAAGAAGGAAGGCACCGGCCGATTCCACGGGCTTGGCGGCCGCCGCTGAGTCCGGCTCCGCGCCGAGCACTCTGTCGCCCGCCTCCGCGTCCATCGGGCTCGCAACCCGGGTCATCTCGCCCGACAACCCGCCGATGTACACGGTGAAACGACTGGCTCGGGGATCGAACGGCCGGAACACCGCTGCGGAGGTCCGCCCGTTCTCGTCGCCCTGGAGCAACGGGCCGGTGATCTTCGAAGGAGGCGCGAAAAACGGGGCATCGTTCCTGTGCCGGCTCGCAATCGCGTCATACACGCTGGGGTGTACCTCGTCCCCTCCTACCACAACCTGAAGCGTGTCGGTCACGATGGTGAACGACGGGAAGAACTCCACGTCGCGCCCGGTATGGTTGACGACGCGAAAGAGCATGTACCAGAAGGTCGTTGGCTGGCGGTCTCCGGGCAGCAAGACCGCGATCCGCTGCGGGTCGTGAAAATGGAAGTCGAGCTGCCAGCTACTGCTGACCAGGTCGGCGGTGGGCGCCGCCGCGGCGTACCCGCGCGGCAGCAGAAGCGCCGCTGCGAGGGCAATGCGTCGAAACAACCGTTTCATGCCAGCCAATCTTACGGGGGTCGGGGGCGGTGTCAATCCGGCGAGCCGCGGCCTGCGCGACGCCGGAGGAAGCACTACGGCAGCCCGGGTTTCCTGGTCGGCCGGAGCCCCTAACTTGCGTCTGCGGCGATGGTCGTGGACCTGAGGTTGACACCGTCCGTTGCCTGCCCGAGAACCCACCAGTTGTGAGTCTGAACATGACACCGCCCTCGCTTGGGGCGCCTCCGTTTCGGCGGCTTGCGTGTCTCCTCTGCCTTGCGGCGGTCGCCGCGCCGGGCGCGGGGGTGCACGCCGCCGCCGAAGTGACGGTTACCGGCGGTGCGGACCAATCGGCACGAAACTACCGGTGGATCATATCCCACGACCACGCCGCGGCGATTTCCCAGGTCGAGATCCCGCAATATCGGGCAGCCTGGGCCAAGGGTCCGCCGGGCTGGACGGCGGACCTGCAGAATGCACGCGGCGGGGCGGGGCGCGAGGGGGTCTGCCGATTCGCCGCCGAGCCGGGCAGCGAACTTCCGCGCGGACGGGAGGCGGTGTTCGAGATGGGTATCGTCGCCACGGGCACACCCAAGGGGCCGGGGATCATTTCAGTGGGGTTCGCCGACGGAACGAGCGTAACGGTCGCAGCGGAGGTGCCCATCAAGGAGCCGGTCAGTGACCGCACCGCATCGCTGATTGGACTGGGCGTGATCTTCCTGGTGTTCGTGATCGCGCGCAAATCCCGTAGGCGGCAGGAAGGCAGTGCGGCGCTGGACGCCGGCCGCTGACTTCGCGTGCATAACTCGGCGCCGCGGGAGCCGAGCCGCGACCACCCGCGCCTGATGGCGCGCCGCGGGGGCGCGGGTGCGGAAGCATGCGGAAGGGCGAAAAGCGACGCAGGGGCGCGCACGATCAGCTTGTCTACACGGCGCGCGGCCACCGGGCTCGCCGCGACCGGCGGCGGCGCATCGCCTACCGCAGGTCCGTCCGCAATGGACACCTGGCGCCGCCGCGCGCCCACGCGCCCGGACCTTCCGCCGTACCCGGGGGATCACCTTTCCCGGCTACTTCTTGCGCAGCGCCTTGGCGATGACTTTGCTCGCCGTTTTCGCTTCGTCCGGGGTGGCGAACGCGGCGTAGCAGACGCTCTTCTTCCCCATCGAAGCAGCGGACAGGCCGCGAAGGTTAAGGCCTGCGTCCGCAAGGGACCGGCACATAAGCGCGCCTAGCCCCGGGCGGTCCGGGCCTTCGATGCGGATGGAGTGCATGGTGGCGGCTTTTTGCAGACCCACGGCGGTCGCCGCAGCCTCCTGCCGCTTGCCCTTCACCGGGGCAAAGAACGCCCGTGAAGTTGATTCGTTAAGCTGCCGAGCGATGACGAACTCCAGGTTGCCTCCGGCCTTGGCAACCGAATCCAGCACGCGCGCCAGCGTGCCCGGCTGGTCCGGAATGTCCACGGCCCACACATCCACCTTTCCGATCTTGAATGGCATGGTTCGATTCTCCTCGCACGAACTGACCTAAAGAATGTCCACCGCGAACGGGCGACCGGACGCGAGCCGCCGCGCCGGACGGGAATCGGCAGGCGACGCAGGAGCCGGTGCAGACGCTTCACGCCTGGTAGGCGACAGGCCACGTGGGTCGGCTGCGACGCCGCCGACCGTCACCCTGCGCCGCCAAGGCGCGGGCACTCTACCACCGCCCCGCGCCAGGGTCGATAGGCCGGACACGCGGCGCCGCTGTCGCGCCGACAGTACACTCGGTCCCATCGATCCGCGGCGTGCGACGCTCTGCCGGCGGCCGCCTCTACAGGGGAGATTAAGGAGTCCCAGGTGCCCGTGCCGGACACGTCAAGCGTCACGAGGGTAGCCCAGCGCGGGAACGAGGCGGGGGCGGCCTACGGCGCCACCCGGGGCTCGGCGTATCCGGCGCGCTTGGACCGGAACATCCGCTCGTACGCATCCTGCGTGAGGTGGAGGATCTCCTGGCGGCGCGCCCGGTCCACGGCGGTGTCTTCCACGATGCGCCCGTCACGCATCTGGATCATCCGATCGGCCTGCACCGCCACGTCCATCTCGTGTGTGACCAGCACCACGGTGATACCTTCCGCGTGCAGCTCGTGGAAGATGCCCATGATCTGCTCGCCGGTCTTGGAATCGAGATTGCCCGTGGGTTCGTCGGCGAGCAGCAATTGCGGGCTGTTTACGATCGCCCGGGCGATGGCCACCCGCTGGCACTCGCCGCCGGACATCTCGCTGGGCGTATGATTGGCCCGGCCCGCCAGACCGACACGCTCCAGGGCCCGTCGGGCGGAGTCCCTGCCGTACGCGCGGCGGGTGTACATCTGCGGCACCAGGACGTTGTCCAGCGCCGAAGTACGGTTAATGAGGTTGAAGGTCTGAAAGACAAAGCCGATGTTCTGATTGCGGACGCGGGCGAGCTGCTTGTCGTTCATGGCGCTGACGACGTGGCCCTCGAATTCCAGGGTGCCGGAGGTGGGCCGGTCCAGGCAGCCCAGGATGTGCATCAGGGTGCTTTTGCCGCTGCCCGAGGCGCCGACGATGCTGACGAACTCCCCGCGCTCCACGGTGACGTCCACGCCGTCCAGGGCGTGCACCACCGCCTCTCCCATGCGGTACGTTTTGCGGAGTTTCTCGGCGCGTATCATTCGCTGGAGTTCCGGTCCTGCGTTCAGGGGCGAGGGCGCGGTCCCTCAACGCGGAGGGCGCCGTACCCACGGGGAAGGCCCCGCCCGCGGCACCTAGCCGTCCCGGCCCTTCTTGCGGTCCTTACCCCGCTCGGGTTTGACGGGGAGTTTGGTATAGACGATGGCGCCCTCGGCGAGCCCCTCGCGGATTTCCACCTGGTTGCCGTCGTCCAGTCCGAGCTTACAGGGGACGAACTGCGTGGCCCGCTCCGTCGTCGGGGCCCCCGGCTTGGGGATGTACACGCCCAGTCCGCCCTCGGGCCCCTCGCGTATCGCCTCATTGGGGCAGAGGACCACGTTCTCCACGTGTTCCGCCGTGAAGCGCACGTCGGCGCGCATGCCGGGCAGGAGGATGCTGCGGTTCTCGCTGGTGACGACCACGTCCACCTGGTAGGTGATGACGTTATTGAGGCTCTTGGGTTCGGGGTAGATGCGCTCGATGACGCCTTCGAACTCCTGATCACGGAACGACTCGACGGTGATGACCGGGGGTTTTTCCATGGCCCGCGCGGCATCGCGTAAGTCCGCGGGGGCGGCGACGCCTTCCTCGCGGCCGGGTTTGGCCCAGGCGGGCGCGATCGCCAACACCCGACCGATATCCGACTCGTCGACCTCGGCTCGGACAATCAGACGGTCAACGTCCAGAACCACGGCGAGCAGTGTGCCCCCGGTCAGCGTGGTTCGTCCGCCCTGGATCACCTCGCCGATCTGCACCCGGATGTCCGCCAGCACGCCATCGACGGGGGCGACGATGTCAGTTTTCTTCAGGCGCTTTTCCGCATCTCCCAGGCTGGCCAGGGCGGACTCCGCGGTCGCCTCCGCCTGTTTAACTTCCTGCTCGGCGCGGGGGACGGCAAGCATGGCTTTCTCCAGGCTCGCCTGTGCCGCCTGAAGCTGTGCCAGTTGGCTGGCGAAGCTGGTGGAGCGTTGGAGCATTTCCTCTTCGCGGCGCTGGTCGGGGATCTCCTCGAACTTCTCCTTGCGGAACCTGGCGAGTTCCACGCCGGGCACGAGCTGATCCACCTGCGCCTGCGCGGAGGCGATGTCGGCGCTACGCGCCTGTTGCAGCGTGATCCGCGCCGTCGCCAGGCGCGCCTCGGCGATCTGCACCTCCTGCCGGGCGCGGTTCACGCTGCGCAGTTCGTCGTCGGGCTGGAGCCGGATGAGCAGGTCACCCGCCTTCACCCGGTCTCCGGCGCGCCGCGCAATCTCGATCACCTCGCCGCTCGCCTCCGCCTTGATCTCCACGCGCCGCGCCGGGCGGATTTCGCCGGTGGCATTGATGGGCAGCCGCAGGTCCCCGCGAACCACCCGCTCGGTTTTGCCCTCCAGGTTCTCCAGCGAGAGGCGCAGACGGCTGGTGGCCGCCACGTACCCGACGACGACGGTGGTCAGCAGCAGGATGAAAATGACGGCGTTCTTCATGGCTCAACGGGCGACGGAGGAGGGAGTAAACTCCATGCCGAAGGCGTCGGCCACGGCGTTGTTGGTGACCCGCCCGCGTTCGACGTTGATGCCCATGGCCAACCCGGCGTCGGCGCGGCAAGCGGCCTGATAGCCGAGGTCGGCGAGTTTCAGTGCGTACGGCAGCGTGGCATTGGTGAGAGCGTACGTAGAGGTGCGCCCCACGGCACCGGGCATGTTGGCCACGCCGTAATGCACGACGTTGTCCACGATGTACGTCGGCTGGTCGTGCGTGGTGGGGCGGATCGTTTCGCAGCAGCCGCCCTGGTCCACCCCCACGTCGATGATCACCGCCCCGTGCTGCATGGTGGAGAGCATGTCGCGCGTGACCAGCACCGGGCAGCGCGCTCCCGGAATGAGCACGGCGCCGACCACCAGGTCCGCCATCCGCAAGTACTTCTGCAGGGCGAGCCGCTCACTGTAGACGGTGTGCACATTCGCGGGCATGACGTCATCCAGATAGCGCAGGCGATCGAGGTTGACGTCCATGATGACCACGTTGGCGCCCAGGCCGGCCGCCACCTTCGCGGCGTTGGTTCCCACCACCCCGCCGCCGATAACCAGCACCTGCGCCGGCTCCACGCCCGGCACGCCACCCAGCAGAATCCCCCGGCCCATCATGGGGCGCTCGAGGTACTTGGCGCCCTCCTGGATGCTCATTTTGCCCGCCACCTCGCTCATGGGGGTCAGCAGCGGAAGCCGACCGTGCCCATCCACGATGGTTTCGTAGGCGATGGCGATGGAACCGGTCTTGAGCACGCCTTCCGTGAGCTCGCGATCCGCGGCAAAGTGGAAGTAGGTGAACATCACCTGGCCGGAGCGCATCAGGGCGCGCTCGGCGGCGAGCGGTTCCTTGACCTTGACGATCATGTCCGCCTTGGCGAAGACCTCGCGCGGCGTGTTCGCGATGCTCGCGCCCACGGCGGCGTACTGCTCGTCGGAGAAACCCGACCCCGCGCCGGCCCCGGTCTCCACGAGCACCTGGTGCTTGCGCCGCACCAGTTCGTCCACGCCCACGGGGGTCATGCTCACACGGTATTCATGAGTCTTGGTTTCTTTAGGAATGCCGATGATCACGTTCGTTTACCTTTCGTTTTTCGGACTATAACGGCAGCGCCGGGCGCACGCAATCGCCGCCCGCCCCTGTCGGAAACTGCCGGATTTCGATGCCGCGGGTGCCTGCGTCCCGCGACCACGCCGCGGGCGGGGCTGTTCGCGGCCGTCGCCTTCGGCACACCGGCGCGACCCGGCGCCGCAAGGACAGAGGCGTGCCGGTAAGGGGCGGGCCATGTGAGCGACGAAGCAACGGCCCCAACCAGGGACGAAGGCCGGACGGCACAACGGCACGAAGGCATGATGGGGCGAAGGCCACTGGGACGAGGAAACGGCGTCCACGCGCGGGCCAAGGAGCCGGCGGTAAGGTGCCGGGGGCGACACATCGCGCGCCGTAACCTAGAATGCCGCCGTTTCGGAAGGCGATAGCGATGCCCAATTCCAAGATCGACGTCGTGGTTTTCCCCGGGACCTTCGACCCTGTGACCTACGGGCACTTGGATATCATCCGCCGCGCCGCCAAGCTCTACCATCGCTTGATCGTGGCCGTGGGCGACAACCCGCTTAAGTCCGCGGTGTTCACGCCGGAAGAGCGGCGCCAGATGATGATCGAGCACACCGCGGACCTGCCCAACATCAAGGTGATGACCTACACCGGGTTGACCGTCGAATTCGCGCGGCACATCGGGGCGGGGGTGATCCTCCGCGGCATCCGTGACAACATGGACCTGCACGCGGAGCTGGAGATCGCCACGGCAAACCGCATTATCGGCGACATCGAGACGGTGTTCCTCATGACCAGCGGGCAGCACGTGCTCACCTCCAGCACACTCATCAAACAGATCGTGGAGATCGGCTCCTACGACTCGCAGCACCTTGCACGTCTCGTGCCACTGGACGTGGCCCAACGGCTGGAAGAGCGCCTGCGGCGGCAGCCACCGGCAGTCCGCGTGGACCGCCTGCCCGATTAGTTCCTTGCGGCGAAAGACGTTTGCATTCTGCGCGCATCTTCCTCTGCACAAAAACGGCTCCGTTGCACCTCGACGAACCGCCCATTCAGCATTCCGGATTCAGCATTCGACATTCGCGGCTGCGCCCTACGTGGGCCCGTTTTGGTCGCGGCCCCCGCGGCCGCGTTGGGAACCCCCGCCCCCGGCGCCGATCCGAGGCTCGGCGGGTGCCATGGCCAAGCGCAGCGCCGCCATGCTGTCACGGTACAAACACTGCTTGACCGTCTAGAAAGCCGGTCCCACAGCGCGGGTCGATCCCACAGCGCGGGTCGGTCCCACAGCACGATGGGTGCCATGGCCAAGCGCGTCCGCCGGAGGCGGACAAGCGCCGCCATGCTGAATCGGAGGCCGAGAGGTACGAAGGCACGAAGACACGCAGGCAAGAAGGGACGAGGGAACAGGGAACGGGGACGCGGGAAGAGCAACGAAGGATCAGCGCCGCGGCACTATGGAGCGGTCAATCAGAGCCGCGACGGTGCGGGAGCGGGCGTGCCGGGCTGCGTTTTTGGATGCCGCCTGGAAACCCGCGCGCCGGGCGCGCTATGATTATAGGTACCGAGGCGCGGGTTGGGGTGTCGTCGCCTCGTCGCCTCGTGCGGAGCGCGGCATCGGGTTCCCGAAAAGCGCTTCGCCGGTGGGATTCGCCATACACGGTGCCGACGCCCAGCGGCACCGCGGGGGAGGTAGATCATGCCCGCTCCTCGCTGCGCCCTCATGCCTTTCGGGTTTTTCGCACCGTCGCTGGTAATTGCCATCCTCGTACCCGCCCTGCGCGCCCAGTGCCCAGCCACGTACACTTTCGACGGAACGGGATCATGGCACGAACTGGGTATGACGGTGAGCGGGGTGGGGGACGTTGACGGTGACGGCTGCGACGACATTCTCGCGGCGGCACCGGGCTACGCGCCCATCGATTCAACGAATCCGCCAGGCAGGGTGTACCTCTACTCCGGCGCTACAGGGCAGACCCTAAGAACATGGACCGGCGAGGGCGGCGGCTTCGGCATCGGGTTGTCAGGCGTGGGAGACGTGGATCGGGATGGTACACCGGATGTCCTGGTGGGCGCACGTGTCTTTACCACGGCGGCTGGGCTGCGTGCGGGAAAGGTTTTTCTGTATTCAGGTCGAACCGGAGAACTGCTGCGTTCGTGGGAGGGCGATGTGCATAGGGCGTACTTCGGGGATTCCATCGCCGGCCCCGGGGACCTTGATGGCGACGGGTATCCGGACATCGTCGTCGGTCAGCCTATGCTTATTCTGGAGCGACGGGCGGGCTTCTCTGGTCGCACGAAGGCGACGCGCCCGGTGATCACCTGGGCTGGGCCGTCGCCGGGGCGGGCGATTTCAACGGCGACGGCTTCCCCGACGTGGCGGCCGGCGGGGGATGGAATCTGCCGGGTCATGTTTACGTGTATTCCGGCCCCACGGGTGAAGTGCTGTGTCGCATAGAACAACACGATCCCTCGGATCCCCGGGATGGCTTTGGCTCCGCGGTGGCAGGCATCGGCGACATGAACCAGGACGGTTTCGACGACATCGTCGTTGGCGCGTTTTTTGCTGGCGGGGAGACCCCGTACGACGACAACGGGCGCGCGTACGTGTTCGCCGGTCCCGATGGCGCGGAGCTGTGGCGGTGGGAAGGGGAGCTCTTCGGCAGCTATTTTGGTTTCTCGGTTGCCGGACCGGGGGACGTCACCGGTGACGGCGTCCCAGATGTAGCGGTCGGGGCTTATGGGTACCGGGGGCCTGCGGGTTACGGCAGCGGGCGGACGTACGCCTTCTCGGGGGCAACCGGTGAGCGCGTATGGTATGCCGACGGAGAGGCGGCATTGGATACGTTCGGCTACGCCATTGCCGGTGTGGGCGACATCGACGCCGACGGGCTTGCCGACATCGTGGCAGGGGCGGATTGGCATGACGGTCCCTCCCCCTACCTCGCAAACGCCGGCCGAGTGTACGTCTTCGCCGCGTCGCACGTGGACGGATGTGAGTGTTTCGCGCGGGTAGACACGGTCGATGCCCAGGCCCTGGGGGGATGCCTTACAGGTCCGTCGGTCCAAATCCGATCGGACTGTGAGTGTTCGGATTTCACTGGTGATGGCGCGGTTGATCTGCGCGACGTGGCGCTGCTTCAGCAAGTGTTCGGGTTGCGGCGGTAGTTCGAGGCGTGGCGCCCACAGCAAAAACGGGGGCGAATGGCGCGGTCATCGTTCTTTGTCGTTTGGTAGGGTAACGATCTAACAAGGGGAGCGTCGCATCCTCTGCGGAGAGGGTGCGCGCACAAATCAAAGGAGAATCAATGATGGAACGGAAGTTTGAACATCTTATGAGGTGTTGCCTCTCGATCTGGTTGGGAGCGTCGGCGGCAGCATTAGGCAACGGGCCACGGTTCAAGCGTACTGAGCTTGTTGGTCCGGCAGGCGGGGAACGTGAAACAGTCAAGAGCGAATCCCCTCGCGGCGCGTGTCGCGGAAAGTCGTAGTCCTGTAGGGCAGATGCTCCCCGGTTGCACCTGCCCTACGGACTCACCGGCCGGAAAGCCGGTCCCCCAGCGCCGGCTAGTCCCACAGCGCGGGTCGGTTCTACAGTGCCGGTCGGTCCCACAGCGCGCAACCACCTGACCGGCTGGAAAGCGAGATATACCCCAAAGTTGTGGATGACGGAGTGAAAAAGGCGGCGTACTCTCGGTGCCGTGTGCTGCGGTACCGAAGGCCAACATGGCAGAAAGGAGTACGCCCCGTGAAGGAATCTACCCCAAGGACTCCGCGTTCGCC
>JACQXM010000069.1 GCA_016208685.1 Planctomycetota bacterium | reverse complement strand
TTCGGCCACGCTGCGAACATGGAGGCCCTCGCCGGCCACGCGCGGCGCCGCGGAATCATGCTCCTTGAGGACTGCGCTCACGCCCTGGGTTCGCGCTTCGGCCACCGAATGCTGGGAACATTCGGTAAGGCCGCCATTTTCAGTTTCAGCGTCCTGAAGCTCGTCACGACGTTCGGCGGAGGCATGGTTACCACCGACGACGATGACCTCGCGGAGGGCATCCGGCGGCGACTCGCGCGGATGGCGGCGGCGGGAAGCGGCGGCGGGGGATGGGCGAAGATTGTCACCGGCGCCATGCTCGACGGCGGGACGCGCCGCCTTCCGTTCAGTCTGGGATGCTGGCCGGCGCTGCGCCTGATGCGCGCCGTCCGTCCGGACATTCAGCAAAGAATCATGACCGAAACACCCACGGCCCCCAATCGCGTCCGTCCCGCGGCCCCCGCCGGCATGCACGCCTTCCAGGCGGTGCTGGGAAGCAGCCAGCTCGCCCGGTGCGAGCAGTTCATCGCCCGCCGGCGGCAGGTAAGTGCGTGGCTCGACGAGGAGCTGGCCAGACTGCCACAGGTGGCGGTGCTGCGCCGCGAACCGTATGGCCGGCACAACGGGCTCTACTACGGGGTTCTCGCCGAGTGCGCCGCGGAGCTTTCGGCGCACCTGTTCCGGCGGGGAATTGACTCGGAGACCAGCGAATACCGCAACTGCGCCGATCTAGAGCTCTACCGCGAACATCAGGTCGATTGTCCCGTGGCGCGCGAGGTGGGGGATCGCATTCTGCGGCTTCCGAACTTCGGGGCGCTCTTACGGGATGACGTGCGGCGCATCGCCGCGGCGATCCGCGGGTTCTACGCCCGCCGGGAGGAGATGTCGTCCTCCTGGCGTGCCGATGTCCGGCCCGAGGTACGGAGGATGGAGCCCGCATGAGCGCGAAGGGTCGGTCGGAAACATCAACCGCTGCCGCGGCCGTCGGCGAGAGTGGGACCAGGGTACTGTGCGTCTGTGGCGCGCGGCCGAACTTCATGAAGGTAGCGCCGCTGGTCGAGGTGTTGAATCGCACCGCGGGCGTGCAGACCTCGCTGGTGCACACCGGCCAGCACTATGACGAGTGCATGAGTCGGCTGTTTTTCCAGGAGCTGGGCATTCCCCGCCCCGACGTGAACCTCGACGTGGGCAGCGCCTCACATGCGGTGCAGACCGCCGAGGTAATGAAACGGTTCGAGCCGATCTGCCACCGCTTCCGCCCCCATTGGGTGGTCGTGGTGGGGGACGTCAACAGCACGCTGGCCGCGGCGTTGACCGCTGCCAAGCTCGGCGTTCGCGTGGCGCATGTGGAGGCCGGACTGCGCAGCTTCGATCGCAACATGCCCGAGGAAATCAACCGTATTCTAACCGATGCCATCAGCGACCTGCTGTTCGTCAGCGAACCCAGCGGCATGGAGAACCTGCGCCGGGAGGGCGTCGCGGAGGGCAAGGCGCACCTGGTGGGCAATGTGATGATCGACACGTTGTTGCGCATGCGGCGGCAGGCGGAGCAATCCGTCATTCTCGCCGACCTCGGCCTGCAATCGCGGCAATACGCCGTGGTAACGCTGCACCGCCCGGATAACGTCGACCGGCCCGAGGCGTTCGCGGGCGTCCTGAGTGCTCTGGAGCGCATCGCCGCCGACGTGCCTGTGGTGTTTCCCATGCACCCGCGGTCGCGACACAACCTGGAGCGCTTCGGACTGGCGGCCCGGGCCTACGGCATCAGCCGCCTGAAGGTCACCGAACCCCTTGGTTACCTGGATTTTCTGAAGCTCACGGCCGAGGCGGCGGCGGTGCTCACCGACTCCGGCGGCATCCAGGAGGAGACCACCATCCTGAATGTCCCGTGTCTCACCCTGCGTGACAACACCGAACGGCCCATTACCATCACCCACGGCACCAACCGTCTCGTCGGACATGAGCCCGAAGCTGTTGTGCGCGCCTTTCACGAGGTCCGCTCCCACTCACGCCCGCCCGTCCGCCCGCCCGAAGGCTGGGACGGGCGAGCCGCGGAGCGCATCGTCGCCATTCTGCTCGCCCGCCGGTAACCTGTGGGGGTCGTCGCGCGCCGCCGCTGGATGTGGCGACGCGATGACGGCTGTCGAACAGGCGAACCATGACGCAGCCTGCCGTTACGCCGCCACCGCCGTACTTCGCCGCGGTGTTCACTTCGGTTCGGACGCCCGGTGACGACGCCGCGTATCGCGCCATGGCGGAGAGAATGGAGGCGTTGGCGCGGCGGCAGCCGGGGTTTCTCGGGGTCGAAAGTGCGCGCGGAACGGATGGCCTGGGGATCACGGTTTCCTATTGGACAGACGAATCCGCCATAGCGGCCTGGAGGGTACAGGTGGAGCACCTGGAAGCGCAACGACTCGGCATCGAACGCTGGTACGAACGATATACGCTGCGCGTTTGCAAGGTGGAACGAACCTACCACCACGCCCCAGGGCAACGACGCACGGCTTGACCCCCTTGTTCATAGTTTCACCCGACTGATCGCGCGTCGCGGCTCGGTTTCCGCATTCCGCCCCGGCGCGCCGGGATCGGCGCTTCGCCCCGACATTCCCCAACCTGCATGGCACCGGGAAGCGGCAGGCCCGCGCCGCGTGACAACTTCCTACGCGCGGGTCCGGCGGCGTTTTCTTGCCCGTGGGCGCGGCGGGGGATAGAACATCCTGATGCCGGTCGCGGTCGCACCGTGGGCCGCGCCAACGTCCCACTACTTTTCGGAGGGCATGCCATGACACAAACGCAGGCGGGCGCCTGGGTCTCAAACCCGGACGCGTACCGGAAGAAACTCGAGGGGTTGTTGGGCGGGCGCGAACCCCTCAGCGTGTTGTCGCAGACGGCCGACGTGCTGGCGCGCTTCGTCAAGGAGAACTCCGCCGCCGTCCTGCGCACCCGGCCCTTTCCCGGCAAGTGGACGCCCAACGAAGTCATCGGACACCTGACCGACAGTGAATGGGTATACGGATTCCGCATGCGCCTGATTCTGTGCGAGGACGAACCGACCATCCTCGGCATGGACCAGGATTTGTGGGTCGCCGGTCAACGGTATAACGATCGTGAACCCGCCGACCTGGTGGCTATGTTCCGCGCCCTGCGCCAGTTCAACCTGACCATCTGGAAGCAGATGCGCCCCGCGGACATGAACCGCGTGGGCAACCATAATGAACGCGGGCCGGAGTCACTGGGCATGATGTTCCGCATGCTCGCGGGACACGATCTGTCGCACATCGACCAGATCACCCGCTATTTACAGGCGGTTAAGGGAGCCTGAGCCGCTGCAGGGATCGCGTCGCCCCGTGGCTTACTCGCCGACCGGCGTGAGCAGCGCCGCGTCCTGTTCGCCGGGGATGGCCCGGGAGCGCGGCGGCGGCAGCGTGGGATCGTCGGCGAGTTCGGCGGCCAGCAGCGCGAATTCACGGTCGCGACGCTGAAAGGCGGCCACCACCGCGGGGTCGAATTGCGTTCCCGCGGAACGGCGGACGATGCCTGCGGCCTGCTCGTGCGACATGGCGTCCTTGTACACGCGCCGGGTGGTCAGGGCGTCATAGACGTCGGCCACCGCGACGATCCGCGCCGCCAGTGGAATGTCCTCGCCGCGGATGCCGCGCGGGTAGCCGCCACCGTCGAACCATTCGTGATGTGCAAAGGCGATCTCCTCGGCCATGGCCAGGAAGCCGGCCCCGGGAGCCCGGGCGATGACTGAGCGCAGGGTGCTGGCTCCGATGGCGGCGTGGGCGCGCATCACCTCGCGCTCGGCGGAGGTGAGTGGTCCCGGCTTGTTGAGGATTTGGTCGGGGACGGCCACCTTGCCGATGTCGTGCAGCGGCACGGCGCGTTCCAGGTCCTGGAGGAACTGGTCGGTGATCTGGCTGCGGAAGCGCGGCTGGGCGCGGAGCTCCTCCGCCAGGATCACGCAGAAACGCGTGACGCGGTCCAGGTGCCTTCCGGTGTCGGAGTCGCGATACTCGGCGAGCTTGGCCAGGGCGATGACGATGGATTCGTAGGCTTCGTCGCGTGCCTGCCGCGTGAGGTAGTCGTGGATCGCCGAAGCCGCGATGTTGCCGATCAGGTCCACGTACTCCAGTTCCAGCGGCGAGAAGGGCCGCCCGCCCTGACGATCGGTGATGTTCAGCACGCCCACGATGTGCTCCGAGGCGCTTAGCGCTTCGCAGACCAGCGGAACGCTGGCGAAGAACTGCGAGTCATAGCGCGGCCAGCAGTTGTTGGCCTCGTCGGCATCGTTGATCACCACGCGGGTTCCGGAAGCGAACACCTGCCCCACCGTGGCGTCGCCGCGCGCCACGCGGGTTTCCCGGGCCACCTGGGGATCCAGTCCCATGGAGCGGACGACCGAGAGGCTCTCGCCGGCGGCATCGGGCAGCATAATGGAAATGCGGCGGCAGCAGGTGAGCTCCGCGGTGGCGGCGACGGTGGCCTCCAGCACGTCCTCCAGGGACTCCGCCGCCGCGATGCGGTGCGAGAACTCCAGCAGCAGGGTCAGCGCCCGCGACTGTTCGCCGCGCACCTCGTTGCTGCGGATCAGCTCCCGGCGCAGGCGCACCATACTCCGAACGCGGAGCGCCAACTCGTGGGTTTGAACCGGCTTGGTGAGGTACTCGTCAGCTCCCGCGCCGATTCCGGACGTGACATCGGCCCATTCCGTCCGCCCGCTGAGGATGATCACCGGAATGCCGCGGGTCTGTGGCGCACTCTTGAGGCGGCGGACGAACTCCAGGCCGTCCATCCGCGGCATGGCGACATCCGTCAGGATCACGTCCGGCGGGTCCGCCGCCACTTTCTCCAGCGCGTCGCATCCGTCGCCGGCCTGCGTCACGCGATACCCGGACTTGGCGAGGGCCTCGTGGACCACGAGGCGGTCAAGGGGATCATCATCCACGATCAGGATTCGCGCCGCCTCCACCGGCTCGTCGGAGAAGGGGTCGCGAGCGGTGACGGAGGCTGCGGACATTGAGGAGCCGGCTTTCGGGTCGGCGGGGGAGCGGGTGCTGGCAACGCACACGCGGTTCCGGCCGCCCTCCTTGGCGGCGTAGAGGGCCGCGTCCGCGGCGCGGAACAGGTCATCCGGCGTCTGCACCGCCAGAGAGCGTTCCGCCACGCCGGCGCTGATGGTGACGTACAGGGTCTCCTTGCCGAAGACCACGGGGTGCGCCTCCACCGCCGTCCGCAGTCGTTCGGCGCCGACGGCCGCCATCGCCTCCGTGGACTTGGGGCACAGCACCAGGAACTCCTCGCCCCCGATTCGACAGCAACGCTCGCCGCGCCGCGCGATTCTGGCCAGCAGGCTGCCCACCTCGCGCAGAACCGCGTCCCCCGCGGCGTGACCGTGCCGATCGTTGAACGTCTTGAAGTGGTCGATGTCGAGCATGATGCACGCCTGCGGGTCGCCGAAGCGGCGCGAGACGGCCCATTGTTCGCTCAGGCATTCCATGGCGGCGCGGCGGTTGGTGAGCCCCGTGAGTTCGTCGGTGGTGGCCAGCCGGTGCAGCTTCTCGTTGGCCTCCTCCAGCCGGCGGTTGGCGATTTCGATCTCGGCGTTGACGCGGTGTACCTCGCGGTTCTGCCGGTCCAGGTCGCATTGCAGGCGGACCATGCGCTCCGCGGCACGAACGCGAGCCAGCAGTTCCTTGCGGCGGATGGGCTTGGGCACGTAGTCGTCGGCCCCGGCGTCGAACGCCTTGACCAGACGATCCTCGTCGCCGGCGTGCGCGGTCATGACGATGACGTAGGTGAACGCCATCCCCTCCTGGGCCCGGATGGCGCGGCACAGGTCCAGGCCGTCCATCTCCGGCATCATCCAATCGGTCACCACGATCCGCGCCCCCTCGGCGCGCAGAATGGTGAGCGCCTCGGCCCCGTCACCGACACTCACCACTTCGTACCCGGCGGCGGAAAGGTGGCGCGAGACCAACGTGCGCACGGAGGCGTCGTCGTCCACCACCAGGATGCGCATGTCCTCAGGCATCGCCCCGCGCCTCCCAGGAACAGTTCTCGGGCAAGTCGCCCGCGGCCGGTACCGCCTGCGTCAACTGAGCGCGGCGCTGCCGGGCCTGGGTGTAGAGCTCGGCAAGCGACGGCACCCGCCGTGTGCGCACCGATAGCACCTCTCCCACCTCGTGCCAGTCCCGGGAGATGGTGTCGAACAGGTCCGTGAATACGTCCGGTGCGATGCCCAACCGCCGCGCCTCGACCACCACGGCGGCCAGCGCCTCGCGTTCCACCACCGACGCCGGCATGATGAGGGCGATGGACCGCGCCAAGTGCAGAATCTGAGCCATGAAGTGCGCACGCGAGCCCGCCTGCGGGGCGCAGTCGTCGGGGTGGTCCTGGGCACGGACGGCATCACAAAACAGCCGCGGCATGTGCCAGTCGGTCATCATCTGCGCCGCAAGCTCGTTGTGATCGATCTCGAACACCGCCTGTTCGATCTCCGCCAGCTCGTAGCGGTCCGGCGCGGGCGTCATCGCCAGGGCCTTCTCGTAGGCCTGGGCACAGGTCGCCGCCAGTGCCAATCGCCCGATCTGGCAGACGAGCCCGCAGGTGAAGGCCTCGTCGGCGGCGAAGCCCCCGCGGCGATTGGTCACGTGCCGCGCCGCCACCGCGATGCCGACGGACTCCGACCAGAACGCGTCATAGTCGAAGGCGCGGCACGTACCGCGCTTCCCGGATTGCATGAGCGAAAACCCCAGGGCCAGGTTGGCGACCGTGCGCACCCCAAGCAGCGCGATGGCCCGGGAGACGGAGGCAATCTGACGCGATAGACCCGCCAGGGGGGAATTGACGATTTTCAACAACCGGGCGCTGATGGCCGGGTCTGCCTGAACCGCGGCGGTGATCGACTCCTGAGTCGCGCTACGATCCTGCGTCAGGCGCAGGATCTCCATCGCCACCCCGGTGGGCGAGGGAAGATCCCCCGAGGCTTTCAGCTTGGCATACACCGTCCCCGTCATGGCACGTCCCGGGCGGCGCGAGCTTGGCGCGCGGGCGGCCACGCACCGCCCCGGCGCGTGGTCCTATCCGCCTGTGTTGCTCGCAATTGCAGCCCCGTTGTTCATCGTCGGTTTCCCCTCCAGACTGAGGAAACTGCGGCGGCGCCAGGCCGCTCCGCGCGATGTTCGTCTGATATTATGAACGTCGCGCCGCGGTGCGAACTTCGCCGAGAGGGCCGAAAGCGGTGGTCCCCGGGGCGCTGCCGATCGCCCCGCACGAGGCCGGCCGATTCCAACATTATGGGCACCTTATAATGGCCCCGATCCGCGGCGCGTGATAAGAATGCGCACATGACAGACGCTAACGGACGATCCGACGCAGGTGCGGGCGCGGCGGCGGGCACTTCGGAGAACAACGCGTCGCCGGGGGCGACCACGCCTCCGTCGCTCGCTCCGGGGTTGCGGCAGACACTGGACGACTATGCCCGGCTGGTACGGGAGCTGGCCGGGGAAAACGCACGTGCGATCACCGTTTTCGGAGCGGTGGTAACCGGCGAGTTCGATCCGGCACGGGGACGCATCCGGTCGGTGCTGGTTTTGCAACCCGTCGAGATCGCCCTGCTTCGGCGCCTGGCGCAGCAGGGCGGGCGCCTGGGCAAGACCGGCGTGGAAGCACCGCTGGTCATGTCGCCGGCCCACATCGAAGACTCGCGCGACACCTTCCCACTCGAGTTGCTGGAAATCCAGGCGGCGCACCTCAACCTGTTCGGGGCGGACTTCTTCGCGGAGCTGGCGTTCGCGCCCGCGCACGTTCGGCTGCAATGCGAACGTGAGCTAAAAACGCTGGCCATCGGCATGCGGCAGGCCCTGCTCGCCTCCGGGGGGCGCGAGCGCGTCGCCGCGGCCCTGGGCCGAGAGGCGGCCGAGGGGCTGGTGCGCACGCTGCGCGGGATGCTGTGGCTGAAGGACCGTCGTGAGGCGAGGCGTACGCAGGAGATCCTCGACGAGATCGAAACCGTGGCCCGGCGTTCGCTGGGCGGCGTGCGCGCCGCCCTCCGGCCGCAGGCGCCCTTCGGCTGGCAGGAATGGGAGCAGCTTTACACGGACGTGGAAGCGCTGGGGCGAACCGTTAATGACTGGTAGGTCAGCCCTTTCAATGCTGATCCTGGCCGCGGCGTGGGGCTCCGCCACGAGCGCCGCCGGGCGGGTCGAAATACCCGACCCCGGCACCTTCGTGATCGACCGCGCCGGCATCCTCGATTCCGCGACCCGCGCGCAACTGGAGGCGCTGCTGCGGGAGCTGGAGCAGAAGACCTCGGTACAACTGAAGGTGCTCACCGTCTCCGGCACCGATGGCGAGGATTTCTTCGCCTTCGTGCAACGTCACGCGGAGCGGTGGAAACTCGGAGCGGCCGGGCGCGACAACGGCGTGCTGGTGGCGGTGGTGCCCAAGTCCGCGGGGCAGCGCGGGCAGGTTCGCGTTCATCCTGGCTACGGTCTGGAGTCGGTGCTACCCGACTCCTGGTGCGGTTCGTTGTCGCGCGAGGTGGTGGAACGGTTCTTCAAGGCCGGGCACTATTCCCAGGGCGTCCAGGCGCTGGTGGCCACGGTGGCGAATACCGTTGCCGATTCCGCGAATGTGAAGTTGAGCGGAGGCGGCGGCGCTCGCTTGCGCGCCCGCCCGCGCGCTCGACACGTGCCGGTAGAGGGCTGGCTGTGCGGGTCGCTGCTTCCGCTGCTCATCGTGTTGCTTCTCCTGGCCGCGGTGCGGCGGCGCCGTCACCGCGGGGTCTGGGGAGGTGTATGGGAAGCGTGGATGTGGGCGCAGGTGCTGCAAGGGCTGATGGGCGGCGGGCGCTCGCGCTGGCGCGGCGGTTTTGGTAGCGGGTTCGGGCGGAGTCTGGGCGGCGGGTTTGGCGGGTCGTTCGGAGGCGGAGGTCGGTTCGGTGGAGGCGGCGGCGGTGCAAGCTGGTGATTCCTGTGCGTCCTGCGGCGCGGCGGTGACCCGTCGTGCCCGGTTCTGCCCCTCGTGCGGGGCGAAACGGTTGAGTTCTGGAGGTGGCTTCATGCGCGGCATCGGAAAGTTGGTGGTGGGTCTGCTTTTCGCCGGAGCGCTGGCGCTGGTGCTTGTCGGCGGGTGTCTCTACAGCGGGTACAACCGGGCGATCGCGCTCGATGAGAACGTGAAAAGTGCCTGGGCCCAGGTGGACAACCAGCTCCAGCGCCGCTTCGAGCTGATCCCCAACCTCGTAGAGACCGTGAAGGGGTTCGCGGGGCAGGAGCAGGAGATATTCCTGGGCGTGGCCAAGGCGCGGGAGTCGTATTTCCAGGCGAAGTCCACGGGAGAGAAGGCGCAGGCGGCAAGCGGCTTCGAGTCCGCCCTTTCGCGCCTGCTGGTGCTGCGTGAAACCTATCCGGAACTAAAGAGCAACCAGGCGTTCCTCAAGTTGCAGGACTCGGTCGAGGGCACGGAAAACCGTCTGGCCGTCGAACGCATGCGCTACAACGAGGTCGTCAAGGAGTTGAACACTTTCACACGCACGCTGCTGGGCCGACTCTACGCCGGCCTGGCGGGCGTCAAGCCGGCGGAGTATTTCGATGTTCCCGAGGTGGCCCGCACCGCGCCCAAGGTCGACTTCTCCAAGCCGGCCACGGGAGGCTGAGCGGCGGACCCGCACTGCGAACGTCGGCGACCTATCGTATCAGCCGGTGGCGAGAAGCGGCCTACGCGATGTAGCAGGGGTATCCTGCCCCTGAAACCATGAGCCGGAAGCCCATGCCACGAGTTCTGCCACAGGCCGCTATTCCGCCTCACCAAGGCACTCCAGGGCGATCCCTATCCGTACCCGACCGGCCCGGCGGCGTGTCCGACGTGTCCGAGGAAGGGCGAAGGATGAATGCGGGTTCAGTGTAGAACGCGGAATGCGGCATGCGGGATTGTAGTGTGAAGCCCGGGGTTCTTGGGAATCGGGTTTCGAGAAACTTCCTGCCGGAGAAGGTTGGTCTCGTTCCCTTTGGCGGTGGATGGTACGGGGGGCGGTCAGAACCCGCCCAGGACTCCGCCGCTCCGTGGGCTCCGGACAGCCGGCCCCTCCCCTCGCGCCGGTGTGGGCGTCGAGGCCGGTGATGCGCCTGACGAGGTCGTCGGGGCTGACCGTGCTTCCGTAGGCGAAAACAAACTGCCAGCCGGAGGTGTAGGTCATGCCCGCCAGGCGGTTGGCGTGCGGGCCGGAGCCGCCAGCGCCGTCGCGGCCCACCCACTGCCAGGTATATGACGTGGTCTTAGCCTGCTGCGAGGCTCCGCCGCCCGCAAGCACATGCCGCTTCACTTGTCGGCGCGCACCACACTGCGCGAGACGGCCCGCGTGGGGCGAATGGCCCGTGGCCGCCAGCGGTCATTTACTCACGGCGGTCCTAGCAGTCAGCGGTAGAAATCGTAATCATATTCTTCCGCGGGGACTAATACGATGTTGAGAAGTTTGTGGCGCTCGACAAAGTCCCGAAAACGCTCCGAGGTGATGATGGCGCTGCATCCACGGGCGATGAAGATGTCCTCTCCACTCCACGTCTCCGGCTCGAGGACGATCCTTTTCCATCGGCGAATATGGGTTCCGAGGCGACACTCGTCGCATGTTGGCGGAGTACCCCACTTAAACCTCGAGGCCCGCTGGTCGATGGCCGCCCGTGTGCGCGAAACAAACACGACAGAATACGGAGGCGGCGGCGAGGCGGCGGCGCGAGATATACCCCAAAGTTGTGGATGACGGAGTGAAGAAGGCGGCGTACTCTCGGTGCCGTGTGCTGCGGTACCGAAGGCCAACATGGCAGAAAGGAGTACGCCCCGTGTAGGAATCTACCCCAAGGACTCCGCGTTCGCCAGCTGCGTATGCGGCCCCCGCGCTCACGTTGCCCGCCGTCGGCTCCCAAGAGGCGCCGACGGCCGCCGGACCCCGCGACGCCC
>JACQXM010000068.1 GCA_016208685.1 Planctomycetota bacterium | reverse complement strand
CTCATCGCCCGCTGCGCGTACCACCAGCGTCGAAACCGGATGTCCTACGAAAGCCGACAACGCCGCGCGACGCGAACCAATACCTCATAGCGCTGTCGTACTAAGCAGGGCCGCTCGCACGGATGCGAGAAGTGCCACACTTTTGACACCGGTCATGGAGGACCGAAACCATGGCGCTTACCGCAGCGGTTGACCGACCGCACTATGTGGACCAGAAACTCCGCGAGTTTCAGGTCGCCACCAACGTCAAGATCTACAAGGGGGCGCTGCTCAGCGTTCGCTCCACGGGGTACGTCGGTCCCCTGGTTGCCGGTGCGCAGTCTGCCGGGATCGCCTTCGAAACCGCGGACAACACCGGCGGCGCCAACGGCGCCAAGAAAGTCCGTGCCTACGTGCAAGGCGATTTCGAGCTTCCCTTATCCGGCGCCGCGATCACCGATATCGGTGACGCCATCTACGGGACCGCCGACGACGCGACCAGCAAGACCGCGGCCTCAAACACCTACATCGGTGTGATCGTCGGCTTCGTGTCTTCGACCACCGTCATCGTGCGGATCAACGACGCCTTCGGACGCACCGCGGCGCCATGACCGAGCGGACAGGCAACCTTCCGCACGGAGAGTGCGGCTCACTGTCAATGGAGTGACATCACATGGCAGCAATCATCGACACCGGGCTTATTCTTCCGAGCCTCAAAAGCACCTTCTTTGAGCGGTACGGAAGCCAGCCCACGTTCTACCAGGACCTCGCCACCGAGCTCGCGTCCACCAAGGACAAGGAAGATTACAAGTGGCTCGGTTCCCTGCCCCGCATGCGCGAATGGGGTACGGGCCGCTTGGCGCGGGGCGTACGCAACGAGTCCTACTCCCTGGACAACCAGAAGTACGAATCCACCCTGGAAGTCGATCGCGACGAAATCGACGACGATCAGACGGGGCAGATTCGCATTCGCGTGCAGGAACTCGCGGCCCGCGCCGCGACGCACAAGGACTACCTGCTGGCGCAGCTTCTCATCAACGGCGCCACCACCGGCTTCAACAGCTACGACGGCGTGACGTTCTTCAACGACGCCCACGTCAGCGGCGATTCGGGATCGCAGGACAACACCCTGGCGCCCAGCGCCACCGCCCCCAGCGATCCTACCGTCGATGAGTTCAAGAAGGCGCTGCGCGCCGCGGTCGGCGCCCTGCTCGCCTTCAAGGACGACACCGGCGACCCCACCGCAGTGAGCGCCACCGGCCTGGTCTGCGTGGTCCCGCCGACGATGTACCTCAACGCCTTGGAAGCGGTGTCGGCGACCGTGATTTCCAACACCTCCAACGTGCTCCAGGGCGCGGCGCGCATCATCGCGTTTCCGTGGCTCACCACCGCGACCACGTGGTACCTTCTCAAGACCGACGGCGTGGTGCGGCCGTTCATCTTCCAGAACCGTGCGTCAGTGGAATTCACGGCTCTGGAAGGTCAATCCGACGAAGGCTACCGTCGGGAGAAGTATCTGTACGGCGTGGGTGCGCGGTACGCCATGACTTACGGAGAGTGGCGCTACGCGATCCGCAACGTGTTCGCTTGATGCCCAGCGAGCTTGAATGTTCCGGCGTAGCGGGCGGGGCGGTGGGCTCGTCTGCCGCCCCGTCCGTGAACATGACTCGGGCGGTTGCCCGCAAAGCAGGGAATTGTGGCCGACCAGAAGCTCACCGCCGCGGTAGAAGTAACCGGCGCCGAAATCGCCTCCGCGCAGCTCGGCCCGGTCGCTACGGCTCCGGAAAAGGTGAGAAGTCGGCAATTGGAGTGACGAACAATGACACCGACCAACTATGACAAACACTTCAAGGTGCTCGGGAAGCTCTGCCGCATCTACGACACCGGCGGACCAGACACTACCGCGATGCAAGCGCTGGTCAGCACCCTGTACGACCAGGTCGCAACCGGAACGCAGGCGAGCTACAATGCGGTCATCCTGCTCTCGCAGTATGCAGTGGGGTTCGCCGCCTCGATCGCAAAGTCCGGCGACGGAATAAAAACGGACGCAGTGAATGCAGCCAAGCGATACCTGATCGACGCGCTCTTTCTCAACGATCTTACCACAGTTCCCGCGAATCCCAGTGATGTACCCGCCGTCTTGGCGGCGCTACGTACGGAGATGGGTGCCGGCGGAACGTGGAACACAGCCGCGGACGCTTCGGCAGACTACAAAGACAGCGTGTACGTGGTCGACGCGGTCGTTCCGTAGCGGATCGTCACGCACGAACGCCCGGTGAACTACTGCCAACAGGGAGCAACCTTCAATGGCGCGGACGCAGCGGCCAAGGAAGCCCGATCCGTCTACGGAGCCAAGCTCCTCGACGATCGAAACTAGCCCCGCCGTCCCGCGGCACGGTCCGCCCGGCCCCGTGCAGCGACCCCACGGCGTGGCGCATCTTCGCGCCGTGCTCAGTCTCTCCGACGGGGCGACGCTGGACCAGGTTTGCGAGGACGCGGCCGTGGAGTTGGAGCGGCTCCGCCAGGGCGACCGCCGCCCCCGGATTTCGTATTGGTGACGCGGCCGGCCCAGGGACTGACGCTGTGCCTCACGTTGAACATCAACCCACCGCCGGCAGCCCGGGCACCCCTGCGACAAGGCCCCGCGGGGGCGTCCCCCTACCCCGTTCGCACCGCCTTCGATCGTGCTCCGAACCGCCCCCGAACCGAGGTTTTCCACAGCGTCCAGCCCGCAAACGACGGCGAGCATCCATATTGCCCATATTAACATCTGCCGATGCCCGCTTCTCGGCAGCTTGTCGTTTGCTTGTCGTTTGTCGTTTGCTTACCGCGTTTTCGATAGCGCCAGGCGGGTTCGCCACCCGGAATGCAATATTCCACTGGCAAGAAACGCCAAAACGCTCCGGACGCACATAACTCGCTGTTTTGCAATAGGTTACGTCGCAACTCAGGCCAAAAACATTCTGGCCAAACCTAGGTACCTTTCAGATCCTGCGGCGACACTACGGGCGAATGCCGGCCGCGGAGTTCAGCCCGCAGAAGCTGCGACAGATCCGCGAAGAGATGGTCCGCGGCGCGCCGCCCAAGCGGCGTCCGTGGTCGCGCAAGTACATCAACGCGCAGGTACAGCGACTCCGCGCTATGTTCAAGTGGGCGGCGGCGCGCGAACTGGTGCCGGTGACGGTCTATCAGGCGCTGGGCACGCTCGAGCCACTACGTCGCGGGTGAAGCGCGGCGCGCGAGACCGGCAAGGTTCTGCCAGTACCGCAGGCGATGCTCGATGCGGTGATGCCGTATCTGACGCGCCCATTGCGCGCCGTGGTGCAGCTCCAACTGCTGACCGGCGCGCGCCCGGGAGAGCTGCTGGCCATGCGGCCCCGCGACCTCGAGTTCGACACCGCCGCCGGGTTGTGGTTGTACCGCCCCGAACAACACAAGAACGCGTTTCGTGAACGAGAGCGACTCATCTACCTGGGGCCGCAGGCGCAGGAGATCATCAAGGCGTTCCTGCCCGGGCGGGCGACGGATGCGTTCTTGTTCAGTCCCAGGGAATCGGACGCGGAGTATCGCGGTCGGCGCAAGGAGCGTCGAACGACGCCGCAGAGCTGTGGCAACCGGCCGGGGACCAATCGCCAAGCCACACCGCGCCGTGGTCCGGGCGATCGGTACACGACCTCGACCTACAATCGTGGCGTACAGTACGCCTGCGACCGGGCCTTCCTGCCGCCCCAGGAGCTGGCGCGCAGGGTGGGCGAGACGACGGCGCAGTGGCACGAGCGATTGGGTGCGGAGAACCGGCTGGAGGACCTGCGGGTCTTGGCCGGGCGGTTCGAGGAGTTTCCCCGCCTCAAGAACAAAGCGCGGCATTTGGACGCTGCGCTGTTCGAGAACGAAGTTCGCGCTGGGAGACGGCTGATCGAGGCGATTGACGCCGGTGGCTTTCCGCCGGCGCGTGAGAACGTGAACGGCGTGTGGTGGGACCGCGCTCAAGGGAAGATCCCCGGCGGTTTCAACGCGGTATGCGTGGAGAGCAAATGGCCCCAAGTCCACAGCTTGGTGTGGGTGGAGGATTCGCCGCGCATCGGCTACGCCATCCAGGAGGAGTGGGCGAAGTCGGAGGAGTACCTGTCGCTGTTCCGCGATCCGTTGCAGCCTTGGCAGTACGCACGGTGCTGGCTGCTGGCGATCACGAACTGGCTCAGTAAACAATTCCCACAGCGGTTTACGCACCAAGCCGATATGAAGACCTTCAAGGCGCTGTTGGCCCAGCGAACCGCGCGAGAGATCGAGGCGCGTCGTAGCTCCGTCGCCCTCTACAAAGACGATGCACGGTTGCCGCACGACGCGACTCCATCGCCGCCGGCTGTGGGACCAGTGCACTACGACGTCCGCGTCGCGGACCATCAGGCGGCGGACGTCTTGGACGACGCGGACTGGTCCAACCGCCAGCGCGACCTGATGCACACCGACGCCGACGCCTGCCGGTTGGTTGCGGGGATGGTGAACGAGTTCCTGGCGGCGGATGATACGTCGGCGCGGTCCGCCGGGGCCGGGCGCACGAACTCGTCCGACGCTCGCGCAAACCTGCGAGGTTGGGAACGTCTGGAGTTGATCCCCAGTCGTGAAGAGACAACCTTGCCCGCCTACGTACGAACGCAGATTCCTTTACGCTGCGTTGGCGTGTAGTTCGTCATGATCGTACATGAACCCCATTCGTTCCTTGCGTCCGTTGATCCGGGCGACGCCGCGGCGGAACGCCGCCACCAAGTCGTCCACCGTGGCGAACAGCACATTGGCCAGCACGGTTCGTTTCAGGTGACCCCACAGTCGTTCGATCAGGTTGAGGCTCGGGCAGTACGGCGGCAGCCAGAAGACCTCGAGGCGATGTCGATTGGCGCTCAGCCATGCCCGCACCGCTTTCGTATGATGGAACCGACCATTGTCGCAGACCAAGCGAACCTTGCGACCGGCGTAGGCCGTAACCAGCGCGACCAGGAAGACGAGGAACTGGGTTCCGCTCTTCTCGTCTGCCACGGTGTAGGTGATTTGGCCGCTGGCGAAGTCCACACCACCGTAGACGACTTTCTTTTCGTTCTTGCCCGGCGCGGGAACCTCCGGTTGGACACCGACCGGGGCCCACATGCGGGTGAGCGTCGGATGACGATGAATCTCGACCTCGTCCTGGAAGACCAAGGCTTCGGGCGCGTCGTCTTTCATCGCTTTTTCTTCAAGCGGGCAAGCTGTTTCTTGGCCTTCTCGTAGGCCGCTTCGTCGCGTTTGCCTTTGAGGGTGTGCTTCGGCCGATGAATCGAAAACCCTTCGCGATGCAGCAGGCGACGCAGTTGATCGTCGCTGAAGCGAATGCCCGTGACCTTGGCCAGATGCGCGCCCAGACGGACGCTCGACTAAGTCGAGAAACCGTAGCCCAACGTCAAGAGGTTCGCCAACACCGCGCGCTTCATCTCCGCAATGAACGGAGGCGTCGCCCGACGGGTGCGCCCCGGAGGTTTGATGGGATGCAAGCCGGCAACGCCCGATTGGCGGTACAAGCGCCGCACCCGCTTGGCCGTATCCGTGCCGCAACCCAACCGCCGAGCAATCGTGGCAATGGTGTCGTGCGAATCGGAGAACAAGATGATCAAACAATTGCGGAAGACATCCGCCGAAGCGGTTCGAAACCGCAACTGATCGAGTTCGTCCCGTTGCCCGTCCGTCAACCTGATGCCGTATCCCATGGCGACCTCCCGGCGGCTCCGCCACCACCAAGATCGTCTGGACGTCGAAATAAGGATGAATCATTCTGCGTTCCTACTTAGCGGGGAATCGCGCGGCGGAAGAACCTCAATCCGGCTCGCTGGCCCGATTCCTGTAGCCAGCTCGAACGCATCAGTCGCCGATCGACCCGTACTGACCCGCACCGGCACGAACGCCGACGCCTGGGCATCGCGCCGCGCCAGCTGCGTTCGCCACCCCTAGAACGACGACTCACGCAACGCGTGGCTGCGACACCGGCCCGAACGAACGTTCCGCCACTCGGCTGCCTGCCAATCGCCCGCCGCTAGGATGGTCCCTTCTCTCGATTTGGTCTGCCTGGGCGCATCGCAAATGCCTCCTTCGTCGGGAAGGCATCTTGCGCCCCCCAGCTGCCAAACCGAAGACGAGGTTGGCCGTCCGCCTACAACCGACAGCCCGCTCCGCGGCTGGCCGCGGATCACCCGCCGCCAGAACGCCTCGTTGGTCCGATCCCGCCTCGCCCTCGCCATGCCCCACGCCTCCCTTCATGACGGAGACATGTTTGCCGGAGAAGTCAGCGGGTTGAAGATGTGGTTGCCCGTACGCTTACAGTTGCAACGCCGAGTGCGTCGCCCGGGGAATGAACTGGTGCGGGTGCACGGGCTTGGTGGTCCCAGCGCGAGACACCGAAGAGCCGTCGCCTGGGCCGGATGTGGCGACACGATGAGTCCGGGCGCGCGGCATGCGGCGCAAATCCTCGTTTCTCAACCGCGCCCCGGCGTGTCTGGACCGGCGCAGCGATGTCGCATTTCAACGTTTAAGCCCACGGCCGCGCGCCGACTCGTTCGGAGTGAACTCATTGTGGAGGCGCGAGGTCGCGGCGGCCCGTTCCTCGGTGGCATCGCGCTCGCGCAGTTGGCGCGTGATCAACTCGGGGATGTCGGCGGGGCGTGCCACGTGCTGAACAGCGCCCAGCTCGGCCGCGACTTTGGGCATGCCGTACACGACGCACGAGTCCTGATCCTGTGCTACCGTCAGCGCGCCGGCGTGCCGCAGGTTGAGCAGTCCGCGTGCCCCGTCCGCGCCCATTCCAGTCAGCAGAACGCCGACGGCACGCGGCCCGACACCTCGCGCGACGGAATCAAAGAGCACGTCCACACTTGGGCAATGGCGGTTGACCAGCTCCTTGCCGCCGTAGCAAATGCGTCCGACTCCCCGGGAGAAACTGACCGTCATCTGGATTTCCCCACGCGCAACAAAGGCGCGGCCGGGCGCGAGCAAGTCGCCGTCGACTGCCTCGCATACGGTTGCAGGGCTGAACTGGTTGAGCCGCTCGGCAAACGACTTTGTGAACGCCTCGGGCATGTGCTGGACGATTACGACGGGCGGAAAGTCCGGCGGCACGCGTGCCAGCAGGGCTCGGATGGCCTCGGTACCGCCGGTGGACGCGCCGATAGCCACGAGCCATCGGCTTGGGTCCAGCCCGCTGGCACGGCGAAAACTGGCAACGGTGAGGCTGATCATGGGGACGGTCGGCGGCCGGTGGACGGCGACGACCGCGGCACGGATTTTCTCCGTCAAATCATCGGCGAGTCGGGCCAACGCCACCGGGCCGCCGCCCGTCGGCTTGGCTACTACGTCGGTGGCTCCCGCCTCCATCGCCTCGAGGGCGGCGCGGCTGTTGGATGGAGCCACGCCGCTGCACATGATCACCGGTACGGGATAATGTGCCTGAAGCTTGTGTAGGAAGGTTAGCCCGTCCATGCGGGGCATTTCGATGTCCAGGATAATGACATCCGGCCGGTGGGCGATAATCTGCTCCCGGGCTTCGTAGGGATCCTTCGCGCCTCCGACTACGATGATGCCCTGGGCGCTTGACAGAACTCGTTGCAGGACGCTCCGCACCAGGGCGGAGTCGTCAACGATAAGCACCTTGATCTCCCGGCCGTCCATCGGTAAGACTCCTGCTCCATTCCGGCGTTTTCGCGTGCGGTCATGGCGCTCTGCGACGCGAGCTCGGGGTCGCCGACCCCCTTGGGGGCGGGATCCCGGCCGCGCGGCACGACGCACACACGAGCTCTTGGCGACCACCTCGCAGGTTCTCAGCCCTCCTCCGTCCCCGGCTTGGCGTAGACGGTCGGTTCGACGTACGAAAGTCGGTGTTCGATCGCATTCAGACTCTCGGAATGCCCGATCATCAGATAGCCGCCTTTCTGCAGTTGGGCGGCCAACTTGTCCACTAACGTCTGCTGCGTGGGCCGGTCGAAGTAGATCATGACATTACGGCAGAAGATCACCTGAAACCCATGCCTGAAGGGGAACACCGGTCTCATGAGATTGAACCGGGCGAACGTGATCCGGCGGCGCAGCTCGGGGACCAATTGCATCATCGGTTCGCCGTCATGCTCGACTCGGCGAAAGTACTGCCGCTGATACTCCGCGGGAACGCTTCCCAGGCGGTGTACACCGTAGAGGCCGAGCTGGGCGCGACTGAGCATTCGCACCGATAAGTCGGTGGCGAGTATTTTCACCTCAAGCGCGGGCACGTCGCTCAGCGCCGCGTCCACGGCAATGGCGATGGAATGTGGCTCCTCGCCGCTCGAACAACCCGCGCTCCAGATTCGCAGTTCACGGTGGGCAGCGCGCCACCTTCGGTCATTCGCCCATCCCGCGACGATCTGCTGCAGTAGACGAAAGTGCTGATCCTCACGAAATAGATGTGTGGTGTTGGTGGAGATGGCGTCCAGGAGCTCCGCGAGCTCGGTGCCGCTGGGGTCGCGTTCCACAAAGGCGTAGTAGTCGCGAAAGGACTTGAACCCGCCCTGTCGCACCCGCTTGCCCAACCGTGCGCGAACTAGCGCCGCCTTCTCCTCGCCCAGGTTGATGCCGCTTTCGGCGTACACCAGGCGGCGAATCAGCTCGTAATCGTGTCGTGTAAGCTCGTCGGCCGCCATACTCATAGGATTCTCCTCATAGAGCGCCGAACTATGGGATGACCTCCGCGGCGTCTACCTCCGCCCAAGTCAGGTGGACCGGGAGCTCCTCGACGACGAAGGAAATGCGATGTACTTCCAAGCCGGACCGCCGGGATTCGAGCACGGCAACGGCCTTGATTTCGGGAATGCCCAGGTTGAACATTTCCTGCGCTCCGAACGCCGCGGTCATGAGCTGTCCGCAGACGATGTTCATCAACTCCTTGATTGCGTCTTCCATCCGGCCGCGCAGTGGGGTGTCTCCGCTCGGCGCGCCGAGGAGATTCTCGGCAAGCAGCGCGGCGAAGGCATCGGTGCAGACGAGCTTGAGCATGCCGCGATGCGTCCCCTCATAGGCGATCGTGGACTCCAACCACGGCCCCTCCGCGCCGGCGGGCTCGGACGCCGGCTCCGGAAACAGGAAAGCGAGGTTGGCAAGCACTTCAGAAAAGATTCTGGTCAGCATCGCTGCCTTGGGCGGTTGCGGCATGGGTGGTGTCTCCGAACAGGGGTCTGAGAACGTCCCGCAGATGCTCCGGTTGGAACGGCTTGCGGACGTATCCATTCACTCCCAGCTTGGTCAGTTGCTCGATTCGTTGCGCGCTTCCCTCGGTGGAGGCGATGACGATGGGAATCTCCCGCAGCGCCGGGCACTGCTTCATGCGGCGGATGAGCTGGACGCCGTTCATCACCGGCATGTTGATGTCCACCAGCAGCACCGCGACGCGATGGTCCGCGAGCTGCGCCAGGGCCTCGATGCCGTTGCCGGCCTCGTAGATTTCACCGACCTCGAGCCCGCTCATGCCGATCGCGCGGCGCACCATGGCGCGAATGGTCGCCGAGTCGTCGACGATCAGGATGTTCTCAGGCATGGCTGGGTTCCCCTTCCCGCGGGGCTCCGGGGCGCCCGGTCGCCGGTGCGTCACTGAAAAGCTGTTCCACGCGCCGCAGTTCCACCAGCATCTGAGCCCCGATCGACTCCAGGTGGCGTTCCTGCAACCCGTACCGCTCCATCACCGAGGCGTCGGCACGGCAGCAGAGGCCGTCCTCGCCCACGCCGATCCCGAACAGCACGCAGGTGCAGTTCGCCAGGTAGACGGTGTCCACCAGCGGGTCCGGCGGAGTCAGGGCGCCGGGCTGATGGTGGTAGCGGATGCAGCGCACGATAGGGGCGGGAAGCTGCCACTTTTCCGCGATGCGGGCCCCGAGTTCGGCGTGTGACAGGCCCAGCACCTGCTGTTCGGCCTCCACGAAGGAGCAGTGCTCGCGGCTCATGCGCTGGAGAATCTCCACCAGGCTCTCGGCGACGAATTCGTTCAGAATCACCTTGCCGATGTCGTGCAGCAGGCCCGCCGTGAACACCAGGTTGGCTTTTGTGAGCTTGAGCAGCTCGGCGAAGAGCGAACTGGTGATGGCCGCGGCCACCGAGTGCCGCCACAGAACTCCGGGCTCCAACCCGTACCCTTTCTGGGCACGGGAGAGCATGGAGTTGGTATGCACCGCCATGACGATCCGCAGTACTTTCATGGTGCCCAGGCGCAGCATCGCGTCCTGGAGCGACTCCACCTTGCGCGAAAGGCCGAAATAGGCGGAGTTGCAGAGGCGGAGCACCTGCGCCGTCACCGCCTCGTCGTAGCGGATGGTCTCCACGATGTCCGAAACGGTGCTCCGCGGGTCGTTGACGACGTTGATGAGCTTGAGCGCCGTCCCGGGCAGGGGCGGGAGCGCCTCCACCTGTTCGATGATGCCGGCAAGGTCCTTCACAGTTCGACCTCCCGGGCGCGGTTTGTAATCGTGACCCGTCCGTCGTGAATTCTGAGGCGCACGGTGCGGCTGATGGAACCGCCGACGTCCTCCGCGCCGATGAGCACGCCGTTCTTCCAGAAGATCTTTCTCAAAGCGACGTAGTTTCTCTTGCCGATGTTGAACGTGCCGTTGTCGTCGAGAAGCTGCGACCCGCCGGCGACCTTCACCACTAGGCGTTTCTTGTCGGCACCCAGGGCGTACGCGGCGCGGAACAGCGCGGGGATCCCCGTGTCCGCGAACATCGCGGGATTTGACCTGGCCTTCTCCGGTGCCAGGGCTGATTCGGGGAGCATGTAATGCAGCATCCCGCCCACGTGCACCACCGGGTCCCAGATGGTCACGCCGATGCAGCTTCCCAGCGAGTAGGTCACCAGCACCACGCGCTGATCTGCGGAAACTTGCATGGCGGCAATGTCAACCACGTCATCCATGCGACGCCGCGGCTCCCACAAGTAGCGATTCCGTCGGCGATCCACTCGCCGAAGGCGTCGTCTGCGTGCTCGGGAGAACCGTAACCGACCGCGTGACCAGGTTGATGCACACGAACTCGGCAACCCCGCGGATCTGGCGCTGTTCGATGCGCAGCGGGCCGCGCAAGGGGCGCGTCACAACCGCGCGACGCCTGCCCTGGGACAGGGCCGCGTGCGGGTGCAGCATCCGTTTCACGGTCACCTGCGGCGTCCCGGTCGGCGCGGCGGCCTGCAACAGGCGCTGGCACTCCGCGTCCATCGCCCCCAGCTCGGCCTCCGCGGCGTCGGCCTGGAACATCATCTCCGTGGCGCGTTCCTTCTGGCTGGGAGTCAGCCGGCGCTGGTTGGCCAGCAACGGACCGACCGACTGTCGCACCCGATCGATCAGCGCCCGCTTCAGCTCGCGCTCCTTCTGCAAGCGCTCGACCCGGTCCAGCACCTCCGGGAGCACGCCGATCATGAGCTCCGTCGGCACGTTCGCGTCGCTGCCCACGGTGGCCGCTTCGATGGCCTCGCGGGCGTAGACCTGTCCGCCGATGATCGTCCCCTGGGGAATCAGCAGCCTGCCCATGCAGCGGATACGACAGTTCGTCAGTTCGTTGGCGACCCGGATGTCTCGTCCGGAATGCAATTCGGCATCGCGGCAGAACTTCGCCGCCACGTCGCGACCCGCACGAACCACTCCCTTGCCCCGCTGCACGATGCCGCCGCAGACGAATACGTCGCCGCCGGCCTCCACCCTGGCCGCCTCGACGGTGCGGCCGATGGAGATGGATTCTGCCGACCGTACGCTCATCCCGTCGTGGATCGTCCCCGCCACGTGTGCGTCGATCCCGACGTTCACCTGGTCGCTGTCCACGCCCACGTCGGCGGGAACCGTATGCACCGCCCGAACTGAAAGCCGCCGGCCTTCCAGCACCGCTCGGCCGGCAACGCCGGCGACGATCTGTGACGGGTCCGTGTCATCCCGCCGCACTGAATCATCGAACGCAATGTCGCCGCTTAGCTGTGACGGCGCCAGGACCCGCCCGCGCACATCGACACCCTCGGCGCCGGGGGTGCCGGCGGTGATCGTTCCCAACCGTGCCCCGGCCTCAACCGGAAGGATGGACGTTGTGACCGGGGGCGCGGCCGGGGCCTCTCCCAACCACTCTCGGTGGACCTCCACGATGGCCGGATGCCACTCGATCCGACCCTCGCCGGCCTCGCGCGGGGCACGCCCCTCGGCCATCAGGAAGCGCTCCGGCAGGCGGTCCTTCGCGCCGGCCTGGGCCAAGAATTCCTGGACTTTCTTAAGGACGTTGTCATCGACGGCGACTTCGGCACGCTCGAGCGCTTCCAGCACGTCGTCCATGGTCGGCGGGGTCGCGCCTTCCACGCGCCGGCACGTCAGCCAGGCCTCGAGACCGCCGCGCGCCAGCTCGACCGTGAGCCGGCCCGGGCTTGAATCTGGAGTCGAGGGCATGGATTCCTCCCGCGAACCGCTGCAGAAGCTCCCCACCCGTCGAGGCGGTGGTCCGCCGCGCCGTGCCGCGTAGCGCCGCGGGCTCCCCTCGGTCCGGTTCAACCACTCACTGCGGCCTGCACCTGCACCAGCTCTTCGCCGGTGAGGACTTTGTCGATGTCCAGCAGGATCTTCACGTCGTCCTTCACCTTCCCCATGCCCAGGATGAAGCTGGTATCCACGTGGGCTCCCAGTTGCGGCGGGGGCTCGATGTTGGACGCCGGGATGTCGTGGACTTCCTGGACGGTGTCCACGATGATCCCCATGAGCAGCCCGACGTCGACCACGATGATGCACGTCTGGTCGTTGTACTCCGCGGGTTGCAGGCCGAACTTCAGCCGCAGGTCGATCACCGGAATCACCTTGCCGCGGAGGTTGATGACGCCGCGCACGAAGTCCGGCGTCTGCGGCACCCGCGTGATATCCATGATTCCGATGATCTCGCGGACTTTCAGGATCTCCAGTCCGTGCTCTTCGTCGTCAAGCAGGAAGGTCAGATACTTGCCACCCAGCTCACGGCCCGCCGCCGGAGGCGGCGCCGGTTCGTTTACGGCCACGGGTGGAGGTTGCTCAGCAACGGCTTGCATCACGGTTGGCTCCTTAGGTTGCGACCAGCGCGGGCGCCGCCAGGCCCGCCCGCGCCTCGGTCACGCCGGGTCGGTTAACTGTAGAAGGCCGCGCCGCTGCAACCACGCGGCTTGTTTCCTCGTTCGAACGCTGTACCGTCAGATGTTTGTTGTGCGCCGCCACCAGCCCGGAGGTCTCGAGGATCAGGCCTACTTTGCCATCTCCCAGGATGGCGGCGCCGGAAACGCCGCGCAGCCCCTCGAACCGCTCGCCCAGGGACTTGATCACGACCTGCTGTTGCCCGATGAGTTCGTCGACCACGATGCCCACCTGCCCGCCGTCGTGCTGCGCGATCACCACCATCGCCTCGCAAGGATCGATGCGTTCCCCCAGGCCGAAAAGTGGGCCCAGTTGAATCAGGGGCAGAAGGCGGCCCCGGACGTCCAGCAGCTGGCCTTTCTGCTGCACGGTGGTGATGTGCTCGCGCCGGGGCCGTAGGGCCTGACCGACGGTGATGGTCTGGAAAATGAACCGCTCCGTGCCCACGCGCACGATCATGCCGTCGATGATGGCCAGCGTCAGCGGCAGGCGGATGGTAAAGCGGCTTCCCTTCCCCGGCTCGCTGGCGATCTCGATGCGTCCGCGAAGCTGTTCGATGTTCCGCCGCACCACGTCCATGCCCACGCCGCGGCCGGAAATGTCCGTGACTTGCGCCGCCAGCGAAAAGCCCGGCGCGAAAATGAGCTGATACGCCTGCTGATCCGTGAGTTCCTCGCCGGGCTGCACCAACCCCCGCTCGATGCCCTTGGCGATCAGGGCCTTGCGGTCCATGCCGCGCCCGTCGTCGCGGATTTCGATCACGATGTTGCCCGCCTGGTGCGAGGCGCTGAGATGCACGTGGCCGGTTTCGCTCTTGCCCGCGACCCGCCGCGCCTCCGGGGCCTCGACCCCGTGATCCACCGCGTTCCGCAGCATGTGCACCAGCGGATCGCTGATCTGCTGAATGACGTTCTTGTCCAGCTCCGTCTCTTCGCCGCTCATGATGAGCTCGACGCTCTTGCCCGCCTTGTGCGAAACGTCGCGGACCAGACGCGCCATCTTCTGGAACGTGGGGCCGATGGGCACCATGCGCATGGCCATCGCGACTTCCTGCACGTCGCGGACGATCTTCGCCGCCTGCGCCACGTCCTTGGTCAGTTTGGCGTCGGTGGCCACGATGGGGTTGGAGCGCACCTGCGTCTGCGCGATGACCAGCTCCCCCACCATGTCCACCAGCGCGTCCAGCTTGGCGGTGTCGATGCGCACCGACAGGTCAGCGACGCTCGCGGCGCGGGCCGGCGGCGCCGAGGCTGCCGCCGGCACGCTCTGAGTGCGCAAGGCCTGACCGACCTGCCGGGTGGTGGCGGCTCCGAGATCCACGAGAATCTCGCCGGTTTTCCGATTCCCCGCGTCGCTTTTCTGTCGCTCCAACGCAAAGTCGACCACGGCCTGGGGACATACGCCGCGCTCGACAAGGGTCTCCCCGAGTTTGGGCGGCGCACCGGCCGTCGCCTGGTTTCGGCTTTCCGGTTCCGCGGCGCCGGCAACGATACGCCGCAGATGCTCGATCATCTCCGCTACCGGCGGTTGCGGCACCACGTCGCCTTTAGGGTCGGCGAGCCACGCGGCAATGGCCGAGACCTGAACCTTGAGTATGTCCACCACGTCGAACACCAGGTCGATGAGCGCCGGCGTCACCTGGCGCTTGCCCTTCCGCGCCTGGTCCAGAACCGTCTCCACTTCGTGGGTCAGGCTGTTGATGTCGTGGAGGCTCAGGAAGCCTGCCGCCCCCTTGATGGTATGGAACGGCCGAAAGAGCGCGTTGATCTGCTCCGTGTCGTCCGGGGCGCGCTCCACCTCCAGCAGCGCCGCCTCGATGGCCTCCATGTGCTCGTTGGCCTCAGGTATGAAACCGCGCACGAACTCCAGCTCGTTGGGCCCGATGCGCAGCGGCTCGGACTGGTACGCGGCCGCCGCCGGCACCGGTCGCGGATCGGGCGATCCCGCCGCAGGAACCCGTCCTTCGGCAGCAACGGCCGGCCGGCCTCCGGTGTCGTCGCCGTCCTCGCCCGCGGTCGCGGGCTTCGCCAGACCGGCGGCGGGTTCCTCGTCAAACACGCGGTTGAGCGCCGTGGCGACGTCGCCGTCGTCTTCCGCCGGGCACTCGCCAGCCTCGGGTGTTTCGGTCGCGGCACCCAACTCGGCCAGAGCCGCTACCCCATAAGCCACCTGGGCAAGCGCCGCCTTCTCGTCGCCTGCCTCACCGAGGATCAACGCCGCCAGGATGGTGAGCAGGCCCTTGGCGGCCTCGAACAGCGGCGCCGCAGGGGTCGCGGCGGAAGATCCGGTCGCCGCCATCAGCGCCTCGCACCAGCCGTGCATCTTCGCCAGTTCGGGCAGGTCGTCGCTCTTGACCGTCGCGGCGGCCCGGGTCAGGGCATCGATCAACGACGCCACGTGCTTGTCAGTCTGCATGTTCGCGATCTCTCGTGCGTTACCCAGCACCTCGCGCGTCGCCGACCCGCGGTTCAACCCCCCAGCGGTACAACGTCCGGCGCCGATCAGGGCTCGAACCGCCCGCCCAAGCTGGAGGCCGTCATCCCGACGCGCACGCGGGCCGGTTCGCAACCCGCGCCGCAGAACCTTCGGGACGTGGGTGCCCCACCCCGGCGCGCCGCAGGAGGGGCGGACGAAACACCCTGAACGTCAGCCCCCAAAGGAAGGGCTGGGGCACCCGGCGATGCCCGAGGTTCCGATCGTTTCGCGCCGCACGGCCTCCCGGTCGGCGGCGAGGCGCCGTGCGATTCCGATCCCCCGCCGTCCGGCAACGGCCCACTCGCGCCCGCCGCGCCACCGCTGACCTTCCGCGCAGCGCACCTCCGGCTCGGTCTTTGCGGCCGCGGTGACCACGGCGGTCATCAAACTCGTGAATCAGCCGCGTCGAACCCGTTGGGCGTTCGCCTTCAGAATTCCGCAATTGCCGCGTTGTCATCCATGGCCAGGAAGTCCTCCGACACGGCCTTGGCCTCATCCCCGGCAGCGCCTCGCTTCACTCCGTGCGAAGGGGTTGCCGAGGTCCGCAGCGGGTTGAGCCGCGTGCCCGGCCGCGTCGCGGATCGATCGGCACCCATACCGTGGGTGCCGCGGGTTCGGTGGATCCGG
Source organism: Planctomycetota bacterium (assembly GCA_016208685.1). GTDB lineage: Bacteria > Planctomycetota > Phycisphaerae > UBA1845 > UBA1845 > JACQXM01. The sequence goes on along the minus strand of JACQXM010000068.1, from coordinate 12,162 downwards.
TCGGAACGGCCGCCGGTACCCGCATTTGTTCCGTTCACAATGGCGCTGAGCTCGTCTACGATCGCCTTCACCGACGCCGCCTGAGCAGAGAGCTGCTCGGCCGCGGAGGCAGACTCCTCGGCGCCCGCGGCGTTCTGCTGCGTCACCTTGTCCATCTGCGACACCGCGGTGTTGACTTGTTCGACGCCCTGCGCCTGCTCCTGACTGGCCTGACTGATGCCGGCGATCAGTTCGGAGACCTTGGTCACGTCACCCACGATCGCCGCCAGCGCCTTGCCCACGTTCGCCGCCACCTCGGTACCTTCGCGAACCTTGTTCACGGAGTCCTCGATCAGGCTTGTGGTCTCCTTGGTGGCCTGCGCCGCGCGCTGGGCGAGGTTGCGCACCTCGTCCGCAACCACGGCGAAGCCCTTGCCGTGCTCACCGGCGCGGGCCGCCTCCACGGCCGCGTTGAGCGCCAGCAGGTTGGTCTGGAAGGCGATCTCCTCGATGACTTTGATGATCCTGCTGATCTGCCCCGACGAGGCGTCGATGGCACTCATCGCCTGGTTGAGGCTCCCCATCGTCTTATCGCCCTTGTCGGCGGCGTCCCGTGCCTCGCGAGCGAGGTCGCTAGCCTGCTTGGCGTTGCCGGCGTTGGTGCGGGTCATGGCCGCCATCTGTTCCAGGGCACTGCTGGTTTCTTCCAGCGAGGACGCTTGTTCGCTGGCGCCCTCGGCGAGTTGCTGGCTGGCGCCGGAGACCTGCGCCGCGGCATCATTTACCTGCTCGGCACCTTCGCCCAGACGGGTTGCGATGCTGGTGAGGCTCCGATTGACGCCGCGAGTGATCAGCAGCCCTAATCCGATCGCCCCGACGATGCCCACCACGGCGGCACTGAAGCTCACGACCTTCAGGACCCCGGCTCCCGCCTGCCGTCGTTCGACCTCGGCGTGCGCGCCGTCCCGGTTAAGCTGCACGAGCCGCGCCAGCAATTCGCGGGCCGCGGTCTCCTTGTCGCGAACCACGCCGAACAGCACGCCCTGCGCCTGGGCGTACAATGCCGATGAGTCATTGGCGACATTGAGCATGGACCCGAGATGTTCCCGGAACTCGTTGGCCGCGGGCGTCATCTGCTGTTCGTACACCGCGTAGGCGCCGTCCTTGTTGCCCTCGGTTGCGAGTTGCTTGACCTGCTTGACCGCGTGATGGAATCGCTGGTGCGGCTCAGCGGCAGCCTGGGCCTTTCGCGCCAGGTCCGCGTTGTCGGTCTTGAAGGTAGGCAACCACTTGCCGAAGTTGCAGGCCGTCGGATCATCCCCGCCTTCGAACGGCTTGGATGTATGAAGCATCTGCAGAACGTGCTCGCTGAGCCGATAATGGTCCTTGGTCAGCGATTCGAGCCGGCGCGATAGGTCCACGGGATCCGGGATGCCATTCTTGTCGAACTGCTGGCAGAGGGCCGTGTACTTGTTCACCTCCTCGCGCCAGGCATCCCACAGGGGTACGAGCTCATTCCAGAGTTCCGTCGACTCCGGCGTCTGCGGCAACGATTCGAACGTCTTCCAGGCCGACTCGTAATTCTCGACGGCGGTCTGGAGGTTGCCGTACTGGCGCAGGCGAATCTCCGCCGGTAACCCTGGAATTCCCAGGGTGCGCAACGTACCACGAACGCTTTCGGAGCCCTTCGAGAGGTTCAGCAGGGCGTCCACGCTGGGGAGGTGCTCCCGACCGACGATCTGGATCCCCTCGGCGCCGGTCGCGGCACCGTAGTACCCCACCGCTCCGAGCAAGGCGGTGATGAAGGTCACCAGTACAAACGAAGTCATGAGTTTGCGACCGATGGTCGATCCGCGCTGCATGTCCAGTCTCCGGTTGGCCGCTACCATTGCCCGGCGAGCAAGGCCGACTGCTGCTGCATGCCTGAAGGGGTCGGCGGCCCCGGCCCCTTCATGGCTCGCCGAAACATACCCGTGCCAGCGGTGACGCTCCCCGGTTGGCGGCGCCGAATGGCGCCCACACCCCGGATTCCCGCCCCCAACCCCTGACGCCCCGACGAGCGCCGCCCCTCGCCGTCAGAACTCGGCGGATGTCGCCGGGCGATTGGCTGCCTCGACCGTCACCCGGGCCCCACACGCCGTCGCGGCAGGGCCGTCGTTCCGACGACCCGAGGCGCCCGACCCGCTCTTCCGCACCCGCGCCGCGCGCCGGTTGTCCGGGGGCAGCGTCGCGACATTCGACGTCGCGCCGGTAGCCACTCGGCGCTCGAGCACCGCCGACTCGGCGCCGCCGGTACTCGCGCAGTTCGCGATGCCCACGATGGCCGCAAGTTCGTCCACCACCGCGCGAACCGACGACGCCTGAGCCGAAAGCTGCTCGGCCGCGGAGGCGGACTCTTCGGCGCCGGCAGCGTTCTGCTGGGTGACCTTGTCCATCTGAGAGACCGCGAGGTTGACCTGGTCCACGCCTTGTGCCTGTTCGTTGCTGGCGCGGCTGATGCCCGTGATCAGCTCCGAAACCTGCGTGACGTCGCCGACGATCGCGGTGAGCGCCTGGCCGACCTCCCGGGCCACCGTCGTTCCCTCCAGCGATTTGGCAACCGCGCCTTCAATCAGGCCGGTGGTCTCGCCCGCCGCCTGGGCGCAGCGTTGCGCCAGGTTGCGCACTTCGTCCGCAACCACGGCGAAGCCCTTGCCGTGCTCCCCGGCGCGGGCCGCCTCCACGGCCGCGTTGAGCGCCAGCAGGTTGGTCTGGAAGGCGATCTCCTCGATGACCTTGATGATCCTGCTGATCTGTGTCGACGATTCACTGATGCCGGTCATCGCCCCGTTAAGCCGCTGCATCGTCTGGTCGCCGTCGCGCGCCGCCTGGCGCGCCTGTGACGCCAGCGCGTCGGCCTGCTTGGCGTTGCCGGCGTTGGTGCGGGTCATGGCCGCCATCTGTTCCAGGGCACTGGACGTTTCTTCCAGTGACGCGGCCTGCTGGCTGGCTCCTTCGGCCAACTGCTGCGCCGCGCCCGAAACCTGACCTGCGGCATCCTGGACCTGCCCCGCGCCTTCGTTCAAGACGTCAACCACTTGCCGGATGCGGTTCATGAGCGAGGTCACGGAGCGAATCAGCAGCACCGCCAGCGCGCCGGTGACCAGCAACGCGGCGACCGCCACTGCCGTGGCGAGCCTGCGCAGGCCGGAGGCCGTATCCACGAGGGCGGTCATGGACCGGTGCAGCTCGTCGGCCTGTTCCTGCGCGAACGGCTCAATGGCCTGCTCCAGACTGGTCGCCGCCGCGTCAAACGGCGCCATCAGCTCATTGCCCGCTTCCCGCCCGCGCTCCACGTAGGCCTTCGCCATGGCGCGTCCGGCATCGCAGAAGGCGCGGAACCGCTCCTGCAGCGCACGGGTCTTCTGCAGAGCGTCGTGGTTGCGTTCGCGCTCGAACATCTCCGCGAATTTCTCCGCGGCGCGTTCGAAGGCGGAGGCGTAGGCCTCCGCGGTCTCCATGCCGGCGGCGTCCCCGGTTGCCGCCACGTCGGTGAGCCACTGCTGCACCTGTATGGCGCAGTGCTTCTGCTGCTCCGCCAGCGCATAGAAGGAGACGGTTTCGTCGCGGGTCAGCGTGCTGAGGCCGACGACCGCGCCGGCACGGCCCCAGACCAGGGCCGCGAACCCCAGCAGCAGCGCCACGGGCGCCGCGAAACCGAGGTACATCTTAGTGCTGAAGCGCATGTGTTCGAGCATTCCGCCAGACTCCTGTCACGTGGGCGCCGCCGTCGATTCGCCATGTCGGGCGCGTCAGCAGCGACCGTGGTGGTGGCCGCCGCGTTCCCGCTCCCCGCACGATACTGTTGTCGGGAACGGCGGGGCGACGCTGAAGTAATCTCGGATCAAGCCGCACACGATCCCGACGGTGCCGGACGTTCTACACGCCGCCTGCCATGGCACGCCATTAACTTAAGAAAGCTAATCTACTACTTGTTGCGGCCGCAGGCGGCGGGGCTTGCCACTTTGGTGAAGGTTCTTTCAGAAGCCCGCGGGACGCGGGCCCGAGCAGCGATTCCCGGACCCGCGCACCCTCCTCAGCCTCCGCGCTACGCCCGCCGATCTCGCGCGCCAGGTGGGCTGGACAACGCGGTGCCGTATTTCAGTCACTCGGTTCGCCAGCAGAGACGTGCCGCGACCTGGCACGGTCCGCCTACTACCGGGCGGGGACGGCTTCTCAGAAATGAGAAGCGGCTTTCGCCGAGCCGCAGCACTAAACGTCGCGCCCACCCTGGCCGATGGTTCCGCAACGGCGGGCTTTACGCCGTGCGGCACGCGCGCGGCTGCGTCGCCGGGAGATCGATTCGATGGATGCCAGGTTCATCAACCCCTTCGTCAGTGCCATCCGGCAGGTGTTCGAGACCATGGTGCACACGCCGGTGCGGGTGGGCAAACCCATGCTCAAGAGCGCCGCCGGCCACAACCCCGACGTCTCCGGCGTCATCGGCTTTTCCGGCGACGCCGCCGGCTGCGTCATCCTCTCCTTCTCGTTCGACGTAGCGGCGAAGGTGGCGTCCTCGTTCGCCGCCGCCACGATCACTCCGGAGCACCCCGACTTCGCCGACGCCATCGGCGAGCTGGCCAACATGGTGGCGGGAAACGCCAAGGCCGAGTTCCACGGGCTGTCGGTGAGCATCTCGCTTCCCAGCGTCATCGTGGGCCGCGACCATGCGGTCTCGCAATCGCGGAACTTCCCGCACATCGTCATACCCTGCGAAACCTGTTTCGGCGCCGTCAACGTCGAAGTGGGCATGAAGTCGGAACGACCGCAGCCGGCCCGTCCGGTGCCCGCAGGAGCCACGCCGTGAGAGTCCTACTGGTGGATGATTCCCGAACCATGCGCAACATCCAGCGCAGCGTACTCAAGCAGATCGGACATGAGGACGTGGTCGAAGCCAACGACGGCGTGCAGGCTCTGGCCGAGCTCGCCAGGCAGCGCCCGGACCTGATGCTGCTCGACTGGAACATGCCCAACATGGACGGCATCACCGTCGTGCACAAGGTGCGCGAAACCGATAAGACGCTTCCCATCATCATGTGCACCACGGAAGCGGAAAAGTCCAGGGTGATCGAGGCCATCAAGGCCGGCGTCAACAACTTCGTCGTCAAGCCCTTCACTGCGGAGTCGCTGGGGGCCAAGATCAACGAAACCATCGCCAGGATCAAATGACCACGCCGCACGCGTGCCGCCGGGGCTGCGGACTCCGGTGGTTCCCGGGCCAAGCGCGGTTGGACAGAGTAGCCCAGCAGGACGAGCCGTATGCCCTTTGGCGCCGGCCGGCATCGACAACTGAGCTGGTGGGTTCTCGGGTTGTGCAGCGGCACGGCAAGCGCTGCCGCGCCCGACGCGCCACTACCGCCGGCCGCGGCGGACCCGGCGGAGCAATCGGCGCCTGTTGAGTCAGCGCCATCCGAACCCGCCGAGGCGGCGCCGGAGACGAAGGGTATCCTGGCGTGGGATCGGCTGACCGGCAACTGGTTCGGACTGCGCGACCGTTTGGAGCAGCGCGGGGTGGCGCTGGAGGCGAGCTACACCGCCGACGTCTTCGTCAACACGCGCGGTGGATTGAACACCAGGAACACCGACACCTACTTCGGACTCTTCGATCTTTCCCTGACTCTGGATGCAGAGGGACTGGGCTGGTGGAAGGGAGGCGCCTTTCTTCTCGATTTCCAGAATATGGAGGGGCGGAGTATCTCCGAACGACACTCGGGAGACCTGCTCGGCATAAATAACGACGACGCACCGCGGCGGTCGCAGTTGTCGGAATTCTGGTATGAACACTCCTTTCGAGACGGTTTACTCCGCATCAAGGTCGGCAAGCAGGATGCCACCGCGGACTTCGCCACGAACGACTATGGCGCGGAATTCGTCAGCGGCGCGGCAGGGGCGGTGGCGAATGTGCCCGCCCCAACCTACCCGGACCCGGCAATGGGCGTCGCTGCCTTTCTTCAGCCGGTCGAATGGCTTTCAATTTCCGCGGGAGTCTACGACGCCCAGGGGAGTGGAACGCGGGGAGGCTTCGACACCGCCTTTCACGCGCCGGACGACGCCTTTACCATAGTCGAGGTTGCCCTACGCCCGGTGTGGCGGATCAACGGCGCCTCGCTTCCCGGCGCCTATCGAGTCGGAGGCTGGCACCACTCCGGCGACTGGGAAACCCTTCCCGGCCAGTCCCATGCGCGGCACCGCAGCGGCGCGCACCGCCGGAACCACGGAGTATACTGTTCGCTGGATCAACTGCTCTACAAAGAAGTCAAGGGAGACGACGCCGATGAGCAGGGTCTGGGTGCGTTCTTCCAGTTCGGAGGCGCTCCCTCCGCCTACAATGAAATCGCGCAATACTATGGGTTTGGGTTAACCTATACCGGTCTGATCCCGGGGCGCGACGCCGACGTAACTGGACTGGCATTTTATCATGCCAACCTGAGCGGGCGAATCCAGACGGCGGAAGGACGCCATGCGGAGAGCGTCGTGGAACTGATGCATGCGTTCCGGCTGACACCCTGGTTGACGCTTAAACCGGACGTTCAATACATCGTCAATCCCGGCGGCGACGGCCACGATGCGATGGCGCTGGGGCTGCGGTTACAATTCGCCTTCTGAACTAGGCTCTGTCTGACAACAACAGTTTGAGGTATCGGCGGGTCATCGCCAGTTGGAGCATACCCTGGAAGTTGACGGCCGGCTTGTCGAAGCGGGTTCCGATGCGGCGGCATTCCTTCATCCAGCCCACGCATTGCTCGACGACCGCGCGGCGGCGGTACGTAACCTTGTCCAGGGCGGCGCGCTGGTCGCGTCGAAGCGATTCGTACTCCTTCCGTGGGATGACCGCTTGGATGCCGTGAACGCATTCGCCGGGAGCATCGCCGCGTCGGGGGGCTGCTCTACACGACTCTGGCGTGGATCGAGGCCTTCGGCCACCGGCTCGCCGACGCGGATACGCAGTACTTCGAGCTCGCCGAGTCCGCATCGGCCGCCGCTACGGGAACGCAACGCGCCCTGCGTCGACGCAACGGGCGAGTCGCTGCGCGCAACGACTCTCAACGGCTGCGCGAGATCGAGGCTGCCAAGCGCGAGCTCGATGACGCAGGAATTCGATGACATCACAGGTGACCGACGATGGAACGCCAACATGCATTCCAGGAACTGACCCGCGAGCCGTGCCCCGTCTGCGGGCATCGTGGCCGATGCAAGGCCAGCCGCGGCAGCAGACCAGATAGACCGGGCTTGGCCCCCGGAGCATCCTCGGGTCCCACGCCACACCGTCTTCGGTGAGGAGGTAATCGCTGGACTGCCGCTCGAAGCCGCTCCCGTCGGGGTAGACAATGTCGTATTTGCCGCCGCCGATGCCGACGAGCGCAACGCCGTCGGGTCCCGGGAAACGCGCTTCCCAGACTTGGTACTCGCGCATGGGGTCAACGTGGTTCATGAAGTGGAACTCCCAGGGACTCCACAACGCGCGCCAGAACGACCCAGATGACCCGCGGCCCCACGAAACATGCCCCGAGCGACGCGGCCGCAATCGTGATCCACCAGAGGAAGACCCACAGGGCCTTGGCGGATTCACCGAGTGCTAGAGCGTACTTCATGAACAGGATCGGCCAGGGCGGTCTGGGCCGCTGGCGCGGCGGTTGGCCGGGCTGCGCCGGCTGGGGTCAACAGGGCTGGTTGACCAAAGAACGTCGCCCGCAGGAGGCATGCCGTTCCCGGTCGTGGTTTCCAGGAATTCGAGCGACGCTTTACATTGAACGCGGGCTCGACCGCGGCTCGATTTGCGCGGGGTGAGGATGGCGTTGAGTACAAAGGCCGCGCGCGAGTCGGACCAGCTGCCACGCGGGTCCCGTTTCCCCTAACCAGCTCGGGCCGCACGCGTGCCCGTGTACCGCTCGGCGGAGTCATGATCTTTCATTCAGGTGTCGGGAGCGGTAGAATGGAGGGCAGAAGCCGAGCCGCGCACGGCTACGCGGTTCGCGCTGCGGCGCGTCCGGCCCTCAAACCCGCCGGGCCTACGGCCCAGGTTCTGGGACGGATCCGCGTCGATCCGTTTGCACTCTGGGTCCCAGGATCCGCGTCTGAGTCTTGGGCTGTCGATGCAACCAGCGGACCACGAATTACTGCTTCGCGTCGGGCACGGGGACAAAGCATCGTTTGCCGAGTTCTATGACCGATACTCTGCGCGAATATACGGGCTCATCGTCCGCATGGTGGGCCGAACGCCGGAAGCCGACGACATCCTCCAGGAGAGCTTCTGGCAGGTATGGCAACGTGCAGCCGCGTTCGACCCCTCCCGAGGTACGCCGTTTGCGTGGCTCGTGCTGATCGCCCGGTCCCGAGCGCTGGATCAACTGCGGCGAGCCGCCCGGCGCGATCGCCTCGCTGCCTGCGAAGCGCTCGATCGAGTGACAGTGGCGAATGCTACCGAGGCGGGGGCGATGCGGACAGAAGCCCAACGGCGGGCCACAACGGCGCTGGAGAGGTTGCCCTCGGATCAGAAGCTAGCAATCCAACTGGCTTTCTACGGCGGATTAACCTACGCGGAAATCGCGGAACGCCAAGGCCAACCGCTAGGCACGGTAAAGACGCGTATCCGACTGGGTATGCAAAAACTCCGCGATATACTATCCGAGAACGCGGTGGAGGCGGCATGACGACGGACGGTTCACAACTCGACCCGAGCGACTGGCCGTCGCTCTACGCGGCCGGCGCCCTGTCCGACGCGGAACGGGCCTACGTTGAGCAAGAGATGGGCGGGGCCCCCGTTGCAGACTTCGCCGGAGTGATTGAAGCGCTCGCCGGCACCGTCTCGCCGGTTGAGCCGCGACGCACGGTACGCGAGGCCTTGCTGAGGCGGGCGGGCGGCACCAACGCTCCCGGGGCGACACCTGTCTCCTCGCCGCAGGTCTGGCGCGACTGGCCGGCGAGCGACGAGTCGGATGACCTGTACATCATGCGCTCTGATCAGGGCGCCTGGGAGGAGACAGGGGTTGTCGGGGTCGTGGTTCGCCGGTTGTTCGTAGACCGCGCACGAGACCAGATGACAGCTTTGGTGCGGATGAGCCCCGGCGCCGCCTATCCTCGGCATGAGCACGCCGCGCCGGAGGAATGCCTGGTCCTGGAAGGCGACCTGCACGTCGGCGACACGGTCTTACGTAAGGGCGACTTTCAACGTGCGGCGCGAGGGAGCAGGCACGGGGTGCAGTTCACAGAACAAGGCTGCCTGCTGATGGTGACCTCGTCGCTCTCGGACGAGATTCTCTGACCCAGGCAGGCTCGATCCGCGCGCAACGGGCTGGTGTCTGCCCGCGCGCCCGCGTCCGTGCCTACTGGCGGCAGAAAAAAAACAGGATCGCAAAGCAAATCCGGGTTCCAGCCGGCTGCGTACATCCCCTCGGAAAGACCCGACGCGGTTCGGGGTAGATTACGACCGTCAAACGCAAGGAGAACAGCATGAAGAAGGGAAATGGTGCGCCCCAACGGGCGGTGGGATTCGGGCTAATCTTGGTGGCGACGGGAGCGGCGCTCGGTTCCAGCCACAGCGACGCGCCGCTCATCAAGCAGGACCCTCAGGCAAACTTGACCGACGTCTACGGGTTCATCGGACTGAAGTACGACGACCCTTCCACCAAGGTTCTCAACGTCGTGGTCAATGTGCGACCGTTCTCGGAGCCCGGGGATGGGGTCACCTACGATCGGTTTGCTGATGACGCCCGCTACAGCATCCACATTGCCGATCCAGCTACGGGCGAGACGATGGTCCGATACGACTTCTTCTTCTCCGCAGTCAACGAGGGCTACAAGAACCTTAGCACAATCCTCTCCTATGGGTTGGGCACGGAAGCGGGTCCTCTCCAGAACAACGGCGACGCGCGGCAGAACTTCACGCAGACCTACGTGGTAAGGAAGGTCGTGGGTGAGTCCACGACGCAGCTCGGCGCCGGCTTGCTCGTAGCGCCGCCCAACGTGGGGAAGAACACGACCCCGTTTTACAACGACGCGGATGGCCGGGCAGTTTCAGGAGCCGCAACCTTCGATGCCTTGGATCGCTACACCAAGGAGGCAGTCTACGACTTGCCCGGCGGTGAAAGCGTCTTTTGTGGCTCGCGGGACGACAGCTTCTTTTCCGACATCCCGGGTATCTTTGACCTGTTGGACGCGCGAATCCTGGACAACAACGGGAACCTCGCCGACGGACTCGGGCAGGACGGGAACGGCGTCGACGGGTTCAAGGGCTTCAACGTTCTGACCTTCGCGCTGCAGATCCCGGTGGCCGAACTTCCCAGCCGCGAGTTTAACAGCGTCTTCTTCGGACCGCAGACGGGAGTCGGCATTTACGCCAGCGTTGGCCGACCGCGCGTGCGAATGCTGCTCCCGGATGGGAGGCGTTCCAACCGCGGCCCGTACGTGCAGGTGAATCGCCTGGGAAACCCGCTGTTCAACGAAGGCCTCATCGCGCTCCGCGACAAGGACAAGTTCAACCGTACCTCACCACCGGGCGACCAGCAGTTCGCCACGTATGCGCGGAACCCGGAGTTAGCCGCGCTCCTCAACTTCGTCTTCCAAACCGGCTTCGCAACTGCCGGCCGTGAGGATCTCGTCAACATCTTCATCCCCGATGTGCTGCGCGTGAACACAACCACGGACCCGGTGCCGTTGGACGGTGCACCGGGCTTCCATCGCCTGGGATTCCTCGGCGGCGACACCACCAACGGAGTCTCCAGCGGATTTCCCAACGGGAGGCGCCTTGGCGACGACGTGGTGGACGTTGCCCTGACGGCCATCGCCAGCGGTCCCACGTACAGCGTAATCACTGTGGTGGGCGACAACGTAGCCCACAACGACGTTCCTTATAACCAGGTGTTTCCGTACTCGGCAACACCACACTCCGGTAGCAACAACCGGAAGGACCCCGAGTAGTGTAGGAAGGGGCCGACCTCGGAGGGCGGTCGCCGCGGTTCGCCAAGGTCGACCGCCCTCTGACTCCGGCCAAGTTCCATACGGGAGGGCACACAACCATTCGGAACCCCATTATGAACCGAACCTCTTCCTGGACCGGCCTCGTTTGTCTCCTGGCATTTACGGCGCGATCGCCGGCGCACGATTTCTGGATCGAGCCCTCGACCTTCGCGCCGCGGTCGGACGAGCTTGTGAAGGTCTCTTTGCGCGTAGGAGACGACTTTAACGGCCGACCGGTACTCCGCGACGCGCAGAAAATCCGCGCCTTCATCGCTGTGACTCCGGACGGCGAGGCACCTGTGGTAGGCTTGGATGGGTCCGACCCAGCGGGCTTCGTCCGCGTTGGACCGCCGGGCGTGTACGTGATCGGATACCGCAGCCACCGCCTACGCCACGAGCTCAGCCCCCGCCAGTTTGAGGCCTACCTTCACGAGGAAGGCCTCGAGCAGATCCTCGCGCATCGCAGAACGCGCGGCGAAACCGAGAAGAACGTGACCGAGGTCTACTCGAGGTGCGCTAAGTCACTGCTGGTCATTGGGCCCGTGGAGCAGGCAGGTTCCGATCGACGGCTCGGCATGACGCTCGAACTCGTCGCCGAGTCCAGTCCCTGGGCCAGGTGCTCCGGCGAGCCTCTTACCCTTAAGCTACTCTACGACGATCACCCGCTCGAGGGCGTTCGGGTCGAGGCTCAGAACCGTTCGGCGCCCGATACACGCATGGCCGCACGAACAGACCACGAGGGCCGCGTCCGATTTACCATCGATCAACCCGGGCCATGGTTGATCGTCGCCGTGCACATGGTTCCCGTCGTCGGGGGTGCGGATGCGGATTGGGAGAGCTTCTGGGCGTCCTTGACCTTCGACATGCCCGCCGCGAATCGGGCCCGAACGAATGACGAAGGCGACGCAGGGCAGGCGCCGAGCCCGCGTAATGCGGGTGGGGCTCGGGGTCGAGACTACACGCAATCACGACCTTAGCCCGACTTTCGCAGATTGGCGAGTCGACCGGCGTTGGCGGGGGCGCCACGGGCGATTGGAGGGCGTAGGTCTGCACTACATTTTCGATGCGGATCGAGCGGCGGATCAGACGGATCGGCCCGGCAGCTCCGCTTGGCCGGCGCGGATGCGGGGCGGCGGCTGAGGCGGAAGAGCCAGGCGCAGTTGTTCCAGGATCATCGCCGGGGCGGCC
>JACQXM010000077.1 GCA_016208685.1 Planctomycetota bacterium | reverse complement strand
TGCAGCGATCGAATCTGATCGGCATTCATCCTGGGTCTCCTGATTCTTCGCAGGAGAGCGCGCTCCCCGCATTCGTCTCAGGACAACCATCGGCTCGAACCCCTTCAATTCTTGAGCACCGCTAGCGCTGTCGTACTAGCGATGGGCTTCTCCGGCTCCAGCGCGGAACAGTACGTCGGCGCCTACTACACGGGTCGCCACGCCAGCGACCCTACGGGCGAGATGGCCCCCCCTGTACTGCTGCGCGCCGGCGCCGGGCCGCAAAACAACATCGACTCGCTGGGCCGCAATCGCTGGGGAGACTACAGTTACACTACCCTCGACCCCGTCGGCGAGGAACGCATCTGGACCATCCAGGAATACGCCCACAGCGACAACACCTGGGGAACCTGGATCGCCAGCTTCGACTTCGACTGCAACGAGAACGGCGTCGACGACGACCAGGACATTGCTTCTGGAAATAGCGGCGACTGTGACGCCAACCGCATTCCCGACGAATGTGATCCTCAGGCGGACTGCAACGCCAATGGCGCCCAGGACATCTGCGATATCGCCGCCGGAAACAGCGCCGATTGTAACGCCAACCGCATCCCCGATCCCTGCGAATCACCGGACGACTGCAACGCCAACGGAGTACAGGACATCTGCGACCTCGCCGCCGGAACGGCCCGGGACTGCAACCTCAACGGCACGCTCGACGAGTGCGACCTGGGGGCGGGAGCCAGTTCCGACTGTAACAGCAATGCCGTCCCCGACGAGTGCGAGCGCCGCGAGGACTGCAATTACAACGGGGTCGCGGACCTGTGCGATCTCGCCCAGGGGACCAGCCCCGACTGCAACGCCAACGGCCGGCCGGATGAGTGCGATCTCTACGTTTGCGGGCCACCCTCCGGAATTTGCGGCGGAATCGGCGATTGCTGCGATCCCGCTGGACATGGTGGGTTGGGGTGCGGTTGCAGCCGTTGCTGCCAGGCCGTCTGTGCTCTGGACTCCTACTGTTGCGCCGTTGCGTGGGACGACCTGTGCGCCCTCGAGGCCCAGCAGTCGGGTGAGTGTGACTGCGGCCAGAGTTCGTATAGTCATGACTGTAACGCGAACGATGTTCCCGATGAATGCGATATCGCTTCCGGCGCCAGCGCCGATTGCAACGGTAACGGAACCCCCGACGAGTGTGATCCCGATTTCGACTGCAATTCCAACGGAACACAGGATATCTGCGACGTCGCGGCAGGAACAAGCGCTGATTGCAACGGCAATGAAGTTCCCGATGAATGCGAAGCACAGGAAGATTGCAATGCCAACGGCATCCAGGACATCTGCGACATTGCAGCAGGCAGCAGCATTGACTGCAACGGCAATATCATCCCCGACGAGTGCGATGTCGCTTCCGGGACAAGCCAGGATTGTAATGGCAATCATCGTCCGGATGAATGCGAACCGCAGATCGACTGCAACGCCAACGGCGTTCTCGATTCCTGCGACCTCGCCGGGGGCACCAGCAACGACTGCAACGGCAACGGAACGCCGGACGAGTGTGACATCTACGACTGTGGAGTGCCATTCGGCACCTGCTCCGGAGACGGCGACTGCTGCAGAGCCGCTGTCGGCGGACGCCCCGGCTGCGGCTGCCGGCGATGCTGCCAGGCCGTCTGCACCTTGGCGCCGGATTGCTGCAACTTCATGTGGGACGGCCTTTGCGCGTGGCTGGCGGGGATCCTCGCGGATTGCGATTGCGGTTCGCCGCAAGGCTGGAGTCACGACTGCAACGACAACAGCATTCCGGACGAATGCGACGTGGCCGATGGCACCAGTGCCGATTGCAACGGAAACGTGCGTCCGGACGAGTGTGAACCTGCGGACGATTGCAATTCTGACGGAGTGCAGGATATCTGCGACATTGCGAGCGGCGCGGCGGGCGATTGTAACGGCAACGGCGTGCCGGACTCCTGCGAGGCGAACCTCGACTGCAATAGCAATGGGCAGCAGGACATCTGTGACGTGGCATCTGGCGACAGCTTTGACTGCAACCTGAACGAAGTCCCGGACGAATGTGAAAACGACTGCAACGGCAATCACGTGCTCGATGAATGCGAGATCGGGGTCGCCGATCCTCAGGGTCGGAACCACTGCGAGGACGCAGAGCCGGTATGCTCCGGGCGAACCTACTCTGGGACGACCCGCCTGGGAGACAGCGACGGGGGAGCGTCGTGCGGCGCTTCGACGAACTCACCGGACGTGTGGTATCTGTACATTCCTGCGGCCACGGGGGTGCTGAACCTGGAGCTTTGCGGGTCCTCGTATGACACGGTTCTTTCGCTCCACACCGGGTGCCCAGGCAACGAGGGGAACGAGGTGGCGTGCAACGACGACCACTGCGGTTACCATTCGAGCATCAGCGTCGCGGTATCAGCAGGTCGGCGGTACTGGATCCGGATATCCGGATTCTATGGAGCAAGCGGCGGCTACTTGTTAGCGGTCAACGGGCCGGCGTGCCTGACCACACGGCTCGATTGTGACCAAAACGGGGTTCCGGACGAGTGCGATCCAGATTGCAACGAGAATCAGACTCCGGATCCCTGCGACATACTCGCCGGTACGAGCTGGGACTGCGACTTTGACGACCTGCCCGACGAGTGTGAAACAGATTGCAATCAGAACGCCTGGCCCGATGACTGTGAATTGGCCTCTGGTGCGCGGGACTGTAATGGCAACCGCGTGCCCGATGATTGCGAGACCGACGCGGATGAAGACGTCGTCATCGACGTCTGCGACAACTGTCCGAGTGCGGTGAATCCGCAGCAGTTGGACGGGGATGGGGACGGCGAAGGCGATGCATGCGACCTGTGTCCGCGGGACTTTGCCAACGACCGGGACGGGGATGGAAGCTGCGATTCCGATGAGGAATGTCCGGACGATCCCCGGAAGGTCGTAGCGGGCCAGTGCGGATGTGGGATTCCCGATGACGACAGCGACGACGACAGCGTGGCCGACTGCGTGGACATGTGTGTCAACGCGGACGACCGTCTGTTTGCTCCAGGGTGTGTAGGGGCCATCCCGGCCGCGTCGCAGTGGGGGCTGATTGTACTCGCCCTCACCCTCGCCACGGCCGCGAAGCTGCGCTACGGTCTGCCCCGCGCGCACTCGGCGCAGTAGCCCCGCACTGCTCGCTTCCGACCCCAACGGATGACCTCGCTCCCCGCGTACGGCGGCTATCCCGGAGCGGCGCGAGCCTTACCGCTCCTCGCTGTCGCGGTACTGATCCTTCGTCGCTTACTTTGCCCGCTCCCTCACGGTCACGGCTCTGTTTGACCGCTCTCCCCGCACGCCGGGAGAGCGGTGCCGGTTCCGCGCCGCTTCGTCGCGTACTTCTCACGCTCCCTTACGGCGCGGCTGCGTTCTGGCGGCGCCGAACCGCGCAGGCTGATTCAAGTCAGATGTTGTCCCCGAAGAAGAACGCCGCTCCCATGCGGTCGGCCATGGGTTGATTGGAGAAGACCAACGGCAGAAGAAACTGTGCGTCGGTGTTGGGCGAGCGCAGATAGTCCGCCATCTGCATCCGCCAACGGGCGTCGAAGTCCTTCAGGGTGTCTTGCGGATGCACGCTGCGCAGGGCCTCGTCTGCGACCTCCGCGGCAATCTGTGCCGACCAGATGGCGGGATAGAGCCCCTCGTTGCTGACCGCGGCCACGAACCCACCGGCATCTCCAACCAGCAAGGTGTGTTTTCCCACGTGAGTGTCCATGTCCAGGGCGGCGGCGGTGGGGCAGCGGACGGGTTTCGCTTTCGCCGCGTCGGCGGAAAGGTCGAGGGGAACGAGGTTGCGCTCGAAACCGGCCTTGCACGCCGCCACCAGGGCCGGCACGGCCGCCGTCGACTCGCCATACCAATGCACCGTCACGCAGGCGAGGTCCTGCGAAACGCAGAACATGGCGAAGCTGTTCCGCCGGTCCAGGCCCAGAACCACGTCGACGCGAAGCTCCGTGGCTGCCCCGGTTTTGAGGGGGGCGATCACCTGCGCCGCCCAGACGACGACCCCCGCTCCGGAACGCGTCATTCCTACCTGCTCCAGCAGTTCCGTGCCCCGCCCCGAAGCAAGCAGGAGGAGCTTGCTCTCCAGGTGCGAATCGTCCGTGAGCTTCACTTGTGTCAGGCGCTCCAGCAGGCGAATCCCGGTGACGCCGCGACCCGCCAGAAGTGTGGCACCGGCGCTGGTGGCCGCGGTGAGCAGGGCTCCATGCAGGATGCGTCGGTCCACCAGATAGCCGGGCGGCTCCTTGAACCGCGGCCGGGTGGCCTTGGAGAAGTCGGCGTTGTGGAAGGTGACTTCAGTGAACGGGCGGCTCAGGACGTTGCTGACCGCGACGCCGAGCTGCGACAGCAGGGGGGCGGCGCGTCCCGCGAGCCAGTCCAGCCCGGGTCGACCCTGGGGAACGACGTCACGATCGACAAGCGCTACGCGATAGCCCTTACCAGCCAGTACCGCCGCCGCGGCCGCCCCCGCCGGTCCGGCGCCGACGACGGTAATGTCGTAGGCCGTGCCGCCCCGCTCGCCGGACCCCGCTCCGTTCGTTCGCGCCATCTGAATCACCGACGTTTCATGGGCACGGTATCCCGGTTGCGGCAGGCAGGCAAGGGCGCTGGAAGGCCGACCGAGCTTCGAGACGCCGCAGGCGCGCCGGCCCTGCCTGCCCGTGGGATCCGGAACGTTCTCCCCGCCGCGGCTGCCTCCGGCAACCGGCCTACACTCGTATCCCGTTGACCGGCGAGCGGGTTTTCGCTAAGGTACCGAATGCTTTTCGCCGGGTTTTCGTGCGCAGGGCTCGACGTGAAGGCAGCGCGGAAGGGTGGTCCTTTCGCCGCATCGGGGTACGCGGCGCGTGGCGTCGCGCATCGGTTTTCATTGGAGGTGAACCCATGGAGAAGAAGACGGACTCCCAACTTCCCTTCTTCGCACGGTTCCTGGAAGGCCAGGATTTCCCCAAGGTCAAGACCGACATCAAGGCCGGTCCGCGCCCCGGCGGCGGCGGCGGGGGCCCGCCGATCGTCACCATGAAGTGGCCTTCGGACGACGATGAGGATCCGGTGACCATCTAAGGGTCCCGACTCGGGCCGGGCGGTCGCCGCGGGTCGGCGCCCACGGCCGAGTGAAGCGTCGTTCCTGCTCTCCGGGCCGCGGCTGTGGGGCATGCACGCTATGACCCGCGGCTTCGGCCCGGGAGCTTTTCCCGGCTCCATCCCCGGGTTCTGCTGGGGGTCTTCAAGCCTCGTCATGACCGCTCCCGCTCCCACTGTCCTCCTTCTCACCCACAGTCAGGATGTGTTCGTTGTGGAGCGCGTGGCGGCGGCCCTGGCGGAGCGCGGCGCTCGCGCCGAGCGGCTCAACACCGACGAATTCCCGGCAAAGCTGCGGCTGGCGTCCTGGCTTGGCCACGACGGACACGATCAACGGATGTTCCGGCGCGAGCAGACGCTCGACGCCTCCGCCGTGGCGGCCGTCTGGACGCGCAAGCTCTGGGCACCTGCCCTCCCCGACAGCCTGGACCCGCGCCTGCGCGAGGCGTGCGTGAAGGAATCCCTCGCCGCGTTGCGGGCCTTTCTGCTGGGGCTGCGACCGTACCGCTGGCTGGACCACCCCGAGCCGATTCGCGAGGCGGGGGATAAGATCGGACAACTTCGTGCCGCCCTCGGTGCCGGCTTGGCGATCCCGCGCACCCTGGTTACGAACGACCCGGGCTCGGTGCGGCGCTTCCACGCCGATACGCAGGGTGCCACCGTCGCCAAACTCCTGACCCACCTCGGCAACAGTACCGAACGCGCCCCGCTCTTCGTCCCCACCAGCCGCATCGGAGAGGATGACCTGGCGGAGCTGGATTCGTTGCGGCATTGCCCCATGGTCTTCCAGGAGCAGATTCCCAAGGACCGGGACCTGCGGATCGTTTACGTCGCGGGACGTCTGTTCGTGGCCGCCGTCGATGCTGCGGGCTCGCAGGCGGGAAGCGTGGATTGGCGGCGCGCGGCGCCGGAGGAGTGCCGCTGGCAGCGCGACGAAGTTCCCCGCGCCGTCTCCGACGGCATCCGCATGCTCATGACGGATCTGGGTCTGGGCTTCGGCGTCCTGGACATGATCCGCACCCCCTCCGGCGACCACGTGTTCCTCGAGGTGAACCCCACCGGCGAATGGGGCATGCTGGAGCGCGACCTGGGGCTGCCCATCGCCGAAACCATCGCCGAGGCGCTGCTTGCCCCCTCACGAGGTGCCCGTTGAGCGTACTGATCATCACCAAGAGCGACGACAACGAGTGCGTGACGGCCGTCATCCGCGGCATCGAGAATCGCGGGGGAAAGGCCGTGCGCCTGGATACCGACCTGTTCCCCACCGACACGCGACTGGTGGTGCGTTACGAACCCGGGGGCGATCAACTGCACCTGGCAACGCCGGACGACGAGGTCGACCTGCGCGAAATCAGCGCCGTGTGGTACCGCCGCACGCGCTTCGGCGGCGCTATACCCGCCACGTTGGATGAGCAGTTGCGCCGGGCGTCGGTCGGCGAGTCGCGGGTCACCATTCTGGGGATGATCGCCAGCCTGGACGCCTTCCACCTCGATCCGGTGACCACCATCCGGCACTCGAGCAACAAGCAGCTTCAACTCAAGGTGGCGCGCGACGTGGGGTTGGAGACGCCGCGGACGCTGATCACCAACGACCCGGAAGCGGTTCGCCGCTTCGCGGCCCGCTGTCCCGGTGGCGTGGTGGCCAAGATGCTCTCCTCGTTCGCCGTGTTCGACGAGCAGGGCGACGAGCGCGTGGTGTTCACCAACCCCGTCAGCGAGGCGGACCTGGCGGACCTGGAGGGGCTGCGGCTCTGCCCCATGACCTTCCAGGAACGTATTGCCAAGCGCTGCGAGCTGCGCGTGATCGTCGTGGGGCGGCAGGTGTTTTCCGCCTACATCGACTCCGGCATGTCCTCCCGCGCCGTGCACGACTGGCGCCGCGACGGCCAGGGGTTGCTCGAACACTGGCGACCCTATCCCCTGCCCGCAGCGGTGGCGGAGCGCCTGCTGCTGCTCATGGATCGCTTCGACCTGAACTACGGCGCCGCCGATCTGATCGTCACTCCCGATGAGCGGCACGTGTTTCTGGAAGTCAATCCCGTGGGGGAGTTCCTCTGGCTGGAGCGTTATCCCGGTTTGCCGGTGGCCCAGGCACTCGCCGACACGCTGCTGGGTCGCGTGCCGCGGCGTGATCACGCGCACATACGTTCAATGGCCTGAAGCTGCGGCGCTGGAGCTGACAGCGCGCCACGCCCGTGCCCCCAACAGCACGACCACGACGGCCACCACCGCCTGCGAGATGTCCAGCCTGCCCGTCATGTTGAGAGCACCGAGCCCGGCGGTCGCCAGGGCCACCAGTGTCGCCACCAGCAACGCCACGCGCTGAGGGGACCGCGCTTGGCAACGTACGGCAACGAGCGCCGCCGTGGCCGCCAGCGCGCCGTACGTGGCGAGCCATTCCAGGAGCTTCCCGGCGGCGCCGGCGAGCGACAGGCGCCACAACGATTCGAGTGGAATCCAATGCACGACGACACCACGGAGGTGATCGGCGTTCCAACACCGCAGGTCGGCCGCCGCCGCCACGCAGGCGACAGTCTGTCCCACCGCCGCGAGGATGAGCAGCGCGGTCAGGGTGCGCGGATGCGCCGACGGCGCCCCGCCCGCGGGCGTCAGGTACTCACCCCATCGGACGGCGTACCAGGCACCCAGCCCGGCGGCGATCGCTCGCAGCACGATCGCCGCGAGGTCAAAGACGTGCGAGGCCGTGAAGAGCTGCATGAACTCGATGAGCAAAGCCAGGACGATCGCGTCGCGCGTCGCCGCCATCCCCGCCGCGGTCGAACTCCGCCCGCGCTCCCGCCCCGCCTGCGTGGAGAGGTACGCCAGCAGAGCGAACCACGCCGCCCCTTGAACCTGCGCCACCAACGCCGACAACGGCGGGTCGTTGAAATCAGCGAATCGGGCCGTGTTCAGGTCCCACCGGGCACGGAGGAACGCGGCACTCAATCCGGACGCGCTGGTAACCAAATCAAAGGGCGCCAAGCCGAAAAGGAGCAGCCCGAGGGTCAGGGCCATGGTGGAAGTCGCGAAGGGGCGAGCCCGCCCGGCGACCCAGGCCGCCGCCGCAAGACGTGGTCCGGCGTGGGAGGCCGCCAACGCCAGCACCGCGCCCAGTGCCGTACCCATGCAGTTGGCCCGAACGTCCACCCAGGACGAAACGCGTTGGCTCATGCCGGCCTGCAACGCCTCCGCCGCCACACTGACGCCCAGCGCCAGGGCGATAGCCAGCGGAACGCGGGCAAGTCGGCGCCGCCGTGGGTGTCCGGCGAGGACGGCCACAAAGCCCACTGGAATGTACACGCCCACGTTCGTGAGCAGATCGGATGGCGAAGAAGCGTGGAAGCCGATGTCGGAAAGTCCGGGCAGTGGCCACGGTCCCGCCGGCGGGCGGCGCATCTGAAAGGGAAGCAGCGAACCATAGAGTACCAGCGCCACTGCCGCCATCAGCCAGGCGGGCGAGAGTCCGCGCGCGGGCGCGATACCGCGCGCCAAAGGCGGCGCGTTGATGCGTGCTGCATCCCTCCCCTCCCCCACGGCCACCTCCTCCGACGGCGTACGGGCGGCGTCCCGTCGCCGCGGCCCTCCTCTGAGCGCGCGGCACAAGCCCGGTGCACAACCGCACTGGCATGTTAAAGGTCTGTGTCGCGCACGATTTCGCGCAAAGCGTTCGGTCGTCGAGCCGCGGCACAGGGTCCGCTATAATGCCCATTTGCAGGCTCGATCGCGGTGCCCGTTGCGCCGCGACTCGGACGCACGGTCAAACGGGGCAGGCTGGTCGGCACAGGCCGGTAGTGCGTTCTGTGCCTGCGCGTTGAAAGGCGAGACGCGGATGAAGGCGGCGGTGATACATCAGTTCGGGGGTCCGGAAGTTTTCCGGTACGAAGACCTGCCGGACCCGAAGGTTGGATCGGGCGAGGTATTGATAAAGGTCGCGGCGTGCGGCATCAACCGCTACGACCTGTACCTGCGCATGGGGGCGATCTTTCAGGACATTGCTTTCCCGCACGTTATGGGCGCCGATGTGGCGGGCAAGGTGGTGGCCGTGGGACCGGACGCCGCTCCCTGGCGCGAGGGCGACGCGGTGATCGTCGCCCCCGGGTATCCCATCGATCCCGGCGATTGGGAGATCCGCCCGGAGAACGCCGCGTCGAGCTTCGAGGTGACGGGCACGCACAGTTGGGGTGGCGATGCGGAGTACATCCGTGTGCCGGCGCGGTTTGTGCTTCGCGATGACACCGGTCTTCCCCCGGAGAAGGCGGCGGCCATGCCGCTGGTTCTGATGACCGCGGTCAGTGCCGTGGAAAAGCTCGGCGAAGTGAAGGCCGGGCAGCGAGTGCTGGTGCAGGCCGGTGCCTCGGGGAGCGGCAACGCCTGCGTGCAGCTCGCCGCGGCGCTGGGGGCGCGGGTGGCGACCACCGTGGGCGCGGAGGAGAAAATGCCGCTGTGCCAGGCCAGCGGCGCGGAGCTGGTCATCAACCACCGCCGCAGGAACTTCGCCGATGAGTGCCTGGACTGGACCGACGGCGTAGGCGTGGACGTGGTGATCGACAACGTGGGAGCCAGTGTGTTCGAGGACAACCTGCGCTGCCTGCGCAGCGGTGGGATCTTCGTGAACTTCGGCCTGGTGGGTGGCATGAAGGCGGAGCTCAACATCCGCGACCTCTTCTTCCGGCGGCATCAACTCCGCGGCTCGTTCATGGGCAGCCTGGACGACCTGCGCCGCGGGCTGGCACTGCTGCGGCACGGCAAAATCAACGCCTTCGTGGACCGCACCTTCCCGCTCAAGGACGTGGCGGAAGCCCACCGCTACATCGACTCCCGGGCGGTGAAGGGGAAAGTGGTGCTGGTGCCGAAATAACGAATGCCGTCATGAGCAGCAAATCGAAGATCGAATGGACTGACGCGACGTGGAACCCCGTACGTGGTTGCACGAAGGTCAGCGCGGGTTGCGCGCATTGTTATGCCGAGACCTTCGCGGAACGATTCCGCGGCGTGCCAGGTCACCCCTATGAGCAGGGGTTCGATCTGCGCCTGGTGCCTCATAAACTCGCTGAGCCGCTTCGTTGGAAAACTCCGCGGATGATCTTTGTCAACTCGATGAGCGATCTGTTCCATGAGGGTGTGCCGGACGACTACATTGTCGACGTTGCGCGCGTGATGCAGGCGGCGGCGTGGCATACGTTCCAGGTCCTTACCAAGCGTTCCGAGCGGCTGCGCGATCTCCTGAAGACCAGACTCGCCTTCGCGGCGGAGTTGCCGCACATCTGGTGGGGCGTCAGTGTGGAAAACCGAACGCAGGGTCTGCCACGGATCCCACACTTGAGGGAAGCGCCTGCGAAGATGCGCTTCCTTTCCATCGAACCCCTCCTCGAGGATCTCCGGCGCGTCGATCTTCGTGGCATTTCCTGGGTCATCGTAGGAGGCGAGAGTGGACCCGGCGCGCGGCCCATGAGCCGCGAGTGGGTGGTCAGCATTCGTAACCAGTGCCGGGCTGCCGGCGTGCCGTTTTTCTTCAAGCAGTGGGGCGGCGTTCAGAAGAGTCGGTGGGGGCGCGAGCTCGACGGACGCGCGTACGACCAACGCCCTGATTTCGTCCCGCTTGGGATTCGCGACGTGGCGCGTGCCTCGCAAGTCGTTGCCGCTCTCGAGCGCCGTTACAACGGACAATTGACGCGATGAGCACAGACGACTACGAGGGGCGAGAGCAAACGCTAGTCAAGCACATTGTGCTTCGCGAGTATCTGAGGCGGTTCGGGTACATCGTCGGGTCCGCGTGGGATACGATTACGTACGTCGATTGCTTCGCCGGACCTTGGGAAACACGCTCAAGCACATTTGACGATGCGTCGTTTTCGATTGCAGTCCGGCAGCTTCGTGAAGCAAGGGATACCTACGAAGCACAAGGGCGTCACCTGAAGTTGCGCTGCTACTTCCTAGAGAAAGACAAGAGTGCGTTCGCCAAACTGCGCGAGTTCGCGGGCTCAGTGCAGGATGTGGAGGTTCGATGTCAGAATCTTGCATTCGAAGCCGCCGTGGCTGACATCGTGCAGTTCGTCAAGGAAGGTGGCGGAACATCATTTCCGTTCATCTTCATCGATCCAACTGGATGGACAGGGTTTGGCATGGACCAGATTGGACCGATTCTCAGGCTGGAACCCGCAGAGGTCCTGATTAACCTGATGACGGGGCACATCAGAAGATTCGTAGAATCGCCCGATGCGCATACGCAGGAGTCGCTCAAGAGGCTCTGCGGTTCGATCGATTTTCGCGAGATCGTGGCGGGGAAGAGGGCGCTTGACCGAGACGACGCAATCATTGAACAGTATTCTCGTATAGTAAGTGAAACCGGAAACTTCCGATATGTCTGCCCTGTGACCATCCTTGATCCTGTCAGGAATCGACCGCACTTCCACTTGATCTTCGCGACGCGAAATCCCAAGGGTATGGAAGTGTTCAAGGGCGCGGAGCGAACAGCGATGACGCAGATGGAAGAGGCGAGGGGCGATCGTCGTCGGCGCGACCGCGAAGAGAAGACAGGCCAAGGTGAACTGTTTCCGTCCGAGGTCATGCACGACCCGAGCTACTACAATGAGCTTCGCGATCGCTATACCGAGCGGGCACAGTTGCAGGTTCTGAAGGAACTCAAAAGGCGCGGGCGCTTGGAGTACGACATCGCGTGGGAAGTGGCGCTGCGCGAGTCGCTGGTATCGGAGCGCGACTTGCAGGAGTGGATTAAGGCATGGCGCAAGCAGGGATGCGTCTTAGTTGAAGGGTTGAGGGCGAAGGAGAAAGTTCCGAAGCGCGACCACGGCCAGGTGCTCGTGTACATCGAGAGGCAGACAGGGGCGCAAACATGACTTCCGCCAGCCTCCACATCCACATCACCAACGACCCCGTGTACGCGGAGAACGGCATGACGGTTTACCGCCGCGCGGGGGGGCCGTGCTGGATCATCGACCCCGGCCTGCCGCCGCAGGCGCGGAAGATCATCCGCCACGTCCGCGAGCAATCGCTTGCCCCCGCCGCCATCGTTCTTACGCACGCACACGCCGACCACATCGCGGGCATCGACGAAGTCCGTGCCGCGTTGGGCGAGCTGCCGGTGTACCTGGCGAAGGAAGAATGGCGGGCGCTGACCGATCCCATGGAGAACCTCTCCGGCCTGATGGGCGCGGGCATCGTCACGCAGGTGCACGACCCGTTGGATCTGCCGCACGGCGGGTCGCTGGTCCTCGACGACACCACCTGGGCGATCCTGGACACTTCCGGGCATTCGCCCGGCGGGCGCACGCTCTATTGCCGCGAGCTAAGCATCGCCTTCGTCGGCGACGCGCTCTTCGCGGGAAGCGTGGGCCGCGTGGACTTTCCACACAGCGACGGTGACCGGCTGCTGCGCAATCTCCATGCCAACCTGATGACACTTCCGGACGATACGCGGGTGCTGTCCGGGCACGGGCCGGAAACCACCATCGGACGCGAGCGCGCCACCAATCCCTACCTGTTGTACGGCTTTTGAGTGATGGCGCAATCCCGCGCCGCCGTGGATTGACTCCACCGCTCCCTGACAGTCCCGGCGCTGATCGTGCTGACACTCGCCACGCACGCAGAACTGCGCGTGTCGACGAGCGCCGCGAGACGAGCGCTTCAAACTGTCGGTGTGCTGAACCTGTGTCGCTGCGTCGCCTCGTCGCGACCAAGGCCCGCTCCCTTACGGTCGCGGCTGTGCAGGGGGCACGCGGCGTCCGGTTTCGCGTTTCGCCGTTCTTTCCGCGTTCCGCGTTCGCCCGCTCCATCCTGTCGCGGTACTGATCCTGCGTGGCTGCGTTGCTCACTCGCCGCGTCGCGACCAAGGCCGCTCCCTTACGGTCGCCGCTCAGTTCCTGCCGCGTCGAGCCGCCCGGCCTTCCTGCCCTGCGTTGTCGCCCCCTTTGTTCGCCCCGCACGGTACACTACGCTTCTGTCGGGTGTCGTTCGGCAGCGAATGCCCCCGTCACGCCGGCGACACCCGCCGTGGCGCCGCGCGCGGGGCGTAGAGGTCCTCCCATGCAGGGTTGGCAGCAGGCCGTCGCCTACCACCAGCGAACCAAGCACCATTTCCACCGCTTCGCCGCCTCGTCGGGATTTCTCGACTGGGCGAACCAGCCCGATCCGTTCCGACGCTTCGCCAGCGCGCCGCTTCTGCGGCTTGGGTTCTCCGACCCGGACCGGGGCCCGCCCTACGACGATCTGTACGTACCCGGTAAGGTTCCGCCGCGCTGTGTGGATGCCGACTCGCTGTCGGCGTTCCTGGAGCATTCGCTGGCGCTGTCGGCGTGGAAGCAGTACCAGGACTCGTCGTGGTCGTTGCGCATCAACCCCTCCAGCGGGAACCTGCACCCGACGGAAGGATACGTCGTCCTGCCGCCCGTCGTCGGGCTGTCGGACGCCCCCGGGGTCTACCACTACGCGCCCGGCGAGCATGCCCTGGAACGTCGCGCGGAGTTCGGCGATGAGGGTTGCGTCGCGCTGTTCGACGGCTTTCCCCCAGGGACGTTCTTCGCCGGGCTGACGTCCATTCACTGGCGCGAGGCGTGGAAGTACGGCGAACGCGCCTACCGCTACTGCCAGCACGACGTGGGACACGCCCTGGCGGCGCTCGCCCTGGCGGCAGTGGCAAGCGGCTGGTGCTCCGCGCCGCTTTCGGACCTGGGTGACGCGGAGGTCGCCGCGCTGTTGGGGCTGGATCGCGACGGCGATTTTACTGCGGCGGAGCGTGAGCACGCGGACCTCCTCCTGGCCGTCTTTCCGGGGCCGGCGGAACCAGGCGGCACAGCTCCGGCCCTGCCGCGCCGGCCGGATGCCGCGGGCATGGCCGGCATCGCGTCACGAGCCCGATGGACGGGGCAGGCCAACCGCCTGAGCACGGAGCACGTCGATTGGGAAGCGATCGACGAGGTGACGGCCGCGTGTGCCAAGGAAGCGGAGACCGGCAGTCCTCCTCCACCGCCGGGACATTCCTTCGCGCCGGCGCCGGCGCCCTCGCGCCCGCTGGTTCCGGCTCGGCGGGTCATTCGCCAGCGGCGCAGCGCGCGGGCGCTGGACGGCCGGACGCGGATTTCGGCGGAGCAGTTCTACCTCATCCTTGATCGCGTGCTGCCACGCTTCCGTCAGGCCCCGTGGTGCGCCGTCGGCCCGCCGGCGCACGTCCATCTGGTTCTCTTTGTGCACCGGGTCGACGATCTGCCGCCGGGACTCTACTTCCTGGTTCGCGACCCCGGGAAACTCGCGGCACTCCGAGCCGCGATGTCGCACCCGTGGTCCTGGGACGCGCCTGCGGGGTGTCCCGCGGGGTTGCCGCTCTACCATCTGACCACCGGCGACGCGCGTCGAGTCGCAGGACAGGTGAGCTGCGGGCAGGAGATCGCCGCCGACGGCGTGTTCAGTTGCGGCATGATTGCCGAATTCGAGGCTCCCTTGCGCGAGCACGGGGCGTGGTACTATCGGCGGCTGTTCTGGGAAACGGGCGTCATCGGTCAAGTGCTGTATCTGGAGGCTGAAGCGGCAGGCATTCGCGGCACGGGCATCGGCTGCTTCTTCGACGACCCGGTGCACGACCTTCTCGGTCTGTCCGGCACGGCGTTCCAGTCGCTTTACCACTTCACGATGGGCGGGCCCGTCGAGGACAAACGTCTGACCACCAGACCACCGTACGGCGATCGACAGGAGCGCGCCGACGGGCCGCCCTGATGTCACCGTCGAAGCACTCCGCGGCTCGGCTGTTTTTCGCGTTGGCGGGGCGATCGTGTAATATCCGCCGCCGATGTTCCGAAGGGTGCTGATCGCCAACCGTGGTGAGATTGCCGTGCGCGTGGCCGCTACGCTCCAGCAGATGGGCGTCACCGCACTGGCCGTGTATTCCGACCCCGACCGGCGGTCGCTGCACGTTTTCTCGGCCGACGAAGCCTATGCCCTCGACGGCAGCACCTCGGCGGATACCTACCTTCGCGGGGACAAGATTCTGGACCTTGCCCTTCGCCACAAGGCGGATGCCGTTCACCCCGGCTATGGCTTTCTGGCAGAGAACGCTGAGTTCGCCCAGGCGTGTGCCGATCGCGGCGTGACCTTCATCGGACCGTCGCCGGCGGTGATCCGCGCCATGGGTGACAAGGTGGCGGCCAAGCAGGCGTTCGCCGCCGCGGGCGTGCCCGTGGTCCCCGGCTGGTCCGGCGCGGAACACGAAAGACCGGACACGCTGGCGCGCGAGGCGGCGAAAGTCGGCTATCCCGTGCTGGTCAAGGCGGCGGCGGGCGGAGGCGGCAAGGGGATGCGCGTCGTGGAGACCTCCGCGGAGTTGTCGGCCGCCGTGCAGGCGGCGCAGCGCGAAGCGAAAGCCGCCTTCGGCGATTCCCGTGTTTTTCTGGAACGATACATCCGCCGGCCGCGGCACGTGGAGATTCAGGTTTTCGGCGATGCGCACGGCAACGTGGTGCATCTCTTCGAGCGCGAATGTTCCATCCAGCGGCGGCATCAGAAGATCGTGGAGGAATCCCCGTCACCGGGCGTGACGCCGGAGCTGCGGGCGCGCATGGGCGAGGCGGCGGTGCGAGCCGCCGCCGCCATCGGATACACCAACGCCGGCACGGTGGAGTTCATGGTGGACGAGGCCGGCGGGTTCTATTTCCTGGAGGTCAACACCCGTCTGCAGGTGGAACACCCGGTTACGGAGCTGGTCACCGGTTTCGATCTGGTACGGGCCCAGGTGATCGTCGCCGCCGGAGGCCGCCTGCCGTTCGCTCAGGAAGAGCTGCGGCAGCACGGCCACGCCGTCGAATGCCGCGTCTACGCCGAAGACCCGGCGCGCGGCTTCCTCCCTTCCGTAGGGACGCTGGAGTGTTTCGTGGCTCCCACGGGTCCCGGCGTGCGCGTGGACAGCGGAGTGATGCAGGGTTCGGAGGTCACGGTGCATTACGACCCGCAGCTCGCCAAGCTCATCTCGTGGGGGCGGACGCGCGATGAATCGCTGGCAAGGATGGCTTGGGCCCTGCGGCGGTTTCCGATCCTGGGCGTGGCCACCAATCTGGAGTTCCTGCAATCGCTGATCGACCATCCGCTGTTCCGCGCCGGTAGGATTCACACTCAGTTTCTCGAGGAGCATCGGCTGGCCGCGGAGGCGACCGGTCTGCCGGAGGAGGCGTACTTGGCCGCGGCGCTGACGGCACTGCCGGCGGATCCGGCGCGGGCCGCGACCGGCGAGGGTCGCGCGGCCTCAGCGGCGGTCGGCCCGGAGAGCCCCTGGCACGCGGGGCTGCCCTGGAGGAACGCCTGATGCACCGCATCCGACTCAGTCCCGTGGGAGGGTTCGAGGCGCTGGTTGACGAGGTGATACTCCAGCGCGATGCGGAGGGCGCTGCGGGCAGGTTCGACTATCGTCGCGGCGAGGCGCACCACACCGTGGTAGTGGAGTGGGTCGGCGGTCGCGGACTGCTGCGCATCGGAGGGCGGGTGGCCCCGTTCCACGCGGTTCGCGACAAGCGCCGCGTCACCGTGTGGCTCGCCGGGCGCCGATACTCCTTCGAGCTCGCGGAGCGGATGGCGCGCGCCCGTCCGGCCGCCGACTCCGCCGCCCCGGCGGGGGACATCACCGCCGCCATGCCAGGCACGATTCTGAAAGTCGAAGTGCGGCCGGGTGATGCCTTCACCGCCCATCAACCGCTGATCATCATGGAATCCATGAAGATGGAAATGACCCTTTCCTCACCCCACCCGGGGCGAGTCAAGGAGGTCACCTGTCACGTGGGACAGCTCGTTCCCATCGGAGCGGTGCTGATCCGCGTGGCGGATGCGGAGGCCGACTGAGGCACGAACGCGGGACCGGCGGCCGCGCGCTTCACCCCTGAGCAGCCCTGTGCCTGCCGGGGTTCAGGCCTTCTCCGCCTTTACACGCGCGGGAGTGCGGGGCGGCCGGGTGGCGCTCTCCGCCACCGGGCGTGCCTGGGCTCGCCGCTCCTCGCGCAACTGGCGTTCCGCCAGCAGCCAGTCGGCCACCGGGTCGCCGGGGGCACCGTTACGTGCCAGATAGATGGCATGCGCTCGCGCCCGGATCTCCGGCTCCGTGGGCGCGGGCACCGCTTGCGGCTCATGTGCCGCGGCGGTTTTCGCCGTCAGGACATCGGGTTTGCCGTTTCCCGGGCGAGGTCGAACCGTTCCTTGCTTCGCCATGGTGATGAACTCCCCACGGTGCTGCCCGTTGACCGGCGCGCGGGCCAAGCCCGCGCCATTCAGCACCGACAGATAAACCTTCTCCGTCGCCTCCGCGCTGCGATCCCAGGAGAACCGCGATTCGACTTCGCGCCGCCCGTTGAGCCCCATGGTTCGGGCGGCGTCGGCATCGGCGATCACCTCCGCCACGCCGCGCCCGATGGGCTCCACCGCCGGGTCCACCGTCAATCCGGTTCGTCCGTGGTCCACGAATTCCGTCGGTCCGCCGATCCGGGTGGCCACCACGGGCTTCTCGGCGCTCCACGCTTCCAGGATCACGATGCCGAAGGGTTCGTTGCGGCTGGGTACGCAGACCAAGTCGACGCTCTTGAAGAGGTCCACGAGCTCCCGTCCGTTGCGATGGCCGAGAAACCGAATGGCCCGCGAGAGCCCGCCTGCTTCGGCGCTCTGCTCCAGCCCGGCGCGCATGTCCCCGTCCCCGGCGAAGACCACCTTGGCCCTGGGGTGCTCGTCAAGAAAGCGGGGAATCGCGTCAATGAGCAGGTCCGGGCCTTTCTGCCAGGTTAGACGCCCGGCAAAGAGGACTACGGGGTCGTCGAGGCGCAGGGAGTAACGATCCCGCACCTTGCGAACGTCGACCGGCCCGTCGTAACGACTGGGGTCCACGCCGTTGTAGATGGGAAACAGCTTGTCGGTGGGCACGTGGTAGAGGCGATGAACCTCGTCTCCCAGCGTGCGCGAGACGCAGATCACGCGATCGGCGACGTACGTGCCCTCCCACTCCAGAGCGCGAATACGCCCCGACATCTCGTCGTCCCACAGGCTGTTGCCGCAGCGGCCGTATTCCGTGGAGTGGATGGTAAGCACCGTGGGCCGATGATGCCGGTCCTTGGCCGGGACGATGGCCTTGGTGGCCAGCCAGTCGTGTCCGTGGACCACGTCGAAGGCGGCCCCGAGAAAGTGCTCCGTCTCCGCCATGTGCCACACGAAACTGTCGCACATACGCTGCGTGGAAAGCACGAAATCCGCGTGCGGTTCGTAAGGACAGCGGTGGTAGTGCACGCCGCCGATCAGGTCGTAACTCGATTGGCCCATCCCCACGCGCGTAAACACGTGTATTTCGTGACCGCGACGGTGCAGCGCTTCCGACAGTTCGGTAACGTGGGGCGCGAGTCCGCCGATGGCGACGGAGTGCATCGACTCCCAGGAAAACATGGCAATTCTCATCGCGGGCGTCCTTTCGTCAGCCGGTGGAACAAGCCACGGGCTGCTGCCACGCTACTTCGCTGACTCAACGCGGAGCGCAGGCGACGGGTGCGAAGCATTGTACGGCGTTTCCGCACCGGCGTCGATAGGTTGATCGGAGAAATCACAACGTCGGCTGACCGCCGCGCGGTCCCGCCGCGCCGCGAACATCAGGGCGCCATCTCCGGGTGCCGCCGAATCAACGCGCCCGCCTTGGGCCGCGCCGGCATCGTGACGCACCGAACCCCGAACGTTCGCGCGGGCCCGCGCCAAAGCCCTCTGCCGGGCCGCCCGCGGTCGTTACAGTATTGTGGCGCGGGTTTGCGCGATCTTAGCGCTCGCGGGGGCATCGCCCACACGTTTTCCATGTGCGGGACCCTCCAAGATAGCTTACGTCCGACGGCAGGGTGTCGTTCGGAAGGTAGAATGGCCACTTGCACAGTACGACGCGGCGCCGAAGGCCCGCGGCAGGAGCGAGACGATGATCTACCTCGATTACAACGCTTCCACCCCGGTTGACCCCGTAGTCCGCAAGGCCATGCTGCCGTACCTTGGTACCTATTACGGCAACCCGTCCAGCAGCCATGCCGCGGGCCGTCCCCTCCGCGACGCCGTCGAAACCGCGCGCCAGCGCCTCGCGGCGCTCCTGGGCGCCGACCCGGACGAGATCGTCTTCACCTCCAGCGGCACGGAGGCCAACAACTACGTGCTGAAGGGTGTGGCGCACGCCTTGCGCCCGCGGGGGCGACACATCATTACGTCAGCCATTGAACACCCGGCGATCCTCAACCCCTGCCGCCACCTGGAGAAACTCGGCTACGAAGTCTCCTATGTTGGCGTTGACGCACACGGAATGGTCGACCCGCAGGAGGTGGCCGCGGAAGTCCGCGCGGGAACGATCCTGATATCCATCATGCATGCCAACAACGAGGTGGGGACGATCCAGCCTATTGCCGAAATCGCGGAAATCGCCCGGACGGGCGGCATCTGGATCCACACCGATGCAGCACAAAGCTGCGGCAAGATACCGACGAACACCGGCGAACTTGGCGTGACGTTTCTATCCATCGCCGGCCACAAGCTCTACGCGCCCCAGGGAGTCGGCGCCCTGTACATCCGCCGCGGTGTTCAGATAGAGCCCTTGCTGCACGGGGCCGGGCATGAGCAAGGACGCCGCGCGGGAACCGAGGCGGTGTCGGCCATTGTGGGTTTGGGTGTTGCCGCGGAGCTCGCCGGCGGCAAACTGGGCGATTCTCGGTTGGCTGCGCTTCGCGACCGGCTGCACCAGGGGCTTCAGGATCGGTTGGGCGACGTAGTTGTGCTGCTGGGTCATCCTACGCAGCGCCTGCCCAACACGCTGGCGGTCGGGTTCCGGGGCCGCGTCGGATCGGAACTACTGGCGGCCTGTCCGGATTTGTGCGCCAGCACCGGGGCGGCCTGCCACAGCGGCGAGCGCAAGCGCTCGGCGGTGCTGGCGGCGATGAACGTTCCGGAGGAGATCGCCTTCGGCGCGGTGCGCTTTTCGGTGGGGCGGCTTACCACCGAGGTCGAGATCGACGCGGCGGTGGAACAAATCGTCCGGGCGGTTGCCGCCGGCCGCTGACCAGGTCGAACCGATGTTGCGCCGAGGAGATCGGACGCGCGTTCCTTCGCCTACGGATGCGCGACGACGACCAGGGCCGGTGCCCGCGCGCAGGTGCACGCCAGCGCCTGGTTTAGCGTGGGCGGGTCCAGTGCCGCGAAACTCTCATCGAGGAGGATGACCTCGGCCTGTTGCAGCAGGGCGCGGGCCAGGTAGACCCGACTGCGCTCGCCGTGGGAGAGCTGCCAGCCGGTTTCGCCCAGTAGCTGCGACAGGCCGTTGGGCATGCGGGACAGCAGCGGCCCTAAGCCAAGCTCGTGGCAGATCACCTCAGCCTCGTTCAGCGCCGCGGCATCCGTGGCGTCGCCTCGACCCATCAGCAGGTTGAACGCCAGCGTTCCGGTGAGCACGAAGTTCTCGTTGAATTGCGGCACCAACGCCACGCGCTGGCGCCAGCGCGCCGCCCCCACCGTGGGCCGATCCAGACCGTGCAACAGAACCACGCCGGAGTCTTGCGTGCGCTGTCCGCCCAGCAGCGAGAGCAGCGTGGACTTGCCGCAGCCGGAGGGGCCGAGCAGCAACAGCCGCTCGCCACAGGAAATGCTTACGCTGCACCGATCCAGGACGACGCGGCCGCCCGAGCCGTAACGATAGGAAACGTCAAAGGCGTCCAGGCGCAGTCGCCCTTCGGGCGCGGGGGAACCGCAGCCCGCGGGCTGCGCTACGCCCGCCGCCGGCGGCGCGCCGGTCGTTGCCAGGAACGGATCGCCGGGCGGCTCGGCAGCGGCCGCCGCGTGAAACAGCGGGGCAATCTGCCGCCAGGCGATGGCGGCATCAGCAAGATACGCAAAGCTGCCGTTGAGTTTGGCGATGGCTCGCGCCGCAAGCAGAATGCCGCCCACGGCCACCGCCAGCGCCGTGGGTGTGCCGCCGTACCGGAACAGCGTGGGCGCTAGCGCCGTCAGGGAGACCAGGATCCAGCCGCGGACCACAGCGCCGAGCAGGAGCGTGGCCCCACCGTCCATGGCACGTGAGACGGAAGCGTACTCCGCCAGGGCTTCGTCCTCCCCGTCGTGCCAATGCTCAGGCGACTGCTGGGCCAGGCGCGTGCGGTGCCCGATCATCCGTTCGGTGAGCAAGTGCGTCAGCGAAAGTCGGGCGCCGGTCCAGCGCTTGCGCAAGACCCAGAAGCGCGCGCTCAGACCGCCCGACAACGCCAACCATGCGACAAACAATGCCGGGAGCAGGGTCGAGGCCGCCCCGGCGCACAGCACCAGAAAGGCGACGAGGGCTTCAATGGACGCCGCGGCTCCCAGGAGGGCCCCGCTGACGGTCAGCGACTCCACGGCCTCGGACTCAATCACCGTTCCCAGGAGCTGTCCGCTGCCCCGCCGACGTGTCTCCTGCGGGTCCATGCGCAGCGCGCCCAGCAGCAACCGCCGCTTCAGCAACGCACCCGCCGCGTACGCGATCCGTCCCTGCGACCACAAGGCCAGCAGTCGAAAGGGGATCATGCTCGCCAGCAGCAGCGTCCAGGCGAGCAGCCAACCGGCGTCCCATCGTCCGCGCATCGCGGCAAAACCGATCGTCCACCAGGCGAGCACACTCAGAACATGTTGTCCGGTATGCGCCCCGACCAGGGCGCCGAGGGTTTGCGGCAAGCGCGCCGAGCGCGCCTGCCCCAAAACCGCTCCGCCCGGCGAGCGGCTTAGCACCCATACGCCCGCGACCGGAGCGGCGCCCAGGAGCTCACCGAGCATCGCCGTCCGGGCCCGCGCCAAGCGACCCGCCGGGACCTGCGCCGCGCGGAGCATCCCGTCCACCAGCTCGGCGTGCGGTTGTTCGTGCGCCCGGCGAAGCGCGGCACAGAGTACCTCAACGGGTACGGCGTGCGCCTGAGCGTCGGGACCCACCAGACGCACGGCGCCACGCCGTGCCCCGGTGAGCGCCAGCAGACACGGCCCGTCATCGCCCGGCAGCTCCACCAGAGCCGGCGCCGCCGCGCGAACGACGCGCTCGACGTCCGCGTAGGTGGCGTCCAGCGGCTCCGCGTCGATCCCCAGCACTTCGGCCGCGGCGGTTATACCGCGACGCATGACCGAACGGTCCACGGCAGCGAACGCTCGTAAGCGGCCTTGCGCGGCGAGCCGGCGGTCGGAGAGGCGGCGTTCGCGCGCCAGAACCTCGACCACCTCGGCCGCCCGGCCCGCCGGCCAGGCATACTGTCGAACGTCGCTGCTCATGCCTGCCCGCCCCCGCGCTCCTCCACAAGCCTTCCCCCGACCAACGTGAGCCGCCGCCAGTCGCCGCCTGACCAGATCGCCTCGCGCACCTCCCGCTCCGTTCGCAGCATCATGGCGAAGCGTGACGTGGGATCGTCGGAGAGCGCGCCCGGCGCACCATCCTCCGCGATCCGCCCTTCGTCCAACACCACCACCCTGTCGAATGCCTGCGTGTGGGCCAGGTCGTGCGTGATGCACAACAGCGTCGCCGAGCGCCACCAGGCCCGGGCACGCTTCAGCATCCGGGCGCGGGTCGCGCCGTCCAGGCCGCGGAACGGTTCGTCGAGAATCACCAGCCGCGCATCCCGCCGCACCAACGCCCGTCCCAGGCGCAGGCGCTGTCCTTCGCCGCCGGAGAGGAACGCCCCGCCCTCGCCCAGCGGAGTCTGCAGTCCCTGCGGAAGCGTCTGGAGCAGCTCCAGTAAGTCGGCTTGCCCGATCACATGAGGCAGGGCGTCGGTCGGCGCTTCGCAGCCGTAACAGAGGTTGTCGGCGAACGACCGATTCCACAGTTGGACGGCGGGATCCACCCAGGCCGTCCGGCGGCGAAGCTCTTGCAACCGTGCGCCGTGCAACGGCGCGCCGTCCACCAGCACTTCGCCCGCGGCAGGCTTGTGCCAGCCGAGGAGCAGTCCCACCAGGCTCGACTTTCCGGCGCCGGAAGCGCCGACAATGGCCACGTGACTTCCCGAGGGGATGGAGAGGTCGATGTCTTGCAGGATCGACTGTCCCGCGGCGCGAACCGCGACACCGCGCAGGTCGATGGCCGCGCCGCGCGCGGCGGCGCCGCCGATACCCGCCGGTGCCGCTGCTCCGTCCGTCGGCTCGTCGTCCTCGAGCGCGCCGAGCGGCTCGAACAACCGCATGGCAACGTTGCGGTGGCTGGGATACTGGCGGGCGAGGGACGCGACTTCCTGGCCGATGGTGGGCAGGGCGAGTGCCCAGTAGGCAAGCAGCAGCGCCTGGGCGCCCTCGCCGACGCGCTGCCAATGATCCACCAGAATCCACGCCGCCAGGGCAAACCCCACGACCGCCAGCGCGCCATCCACGAGCACCGTCGCCCGCTGCATCCGCAGCCCGGCGCGAACCCACTCCGCCAGCAGTCCTTCATGTTCGCGGCGCACACTCCGTTCCGCTCCGTGGGCGCGAATGGCCACGATGCCCAGCAGGGCGTCCAGGTAGAAGCGGCTCAAGGCCCCGCTGTGGGTGCGCACCCGCAGATCGCGTTCGCGCAGCAGCGGTTGCGCCAGCGCCGGCAGGAGCACGGAAAAAGCCGCGGCGGCAAGCGCCGGGGCGGCCAGCCGCGGGTCGAGCCAGCAGATGGCCGCGGCGGTGAGCAGCAGCGTGCACGCGGCACGGATGAGCTGCCCGCCGAGCGTGGGCAGGAAGCGGAGAACCTGCACCGTGTGCCCGCGTTCCGCCATGTCTGAGGCCGGGCGGGAATGAAAGTAGCGGTCGGCCAGGCGCGGGATCTTCCGCAGGAACGCGGAGCGCAGGCGCAGCTCCAGCCGCCGTCCGCTGCGCAGCAGCCCGGCGGTCAGGGGTAACTCCAGCAGCAGCAGGATCGCCGCGAAGCCGGCGCAGACGCCCAAGGCTCCGACGCGCTCCAGGCCACCCCCCATGGAGGCGCCGAGGTCGACGAAGGCGCGAAAGAGCAGCGCTTCGACGATCAAACCGGCGGCCGCCAGCATCAACCCGGCCGCCAGCAACAAGGGCGTCAGCAGGCCGTCGGCGCGCAACAGGGCAAGCAAGTCACGCCACGGACGTGACGGCGGCTCGCCCAGCGCCGCGACCAGTTCCGCGGCAAGCGGCGCTGCGCCTTCCGGTTCGGTCGGCGCCGGCGCCCCCCGTACTGGTCGACGCTCTGGACAGCGGGCGCGAACCAGCACCGCCCCGCGCGCCAGCGCCACGGGCGCGTCCGGCGGCGACTCGCCGCGTGTATCAGGCCCGGGGGGCGGCGGCTCCACTGTCGTTGGCGGTGGGGGTCGAACCAGCCAGAACGGCGCGGGAATGACGCGGCCGGTGGTTCCCTCGGCCCGCGCACGGGCGTAGACCGTTTCCAGCGCCTGACCCGCTTCACGGCCGCGACGCAGCCCGCCGGCCCGCACTACGGTTCCGATCATCCGCGTGGCGGCGTCCAGGGTCGCGGGCCCCTCCCAGCCGCGTTCCGCCATGGCGTTCCCGAGGAGTCCCCGCGCCGCGGCACGGGGGACGCCCAGTCCGCGGATCAGCATTTCCACCGGCGCCAGGAATTCGTCGGAATCGGCCCAGCTACGCCAGGCGCTGGCAGCAACCGGCATCTCGTGTTGGTAGCACTCGCGGCGCAAGGAGCTGCACGTGGGCCAGCGCCGCCCGGTGGCCGGGTCCATCACCTGCACGAGCCGGCCGTGCCGCCGCCACACCACGGCGAAGTGCGCTTCGCCCGTGGGGCGGCGGGTGACGACGATCGCCGGCAGCGCGTGAACCTCCGGCAGCAGAAAATGATCGGCAGGCAGCAGCACCTGCTCCGCATCCAGCCCCAGTTGTCTGGCGACTTCCTCGACCACGTCGATGGACGTGCCGTCCACGCCGGTCTGGCATGCCTCGCGCAACCGACCGTAACTGACCGGGATGCCGAAGCCCTCGAGCAGACATTTGAGCGACGCCGGACCGCAGTCCATGGCCGAGGTCTGCACCACCTCCGGTGCCAGGACGTTCCGCCGAAGCCCCGAGGCGCGGAGGATCATGGGCGACCTCCGGGTTCAATGTCCGGTGACGCGCCGGCCGGTCGGGAGGCCAGCCGCGTTCCCACGGAGCGCAGCACCAGCGCCGCCGGCGAAAGCCGCTCCACCTCCACCTCCACCACGCCGGGCAAACCGTGCTGCAACGGAATGGAGGTCGACTGGTCGGCCAGCGCCAGCCCCACCTGGAGCCGACCGTTGCGCCCCTCTCGTGCCACATGAGTGACATGCGCGGCAAGGCTGCCGTGGCGGCTCCAGGGAAAGCCCTCGAGGCGCACCCGCGCCGTCTGCCCCGGCGCCACGCGGCCCGCGGCCCGCCCGGGCGCGAACTGGGCCACGACGCGCGTCGCGCCCGCCGGCACCACGGCGGCGATGCGCTCTCCGGCGGCCACGTAGGAACCGGGGTGCAGGGTCGCGGCCTCGGCGAGCGTGCCCGCCACCGGGGCGCGGACGCGGCGCAGTCCGATCTCATACGTCAGCCGCTCGACGCCCGCCGTCTCGGCGGCGAGGGCGCCGCGAATCCGCTGTTGCTCGCGCGCCAGGGAGTCGATCTCCGCCCGCCGCTCCACTTCGCGGGTACGCAGGTCCTTCTCCAGGCGGCCCTCCGCCGCCAGGGCCGCCTCCGTGGCGGCAGCCCGCTGCGCCGCCTCCGCCGCGGCCAGCCGATACTCGTTTTCCGAAGCGTTTCCCTGGGCGATCAGCTCGGTGACGTGGCGGGCTCGTTCGTCGGCGTAGCGCTGCGCCGCCTGTGCTTCTTCGTATAGTGCATGCGCCTCCTGAAGCGCCGGCACCGCCGCCGCCTGCGACTCCCGCAGCGCCTCTTCGCGGGCCGCGATTTCCGCGCTGAGTCCTTCGAGCTGCGCCGCCAGCCCCGCGGCCTGCGCCTTGGTTTCCTCCAGCTCCAGCGCGAACGAAGTGGCGTCGAGTTCCAGGAGCACGTCCCCGGCCGCGATCTGCTGTCCGATAATCAGATGGTCGCGCGTGACCGTTCCGGCGCACGGGACCTGCACGGCATGAGACGCTTGCTCGACTTCCAGACGGGCGGTGTCGCTGCTTTCGTAGAGCCCTACCCGCGCCAGGAACAACCACGCCGTCCACGCCGCGGCGAGGGTCGCGCCCACCAGCAACATCCACAGCACCCCCCGGCCGCGGTCGGTTTCCAGAGATCGCATGGATCGCGAAAACGTCGTCGCCATCGAGTCACGCTCCCCGCGCTCCGTCGCATGCCTGGATCCCCAAACTCCGTGGATCTGCTATGATCGGTTCTGTTATAACCGCCCAGGGCGGGCGGCGCAAAGCTGTTTCTCGCGCCACGCCGCGTTTTCCCGCGGGAATCTGGGCGATTTTTGCCGCATAGGGAGCCCTGCCCATGAACGCCCCGACGGGTCGCAGACAACGGATCGCGGCCATCATCAGCGATCGGCGGATCAGTGCCATTATTCGCACGCAGGATCAGCAGCTCGCGGCGGACGCCATGCAGGCGGCCATCGACGGCGGGTTCCGCCTGCTGGAGTTCACGCTCACCATCCCCGGCGCGCTGGAGCTGGTGTCGCGCTTCTCCCGCCGCGAGGACCTGACGGTGGGAGCGGGAACGGTGATGTCGCCGCAGGCAGCGCGGGAGGCGGTGGCGGCGGGGGCGAGCTTCCTGGTGTCTCCGATCTGTGACCCGGCGGTCGTCAAAGAAGCGGCGGCTCTCGACGTGCCCTGCATTCCCGGGACTTATACCCCCACGGAAATGGAGACCGCGCATCGCCTGGGCGCGGATTTCGTTAAGCTCTTTCCCGCACCCGCGGGCGGAGCGGACTTTGTGCGCGCCGTGCGTGCTCCGTTGCCGCACCTGCGCATCTTCCCCACGGCGGGCGTGACGCCGGAGAACTTCGTCGAGTTCCTCGACGCGGGTTGTGCCGGCGTGGGATTCGTGGCGGCGCTTTTTCAGCCGCAGGACATGGCGGCGCGGAACGTCGACGCCATCCGCCGCCGCGCCGAGGGCATCACGCGGCGCTTTCGAGAGTGGTCCGCGGCCCGGAGCTGATGCCGCGTCTCGCGGGGACCGTGGGGCCGGCCCGCCCGCCATCGGGCACACAGGCACTATGACGGCAACCAGCCAACGTGCCCGCACCATGCCGCCCTTCCTGGTGATGGAGGTGTTGGAACGGGCCGCGGCGCTGGAGCGGCAGGGTCGCTCCGTCATTCACCTCGAGGTCGGCGAGCCGGACTTTGCCACCCCGCCGGTTGTGGTCGAGGCGGCGCAGCGCGCCCTGCGCGAGGGCCGAACGCATTACACCCATTCCCTGGGGCATCCCGAGCTCCGCGAGGCCATCGCCGCCTGGCAGCACCAACAGTACGGGATCGACGTCTCGCCCTCGCGCGTGGTGGTCACCATGGGCAGTTCGGGCGCCATGCTGCTTGTCTTCGCGGCCCTGCTCGACCCCGGCGATGAGGTGCTGCTTACCGACCCGCACTACGCCTGCTACCCGAACTTCGTCGCCGCCTTCGACGGCAAGGCGGTGCGCGTCCCGGTGCGCGAGTCGGACGGCTTCCAGTGGGACCCGCGCGCCGCGACGGCCGCGTTGACCCCGCGCTCACGGGCGCTGGTGGTCAACTCGCCGGCAAACCCCACGGGGACGCTCACCTCGGCGGAGCGCCTGCGGGCCCTGGCCGAGAGCGTGGGCGAGCGCGTCACCGTCGTCTCGGACGAGATCTACCACGGGCTGGTGTACGCCGGCCGGGCGCACTCCATGCTGGAGTTCCGCCCCGACGCCGTGGTGATCAACGGATTCTCCAAGCTCTTTGCCATGACCGGCTGGCGGCTGGGCTACGCCATTTTGCCCGAAGCGCTGGTCCGCCCGGTGCAGAAGCTCCAGCAGAACCTCTTCATCTCGCCCCCGGATTTCCCCCAGTTCGCCGCGATCGCCGCCTTGCGGCACGCCGACGCGGACGTGGAATCCATGCGCCGGCAGTATGACGACCGGCGACGGCTGTTGCTTGGCCGTCTGCCGCGGCTCGGGCTATCTGTCCTGGCGGAACCCGCGGGCGCGTTCTATGTGTTCGTCAACGTCCGCTCCCACACCGACGACGTGTACCGGTTTGCATTCGAGTTACTCGAGGAGACCGGTGTGGCCGTCACGCCGGGTGTGGACTTCGGCCCCGGGGGGGCGGGGTACATTCGCATCTCCTACGCCAATTCGCTGGAGCGGATCGCGGAGGCGATGGATCGACTGGCACGGTTTCTCGCCCGCCGCGGCGAAGCCCGTCGCGCGCCAACCGGCTGACGCGGCATAGACGGCACCCGGCCCGCGCATGAAAACGGGCACGGCCGCGCAGTCGCCGCCGTGCCCGCAAGTTGCTGTTGTAGCTATTCCGCCGAGCAGGATCGGGGCCGCGCCACAGTCCAACGCGCCGGCCCGGACGCCGTCCCGCGGTTGCTTACTTCTTCTTGCCCTCGAAAGTGAAGTCCACGGTCTTGGCTTCGCCGGCGCTCTTCACTTCCACCTCGGCGGTCTGCGTGCCGAACTCTTCGTGCCAGGCTTCCAGCGTGTACTTGCCCGGGGGCATGCCCTTGATCTCGTAGGTTCCGTCCTCGCCCGTGACCGAGAAGAACGGGTGTTTGAACACGGCGATGTAGCAACCCATCCAGGGGTGGACGTCGCACTTGACCTTGAAAACGTCCTCCGCCACCAGCTTGAGCTCCTTGCCCTCGGTTTCGTCCTTCTTGGGTTGGGAGAAGTTGTGCTCCTCGTTCTTCTTGGGCAGGAAGTGGATGTTGTGGTTGGTGTCGTCGCCGTTGAACACCTTCAGCGGCTGGCCTTCCACAATGCCCAGTACATGCGGCTCATAGTGGCAGCCGACCTGGGTGAGCTTGGCGGGCTCCTTGGGGGCGGGAAAGGCCTTGTCGCCCAGGCCGCTCTTGATGGACACCAGCACGTTGCGCAGCGTCGGGGCGTCGCCCTTCTTGTTGATCACCACGTTCTCGGTGCCGATCTTGCCCTTCGCCTTGGCGCAGTTGGGGTCCTTGGAGGTATCGATCACCTCGCGCTTGAAGTCGTCGGGATTGCCCTTGAAGCCCACCTTAACCTGGATGACCGACATGTCCTCCGCCCGGGCGGTCGTGGCGGCGAACACCGCCAGAGCACACAACGCTACCGTCCATGTCCTGATCCGTACCATTGCTGTTCTCCTTCGTTCATGCAGCCTCGTGGGGGCGCCCTCACGAGGCGCGCCCACGGTTCTGTTACGCCTGATGACCCGGCATCGGCCGGGCCGCTAGTCCTCGATGAACTCCTCTTTTTTCTTCTCGCCGCCCTCCTCGTCGAACTCCTCGGCCTTGGCCGCCGCCGGAATCTTCGGCAGCGGGGAGCGGGTGTTGGTGGCTCCGGCGTCGTACAGGTAGTCGACCAACAGGTTGATGTGGTCCGCGCCTGTGCCGGGGTACTTAGCGTCGCCCTCGTAGGGGCTCTTACCCTCCGGGAAGTTCTGCGGCATCTTGGTGCCCGGCTGGATGAGCTGCGGCTCGAGCATCCACTGGTACACCCACTGACGGCGGAGTCGCTGGTAGGTCAGTGCCAGGTTGGGGGCACTGGCCGCCTGGAGCATGATGCGCTCCTTCTCCCCGCCCGATCCCGGACCTTCGACCACGGCTTTGGTTTCCACGTCGCCGCTGTCGTAATAGGTGTTGGCGGCGCTGATAAGCGTGTGTCCGTCGATGACCGAGCCGACGGGGTGGGGCATGCCGTTCAGGAAGGCGACGGCCTGGTCGCCCTCGCCGCGAACGCCGTCGAGCCGGTACGTCTGCACGAAGTCATCGGTGGTCTTCGCCGGTCCGGGCAACATGTTGCCGAACACGTGACACTTCAGGCAGCCCATGTCGTTAAAGAACCGGCCGCCAAGCTCGAAGCGCTGCGCCCCGGAGAAGGGCCGCGGCGGCTCCACGAAGGGATAGGGAACGTCATACAGTCCGCGGATGAATTCCAGGCGCCGGAGCAGCGTCTCGTGCGCCGTGCGCACGCGCTCCGGCGGATTGCGCAGCATGTCGACATCCGAGGGGCGCATGACGCGGCGCTCGACCGCCCAGCGGCGGAGGGTCGTGGCCACCGGTTGCAGGTTCTCCTGCAAGTACCAGTCGGCGCCTGTGGCCTCGGGGCCGGAGCCCGGTTCGCCCGCCGAGTCCGCCGGTTTGCCGGCGCCCGTCTCGCCGGCCGCCGCTTTCGCCTTACTGCGATACTCCGCCACCGGCGCCAGCAGTTTGGTCAGGTTCTTGGCGTCCTGGCGGCTTAAGGCCGCGAAGTACTCGACGAGGCCCGTAGCCTGCTGCCCGGTCACGTGAAAACTGGGCATGCGCACCGCCAGCCAGGGACGCAGGGGCTCGACCTGTTGCAGGAAGCGGTGGAACCAGTTGTGCTGCACCTTGGCCCCTTCGCCCCAGAGCAGCGGCGGAGCGTTGGCGGCGTCGAAGGCCAGCCGGCCGCCGATCTTGCGGCGGAAATACTGCTGGATGGCCGGGGCGTTCTCCTCGATCTGGTGGCAACCCACGCAGTTGAGCTCGCGCGTGAGATTGCGACCGCGGGCGATGGGGCCCAGGGCGTCCACTTCGTACTTGATCTTGAGCTTGTCGCTGACCCGCGGCGAGACGCGCGACAGCAGATAGGTGGTGAGCGCTTCCGCTTCACGATCGGTGAAGTAGAAGTTGGGCATCTTGAGCTTGTCGTAGGGCCGCTTGATCTTCTCGCGGTCCCAGATGCGGGGGTTGCGCAGCTTGTGCTTGGCGAAGGCGGCGTGGGTGTGCGTGATCTGCTCCTCGGGATTATCGCCCGGGGACCACTGGTTCAGGTCGTCGGCGTACAGCGGGTACAGATGTCCGAAGACCTTCTCCTTCTCCCCGCGCATGTGGTGGAAAGCGTCGTCGTAGAAGGCGAAATCGAGCTGGCTCACCGGCTTCTGCGCCCAGGTGGTGAGGTTGGTGCCCGGCGGCGTGGTCTCCTCGAAGCCGTTGATCTTGTGGCAGGCGTAGCAGCCGTAGTGGCTGATCATTTTGTTGCCCAGGAAGGTGAGCTTCTTCTCCTCCAGGCTCATGCCGGAAACCACGTCGTAGGCGCGCTGCTGAAGCGAACCCTTGATGAGATCAACCAGCATGCGGGTCAGCTCGCCGCCCTCGTCGTTCATGATGGCGCGGCTGCGGCGCTCGGAGCGCTGCGCCGCCAGCAGGCTGAAAATCAGGTCGTCGGCCATGACGCGGCGTTCGGGCGAGAGCTCGAAGGCGCGCTGCTGGAAAGCGTCGTTCTTCAGACCCATCAGGTAGGCGGCGATGTCCGCGGCCTCCGCCGGCGAGAGCCGGAGGTTGGGCATCTTGGTGTCCGGGGCGTAGCGCGTGGGGTCGCTGAGCCAGGAATAGAGCCACTCGAAGGACACCTTGGAACCCACGCCGGAGAGTTCCGGCCCCACGCGGCTGAAAACCGGCGGGGTGTACGGTTTGTCGGGGTCGAAGGCCGCTTTCTCGGGCTCGAAAATGCTCTCGGTTTCCGCGGGGAAGTGTTCCATCGCGTAGCGGACGCGCTCTTCGTACGTCATGCCCTTATAGCGAAAGGCGGCGGTCTGCTCGTCGAGGCCCAGGCGGTGCATCAGATCGCGGGTGATCCACT
Source organism: Planctomycetota bacterium (assembly GCA_016208685.1). GTDB lineage: Bacteria > Planctomycetota > Phycisphaerae > UBA1845 > UBA1845 > JACQXM01. The sequence continues at coordinate 42,148 of JACQXM010000077.1, read as the reverse complement.
CCTCGCCGTGTTCCGCGAGGTTGGCGTGGCAGCCCAGGCAGCCCACCTGCCGGAAGAGCTCGCGCCCGCGCGCCGAATCCCCGGTGACCTCGGTCGGTTTGTCCAGAGGCTTGAAGTCCTTGGACACCGCGAACAGGTACTGGCTGATGGCGGCGACTTCCGTCTCCGTACGCAGCAGCGGCCGGGTGTCGAACTGGTTGGCGCTGTTCGGACCGTTGTTCTCCTGGGCGAAGAAGTGCGGCATGAGGGTCGAGGGGCGGAACTTCTGCGGGAAATAGGCCCACTGCTGCACGAACTCCGGCTTGAGCTTCGCGGCGACCTGGGACAGGTCCGGGCCCACCTTGCGCGCCCCGGGCAGGTCATCCACCACGTGGCAGTTCACGCAACCCACGGTGGTGAACAGGTGCCGCCCCAGGTTGATGCGCGATCCGTGCCGCTTGCCCTGGAACATGGTGATGTCGGAAATCTCCGTATGGCACTTGGCGCAGCTCGCCTCGGTGTGCCGCGGAACGTGCATGGGGCGGTCCCAGTAATGCCGCACGGTCTCGAAGGTCGAGTTGGGGATGCCGGCTCGCCGCACGTAGTACTGATCCGCCCATTGCTCCTCCAGCTCGTGCGTGGGAGGCGAGTGGGCCGCGAGCACGAAGTCGGTTTCCTGCGGATTGCCCTCGTGGCAGGCGGTGCAACCCATCTTGGCCATGGGGTGCGGAGAATCGACGGTCACGTAGAGCTCGAGGTTGGGATGCGCCAGCAGCGGCTGGCCCAGTTTGATGGTCTTGCGCCCGCTGAGCTTGAGGTAGCGGTTCACCAGTTCCAGCAGCGCGTCGAAATAGGCGTTCTGCTGCGCTGCCGTAAGCTCGTTCCAATGTTCGGTGACGGCGCCGATGGGCAGCGGGGCTTTGCCCTCGCCTTCGAGCACCGGCGGCGGGGGAGGCTCGAACGGCGGCTCGCTCATCCGCTGCAACGCTTCGTTGATGCCGGGTAGGGATCGCTCCAGTTTGCGTGCCAGGCGGTCCTTGGAGAACTCCGGGTCGGCGATGCCCACGTGGCAGGTGGTGCAGCGATCCGTGGTGTACGACTCCAGGTAGTTGAGCTGCTGCCGCACGTCGGGCAGCACCAACTGGTTGACCTGGTACCGACCCGGGGTGCCCTTGGGGGAGGAGAAATCCAGCAGGGGCATGTTGATGATGGCGCGAACCACGGGGATGCCGCCCAGGAGCCCGTGATCGGTCAGCACGCCGCGAAACTGCTGGTCCTTCTGCAGCGCGGAGGCGGCGACCTGCTCCAGATCGCGCAGGCGCTTCTCCGCGTCCCGCGCCCCGGCCTCCAGTCTCTTGATCTCCGCCTCGACGTGCTTCCGCTCGTCCTCCCACTGCTCCTTGTCTTTACGCAGCCCGTCGACCAGCTCCTCCTCCTCGCGCAGGTTGCGGTGCGCCTCCTGCGTCAAGGGGTGGCTCTCGCCGAACTGCCCCAGCACCTTTTCGTAGCGGTCGCGCGTGACCTCCAGGAGTTGCCCGGCGGAACTGAAGGGGCCGTTGGCCTTGCGGAAGGCCAGGTCGGCACTCGCCAGTTGTTCCCGCAGGCTCTCCAGCTTGGGGCCGTGCGACTTTTGCAGCAGCGTCAGTTGGTCCTGCCATCGCGCCCGCGCTTCGTCGATCTGTTGCACGCGCTCCTGGCGCGTGGAGTCCAGGTAGTCCAGGTGGGCGAGGGTGGCCTTGCTCACGGCGTAGGCGTCCTGGTGGCCGTGCCACGGGCGGGCGTAGTCGACGTAGATCATCCAGCCGATGGAGGCGGTCATCAGCACGCTGCTGACCGCGAACCAGCGGTTGGCTCTTTCGGGGTTGTACAGTCGCTCTTCGGGGATGGGCATCTCGTGGCGCTTCCCTTGCTTATACGTTGAAAAACCACTCCGTGATGCCCACGATGTAGTGCAGGTTCAGGGTCCAGCGAAGGACCATTTTGATGGGCATCAGCAGCATGACCAGCAGCAGGATGGACATCACGGAAAAGCGAATGAAGCCCATCTGACGGTACATTTTGCGGAAGAAGACCAGCCGTAGCAGCGGCGGACCAAGGGCGAAGTACGCGCCCAGCAGCACGATTCCGGGCAGCTCGCGCAGCAGGTAATGCTCCGGCAGGGCCCGCCCCATGAGGTTGATCCAGAACAGGTCATGGAACTCGGTGTTCACCAGCGCCGCCGGGCGGTGCATGTCCCAGAATTCGTAGGGGCCGAAGAAGTTCCAGTTCGGCCCGCGGAGGAACGTGCCGAAGATGATCAGCAGCACCCAGAGGATCACGAACCCCACCAGGAAGGTGGCGATGGCGAAGGGCCGCTCTTTGAAGGTGTAGTAGCCGTTGCCCCGCGGATTCTTGTCGATGTAGGGGATGGCGATCAGGCCCAGGATGATGAGCCCGGGAAGCACCACGCCCGCCAGCCAGGGGTCGAAGTACACCAGCATTTCCTGCAGGCCCAGGAAGTACCACGGCGCCTTGGCGGGATTGGGCGCGGTGCTGGGATCGGCAGGCTGCTCCAGGGGGGCCTTGAGCAGGATCGCCCACACGTTGAGCAGGGCGGTGCACAGCACCAGGGCGATCAATTCAATGTACACCAGGTCGGGCCAGACCAGTACCTTATCGTCCGAACCCGCCTCGAAGAGCGGACGGCCCGTTTCGATAGCGTGGTCGTTGACCGCCGCCTGGCGGAACGCCAGCCAGAGGAAAAACCCCACCGCGAACATCATCATCACGATCGGGACGTTGTCGGCCTTGGAGATGATGAGGAAGAAGTCGGAATCCAGGCAGCTTACCAGGAAGGCCAGCACCGCCAGCGCGCCCAGCGCCGCCGCTACGGGTGGCCTGGTGATGGTGCGGTAGCCCGCCAGGAACAGCGCCAGGCCCACCACGGCGATGATAAGAAAGGGCGCCGGCTGGCAGATGGTGTTGATCGCATCCTTGATGCTTTCCACGGCGGAAGCTGCGGCGAGCACGCTATACATCTGTCGCTCCGTCCTGGCCGGCTACAGGGGCCCGCTGATGCCGCCGTCCTTGCGGATACGCCAGAAGTGGACGGCGAGCAGCACGGTGACCACCACGGGAATAAACACGCAATGGAGTACGTAGAAGCGCAGGAGGGCATTGGGACCGACGAAGGTGCCGGCCAGCAGGCCGAAGCGCGCGTCGTCGCCGGCGTGGACCAGGGGAACGCCCCCGATCTGGATGAACGAGGACATCGGGCCTTCGGTGCCCACCCCGGGCGTGGCGCGGGCCATGTTCGAGCCCACGGTGATGGCCCACATGGCGAGCTGGTCCCAGGGCAGCAAGTAGCCGGTGAAGGAAAGGAGCATGGTGAGCACCAGCAGAATAACCCCCACGCTCCAGTTGAACTCGCGCGGTGGTTTGTAGCTGCCGGTGAGGAACACGCGAAGCATGTGCAGCCAGATGGCGATGATCATGGCGTGCGCGCCCCAGCGGTGCAGCTCGCGCATCAGGCCCAGCGTGACGTGCGCCCCCAGGCCCTGTATGTCGAAGTAGGCGTATTCCACCACCGGGCGGTAGTAAAACATCAGCAGCACGCCGGTGACCACCTCGACCAGGAAGAGGAAGAACGTCAGCCCGCCCATGCACCAGGTGAAGGACAGGCGGATGCCGCTCTTGCGAATGGCCACGGGATGAAGATGCAGGAAGACGTTGCTGAGGATGGCCATCGCCCGCGTGCGGCGATCGCGCGGCACTCCGTGGCGGAAGATGCTCCCCCAGACCTGTCCTTCGCGGACCCAGTTGCCGAACCGCGCTAACATTCCTCTCGCTGCTCCTCGTTTATCCTCGGTATCGGGGTATCGCCACAGGCACCCTGTGGATGGCGGGGCGAACCAGTGCGAAGCGCCGGAGACACGGGATGACCGGTGCCCCGGGGGAAGCGGACGCCTGGTGGCCGCGGGTGTAGACGGTTACACCGCAAGGTAGCTGCCCGCCTGGTCCCACTGACCCAACTCATACTGGTACTTCTTGCTCTTGTCCACCACCACCATGCCGTCCTCGATGAAGACGCGGAAGCGCTCCAGCGGGCGCGGCGTGGGTCCCTCGAAGTTGATGCCGTTGGGCTTGTACCCGCTGCCGTGGCAGGGGCATTTGAACTTGCGGTCGTTGGGCAACCAGTTGGGGATGCACCCGAGGTGCGTGCAGATGATGTTCAGCGCCGCTACGCGCTCGTCCTCGCGGATCATCCAGATGCCTTGCGGTTTGTAGTCCTCGTTTACGTCGCCCGGTTGCATCTCGACGAATTGTTGCAGCTTCCCCACGCGGACCCGCGGGTCCGGTTCCTCCAGCACGTTGGGCATCATGAAGCGGCCGAAAGCCGGGCCGATGGATACGCCCAGCCCGCCGCCGAACGCCACCCACCCCACGGTGAGTGCCGCCCGACTCATGAACTCGCGCCGCGCCTCGTCTGGGTTCTTCCGGGCCTTGCGTGCCGCTTCCAGGATGCGCGCCTGGCGGGCGTCGGGCGGAAGCTCGCTGGGGTCCTTACTTTTCCAGGCTTTCACTGATTCCGGCACGTCGTCGATGTTGCGCACCAGGCCGGCATTACCGCCACGGGCGGTGGCCGCCCGCAAGAGCGCCTGGAGCGAGGGATCGGGCTGGCCGGCGGCGGAGACGGCTGCCGAAGCCGCCACCGCAGCCGCGGCAGGCGCAGCGGCCGGTGCGGCGGGTTTCGCCGGTGCAGCGTGTTTGGCGGGGGCCGCCGCGGAAGCTGCCGCCGTGGCCGGCGCGACGGCGGTCGGTTCTTCCGCCGCGGCCGCCACCGGCGCGGGCGCCTCCGCTTCAGCGCCTTCCACCGCCACCGTGTCGAACTTGATGACGTTTACGGGGCACTCCTCGGCAGCGTCAAAGATCTCCTGCGTCAGCGGCTTGGTGAATTCCGCGTTCAGGGCGTCGGGGCGGATGATGCAGGTGTCGTCGGTCACCTCGAAGACGGTCGGCGCTGTGTTCTCGCAGGCATCGCAGACGATGCAGCCGGGTTCGATCCACACCTTCGTAACCAGTTGTTTCGTCGCCATCAGCGTGATCCTCCCCAACCACCCTTCATTGAGCGCGGTCCGCCGGGACCTTCGGCCCGACGGACGCACCCGGCTCCTTCGGGGCGCCGGCCTGTAACACCGTAGCGGCTTTCGAACGCACGGCCGGTGAGGGGTCAGACTTTAGCCGACCGATCATTTCCCGCAAGTCGGGATCATCCGTGCCCGCGGCGGCATCCACGGCGGCGAGCAGCCATTGCTCGATGCGCTGCGGCGGCATCGCATAGCGATGCACAACCCCCTTGTTGTCCACCACCTGGTATCGATCCTCGTTCTCCCAGAAGGACCGATCCAGCAGGTCGAGCAGCGTGGACTTCCCCTCGCTACTGCCCAGCCGAGCCAGCGCCAGCGCTGCGGACCACGCCACCTCGCCCTCTTCCTTCCGCCCGGCGGTCGCCAAGGCGTCGATGACCCGGGCATCGCCCCGCGGCGCCAGCACCGACAGCGCCGTACAAACCGTCAGCCGCGTCTCGGGGCGGACCGCGGACACCAGCAACGAAAGCAGCGGTTCGACCGCCCGCGCCGATTCGGGCAATTCGCGCAAGTCGCCGAGCTGCTGCACGGCGATGGTGACCAGGGGTTCCCGCCCGCCGCGGAGCACCTCGATCAGTGCGTCGACGGCCTCCCCCCGCTTCGTGCGGCCCAGCGCGTGTACCAGGAACTCCAGCCGCGTGCTGCCTGCCGGTGCCCGCACCTGCGCCGCGGTGTCAGCACGCGCCGCCGATGACTCCAGATGTGCGATGTCCCGGCGCACGACTTCGGAGAGCCGCACGGCGACCTGTGCCCGCTCCGCATCGGCGATGGGTTCCTTTTCCAGCCGCTGGGCAAGCTCCAACCCGGCCTGCCAGTAGGCCTTATCCAGGGGCATGAGCATGCCCGCGCTGTTCTTCTGCCCGGCGTCGGACTCCAGCGCCTGCACCAGCTCCTCGAGCGTCCGCTGCGGCGGAGACGCCGGCGCGCCGAAGAGCAACACCACACAAACCGCGCCGCCTACGATCAGCCCGATGATCAGCAGCGGGATGCCGAATAACCGTCCCAGGAGCGAAAGCGAGAGTGGCTCAATACCGATTTCGTCCGGCGCCGATTCGGGCCCGGGCTTGCCCGGCAGCGGCCCTCGCTGTTGCTGCTCCGAACCCTCGCCCGTCATTCGCTCATCCGCCGTTTGCCCTGTGCACTTGGCTCGATCGCGCGCGAGCCGCGGGGACCACGACCGCCACATTATGGCGCCGCGCCTGGCGAGGCACCGCGATGCCATTCGTGCTGCTGATGGCTGCCGCCCCGGGACCTCGTGCCGGCTGCCGGCCGGCCTGTCGATCCGGCAGGCCGGCGACGGCGCGGGAAAGCCAATGCCTCGAAGCCCAACTACGCTCGGCGCAATCTCGCCTTGGTCCTCGGTCTACTATTCGTACGTTCCTGCGGTGCCGGCCGGCGTGATTTTGTGAAATAATTCACAAAGCGCTCGCAAAACCAACCCACCGGACCGTCCATGTCGCCACACGTGGATAACCGAGGGTCGCGGTATTGTTCCTGTAGTCAGCAGCCTGTCAACGAGATACGGCGTTTTTTCGCCGACTCCGAGGGCGGCTTCGGGCTGCGCCCAATCAGCCAGTCCGCCAGGCGGGCGAGCGCGGAGTTGTACCAGACCGGGACGCCGCCACGCGGCGCGGCTGGGGTCGCCGCGGGCCGGAGGCGAAGATAACAGACGCTGCGCGCCTCTACCTCGCAGCGCGCCGGCAAGTGCCCGGCCTCTTCGCCATCCACTTCGAGGAGGACCGGGTCGGGCGAGTCGATGTGTACGCTCGTTACCTGGCGATACAGGACCCCTCGCGAGCCGATGTGCCGCCGGCGAAACGCCCGTTGCGCGTGTCCGATGAGCTCCAGCCGCGACGAGCACGCGAACACACACAGATCGAGCAGCCCGTCGTCGAAGCGCGCCTGGGACAGGATACGCAGGCCGCCGGAGTACTGGGCGATGATGCCGATCAGCGCCAGACCGCGACCCTCAAAGACGCACTCCCCGTCGGCCTCCACGCGCAGCGCGGGGAACCGATGTGCCCAGAAGGTCCGCCAGATGGGCCAGAAGTAGTCCGCATGCGTGATGTGCCCGCGGCGGACGCGGTTCATGCGCTGTACGCATTCGGCGTCAAACCCCACGCCGGCGACCGCCACGAACCGCCTTCCATTGATCAACCCTACATCCAGCGAGTGTGACTCTCCGTGCAACAGCGTGCGCGCCACATCGATGGGTTCCGTGGGCATTCGCAATTCCCGCGCCAGGAGGTTCTCGGTTCCCGTGCGCAGGATCACGATGGGTAGGCCGCGGCGCGGAAGTCCGTTGATGACTTCGCACACCGTGCCATCCCCGCCTACCACCAGCACGACCTCAACATCCGCGGGAATTGCGGTCGCCAGCTCCGTGGCATGATTCGCCCGGCCGGTGGTCAGAATCTCCAATTCGCCGCCTTCGCGCCGGAGCATCCGCCCGATATCGCGCACCAGGGGGAGCATGTTCCGTCGGCCGGAGATGGGGTTGAGGATGGCTACGGCGCGGCGAGGCATAAGCTCCCGCGCATGATAGTAACCGCCTGCCCCCCGATGCGAACGCGGAAAGTGCCGTCGGGCTGCACGCTGACCAGGGCCCAGATCAGCCCCGCCCGGCCGCCGGCCTTGGCCTGCACGCATTGCATCCCCGCCACGCCGTCGCGCAACGGCACCAGGCCGTGCAGCACGGCGTACGCCGCCAGTGGGCCGTGCACACTGCCGGTCACCGGGTCTTCATCCACACCCGCCGCCGGGGCGAAGAAACGCGATTGCAGGTTCACGGACGGTGTTATGGTGTTCGCCGTGGCCAGCGACAGGCCGCGAAGGTCTTCGCGCCGCATCCATGCTGCAAGCCGCGCGAAATCCGGCCGGGCATCGTTCATGGCCAGGAAACTCCGGACGAACACCAGCAGGTCGCGGTCCTGCGTGCGCATCACCGGGAGCTCCTCGGCGAACGCATCGCACGGCAGGTTCAGCGCCGCGGCCAGCGCCGCGCGATCCGCGTTGTGCGGTGACAGGATCGGATCAACCAGTTGCAGCCACACGACGCGCCGCGACGGATCCCCGGGCAGGCGCTCCAGGAAGGCGGTCAGCGTGCCGCCGCGCGTTTCAATCCGCACCGGCACGCTCGCGGCGTCGTCGTCGTCCGGAATCCGACCGGATTCCGCAAGGGCGTGCACCCCGGCCACGGTGGCGTGGCCGCACATGTCCACCTCCGTCGTCGGCGTGAACCAGCGGAAACGAAAAGCGGGGTGCGCATCGGAGCGCTCCGTGGGCGGCAGGACGAAGGTCGTTTCGCTGAGGTTGAACTCCGCGGCGATCGCCTGCATGGTTCGCTCGTCCAGTCCTTCCGCGTCCGGCACCACGGCCGCGGGGTTACCGGCGAACGGCTCGGCCGTGAAAGCATCGACGACGAAGTAGGAACGTGACGACATAGATTGCCTGAATCCGCCGTGGCCGGCGCGTAGCGCCCGCATCATGCACACGCCGCCGCGGGCGCCAACGAACGGGGTGCGCCACGGCGCTGCAACTCCGAAGCGATCCTACTGACGCGGCGCACGGCGGGCAAACCACCGCGGAGTCTGCCCAGGGCCTTCCAATTGTCTTGGTTTCTGTCCCAGAGTGCCTTTTCAACCCCTTGTTTCAGGTTGGAAACCAGGGTCCGCGAATCGCAACGACGAAAACTGAAAGCCCCTGGAGGTCTGCCGGCGGCCCTGCGACTGGGGTGCCGAGTTCACCGGGCGGCCGCCCACGCCGGGGGCGCGCGATCGTCGGCGGCTCAACGAGGGCCACGCCCAGGCATCGTCGCGGCCGCTTGCGCCTCGGGGCGCGCGATGGTTGCCACGTTCTCAACCTCTGGAGACGAGCCGCCTACCACCACTTGCGCCTGGGGTGTACCGGGGAGCCGCTCCCGCCCGGAGGGCGCGCGATCGTCGGCGGCTCAACGAGGGCCACGCCCAGGCATCGTCGCGGCCGCTTGCGCCCGGAGGGCGCGCGATCGTTGCCAGGGGTTTCAACCCCTGGTAACGAGCCGCCCACCACCACCTCCGCCCGGAGGGCGGACGAACGTGTGCACCCGTGCCCAGCCTCGGCTTCATCGCTTCTTGCGTCGGTTGACGCTGGCGGCGGCGAGTCTTACCATGGCCGTCGATGGCAAAAAAGAAGGCCAAACCCGGCAGGAAGGCGCCTGCGGCGCGCAGGCCGGCGCCGGTGCGGGCTCGATCCGCGAGGAGCAACCATATGATGATCTCGCAGAAGATGAACGCCAAGCTGAGCGATCAGGTGGCCGCGGAGTTCTACGCCTCGCACAAGTACCTGGCCATGAGCTGTGCCTTTGACCGCATGGGTCTGCGGATTCTGGCGCAGCGCTTCCTCAAGCAGGCGGACGAGGAACGCGGCCACGCCCTGAAGATCGTGGGTTTCTTGCGCGACGTCGGCGGCGCCGTCACCCTGGAGGCCGTCGACAAGCCGCGCGCGGACTACGGCAGCGTCGAGGAAGTCGTGCAGGCGGCCCTGGACAGCGAGCTCGACATCACGCGACGAATCAACGAACTGGTGACCCAGGCCGAGGGGGAGAAGGACTACGCCACGCGCAGCTTCCTCCAGTGGTTCGTTGACGAGCAAGTGGAAGAGGTCTCGACCATGACGGACCTGCTGAACCTGGTGCAGCTCGCCGGTCCCAACGTGCTTCAGGTGGAGGCGGCCCTACGGCACCAGATGCTCGCCGCCAAGGATTAGGTGAGCGTGCGCGGACCCGCGCCGGCCAAGCAGCGCCGCAATCGGAAAGGAGCTTCCCTTTTCGCGGATGGTCGTCTACGCGCCGTGCGCGGCCGTCTGCGCAGCAAACTTGCCGTGCCCCCTGGCTGCGGCTCCTCGCCGTTCCGTGCTTTCGTGGCTGCGCCGTTTCGACGTTCGGACTTTGTGGCTTTTCGACGTTTTTTGGCGTTTTGACGTTTCCCATGCTCGTTGACCTGCGTAGCGATACCGTGACGCGTCCCTCGCCGGCCATGCGCCAGGCGATGGCTAGTGCCGAGGTCGGCGACGACGTTTTCGGCGACGATCCCACCGTCAACCGTCTTCAGGAACGCTGCGCCGAACTGCTGGGCAAGGAGGCGGCGATCTTCGTCCCCTCCGGCTCCATGGCCAATCAGACGTCGATCCGCGCCCAGACGCAGCCGGGCGACGAGGTCATCGCCCACGCCGACAGCCACATTTACCATTACGAAGCGGGTGCCCCGGCGGGGCTTTCGGGTTGTTCCCTGCGGCTGCTTGCCGGCGAACGCGGACTGTTCACCGCCGACCAGGTGCGCACCGCGGTGCGCCCGCCGGATTCGCACTATCCGCGCTCGGCGCTGGTGGTGGTGGAGAACACCCACAACCGCGGCGGGGGCACGTGCTGGAGCCTGGAGGCGATCGAGGCCATCCGCGGTGTGGCCGACGAGTTCGGCCTCAAGATGCACCTTGACGGCGCCCGGCTGATGAACGCCTGCATCGCCAAAGGCCACGATTCCCGGCAATACACGCGCTTCTTCGACACCGTCTCCATGTGCTTTTCCAAGGGGTTGGGGGCGCCGGTGGGGTCGATCGTGGCCAGCACGCGGCAGACCATCCAGCGCGTGCACCGCTTTCGCAAGATGTTCGGCGGCGGCATGCGGCAGGCGGGCATCCTGGCGGCGGCGGCGCTCTACGCGCTGGAGCACAACGTTCAGCGCCTGGCCGAGGACCATGCCAACGCCCGACACCTGGCGGAAGCCATCGCCCGCATGCCCGGCGTGTCCGTGGACCTTGCCGCCGTGGAAACCAACATCGTCTACTTTGATGTGCAGCCGGGGGTGGGAACGGGCAAGTCGCTGTGTGACGCCCTGCGGCCGCGCGGGGTGTGGATGATCCCCGTGGCGCCGCAGCGCATCCGCGCCGTCACTCATCTCGACGTTACGCGCGAAGGCGTCGAGCTCGCCATCGCCGCCCTGCGCCAGACGTTGGAGCGGTAGAGGCGCGGCGGGCAGGCATTGCCTTCCGCGATGGGGGAACCGGATCCCAGACCAAATGCAGAGTGCGCGAGCACGGTCCGGACCGCCGGACAGCAGCAAGCGAGGTGGTTGCCACGGCCCCTCCTCGCGGAACGACGCGGCAGAGCCGTTGACCGGCTGGAAAGCCGGTCCCACAGCGCCCAGGTGGTTCAGCTCCCTGGCGCGGCGCTGGTGTAGTGTCTCGCAAATACTCAACCGTTTGCGGATCGCTCTGGCGGCGGGGTTTCGGCCTTCGTAGGGCCGCGCGGGCTGAAGCCCGCGGCTCGACGCGGTTGGTTACCCATGCGACACGACAATGGTGCCCGGCCTGACCTCCCGGTGATGCCATATTCGTGGCACGCCTGCCGGTGCGGCCTCGTCCGCTCTAGCGATCCGTGGCGAAAAGCGGCCTACGGGATGTAACACGGGCATTCTGCCCGTGAGACCATGGGCTGGAAGCCCATGCCACGAGTTTTGCAACCGGCTGCTAGGGCGGGAGCACCCTGCCGCGGCTGCCGCCTGCAACCGCGCCCGGGGGCCGGTCCGCGGAGGGGTGGAACCGCCTCGAACCTCGCGGCCTGGCCGGCCTACGCCGACCCTTCCCACCCAGGCCCGGGTCGGCTAGCATCCGGGGTCTGGCGGGTCCGCCGTAGGCGCGGCGGCGAGTGGAGTGGCGTCGTTGACCCAGTTTTCCGTACCTTGGAATCCGCGGGCGCTGCGTACCTATCCCGGCTTTCCGGCTAAGGCGGTCGGTGGCGCCGTGCTGCTGGGTCTGGTGGCCGCCGCTGGGCAATGGGCGACACGGCGGTACTTGGCCGGGCACCCGGCGGGAACGCTGCTGCTGGTGATCGGGCCGGCGCTGACGGCCCTGGGGCTGCTGGGCGCGGCGTTGGTCGTCAAAACCTGGCGCGCCTGGGGGCCGATCCTCCTGCGCCTCGCGCTGCCGCTGTTCGTCGGGGCCATCATCGGCACCTGCTTTTTGACCTGGGGCGTGAACCTGCTGTTCGAGTGGGTGCGGGTGGACCTGGCCGTCCGGGCGGACGACCCCGCGGTGCACGGCTACTTCGGCGCGGCGCTGAGCCTGGTCGAGCTGGAGCGAGCCCTGCCGGCACTGCCCACCTGGGTGTGCGGGTTGATCTGGACGCTTCAGTTCCCCCTGGTCCGCGACGTCATCTCGCTTCTGGCCATCGTCGGTTTGTTCAACGTCATCCCCGTGTTCCTCATCTGGTGGGAGCGCAAGGTGGCGGGTCGCATCCAGTCGCGGCTAGGGCCGATGCGCGTCGGGGGCTGGCACGGTTGGGCGCAATCCTTCGCCGACGGTATCAAACTGGTGCTCAAAGAGGATCTGATTCCCCGCGACGCCGACTCCGTGCTCTTCCGCCTGGCGCCGTACCTGGCGATCGTGCCCTCCCTGCTGGCGTTCATCGCCCTGCCCTTCGGCGTTACGTATGTGTTTCGCGAGTTGGACGTGGCGCTCATCTTTGTGCTGGCGATGCTGGGCATCGAAGTGGTGGGCGTGATCCTGGCGGGCTGGGCCTCCAACAACAAGTGGAGCGTGTATGGGGCGATGCGCGAGGCCTGCCAGATGGTGTCCTACGAGATTCCCATGGGCATGGCCCTGCTGGTGCCCATCGTGTGCGTGGGATCGTTGAGCCTGCGGGTCATCGGAGAGGCGCAATCCGGCGGGTGGTTTGCGTGGCTGGCGTTTTCCAACCCCTTCGCCTTCGTGGCCTTCGTTTCGTACTACATCGCCTCGCTGGCAAGCTGCAAGCGCGCGCCGTTTGACCTGCCGGAGGCGGAGAGCGAACTGGTGGCGGGCTTCCACACCGAGTATTCCGGCTTCCGCTGGGCGCTGTTCTTTTTCGCCGAGTACGCCGCGATGTTCGTGGTTTGCGGGCTGGCGACGGCCCTGTTCCTCGGGGGCTGGGGTTCGCCGCTGCCGGCCTCGTGGTCCGGCAAGGTCACGGAGTGGTTCGGCACGGGGCTGCTCGCTCGCGGCGTGAGCGGCCTGCTGATCGCCGGTCCGATCTGGTTCATGGCCAAGTGTCTGTTTCTGCTGTATGTGCAGATTTGGCTGCGCTGGACGCTGCCGCGCATCCGCATCGACCAGGTGCTGTATGCCTGTGTGCAGGTGTTGCTGCCCCTGACCATGCTGCTGCTTTTGGGCGCCACGCTCTGGACCTGGGCGTCCACCTCGTCGAGCTGGACGTGGGGCTGGATCGCGGCGGCCACCAACTGGGTACTGGGGCTTCTTGGCATGGGCTTTGCTCTGGTTTTTCCCGTGATCGCCCTGTACGGGTTCTACCATCGCCGGCGGCTGGTGGGGAATCTCGTGGTGGACCCACTGCCGGGAGCGTGAGGTTTGAGTTCCAACGAGCGCATGGCTGCTTTGCGGGTGTCGTCCGGCGCTGTGGGACCGGCTTACCCATCAATCGGCGCTGTGGGATTGGCTTTCTCATCGATTGGCGCTGTGGGACCGGCTTTCCAGCCGGTCATTGGCGCGCGGGGCGCGGCTTGTGCGAGTGAGCATCGCGGCGCTTGTTCGCCTGCGGCGGACGCGCCTGGCCCGGCCACCCGCCCGGCACCGGTACCCGGAGAATCGACTCCCCCACCGCTGAAGCGATGGGGCACCCCGTTGTCCCGATTTGGCCTGGCCGCGTTCTGGGTGTGCTTGTTTTCCGGACCGGGGCTGGCCGCGGAAGTGCCCGCGGCGGAGCGCATCGGCGTGACCAGCGCCGCCCCGTCCGGGCCGGTGGAGGCGGTCCTGTTCTACCTGGTTGCCGGGACGGCCGCCGCGGCCGCGATCGGCGTGTGTGTCAGCAAGAACATCGTGCGCATGGCCGTCTGGTTGTTCGCGGCGCTGGGCGCGGTTTCGTTGCTCTACTTTCTGCTCGCGGCGAACTTCCTGGGCGCCATTCAGCTTATCGTGTACGTGGGCGGGACCCTGGTGCTGCTCATCTTCGGCGTGATGCTCACCAGCAAGTCGCCCTGGGTGCGTTTCGAGCCCAAAGTAATCGAGCTGGTGGGGGCGGCCCTGGTCTGTGCTGCGCTTTTCTCGGCGCTGTGGCTGGTGCTGGTGCGTACGCGATGGAGCGGTCCGGAAGGCGCAGTGCCCGGCGCCGCGGTGGCGGATCTGGGGCGGGGGTTGCTGACGACGTATCTGGTACCCTTTGAGGTGGCGGGTGTGCTGCTGATGATCGTCATGGTGGGCGCGGCGCATCTGGCGCGACAGGACCGATAGCGGATGATGACCATCGGGCTGACTCATTACCTGGTGTTGGGCGCCGTCTTCTTCTGCGCCGGTCTGTTCACCATGATGACCAAGCGCAACGCCATCGGCATCCTGATTGGCGTGGAGCTGGTGCTCAACAGCGCCAACATCAACCTGGTGGCGTTTGATCGGTACCTGGGCCCGGGACGGCTGGATGGGCAAATCACGGCGGCGTTCGTGATCGTGCTGGCCGCGGCGGAGGCGGCGCTGGCGGTGGGCATCTGCATTAACCTGTATAAGAACCTGGCAACCGTGGATGTGGACATGGCGGCGCAGTTGCGCGGATGACGCGGCGCGGGGCGTTGTGGTGGAAGTGTCGCCGCCGGGCCGAGGCGCGGGGAACGGATGAACCTGTTGTTTCTTAACTTCGTTTTCGCGCCGCTGGTGTTCGTGGTGTATTTGATTCTCTACGGCCTGGGCGCGCGGCAGGCACCGTGAGCCCTGCCCCATGGCGCTCGGCCGGCGCGACGATCGCGGCGGGCGGCGCGGAAGCCCCGGACGCTGACAATAGATGGCGAACCATACTTACGAAATCATGCTCGCCCTCGGCATCCTCTCCCCGATGCTGAGCTTCTGGCTACTCGTTTTCTTCGGCGCCCGGCTGGGCAAGCCGGCGTCGGGATGGCTCGCCGTGGTGTTGGGCATGGGCGTGCCGCTGGCGCTCTCCACCTATGTGCTGGTGGGCTGGCTGGGGGCGGACGCCGCCACGCGTGCGTCGCTCACCGCCGGCGCCTTCCGCTACCACTGGGCCGACATCGGCAGCGTGCCGGTCAACGTGGGGGTCAAGCTCGATTCGCTCACCGTGATCATGTACTTCATGGTCACCTTCATCGCCTTCTGGATTTTCGTCTTCAGCGTCGGCTACATGGCCGGGCACAGCGACGAGGTGGACCATCAGAGCAAATACCACCGCTTCTTCGCCTACCTCTCGCTGTTCGGCTTCAGCATGCTGGGCCTGGTGGTCAGCAGCAGCCTGCTCTTCCTGTTCATCTTCTGGGAACTGGTGGGGCTGTGCAGCTACCTGCTCATCGGCTACTACTTCGACCGTGCCTACGCCTCGGCGGCGGCGATCAAGGCCTTCGTCACCAACCGCGTGGGCGACTTCGGCTTCCTCATCGGGTTGATGCTGGTCTTCTTCCAACTCAACACGCTGGACCTGGACCAGGCCGCCGCGGTGTTCGCTGAGCAGTACGCCCAGGGCACGGGAATCTTCGCCAGCAGCTTCACCCTTTTCGGCTGGTCGCTGGCGACGATCATGGGCATCGGGCTGTTCTGCGGGGCGATGGGCAAGAGCGCGCAGTTTCCGCTGCACGTGTGGCTGCCGGACGCCATGGCCGGCCCGACTCCGGTGAGCGCGTTGATCCACGCCGCCACCATGGTGGCGGCGGGGGTGTACCTGGTGGCGCGGGTCTTCCGGTTGATGACCCCGGACGCCCTGATGTTCGTTGCCACCATCGGCTGCCTGACGCTCTTCCTCATGGCGCTGGTCGCCATCGTGCAGACGGACATCAAGAAGTGCCTGGCGTACTCCACGCTCTCGCAGCTCGGGTACATGATCTTCGGCATGGGGTGCGGGGCGTGGATCGCGGCCCTGTTTCACCTGATGACCCACGCCTTCTTCAAGGCCATGCTCTTCCTGGGCTCGGGGCAGGTGATCGAAGGCTGTCACCACGAGCAGGACATGCGCAAGATGGGCGGGCTCATCAAGAAGATGCCCGTTACCGGCGTGACGTTCCTGATCGGCGTGCTGGCCATTGCGGGGTTCGGCGTCGCGGGCACGCACTTGGGGCTGGGCGGATTCTTCAGCAAGGACGAGATTCTGGCGGTCGCGTATGCCCGGGCGTTCGAGTGGGATGACCCCCACAAGCACGAAACCCACGGTGAACATGCGCAGGCAGCCAAGCCCGAGCCACCGGCTTTAGCCGGTGGATTTACCGGGGGCGTTGCGAGCGGAGTTCAGTGGTTGCGGCCGTTACGCGTTGGATCCGACAGCGCGGGAACCGTTCAACTGGCATCCGAACGCGAGCATGGGGCTGCGACGGAGACCCAGGGGCCGCGCGGGCTGAAGCCCGCGGCTCGAACCGGTGGGGATCACGCAGCACACCATGGCGAGTCAGTGTTCCATCGCATACCGCCCCTCCCCAAGTGGATGTTCTGGCTGGCCATCGTTACCGCCTACGTGACGCCCTTTTACATGATGCGCTGCTGGTGGATGACCTTCATGGGCAAGCCGCGCGATGAGCACGTGTATCACCACGCGCATGAAAGCCCGCTCATGTACGTTCCGCTGGCGGTGCTGGCGGTTGGCACGTTCGTATCCAGCTATTTCCTGTTCCGGCCGCTGATCGCCGATGCCGCCCCGGCGGCGACGGCGGCGCCCCTGGTCATGGCCCTGGATGGAGAGTCGCACACCGCTGCGATCTCCGCGGCGCACCATTGGCTGGTGACCGGCGTGGGTGGGGCGTTCATCGTGGGTTTCGTAGTGGCCATTGTCATCTACGTTCGCGGCCTGGCCACGGCTACGGCGATCAAGCGCGCCGCCGGCCCGCTGCACACGCTGCTGGAGCGCAAGTACTACTTCGACGAGGTGTACAATCTGGTGTGGGTGAAGGGCTGCATTCTGGTGGCGCACATCGCCCGGTTCATCGACACCTACGTGGTGGACCTGATTTTCGACACCGCGGCGATGTTCACGGAGCGCTTCGCGGCTTTCTCCGGGCTGATTCTGGACAACCAGGGCGTGGACGGCGTGGTCAACGGCGTCGCCGCCGCGTCCTTTGATTTATCCAACGTCATCCGCCGGCCGCAGACCGGACGGATTCGCAACTACGTGCTGTTCGCCGCGGGCGTGGCGGCCGTGGTGCTGCTCGGCGTGCTGTGGTGGAGCAGCCCGGAGAGTGCCCCGGCGATGATTCTGCCCACGGGATAAGGACCAACGGCCGGCCGCGGGCGGCACGCGCGCGGCGCCGAACGGGAAACAACCAAACGCCATGGACCTGCTGACCTTAATCGTCTTTCTCCCCACCATCGGAGCGCTGCTATGCCTGCTGGTGCCCAAACGGCAGGTGCGGGCGGTGGCGGTGTCGGCCACGCTGGCCACCTTCGCCCTTTCGCTGGCGCTGTTTGGCAGCTTCTTTGCCGATCCCGGCACGCCGCAGGAGGCCATCTTCGGCAGCAGCTACGGGAAGCTCCACGAAGTGGTGCGCCTGCCCTGGATCACGGGCAAGAACTTCGCGGTGGAGTATTTCCTGGGCATCGACGGCCTGGGCTTCCCGCTGGTGATTCTCACCACGCTGGTGGGTTTCCTCGCCTGCCTGGCGAGCTGGAACTTCGAGCATTGGAAAATCAACAAGGGCATCCGGGCGTACTTCGTGCTCTTCCTGCTGCTCGAGACCGGCATGCTCGGCGTGTTCGTCTCGCTGGACTTCTTCCTATTCTACATTTTCTGGGAAGTGATGCTGCTGCCCATGTACTTCCTCATCGGCGTGTGGGGCGGCCCCCGGCGGGAGTACGCCGCCATCAAGTTCTTCCTCTTCACCTTGGCCGGGTCGGTGCTCATGCTGGTGGCGCTGGTGGCCATGTACTTCTACAGCCACGAGGCGGTGCGCCAGGCCAGCATTACCGGCGTTGCCAGCGTCTACCGCCAGGCGGAGGGGTACGTGGTCAAACACGGCACCTTCGACCTCATCGAGCTGGCGACCAACCCTGTCATTCAGAAGCACTTCGCCGCGAATACGACGCTGTTCTTCGGCTTCCGCTTCGCGCCGTTGATGTTCGTCTTTCTGTTCATCGGCTTTGCCATCAAGTTGCCCTCGGTGCCGGTGCATACCTGGTTGCCGGACGCGCACGTGGAGGCGCCCACGCCCATCAGCATGATCCTTGCCGGGGTGCTGCTGAAAATGGGCGGCTACGGCTTCCTGCGTCTCTGCTACCCCATCTTCCCCACGGCGGGTAACGAATGGGCTTTCCCGCTGGCGGTGATCGGCGTGGTGAGCATCATCTACGGCGCGCTGTGCGCCATGGCGCAAAGCGATTTTAAGAAACTGGTGGCCTACAGCTCCGTTTCGCACATGGGGTACGTGCTGCTGGGCATCGCGGTTATGACCGAGGCGGGCTTCCAGGGGGCGATGTTCCAGATGCTCGCCCACGGCATTTCCTCGCCCATGTGCTTCTTCCTGGTCGGCGTGATTTACGACCGGGCGCATCACCGCGAGATCAACCGCTTCGGCGGATTGTGGCTCACCATGCCCAAGTACGGCACTATGGCCACCATCGGCTTCTTTGCCTCGCTGGGTCTGCCCGGGCTGTGCGGGTTCATCGGCGAACTGTGGGTGCTGCTGGGCACGTTCGCGGCGCGGGACCGCTTCACCTGGGCGATTCCCATGGCGGTGATCGCCGCCGCCGGCGTGATCCTCACCGCCGGCTACATCCTCTGGCTCATCCGCCGCGTCTACCTCGGCAAGGAGCGCGAGGAATACCTGGAGTATCCCGACGCCGACCCGCGCGAGACGTTCATTCTCGTGCCCATGGCCGTGCTGTGCATCGCCATGGGGATCTTCCCCATGCAGACGGTGTTTAACTTCACGAACGGAACGTTGGACCTTATGCTGGCCCACGTGAGCCGCGCGATTTCGCTGCTGTCCTAGTACCGCGACGCAGGCTGCTAATTCGCGCGGCCCAAGAGAGTGCGGAATGGTGAATGCGGAATGCGGGAAGTATGGCGAGGTGCGAATAGCCGAATGAAGGCCGCGGTGCGCATGGCTCGGTGATCGACGGGCTGGAAAGCCGGTCCCACATACAGAGCCGCGACCGTGAGGGAGCGGGCAAGGCTCGCAACGCACCGTTGGAGGATCCGCACCGCGACAGGATGGAGCGGCCAGACCACGCGGAATGGCGAATAGTGACTAGCGAATGAACGTGATTGCACAAGCATCTGTCTGGAGCGGTGTCGCCGTGGGTGAACAGTTGCGGCTGTTTTCGCCCATGCTGGCCCTCACCGCCACCATGCTTGCCATCGTGGCCTGTCCGCTGGTGGCCGGCCGCGGGCCGCGGACCATCGCCGCCGTCGCCTCGCTGGGAATCGTCGCGGCATTCGTGCTCGCCCTGCGCGTGGCGGACTCGGTCGCCGACGGCGGGCTTAGCGGTTTGTCTACCAGGCCTGCCGCGGGCCTGCTGCTCGTGGACAATCTCTCCATCGGGTTTCAGCTCGTATTGCTGGTCTTCCTGGCCGCCGTCACCTGGCTGTGGTGGATGGGCTCGGCGGACCGCGAGACGAGCGCGCCGGAGTTCTTCATCCTGCTCATCGGCAGCGCACTGGGCATGGCGTTGATGGCCAGCACCGCGAACCTGCTGATGATCGTGATTGCCATCGAGACCGCCTCGCTGCCCAGCTACGCCATCGTGGGGTTCGACAAGGGCGATCGCAAGGCGGCGGAGGCCTCGCTGAAGTACATGATTTTCGGCGCCGTGTGCGCCGCGATCATGCTCTACGGCGCCAGCCTCCTCTACGGACTGGTGGGCAGCCTGAGCGTGGCCGACGTCGCCCGCTACACCGTGGAGCAGATGGCGATGGGCGAGTCGCGACTGCTGCTTTTCGCCGGGTTGCTCTGCTTCCTGGCGGGGATTGCCTTCAAAATCTCCGCCGTGCCCTTCCACTTCTGGTGCCCGGACGCCTTCGAGGGCGCCAAGATCGAAGTCACCACCTGGCTCAGCGTGGCCAGCAAGGCGGCGGGGCTGGTGCTGCTGGCGCGGCTGGTGTCCATCTTCTGTGCTGCGGTTTCGCAGCCGGCCGCCATGAACCTCGTCGCCCCGCTGGCCTGGACCATCGGCATCATGGCCGCCGTCACCTGCACCGTGGGAAACTTCGCCGCGTACCACCAGAAGAGCGTCAAACGCCTGCTGGCGTATTCGTCCATCGCGCACGCGGGGTACATGATGATGGCCGCAGCGGTGTTCCTGCACCCTTCCGACGGCGGCTACCAGAGCAGCCTGACCGCCCTGCTGGTGTACATCGTGATCTACCTCTTCATGAACCTCGGGGCCTTCGGTGTTACGGCCATGGTGGTGTGGGGGACGGGAAGCGACGATATCGAGTCCTTCAGCGGGCTGACGCGCCGCGCCCCGTGGTTGGCGGTTCCCATGGTCATCTGCCTGGTGTCACTCGTGGGCATTCCGCCCTTCGCGGGCTTCCTGGGCAAGTGGTGGTTGCTGGTGGCCCTAGGAGAGCTGGGCGGTACGCTGGGCTGGCTGCTGGTGTGCGTGGCGGCGGTTAACACCCTGTTCAGCCTGTACTACTACATGCGCGTGGTGGTGAAGATGTCGTTGCACGACGCCGGCGGGCCGGCGCTGCATGGGCCGTTCGGAGGTATCGCGCTGGTGAACGTCTCCGCCGCGGCGCTGCTGGTGCTGTTCCTGCTTGCTGATCCCCTCCGGTCGCGCACGGAGCACTTCGCCCGCGGGCTGTTTCAGCCGCCGGCGACACAAGCCGTCGCTCCCGTGGCGGGCGATCGTTCCGCGGGAGCGACACTCCTGCCCCTCCCCGGCGCCGGGCCGATGGAAGAGGTCGCGGATCACGTACCATGAATCATCCGACTCCGGCAGACCTGTTGAACGAACTCCTCCTTGCGGAACAGCAGAACGCGGCGCACCAGGCCATCCAGGCATCGGTGTTCATCTCCGGCCTCTCGGCGCGCGACGCCGTGCTCGTGCGCCGTATGGCGGAGGAGAGCCGCGCGCATTGTGCGTGGCTGACGGAGCAGATTCTGCGGCTGGGCGGCTCGCCGGCGCCGCGCGCTCCGACCCCCCAGGCGGCGGAGATGAACTTCCAGGAGCTAGGCTACGTCCGCCCACGGCTGATCCGGTCACACGAAGCCCTGATTGCTACGTATGCACGCGCGGCTGAGCAGCTTGGCGGCGATCCCCTGGCGGCACGCGTTGTGGCACAGATTCAGGCCCGCCACCGAGCGACGCTGGAGGCGTTACAGGGCCTCGGCGCTGCCCCGGCCGCCCGGGCAGGCTGAACTACTCCTGCCTCAGTCGGTTCACGAAGCGATGCACGCGGCGCAGGGCGCCGGCGGCAAGGGGTTCGGCCGGGCCGGCAAGCCGGACGGTTCCGGTCATGCCGTAGCGCAGGCAACCGGCGGCGCTCCCACCCGCCGGCTCGTCGTCGGCGCTGCAATCCACGCCCAGATCCACAACGACTTCGAAATACGGTTCGGCGGCCTCGTACCCTTCCGGAGTGACGGCGATTCGCCCGCCGCCGAGCTGGGTGAGCGCGGGAAGGGCCACGATGCGTGATCCGGCGGGGAGGATCTCGGCAATCCTGCCGGAGTGCGCATGTCCCGCCGTGCCGGCGGCCCGGAATTCGACGGTCTGGCCCACGCGTGGGGCGGCCGCCACGAATGCCTCCTCGGGGAGGATGGCACGCACCCGCCAGTGCCCGGCGGCAAGCGTGGCGATCGGCGCACCCTCATTCAGGTACATGCCGGTCTGCGAGGGGCGTATGCAGGAGACCACGCGCCCGCCGGCCGGTGCCCGGATGTTCAGCCGCTCCAGGCGACGCCGCCCCTCTTCGAGCGCCTGGCGATAGGCGATCAGACGCTCCTCCTCCTGTAACGCCTGAGCCGCGTCAACGGGGCGCAGGGCGTCGCGGCGGGTCTCCGCGAAGCGCACCTGTGCCTGTGCCTGGGCGATCCGCTCCAGGGGCTCATCGCCGTCAAGTTCCGCCAGCACCTGCCCCGCCTCGACGCGCTGGTTCCAGGTAAGCGCCAGGCGCCGCGCCAACCCGGGTTCGCGGGTGCGGACCGTGGTCTCGCGCTCGGCGGCGACGACCCCGCGGGCGTACACGTGCCGGGGGAGCGGCACCAGTACCAGGGCCGCGGGGATGGCACCCAAGGCCACGATTCCCAGCGCCACCGCCCGCCGCCGCACGGGAACGGTTTCCGGAGAGTGCCATAAATACGTCATCAGCCGGCGCACCGCGGAGATCATCGCGCCGCCCAGGTACAGCAGCGCCAGGCCCGCGCCCACCAGAAACATCTTGGAGGCCAGCAGTGCCGCGATGGCCAGCAGCAACGAGACGCGGTAGATCGCCGCGGCCACGCCGTACCCCAGCAGCAGCGCCGCGAGCCGCCGCGGCGGCCGCTCCTCGCCGTCGACCAGGCCGAGCAGCCGGCGCTTGGCCATCGTGAGCAGGTGGCGGGAGGAGCGGGCCCGCAGGTTGGGTACCTCCGTCAGATCGCTGAGGATGTAGTAGCCGTCGTAGCGCATCAGAGGGTTGATGTTGAACAGCACGGTGACGGCGCTGGCCAGAAAGATGACGTTGTAGGCCAGGCTGTTGAGCGGAGAGGGGCCGGTCGCCGCCCAGGCGAACACCGCGAGGGCGGCGATGATGCTCTCGACGTACATGCCCGCCAGGCACACGATGATGCGGTGCAGCTTACGGGTGAACCCCCAAGAGGCGGTGGCGTCCATGTAGGCACAGGGAGTGAAGAGGATGAGGTACACGCCCATTTCCGGCACATGCCCGCCGTAGTGCTTGCAGGCGTAGGCGTGTCCGAACTCATGGAAGATCTTCAGCCCGATGAGCGTCAACCACATCGCGGCCAGGTTCCGCGCCGCCAGCAGGCCTTGCAGGGGCTGCGCCAGATCGTGCCAGCGCCGCACCACGACGAAGGCAGCGGCGGCCATGAGCGCCAGCCACGCCACGAACGCCGTTCGGGTGAAGAGCGGCCGGGCGTAGCGGACCGTGCGCTCCAGAAACGCGCTGGGGTCCCACAGTGGAATGCGCAGGAAGAGAATCCCGAGCAGCTTCTGACGGCGCCGGGAGCGTTCCTTCAAGCGGTAGCGGCGATAAAGGAGCTTCTCGTCGGCGATGGGCAGATGCAGGAACCCCAGGCCGTGCAGGTTCATGACGAACCGGTAGAAGGGCTCTTCGTCTTCCGGCGCCGCGCTACCGCGCCGCACCAGCTCGGTGAAGATCTCGCCCAGGGTGCGTGACGCGTCGATGCGGCAGAAGACCTCGTAGTCCGCGGCGCTGAGACGTTGGCTGTCGAACGTGATGGGATCGCGCACGACGTACGCCGGCGTACCGCGAAACACATGACGGCTGACCTCCAGGTCCTGGCGCGTTCCCACGCGCACGGAGCGCAGCCGGGACGCCAGCGACGGCGGCGCCGGCGAAGCGGTCGGCGGCGCCGCGGAGGACGGGGATGCGGCAGCGGCGGTCATAGCCAGAAGTTCACCCTCAGGTAGTCGAAGGCGCGGTGCAGCGCGATCCACCAGATGCGCCGCGACCCGACGTGGAGGCGCGCCATGCCCTCCATGCCCGGTTTGAGCTCACCCTCGACGGCGGCCACGTCGGCCTCGGCGATGAACACCGTCTTGTTGCTCCGCACCTGGGCGTCGGGGAGCACGCGTTCGATGCGGAAGCGGCGAACCTGGTCGGGGCGGGCGTAGCTGACGAACTCGCCGTTCAGATCGGTCGCCAGGTCAGCGGAGACCGGTTCCGGAACGTGCAGTTCCAGCGTCCAGTCGCCCAGGGGCGCCACCTCGAAGAGGGCCTCGCCACGAGTGACCACTCCGCCCACTCGCTTGCGCAGGTCTCCGGCGATCACCACGCCGTCGATCGGCGCGCGAAGCGCGGACTGTTCAATCCTCCGCTCCAGCAGTTCCAGCCGGGTGCGCACCAGCTCCTGCTGCGCCGCGGCCAGTTGCACTTCGACCGGCTGGTTGACTGCCCGGGCCCGATCCATGGTCCGCGCCAGCACCGCCTGCTCGGCGAGCAGTTCCGCGCGCTGCTGGTCCGTGTCCCGATGGTCGAGCTCCGCGAGCACCTCGCCCCGGGACACGCGGTCGCCGGCCATCACCCGTGACGACGCCAGGATGCCGTCGAAGGGGACCGCCACGTGCCGCACCTCGGCGGGCAGCACGACACAGGGAACCGACACACGATACGGCATGGAGCCGAAGAAGAAGGTGGCCGCCAGCAGGAACGCCGCGGCGGTGACCGCCTTGAGGCCCCGCCGGCCCGGTTGCAAAAGCGCTCCGGCGCCTTCGCGGGCGGAATCCAGCGCATGGCGGATCACGCCGCGGCCTGCTTTGCGCGCCAGCAGCAGCGCCGGGGCGAAGGGTTCCACGCGCTTGCGGAGGTCGTCCACGGCGCCCGGGGTGAAGGGCTGGTCCGGGCGGCGGCGTAGGCTGAGGATGGCGACGGTGCGCCCGGCGGCCTGGAGGGGGATGGAGGCCACGGCGTCCCCGTGTGCCGCCTTGCTCCACTGCTCGTGCAGGCGGCAGGTCCGCTCGCGGGCGTCGCCGGACCACGCGCCTTCCTGCTGGCTGACCATGGGAACGCCGGCGTCGAGGCATTCCTCCATGGCGGCGCGCAGCGCGGCGACCCCGGGACTCTGGCGGCGCACGGTGTCCAGTCCGGAAAGGCAGACCACGGTCACGGTGCTGCCGCGCACCATTCCCAGGGCCACCTGCTCGCAGCCCAGCTTGTTGCACAGGTCGTTGGTCAGGGCGAACGCGAGTTCCTCAAGGGACTCGCAACTCGCGGCGCGGGACAGGGCGCGAAAGTCGGCGTTCGGGGCCGCGGAGCCACGCGCCGGGGCCGGCAGGCTCTCGGTCGGCCGACCGCTGCCCAGGAATTCCGTGGCGCATGACACCAGGCGTGCCATCGCCTCCAGCGTCGCCAGGTGCGCCGTCAGGTTCAGTTCCGCCACCGGCGCCAGCACCAGGGCGACGGCTCCGATCGCCGGACCCGAGGGATCGAACAGCGGCGCGGAGAGAAAGGCGATGCGCATGTCGCCGGTCCGCGATTGCAGCAGCTTGGCGCGGGGCAGCGGTTCGGTGAGCGAATCGGTGAGGAAGTCCCGCAGGCCCGCCTTCCAGAAGCCGGGATCAGTGGGACCGAAGTGACAGTCGTCGTGCAGTACTTCCGAGGCGTAGCGCACGTACACCTCGGCGTAGGGGCTGGAGAAGTGCCGGGCTATGGCACGAAGAGCGTCGCTGATGAACTTCGGGGGCGACGAGCCCCGGCGGCAGAGGGCGATGAGCTCGGCGTAGGTGTCGCTGCGCGTGGGCGGGGCCGAGGTCGCGGGCGATGGCGCGGGCTCGCCGCGCCGGCCGGTGGTGGTGGGAGTCGATGATGAAGGTTCGCCCGGTTTCATAGGTCGCGCGGCACTCCGCGGTCGGCGCGCCGCTAGTCACCCCCGGCCGGGGCGCCCGCGGCGGCGGATTCGGGAAGACAGATGGTTTTGAAGAATGCGAAACCTGCCTCAAAGGCGTCCTCGCGGATGAGCCGACAGCGCACGCAGCGCGCGAAGGTCAGCGGCAGGTCCAGCGCCTGGCGGTCGAATTGCAGGCGATAGAGATCTCCGACCTGGATGGGCAGGGGAAACAGCACGCTGCACCCTCCCTCGGAGATGTCGCCGGTGACGCCCTTGAGCTTGAAGGTGAGCTGCTGGCTGGCGTTGCCGGGCAGAAGTATGACGCCGATCTTGACCGCAATGCGGAAGTGGGCGCGCTGCCGGCGGATTTCGTCCGTGGTGTTTCGCCCAAGCTCCTGAAGCATGTGAAACGCTTCATCGGTGTTGGGGGCCCGCGAATTGCGCTCCAGATCGTCGAACATGGACATCATGACCCTCGCCCCTGACTACCCTGGCCTTCTCAGGCTGTGGCGAAACTCGTGGCATGGGCTCTCAGCCCGCGATTTCACGGGCAAGATGCCTGTGCCACACCTTGGCCCCGGCGTTTCGCCAGGGGCGGTACTTCCTGCCTGCGCTCCGCGACAGGGTTCACCCAGCGCGCCCGGGCTCCGCGGCGCCGGTCCGCGCCTGGCCGCGCGGGACAGGTCCCGGCGACGGCGTCTTATCGCGGCTCCGGCACCCGGCTCGCGTCGGACCCGGCCAGCGCGGCGGTAGCGGGCCGCGGCTGATCGTCGCCTTCCGCGCGCGGCTCGCGGAGCGGTGGGATTTCGGCCGCCACCTTGAGCCCCGAAACCCACGCGCCATCGCGGTTGGGGACCGTCAGCTTGACCTTGAACGTCTGGCTGGCACCGTCGGCCACCCGATTGGCGAGCACTACTGTTCCTTCGCGCGGCTCCCACTGAGCATCCATGGGACGGACGGGAAGCCGATCGCCAACGCGAACCCGGGATGCCAGCGGCAACGGGCAATCCAGGGCTACCTCCAGAGGATCAAGCTGCGCCAGGCGCACCACGCCTTCGTTTTCGTTTACCGTCTCGCCGACCTCCTTGAGGCGCTCGGCCACGTACCCGTCGAAGGGAGCGTGGGCGCGGAGCAGCTCCCAGGCGCGGTATTCACGCTCGTAGGCCAGCAATGCCTGGGCATGGTTGAACCGCGCCTGCTCATGCTCCAGGCGGCTGACCTCGGCCGCGGTGCGCGCGTCGGCAACCTCCTTGGAGGAGGCGGATTCGGCGCCGTAGAGGTTGATGAGGCGGTCGAGCTCGCGCTGGTTACGTTCCCAGCGAACCCGCGTCAGTTCTCGTTCCCAGGTGGACTCCGCGGCGGCCTTGGCCATCTCCACCCGCGCCGCCTGGCCGCCGTCGTCGATGGCGAACACCAGGCTACCCTCGGCCACCGACTCGCCCTCGGCCACCAGCAGCCGCGCCAGCCGCCCGGGTTGCACCACGGCGAGCACTGCTTCGCGCTGCGGAGCCGTGATGCCGATCAACAGGTAGGCTTTGGTCGCGTCATGGAAGTCGGAAATGGAAGGCGGGTTGTTGTCCCCGGCCGCCGACGGCGACGGGATGAGCAACGCGGTCAGGGCAAAGGCCCACGCGGCGGCCGGTACCAGTCTCCGCCGCCGGCGCAAAGCGGCGCATCGCCGAGTGAGGACCCCGGCGCGCAGCGTTGAACGTCGGCCATGTGCAATCATGCGCACCGCCCCCCAACCGAGCCTGAGTGGGAACTTCCCGTAACCTCTCTTCGGCTTCGGATCGGGAGGCGATTAGATGTCGCCGGGGGCGCGGAGAATCCGCGTTTGGTACTCGGCCGTCGCGTGATTACCGGTGCCGCGCGTGGCGATCACCGCCGACCACGGCATCGTCGTCGCGCCGCAAACCGGCACCAAGTCCGCGAACCGCACCCCAGAGGCGGGCGAAGAACCCGATGGGCTCAGGGGCTTCCATGCCGATGGTCTCCAGGGTGTCGGCCGCAAGATCGCTCGATGCCGGCTCTGCGCCGAGGCGCGAGAGGTTCCACGCCTCGGGCGGCTCCTCCGCAGCGCGGTGGCGAGCGGCCGGCGGAAGTTCGTCCGTCGCCGATTTGTGCAGTCCGTCGCTACGCAACGGGCCGCCGTCCACCGGCGCCGTGCAGGGCTCAGGTCCAGGGCGGACCGGCGTCTCGAGTCGAACGCTCGGGAGCGGAACCTCCTGGAACACTTCGCCGAACGGTCGCCCGGACTCGACGTGGGCCACCACCGGCGTCAGCGCCCGGGCCGGCACCGCTGACGGCGAAAAAACAACCTCCCCGGCGACCGTAAACTCGCTCCTGAATCCGGACGGCGCTGCGGCGCCGTCCGACGATGCCGTTGCCTCGCCGGGCCGCGCGAGTTGGACTACCTCGAGTTGATCCGACAGATCCTCGTTGGGATCGAGCACGCTGAGGTCTTCGGTACCGTCCCACTGCACTGCTCCGTGTCCGTCATGCCCGGTCTGCGCGTTGTCGCTGGTTTCACCGGCCGCGGCGCCCGATCCGTCGCCGGCGATGGGCGGCATGGGAGTAGTCGGAGCGGCGTCGTCGCCGGTTTGGCCGACGGTCTGGGCATCGTCGCCTACGTTCGCGGCCTGGTCCGGTCCCGCGCCGGGCGCCGGCGCGGCCACTCCGTCGTTCGAACCGACGGAAGGCACAGTCGGGGCCGCATCCGCGGGCACCTGCGGCGTGGGATGGACGACCACGCTCGGCTCGCTCTCAGTCGTAGCAAGTCCGCCAAAAGGCGGAGCGTTCGGAAGAGGAACGTCGCCGGTGGCGTCTGCCGTCGGCGGAGCATTGGCCGTTCCTCCATCGGCGGGCGCGGCGGCAAACGGCGCCGGAGGCGGCGCCTCCGCGGCCTGCGTCTGGGCCGCAGCCGACGAGGTTTCCGAAGGTGTCACCGCCACGCGCACCGTGTCGATCGAGGTGGTGACCCCATCCGAAACGCGGAGTTCGAAGGTCAAGTCGCCCGAACCGCCCGCGGGAGCAGCGAAGGACGGATTGGCGGCGTTGGGATTGCTCAGGGTCACCGCCGGGCCGCCGGTCTGCACCCATTGGTAGGAAAGGCCCTGGCCTTCGGGGTCCGTGCCACCGCCCGACAGTTGCACGATGGCGCCTTCGGAGACCGACTGGTCGGGCCCGGCTTCGGCGGCCGGAGCGTCGTTATCGGCGTTGATGGTTACGGTCACCGTGTCGATTGACTCCGACTGGCCGTCCGAAACGTGCAGTTCGAAAGTCGCCTGGGTGTTTACCAGGCCCTCGGGTGCCACGAAGCTGGCGTTGGGCGACGTCGGGTTGTTCAAGGCGACCGCCGGACCGCCGGTCTGCACCCATTCGTACGTCAATGCCTGCCCGTCGGCGTCGGAGGCGTTGCCCGCCAGTTGTACCACGCTCCCTTCGGTGACAGCTTGATCGGCTCCGGCGTCCACCGTGGGAGCCGAGCTGAGGGTGTCGTCGTCGTCGCCGGCCGAATCGGAGTCGGCGCCGGTGTCCTCAGCCGGGCTTGCCAAGCTGTCGGTGTGAGCGCCAACCTTGATGTCTTCGACGCCAGTGTGGTGAATGGTGAACGACCCGCCGCCCGCCAACGCCACGTCGATGCGCCCGGAACTCTGGACCACGTTGTTGGCGGCGTGCGTGGAGAGATCAATTGTGTCGGTCCCCGATCCGCCTTTCACGGTGTAGACATCGCCGGCCTGGGCGTTGGCGAAGGCGAATGTGTCGTCGCCTGACTCACCGTACATGGAGTCGTTGCCGCCGCCGGCGTGAAAACTGTCCTTACCGGAACCGCCGCGAAGCACGTCGTTGCCCGCCCCTCCGTCGAGCACGTCGTCACCGGCGCCGCCACGGAGCGTATCGTTGCCGGTCCCGCCCTGGAGCGTGTCCTTGCCGCTGCCGCCGACGAGGGTGTCGGAGCCGTCACCGCCCGCCAGTGTGTCGTCGCCGGCGCCGCCCTTCAGGTAATCCGCTCCGGCGTCGCCGCTTAGCTGATCCCGACCGCTCCCGCCCAGCAGATTGTCGTTGCCGCCTCCGCCGGCGAGGGTATCATCGCCGGACTCGCCCTTCAGATGGTCGCCGCCGTCGCCGCCGTTGAGGACGTCGGCGCCGGAACCACCGGCCAGTGTGTCGTTGCCCGCTCCGCCGGAAAGAGTGTTGGCGGCGTTGTCTCCCGTCAGCGTGTCGTCATATGCGGAGCCGGTGACGTTCTCGATGTTGACCAGGGTGTCGCCGTCGCCGGACTCCCCTTCGTCATCATCGTCGTCATCGTGCTCGCCGTGCTCGTCGTCGTGGTCGTCGTCATGGCCTCCGCTGCCGCTTTCCAGTGCTGTGCCCGACGGCAAGTTGACGGTAACGGCGCCGGAGTTCGCCGAGTAATCCGCGGTATCGGTGCCCGATCCACCGTCCAGCAGGTCGCCGCCGGTTCCGCCGGCGAGGGTGTCGTCACCGCTGCCGCCGAAGAGGCTGTCGTTGCCCGCCAGACCGTTGAGTACGTCGTTGCCCCCCAGGCCGTCCGCGGTGTCGTCGCCGGAGGTACCGGTGTACACATCGTTCCCGTTTTCGGCGCCGCTTTGTGCTTCGCCGCTGTCGGTGTCGACCCAGGTGGCGGAGAGCAGGATGCGCGGTTCAAGCGTTTCTGAGCTGAAGGTGGGCCGTGCGCCCGGCCGGGGCTTGCGGGTTCCAGAGTCGTCAGCTCTGTTCGTGGACAGACTACTGGCGCGAGTGTCGTCGGCAGGTGTGGTCACGGTGTCCCTCCTGAGGTTGCCGCGGCGCCGATCGCCCGTTATGGGACCGAGCGCCGCGGGGGTGCTTTCCCATTCAGCGTACGAAATGCCGACCGATCGCCGCAAACGCTCACCGGCGCGAACGTCGCCACGACCCGGCGTTGCCGCCTGGGCGGCGATTGCCAGCGGCGGGCGCCGCCGCGCGATGGGCGATCGGGTACGATAATCCACGGACACAATGGCGGCGTGGCGCGGGATTTCCTCCGGCGCCCGCGTTATGGAGCAACGTCGGGCGATGTCCTATATCTTGCCGACCGATCCGGACTCGCGTCCCCTGCGACACCTCGCGGGTGGCCGGAGCCCCATGCAGTGGCCGACGATGCTGGGCGTGTGGGTGATCGTGTTCGTCCTGGTTTGGACGCTGCTGCGCCCGGGCGCTCCCCGGACCTCGACGAACCCCGCGGCCGAGCCGCGCGCCGTTACCCCCCGCGGAGACCTGGCGGCCGACGAGCAGGCGACCATCGAGATCTTCCGCGAGGCGTCACCCGCGGTGGTCCACATTACCGCTTCCGAAGTGGGGCGCAGTCTGCTTGACCTGAACATCTTCGAGATTCCGCGCGGAACCGGCACGGGGTTCATCTACGACCGCGAGGGCCACGTGGTCACCAACTTCCACGTGGTGCAGGAAGGGGACCGCTGGACGGTGACGCTCGCCGATCAGACGCAATACCAGGCCTCGCCCGTGGGCGTCGAGCCGGACAAGGACCTGGCGGTGCTCAAGATCGACGCCCCCGCCGAGCGGCTCAAACCCATCGCCATGGGCACCTCCGGCGATCTTCTGGTCGGGCAGAAGGTGTTTGCGATCGGCAATCCCTTCGGGCTGGACCAGTCGCTGACCACGGGGGTAGTGAGCGCCCTGGGGCGGGAGATCACCTCGGTGAACGGGCGGAAAATCCGCGACGTGATCCAGACGGACGCTGCGATCAACCCCGGCAACTCCGGCGGTCCGCTGCTGGACAGTGCCGGACGGCTGATCGGCGTGAACACGCAGATTGCCAGCCCTTCCGGCGCCAACGCCGGCATCGGGTTTGCGATTCCCGCCGACACCGTCAACGCGGTGGTAACGGATATCATCCGCTACGGGTACGTGAAGCGTCCGGCGCTGGGCATCCGGCCGGCCGACGATCGCATCATCCGGCGGCTGGGGTTGCCCGGACCGCTTGTCGAGTCGGTGTATCCGGGTTCCGGGGCGGAGGCGGCCGGCCTGCGCGGTACGGTGGTGGACGCGCGGGGGTACATTCAACAACTCGGCGACATCATCGTCGCCATCAACGACGCCCGCGTGGGCAACACCATCGAGCTCAAGGACGCCCTGGACCTGTACAAAATCGGCGATGAGGTTCGGGTGAGCTTCATCCGCGATCGAGCCCAGCGCGAGGTAGTGGTGCGGCTGCAAACCGCCAACTGAGCCCCGGGCACGGGCGCCCTCAGCGCAGCGTGCGATCGGAGTAGTTGGCCACGAAACCGGCGTTGTCGGGGAACTTTCCCAGGGCGTCCAGGAGTTGCTCCATGGAGCGCCCCGGGTCTTTTTCCACCAGCGAACGGCGGATCTTGTAGGCCACCTGGAGTGCCGGCGGGCTCAAGAGGCGCTCCTCCTTGCGGGTCCCGGACAGGCTCAGGTCGATCGCGGGCCAGACACGGCGGTTGGCCATCTCCCGCGAGAGCATGATCTCCATGTTCCCAGTGCCCTTGAACTCGTTGAAGATGACGTCGTCCATGCGGCTGCCGGTCTCGATGAGCGCCGAGGCGATGATGGTGAGCGAACCGCCGTGTTCCACGGTGCGGGCGGAGCCGAAGATGGCCTTGGGTTCCGTGAGGGCGCGGATGTCGAGCCCGCCGGACATGATCCGCCCGCTGCTGCGCACCGCGGCGTTGAAGGCCCGCCCCACGCGGGTGAGCGAGTCCAGCAGGATGACCACGTGCCGCCTGCACTCCACAAGCCTTCGCGCGCGGTCGATCATCAGGCGGCAGATGCGCACGTGGCTCGCGACGTCCCGATCGTTGCAACTGGCGACCACTTCGCCATGCACCGTGCGGCGCATTTCGGTGACCTCCTCCGGACGCTCGTCGACCAGCAGCACCATCATGTACACGTCGGGGTGATTGGCGGCGATGCCGTGGGCCATCTGCTGGAGGAGGATGGTCTTGCCGCTGCGCGGGGGAGCGACGATCAGGCCGCGCTGTCCCAGTCCGATGGGGGTAAGAAGGTCAACAACACGCATGGACAACGGCCCGCCCTTGGTCTCGAAGCGCAAGGGCACGTGGGGGTCGATGGCCGTCAGGTCTTCGAAGGGCTTGACGTCGAAATAGGCCTGGGCGTCCAGGTCGTTAACCAACTCCACCGCCGCCAGTTCGACGGCGCGCGTCGACCCGGACGCCGGTTTCGCCGCGCCCTGGACTAACTCGCCGCCGCGCAGCCCGAAGCGGCGCGCGACCTCGGACGAGACTCGCGGGTCGGTGGCGGCCACGGCGTAGTTGGTGGCAACCTGTCGGAGAAACCCCCCGCCGCGGTCATCGCGTTCAAAGACGCCTGAGATTTTTTTGCCTTGGTTATCGGACGACCCGACGCCGCGGGCGGCTTCCGGTTGTTCCACGTTCACGAAGATCCCTCTTCTTCCTTGATCCGCGAGTCGGCGCACACATACCGCTCGTAGCTTCATGTACCAGAATAGGTTATGCGCGAGCCAGCGGAGCCCGAACATCCGCGTACGGAACGGATCGCGGTCGAGTCGGGTGCTCTATTCCGCTCGACCGTGCGCTAGTATAGCTCCTTTTGCAAGGAGTGGAACAGCGTGGGCACGGGGCAGTTTTTGAAATCTTTGGGAAAAGGAGGCTTGACAGGGGGCAGGTGCTATGCGAACCTCTCCCCCTCGTTACGGCCACCAAGCCCTAACGGCATCTGGCGGTGTCGGCGGTTTCCCGAATTGCCGTGGCCGATGGAACCCGCCGGCTGTCGGTCCGTAAGAAAAGGCTAACGGTGGTCCCGTGGATTATCCGATAAGGCCCTAATGCACAAGCTCGCAGGCGCGGAGCGAGGCATATAAGGGCACGGTTGGCGAGGAAAGCGCGGTTCCTCAAAGCCCGCAGACGGTTGCTGCACATACTGCCAAAGCGGCACCCTGACCGGTCGTGCGTTTCGCAGGCCGGGCGGCGGGTTTCGTTTTGCAGGTCCTTGGTTGACGCGAGCACGCGACGAGGGCGGCCGTAACGCTGCGGGTCGATTGGCTGTGGCTTACCTGTTCGTAAAAGGCGCGAGAGTGGACTCGTGTCCGTAAGTTGTTTCGGATAGATGGGCCGGGTCGGTGCCCGGCAAGGTAAAGGAGAATTCGGAATGAGAAACAGCAAAGTGAAGGCACTGGCGTTGGCGACCCTGGCTGGCGGCACGTTGTTCGGCGGCTGCCTGGGCGGGTGGAGCTGGCAGCGGCTCTTCTGGGAGACGGCGATCTACGCGGGTTCAGAGTTCGTTCTGGACAACGACGCGGTGGTCGACCTGTTCGACGACGGCGACCGTGACACCAACGCCGACGGCACCCTGAACAACGACGGCGACAACTAAGTCGCGAACGTCAGGCATGGCCGGCCGGATCGCCGAGCGGCGCGTTCCCCATGGGTAGGCGCTTTCGGCGCGGCGGCTGTGCAGCACTCAATACGAGCGCGGGACCGGTGGATCTCATCGGTTCCGCGCTCTCTTTTTGCCTACAGCAGCCCGTGGCAAAAAGCGGCCTATGCGATGTAGCACGGGCATCCCGCCCGTGAAACCAAGGGCTGGAGGCACACGCTACGAGTTCTGCCGCAGGCTGAAAGGGTTTCGCTCTTCGGAGCTGCGGCCGGCAACGCCGGCGTTACAGGCGACGGGGTCGCAGTGCAGGTCGGGTCTTTTCGCTCGAAACCCGTGGGGCCGGCCCAGGGCGGCTACAATACGGTGCGCTCGACGATGGGGCGGTCCACGGACCCTCCGATGGCCGCCGCCCCCACCGCCGGATCATGCGGAAGCGCCAGCCACGTCCCTTCGTCAATCGCGCGTCGGCTGAACTCCTGCTTCTCCGACATGGTCGTCAGCGGATAGAGATCGTAGGCCATGACCCACGCGGGCCGCAGGTGTGACACCGTAGGGATGACGTCGCCGGTCCACAGCAACGTGCCGGCCGCCCCGCCGAACAGCGGATGCAACTGATACGGCGTGTGCCCGTGCGACAGCATCCAGCGCACCCCCTCGAAAGGCGGGGGCGGTTCGTCGCCCTCGACGAAGTTGATCACCGCGGCGGCTGCCAGCGCTTCGTAGTCCTCTGGCAGGTACGAAGCGCGATCGCGCGGAGTGGGGTCGTGCGCATGGTCCCACTGGCGGCGGTGCAGCCAATGGCGGGCCTTGGGGTACAGCAGCCGGGTCGGCCCTCCGGGTTCGTCGTCCCATTCCGTCAAACCGCCGTTGTGGTCGAAGTGCAGATGGGTCACGAAGACATCGGTGACGTCGGCGGGCGTGAGGTGGGCGTCGGCGAGGGCCCGTGACACGGCCTCACGGTCGTGTCGAATCGCGAAGCGCGACGCCGCGGCCTGTGACCACTTGGTGCCGCAGCCGGTGTCCACCAGGACCACGCGCCGCGCCCGGCGGTTGACGGCCAGCAGGGTGCGCGTGGCGAGCAGGATCCGATTTTCGGCATCGACGTCCGCCGCCTTCTCCCAGAGCACCTTGGGAACCACGCCGAACATCGCACCGCCGTCGAGACGGAACGTACCCGTGACCACGTTGTAGATCTCGAACGGCTCGACCACCACCATGGCAGCATGGTACAGGAGCGTCGGTCCCGTACCAGCGCGCGGCGCAAGTGGGGCGTTTCGACGGATCGGTGGACCATCACGGCGGAGGGCGGGACGACACGCCGATTGGGGCACCGGCGGGCGCGCAGTGCCGCCGCACCGCGGACGACCCTCGAACCCTTCTTGACTTGTGCCGGGCACCGGATTCGGCGATACCCTGTGCCGATGCCAGGCCGTCCCTTCAGCGGCGGCCGGCGATCAACCGATCAGACTGGCTGAGGTTCCCGGGCCGGGCCATGACGCAGAAAGCCAGAAAACGCCTGTTCGACGTGCTGCGTCTGGCGGCCTGTGTCGCGGCGCTGTGGATCGTCATTCAGGGCGTCACCATCGCGGACCGGATCGCCCTCCGAGACGGCGGCGACGTGGTCGGTCGCCTGGTCTCCATGTCGGGCGATGTCGTAATCGAGGTTGCGGATGGAACGCATCGGACCATTCCCCGCGAGCAAATCGCCGTCGACGAGCAGGGTGCCTTGCGCATCACGCTAGGCCTGGCCACCACCTGGCGCAACAGCACGAAGAGCCTCCTGCTGTTGGCGCTGCTTATTCACTATCCCGTCATTTTGCCCCAGGCGCTGCGGCTGTGCTGGATGCTGCGCGCGCAGCAGATTCCGCTCGGGTTGTGGGAGTCCATCAAGCTCTCATTCGCGGGCAACTTCTTGAACTTCGCCACGCCGCTGGGCTCCAACGCCGGCGATGTGTTCAAGGCCTATTTCCTTTCCCTGCACACCGCGCACAAGACGGAGGCGGTCACCACGGTGTTCCTGGATCGGGCCGTGGGGCTGGCGAGCATCCTTCTGGTGGTGGCCGCCATCACCTTACTGAGTCCCGGCGATGGTCCGCTCGCCCCCCTGCGGCCCTACATGATCGGCGTGGCGGTGGCGGGGATGGTCGCCGTGGCGGCCTACTTCGCGCCGCCTCTGCGACGGCTCATCCCGCGGCAACGCCTGGAAGCGTTCCGTCTCTTCGAGCATCTGCGGAGGATGGACAACGCCGTGTACGCTCTGAGGCGGCACAAGGGCATCATCGTGGCCTGCGTGCTCATCACCATTCTACTTCAGGCCGTGGCAATCACCGCGTACTTCAGTGTGGCGGTGGCCATGGGCCTGCGCGCCGGTTGGAGCAACGTGCTGGAGTATTACACCGCGTTCTATACCGGTGTGGTGGTGCAGGCGCTTCCCGGACCGCCGCAGGGACTGGGCACCGTGGAACTCACCTACCGTTACTTCTTCGATGCCTTCGGCAGTCCCTCGCAGATCGTATGTACCGCCTTCGGCATCCGGCTGCTCTCCCTCGCCTGCGCGCTACCCGGGCTGCTGGTCACCCTCACCGGCGCGTACAAGCCGCGTGAGGTGCCGGCGGTGCTCCCGCCCGCCGCGGCGGAAGCCCCCTCGGCCGACGTCGCCCCCCAGCGGAGTTGACCGGGCCACGTCGCCGGCCCCGCCCGTCCGATTACCTCTCCGGTACCCCGGCGCACCGCGCTCGTAGCACGACAGACGGCTTCATTATGGGCGCGGCGCGGACCGGCCGGTTCGTGGTTAAGTGGGACTACGAAGCGGACGAAATCAGATCAACGGAACCATCGGACGCGGGGTAGCGGCGGTCCGTTCACTTGGGGGTCTTATCCACATGCCCGAGCAAGTGCTCGACAAACAGGCCACCGGAACGGCGCGGAGTCGCCGGAGCGCATCGACGACGCGCCTGCTGCGGCGGGCCATCGAGGAGCGCGCCACGCTGCGGCTTTCCGTGGAGGCCGACAGCCTCTCACCCGCCCTCACCGCAACCATCACCGGCGGCGATGAGGAGTTCCTGGAGTTGCTCATCTGCATGCGCGACGCCGATGAGTGTGCCCGCGCCGCGGACGGTCTGTTCCACGCCGGCCTGGTCCTTGACGGCGTGCCGTACGGCTTTGAGACCGTCTGCTCCGCCGCGGTGACCGACGATCGAAAGGCCACGCTGCGCATCAGAACCCCGGCGACCCTGCGCCCGATCGAGCGGCGCAGGACCGCACGCCACACCTTCCGCGAGCCGGCGCTGGTAACCATGCAGTTCGCTGGCGCGACGCAGCGCTGCACGGCAACGCTGCTGAATCTGAGCCTGACGGGATTGGCGTGCCGCGTGGCGTCCGAGGCCTCGACGGGGGTGGCCGTGGGCATGAGCGTGCGCGCCGACTTCCAAACCGATCCCGACGAGTCTCCCCTGAGTCTGGCGGCGCGCGTGGTCACCTGCACTCCGGCGGGAACGCCGGGGCACCTGGTTCTGGGGATGGAGTTCGAGTCGGCGCCGGCGTCGGCCGATGACCGCGAGCGGCTGCGCGCGGCGCTGGCCGCCGCGGAGCGGCTGGGAACCGCGTAAGCACTACGACCACGACGGGGGACGCACGATGAGCACGGCACAACAGATCGGCTGCGAACAGCGGGAGCAGATCATCGCCCACGCGATCGCGAAGAAGCTGCACGTAGTGCTTACCCACCGGCAGGGCTCCGGCTGGCGGACGTTCCCCTCGCAGTTCACGGCCGCCAGCCCGCAGCAGTCACTGGTAGCGGCGGTGGTGCTATCCGGCGAGACGGTGCCCGAACTACCCCGTAGCGGCGAGACCCTGGGCGCGACGTTCCGCATGGGTCACAAGAAGTGCATGTTCAGTTGCACGGTGCGCGAGGTGCACCATGACGGCCAGGGGCTCCGCTTTACGCTGGCCTGGCCGGACCACATGCAGCAGCTCCAGCGCCGGGTGTTCGAGCGCGTGGCGCCGCCGCCGGGCGCGGTGATCGCGGTGCGGTTCTGGCATGCCCGGCAGGCCACCACCGAGTCCGAAGGCGGACGGCAGGTGCGACACGGTCAGCTCGAGGACCTCTCCGCGGGCGGCATGCGCATCAAAGTGGCCGAGGCCGTCGATCTGGAACCGGGCGACACCTACGAATGCGTATTCGCGCCGCGTTCCGGGGCGCCGGCGCTGGTTCTGGAGGCGGTTCTGCGGCACCGCGAGGCCGCGGAACGGGGGCGGGCCTCCCTGGGATTCCATTTCATCGGGCTGGAAACCACGGCCGAGGGTCGGCGACTGCTCGACCGCTTGGCGCGGACCGTCAGTCAGTTCCAGCGAGCCCAGCCGAGGTCAACCCCGTAGCACGCCCGCCCGCTGCCGGGCACGGGAATACCGCCGAGTTCCTACCAGATCCAATTCCACACCAGATAGGCGGCCGCCCCGAGCACCTCCAGAGCCGAAAGAACGAACGCGCGATGCGCCAACACACGATCCGCGGCGCGACGCGCCAGGAGCGAGGCGGCGAACGCGACGGGGCTGCCAAAGACGAACAGGCCCGGACCGAGCCGTTCCGTCATGGCGGCTCAGCAGAAGACCTTGCCGTAGCCGAGGAAGACCGCCGAGCCGATCAACGGCATCAGCGCGATGGTAAATGCGGTGTGTCCGCTCATAACGCATCTCCACAAGAGGCGAGCCGACCCCGTAACCCGCCCTGATTATACTCCCCGGCCCGCGCCGGGTCATCCTGGGGTTTCCGGTCACACAACGAGGGGCGCATCCTAACGCGGCCGCGGGGGCCGCGACCGAAACAAATCCACGTAGGGCGCGGCCGCGAATGTCGAATGCTGAATTCGGAATGCTGAAGGGGCGGTTCGTCGCCGTGCAACGGAGCCGTTTTGGTACACAAGAAGCCGCGCGCAGAATGCAAACATCTTTCGCCGTAAGGAACTAAGCCGCCTGTGGCGGAACTCGTGGCATGGGCTACCAGCCCATGATTCCACGGGCAGGATGCCCGTGCCACATCTTGTCGCAGGCCTTTCGCCACGGGCTGCCATGCCACCGTGCCCCGGACTGCGCCGGTCATACAGAGCCGCGACCGTGAGGGAGCGGATTCGTCCGTGGTCGATTGGATCCGAATCGCACACAGCCATTCCGGGATCTGCCGCCCGCTGAAGCGAGCTGCGTCGGCGTGGTGCCACAATGTCGGCGGCTTATCCCGACGCGCCGGGATGGGCCGGTGCTCCAACGCAGCCTGTTCTCAACGCGGCATGTCACAGCGCAGCGCCGCCATGTCCAGGAACGACTTGCCGGCGCATGGCTGTGCCGTGCTTGGGCATGCTGCCCGGTAGCGCCGACTCGTACCTTGTTTCTCGACCGTTAATCTGCTATCCTTATTTTGGGCTGACTCCCACTTCGGGGCGACGGGCAACACGCCGGCAGACCATGGGTTGCCGGCGGGTGCGTTGGCGGGAGACATCGACATGCCGGCGAAACCCACGGAATTCCGAAACATCGTAGTGGTAATGCGTGCTCTGCTCATCCTGCTCCTCGCGTACCATGGCCGCACACTTCGCGCGCAGCCCTCGGGCTCGATCGTCGGGTGGGGGGCGGGAGTCGTGGGTGTTGAACTGAGCGGCCCTTTCCAGGCCGTCGCGGCGGGTGAGGCCCACAGCCTCGGACTCAAGGCGGACGGTTCGATCGTCGCATGGGGATCCAATGGTTTTGGCGAGAGCGATGTTCCCACGCCGAACAGCGGCTTCGTGGCCGTCGCGGCGGGCGCGTACTACAGCCTGGGACTCAAGGCGAACGGCTCGATCGTCGCCTGGGGACTCGACGGCAATCGCGAGACCATTGTCCCTCCGCCGAACAGCGGCTTCGTGGGCGTCGCGGCAGGGTGGCACCACGGCCTCGGACTCAAGGCGGACGGTTCGATCGTCGCATGGGGATGGAACCAGTATGGCCAGACCAACGTGCCCGCCCCGAACAGTGGCTTCGTAGCCGTCGCCGGAGGATTGTACCACAGTCTTGGACTCAAAGCGGACGGTTCGATCGTCGCATGGGGAGGCAATGGCTTTGGCGCGACCGACGTTCCCGCACCGAACAGCGGCTTCGTGGCGGTTGCGGCAGGATGGTACCACAGTCTGGGTCTCAAGGCGGACGGATCGATCGTCGCGTGGGGATACAACGCCTCCGGTCAGAACAACGTTCCTGCGCCTAATAGCGGCTTCGTGGCCATCGCGGCGGGTGCGCACCACAGCCTCGGAACCAAGGCGGACGGTTCGATCGTTACCTGGGGATGCGGCGATGGGCACGACGATGGTCAGTGCGATGTTCCTGCAGCGAACAGCGGCTTCGTGGGCATCGCGGCGGGTGGGTACCACACCCTCGGACTCAAAGCGGACGGTTCGATCGTCACGTGGGGATACAATGGCGCCGGCCAGACCAACGTTCCTGGGCCAAACAGCGGACTCGTGGCCGTCGCCCTGGGTGAGGTTCACAGTCTCGGACTCAGAGCGGACGGTTCGATCGTCGCATGGGGGTGCAGCAGGTCGTACGACGCCGGCCAGTGCGATCCGCCTGCGCCGAAAAGCGGCTTCGTGGGCGTTGCGGCCGGTACGGGTCACAGCCTCGGGCTCAAAGCCGACGGAACGATCGTCGCGTGGGGAGACGATTTCTGGGGGCAGACGAACGTTCCCACGCCGAACAGCGGCTTCGTGGCCGTCGGGGCGGGTGATTTCCACAGCCTCGGACTCAAAGCGGACGGTTCGGTCGTCGCATGGGGATGGAACCAGTATGGCCAGACTGACGTGCCTACGCCAAGCAGCGGCTTCGTGGCTGTCGCGGCGGGTGCGTACCACAGTCTCGGACTCAAGGCGGACGGTTCGATCGTCGCATGGGGGTGCCATTGGAACGACTATGGTCAGTGCGACGTTCCTGCGCCGAACAGCGCCTTTGTGGGCGTCGCTGCGGGTGATCGCCACAGCCTCGGACTCAAAGCGGACGGGTCGATCGTCGCATGGGGATGGAACCAGTATGGCCAGACTGACGTGCCTGCGCCGAACAGCGGGTTCGTGGCCATGGCCGCAGACTGGGACCACAGCGTGGCGCTCAAGGCGGACGGGTCGGTCGTCGTGTGGGGATGCGGCTTTCCGTATGAATACGATCCGTGCTATGTTCCTACCTCGAACCGCGATTTCATAACCGTGGCAACCGGGTACTACTACAGACTCGCCATTCGCCGACAAACCCCGCTGGGCGACTTCAACGGCGATTACGCGATCGATCTGACGGACTTCGCCTCCTTCCTGGATAACGTGCTCGGCCGCCACGCCAATCAG
The DNA here is from genome assembly GCA_016208685.1 of Planctomycetota bacterium. Taxonomy (GTDB): domain Bacteria; phylum Planctomycetota; class Phycisphaerae; order UBA1845; family UBA1845; genus JACQXM01. Next base: position 853 of record JACQXM010000077.1, on the reverse strand, counting down.
CGACGTCCCGGCTGGTATCTCTTCAACCTGGACGGCGACTTCGACCTGGACCTTGGCGACGTTGCGGAGTTCCAGAACCGCTTTGGCGGGTAGCGCCGATGCGCGTTCCCTGTCATCCGACGGAGGCGTTCTCATCGACAAGCTCCGCGTGTTCGGTCTCATGGCCGGCAACGCCGGCTTGGCCCGGCGCCGGCGCTGGTTCGGCCCGCGCTGAACTCCCGGCCGCGCGGGGTGAGACCCGCGGTCGCTCGCTCCGTCACCTTCGCGGTTTTGCGTGCCGGGGTGGGGGATTCCGTTTCGCCGTTCGCCATCCGAATCGACTCACCCACCGCTGACGCGGTGGGGCACGCGCGAAGCGATCGGCTCCTCCACCGCTGAAGCGGTGGGCCACCGGTCGCTGATCCGTACCGCGACAGGATGGAGCGGTCGGCGGACTTCTCCGGCGCGCGGACTCCTCCGGCACGCGGACGCGCGCGGGGGGTGACCGCTCGTTGGCACTCGCGGTACCGATGGCGCGGCAACCTTGCCCCGGCGGCGAAGGCCCGCTCCCTCACGGTCGCGGCTCTGTTCCCTCGTCGCTACTTGGCTACGTTGCCCGGCAGCGCCGCGCGGGCTGAAGCCCGCGGCTCGGGGTCTGCTCCCTCACGGTCGCGGCTCTGTTTTCCGGTCGCGGCTCGGTTTCCGCATTCCGCATTCACCATTCTTCATTCGCGAAGCGCTCGGCTCCCCCACCGCTGAAGCGGTGGGCCAGTTAAGACAAAGGGCGCTGGCGCGGGTACAAGGGTTTTTCCGCCGGCAAGGCTCGATGGGCCTGGGAAACGCTTCCGGGTGAGTGCCACCGGCGGGAAGACCT
>JACQXM010000076.1 GCA_016208685.1 Planctomycetota bacterium | reverse complement strand
GCCGACCGGCGGGAAAGCCGGTCCCACAGCGCCGCGCCGGTTCCTCACCACGGGGCTTGTCCCTCAGCGAGCAGAGAATCCCACGCTTCGGGCCGGTCCCACAACGCAGGCCGGTCCCGCAGTGCGGCGCGTCCCACAGCGAAAGCCCGGTCCCACGGCGCCTGCCCGGTCTCTGCGCGCGGCGTCAGTAATACTGCGCTGTCTTGCGGAGGTGGACGTAGGGTTTGAAAGGCTGGGCGAGGCGCGCCGCGGTTACTTCGGCGATGTAGAGGTCGTGGTCGCCGACGGGGACTTTCTGCAACACCCGGCAGCCGAGCTGGGCGTGACAATCGGCGAGCACGGGGCCGAACTCCGTGGGCTGAACCATAAGGCCGGCGAAGGCATCTTCCTGGAGCGTGAAGCCTTTGCCGAAGTGCTTGAAGAGGGCGGTGGGGTCTTCGCTGACGACGTTGAGCAGGAAGCGACCGGCGCCGTCGATGAGCGGCCCGGCAGGCCGGCCACGCCTAAGGCAAACAGTGATGCAGGGCGGCGCGAAAGCCGCCTGCTGCACCCACGACACCAGTACGCCGGTGCCGATGCCGTCGTGGGCAACCGTCAGGATGGAGCAGCCGCTCGGGATTCGAGCGATGGCCGCGGCGATTTCGGCGGCATCGGGTTGTAGTTGCTGCATGGGCTGCTCCGTGCGTTTGTGGTCGGCGCGGGCGCGTCCGGGCGCCGGCGTTGCCGAGCGGCGGCTTCGCCGCCGAAGTTTGACAGTGGGCGGCGATGTGCCACGCCGCGAGTGCGGTGCCCTGCGCCGCACAGACGAGTGGCCGGCACGGCGTCCGCCCGTGAAACCCGCGGTGATCGTAGGAAGCCCGGTCCCCTGCGGCAAGGCATGCCGCTTGCGTAGGTGGCGGCACTTTGCTACCATCAGCACTTTAGATTTCATTCTTCTTTTGTGCGTGCCGCGCGGCGGTTTGTTGGTTCGACAACATGCCCGCTGCACGGGTGGGCACGCCTGGCGTGCAGAAAGGCGGTCGGCTTGCGAGCCACGGCTGAAGAGCAACTCTCGGCGTTTTTAGCGAATCGGCCCGGCGTCGTCGCCAATCTTTGTGCGGGTCTGACGGAGCACGGCGTAAGCATTCGCGCCATGACGGTACTGGATACCGTGGACATCGGCACCATGCGCATGGTGGTGGACAATGTAGAGCTTGCCAAGTGCGCGCTCGAGGAAGCGGGTGCGGCGTACGTGTGCGTTCCGGTGATCGTGGTGCCCATTCCCAACAAGAAGGGGGCGTTCGCACGGATTGCCCGGGCGCTGGCGGAGCGCAACATCAACATCGAGTACTTCTACGCGACTGCGGCGCCGGGTGCTGATTACACGTTGGGCGTGTTGCGGGTGTCGGATCTGAAGGCAGCGCTGACCATCGACTTTGAGGTCTGAGCGCACGTGCGCGAGCCTGCGCTGCCATTGACTTACTGGCCCGCGCCCTGATCCCGATTTCATCGGGACGGCTCTATTCCTGCGGTGCCGCGTTGCGCGCGGATTCTGTGGGCGGGCCTAAGTGCCGGTCGGGGCACGATGGTGGGTCCATGCGGGCCCTTGAGGTCGCCGTGTCGGCGTCGAGTAACGAGATGGACACCGCGCTGCGGTTGCGCGCGGTTCCGGGGAATCACGCGGCTTGGGAACCCGCGCGTGCGCAGGAGGACCAGCCGCGCGCTGAGGAGCGCGCGTGCGCGGCGCGGGAGAAAGCGAGGAGCCAGGATATGTCCTCTGCGCAGTCGGATGCGTTCGTCGTGGTGTGTAGCTGCGGCGCAAAGCTGAAGGTGACGACCGCCATGGTGGGCAAGCGGGTTCGCTGCCCGCGCTGCAAGGACGTGCTGGAGGTCACGGCGCCGCGAGGGGTGGGCGCGCCGGCCGGTTCGGTGGGGGCTGGCGCTGAGGACGGTACGGATTCCCTGCTGAACGATCTGGCGGCGATGGAACGCTCGGCTCCCGCGGTGGCGGGGGGCGGCGGTGCGACGCGCGCCTGTCCGCATTGCGGGGTTCACATGCCGCTTGAGGCGCGGCTGTGCGTGGCCTGCGGCTATGACCAGCAGTCGGGGCGGGTGCGCAAGATGGCGAGCGCGCGCAAGGCGGCGATCGCGGAAGCGGTACGCGGAGTGGCCAAGGGAGGCGGCGGCTTCCTGCTGGGATGCGGGCTGAGCGCCGCGGGGGCGATGATCGCGGCGGTGGTGTGGTGTGCCGTGGCGGTGGCGGTGCACCTGGAGATCGGCTACATCGCGTGGGGTCTGGGGCTGCTCGCCGGGATCGGTATGTCGTTGGGCTATCGCAGGTACAACATCCGCGCCGGGGTGATGGCGACGGTGATCGCGGCACTGGGGATCGTCGCGGCCAAGGTGATGATTTTCGCGTTCGTGAACCGGGCCGACCTGAGCGAGGTAAGTCGGGAGATCAGCGCCATTGACGGACAGGCCTTTAAGAAGCGGATGCGGCTGATCGAGCACCGTACGAAGCGGGAGGCCGTGCTTCGCGGACTGGCGTCCACCGACGAGGAGCGTGACGCCATCGTGGAGCACTTCACGGATGTGGTCGACGACATGACGGCTCGGGCGCTGGAAAGCGAGATCGCCGCGCTGGACGCGTGGGAAAAAGGTAAGAGGTGGGAGGATGAACCGTACGTGCGTGCCGCGCTGATCCATGACGCCGCGGAACGTGCGTGGGAGGGCAGGCCTGCGGCCGGGGGCGAAGGGGAAGCGACCGACGTAGAGCCGACTCCGGACGAATGGGGGCCGCTCTATGCCGCTGCCGAGGCCGAGATCGACGGGCTGTCGCCGGACGCCCGGCGGGAGCGAGTGCAGGCGCTCCAGGCGCGTATCGGCAGGAAGGAGAAGGCGGAGCGCCTCGCGGAGCGCTACCACAGACCTCGTGGCGGGATGAAGCGCATTCCGCCCTGGGATGATGAGGCAAACGGAGCCGTCTATCGCGACGAGCTGAGGAAGTACTCCAGGCTCTCCGACGAAGAGCTGGACCGGGCGCTGGCGGAAATGCAGCGCTGGGACGCGGAGGGGCGGTGGACGGATGCCGATTACGTGCGCATGCGTTTGATTTACTACGAGGTCGAACTGGACCTCGAGCGCCGGTATGACGCGCGGCTGGCGGATGGGGCGATCCCTGGGGAGGTTCCGCCGCCCGGCAACGACGAGTGGCCGGCGATGTACGCCGCGGCGGAGGCCAAAGTCGATGCCCTTTCGCCGCAGAGCCGCGTGGACAAGGCCAAGGGGCTGGACGCCGACCGCGCCCGTCGCCTGGACGAACGTGCCGCGGCCGTGCGCCGAGCGATGTCCGAAAACGCGGCGAAGGTCGCGGTGACGTTCATCATGAAGAACTACTTCGACGCCTATGACTTGCTGTTCAGCGGGCTGGCACTCATCACCGCCTATCGCGTGGGATGCGGGCGCGAGGGACCGGGAGCCGCGGAGTAGCAGGCGATCAGGCGCGGGGGGCGGCGGTATGGGCTGGCCCGCGCCGCCGGCGACATCCGTTCCGCGGCGTGGCCACCGCCAACTCACGACGGTACGCGGTTCGGCGCGGTTCCACGCTGTCTTGCTCGCCCCCTTACGCTCGAAACTCTACCCGTACACCCCGGAACAACGTACCTACCCCGCGAAGCTTAAAGGACTCTCGTGGCGGGGACGAATTCCGATAGACTGGCGTCGATGAACACAGCCGTTACGGCCGCCGATGTGGCGCGCACGATTGAGCACACCCTGCTGCGGCCCGAGGCCACGGCGGAGCAGGTGGACCAGCTCTGCAGGGAGACGCTGGAGCTTGGCTTCCACGGCGCATGCGTGAACCCCTGCTACGTGCGTCGCGCCGCGGAACTCCTGGGCCGGTGCGTCTCGCCGGCGGGGCGCGCGCCGGTGGTGGTGTGCCCGGTGGGGTTCCCGCTGGGGGCGAACCTGGCCGCCACCAAGGCGGACGAGGCGCGGCGCGCGATCGACGACGGGGCGCGGGAGTTCGACATGGTGGCGCCGATCGGCGCGCTGATCGCGGGGGATCGCGACCTGGCGAGCCGGGATATTCTGGCGGTTGCGGAGGTGGTGCACAGCGCGCTGCCCGGGGGTGTGCTGAAGGTGATCCTGGAGACCGCGGTGCTGACGGAGGCCCAGATCATCCTTGCCTGCCGCTGCGCCGCGGAAGGCGAGGCGGATTTCGTTAAGACGTCAACCGGCTTTCACCCGGCGGGCGGGGCGACAGTCGGGCACGTGCGGTTGCTGCACCGCTACGCCTCGCCGATCAAGGTGAAGGCGTCCGGCGGCATCCGTACGGCGGCGACGGCCCTGGCCATGCTGGAGGCGGGGGCGGCGCGGATCGGCACCTCGAGCGGGGCGGCGATCGTGGCGGAGCTTGCCGGCGGCGCTCGTTGACGACGGCCGCGGGGAGGCCTTACTATTCCCCCATAAGGCACCCACGGAGCCCCTCCCATGACCGATGAAGCAACCAGTAAATGCCACAAGTGTGGCGCCAGCGTGTATCGCGCTCACCTGGACGCGGGGATCGCCCGTTACGAGGACGGGGAGCTGATGTGCCCGCATTGTGTGTCGGAGTTCGAGAAGGCGCACGACAAGTCGGGGGCGGGGGGAGACGATTCGTTCGCGCCGATTACGTTCGACGACGAGGACGACCATCCTCCGGCGCGGCCCAAGCCCGACCTGTCCTCCAGTCGCATTCACGCGGCGTCGGCTGCCACCCTGGGCGCGACAGCGGTCTGGGACGAGAACCGCTTCCACCGGCCGTTGTCGCCGGCTCAGGCGGGCGCCACGCGCTGCCGGACCTTTCACGCCAAGCTCAGCGCCGCGGCGATCGACTTCATGAACAACCAGATCAATGATTGGTTGGACAACAACGAGAAGATCGTTATCAAGTTCGCCACCTCCACCATCGGACCGTTCGAGGGCAAGCATACCGAGCCCAACATTATCGTAACGGTTTTTTACTAGGGCAGCGGCGCAGACGGGTGTGCGCGACGGCGTCGGCGGCCACGGGTGCGCCAGGGCCGAGCCTTGAACGTCGCAGTGGTTGGGGACCGGGTGCTCGGGGCGTCTCGTCCCGGCGCGCCGGGACTCGACCTCCCGCGGCTCAATCGGACCCCTTCGGGGTATTTGCCGGGGCGTTGGGACATGGGTTGTGTGCCGAAGTCCGGCGTGATCCGTCGCCACCCCGCCCTCGCCCGCCCGCTCCCTGACGGTCGCGGCGCTGGTCGCACGCGGCCCAAACCCACACGCCGATCCAGTGTAGTGTCCCGCAATTACCCCACCGTATGGGGATCGCCCCCGCGGCGAGCCTTCGGCTTTCGTGAGGCTGCGCGGGCTCAAGGCCCGCGGGTCGACACAGTTAGATATCAACGAGGCACGACACTCGTCACGGTATGCGCCCCTCGGTAAAGGGTGCAACGGTGGACGCATCGCCGCGTGGCTCGACCCCGCTATAATGCTCCGCCGGCGCGCCTCCGGGCTGGGACTTCCGGGACAAGCCGCCAGGCGCCGGAGAGCCGTCAACCGTGCACGATGCTTCGCCGACCCGTCGGACGCCACCCGCCCCCACGACCGAGCGGCGCTCTAAGTTCAACCTCAACCGTGCCGAAGTCGTGGATCGGAACTTCGTGGAGTTCGTACGCGGCTTTCCCGCACCCTCGCCCAGCGCCATGCGCCGCGGCCCGCATGAACCGATAGTCGCGGGATGCGGTCTGACGTGCCGGGACGCCGTTGAACTGTTCGAATCGCAGATCGTCGCGCGACACCAGGACATCGAGTCGCGGGCCATGCGGGCCCGAAACGAAGGCTTCTACACTATCGGCAGCGCCGGCCACGAGGGGAACGCCGTGCTGGGCCGGCTCACACGACACAACGATATGGCGTTCGTCCACTACCGCTCGGGGGCGTTCATGGCAGAGCGGGCACGGCAGGTGCCGGGTAGCGACTTTACGCGCGACACCATGCTCAGCTTCGCCGCCAGCGCCGAGGAACCAATCGCCGGCGGGCGGCACAAGGTATGGGGCAGCGTTGAGCTTTCCGTTCCGCCGCAGACCAGCACCATCGCCAGCCATCTGCCCAAAGCGGTCGGCGCGGCGTTGTCGCTACGACGTGCCCATCGGCTGGGGGTGGACTGCGGCCGGCCGGGTGACAGCATCATCGTGTGCTCCTTCGGAGACGCCTCCGTCAACCACGCCGTCGCCCAGACGGCCTTCAACGCCGCGGCATGGGCGACCTACCAGCGGCTTCCCGTGCCGGTGCTGTTCGTCTGCGAAGACAACGGCATTGGGATCAGCGTACCGACGCCGCCCGGTTGGGTGCAGGCCTCCATGTCCTGCCGTCCGGGCATCGCGTACTTCCAGGGAGATGGGCTGGATCTGGTGGAGGCATACGACGTTGCGCGCCGTGCCGTTGAACACTGCCGGACGCTTCAGGGACCGGTCTTTCTGCACCTGCGCACGGTGCGCATCCTGGCGCACGCGGGGAGCGACGTGGAGACGGAATACCACACCTGGGAGGAGATCGAGGCCGCCGAGGCACGGGATCCGTTGCTGGCTACGGCGCGGCTGCTGATGTCGGAGCAGGTCCTGGCGCCGGACGAGGTGCTCGAACTGTACGAGGGGGTTCGGACTCGGGTGCGTGAGGCGGCCGCCCATGCGGCCAGGACGCCGAAGCTGGCCAGCGCGGCGGAGATCATGGCACCGCTGGCGCCGCTGACGCCCGAAGCGGTGGCGGCGGAGGCGAGGCGGCGCGTGGAGCCGGCGGAACGGCTCCGCGTGTTCGGCGGTCCGGAGAACCTGCCGGAAGCGGGGGCCCTGCGGCACATGGCGGCACTCATCAACGCGGGATTGCACGATCTGCTGATCAAGTATCCGGAGGCCATGCTCTTCGGCGAGGACGTTGCCAAAAAGGGTGGCGTGTACCACGTCACCACCGGGCTGTCGGCGAAGTTCGGCGTCGGGCGCGTGTTCAACACGCTGCTCGACGAGACGACCATTTTGGGGACGGCCATCGGCGCCGGGCACGTGGGCCTGCTTCCCATGCCGGAGATTCAGTATCTCGCGTATTACCACAACGCCGAGGATCAGATCCGCGGTGAGGCGTGTTCGCTCCAGTTTTTCTCGAAGAACCAGTATCGCAATCCCATGGTGATTCGCATCGCGGGGTGGGCGTATCAGAAGGGATTCGGCGGACACTTCCACAACGACAACAGCATCGCGGCGCTGCGCGACGTGCCGGGGCTGGTCATCGCCACGCCCGCGCGCGGCGACGACGCAGTGAAGATGATGCGCACCTGCATGGCCCTGGCGAAGGCGGACGGGCGGGTGGTGGCGTTCATCGAGCCCATCGCCCTGTACATGACGCGCGATCTGTATGAGCCGAAGGACGGTAAATGGTCGTTTGCCTACCCGGCGCCCGGCGAGGCGATCGATTTTGGAGAGGGAGCCGTCTATTCGTTTGCGTCGGAGGTGTTGCCGCCCGCGCCGCCACCGAGCGCCGGCGGTCCCGCGACGGGTGCAACGAGCGCGTCGCGCGCCGAGGACCTGACGATTCTCACCTTTGCGAACGGTTTGTACATGTCGCTGCGGGCGGCGAAGACCTTGAAGGAGCGGCACGGCATCGTCGCCCGCGTCGTCGACCTGCGCTGGCTGAGCCCGCTCAACGAAGGGTTCATTCTCGAACAATCGCGGGCGACGCGACGGGTGCTGGTGGTCGACGAGGGGCGGCGCAGCGGCGGCGTGAGCGAGGCGATCGTGTCGCTGGTCCACGAACACTGTGGTGGCGAGGTGACTGCGCGGCGGCTCACGGCGCTGGATACGTACATCCCTCTGGGCCCAGCCGCTGACCACGTGTTACCGGGGGAAGGGGACGTGGTGCGCGAGGCACGGTCGTTGTGCCAGCGTGAGTGATCGACGCGTCCGGGGCGGCTGGCTTGCTTGTCAGACCCCAAGTCGGGTGGTCAAATCGGCCTTGGGAAGCGGCGGCGGGCCGTGGTACGAGGGCACCGAGGGGCTCGTGACGGAGTAGACCCGATGACAGAGATCGTGTTTCTGGTCGAACAGGACCCCGAAGGGGGGTACAATGCCCGGGCTCTGGGCGAATCGATCTTCACGCAGGCGGACGACCTCGCGTCGCTTCGCGAGATGGTGCGCGACGCTGTGCGCTGTCACTTCCCGGACGAGGCGGCGCGACCGAAGATGATCCGACTGCACTTTGTAAGCGATGAGGTCATCGCCGCGTGAAGCTGCCACGGGACCTTTCCGGCCGGGACTTGGCCAAATTGCTCGGGCGGCTCGGCTACCGCGAAGAGCGTCAGAGCGGCAGCCACATCCGCCTGGTCACCGACCGATGCGGGTTGCATCACGTGACCGTTCCCGCGCACGCCGCGCTGCGGGTTGGCACGCTGGCCGCGATCCTGGCGAATATTGCGGAGCACCACGGCAAGAGCCGCGAGGAGCTTCTGCTGGAGCTGTTTGCATAGGCATTGTCGCGTGTGGCGACGGTCGGGGGTCGTTTAGAATCTGGGGACCGGAGCGTGGCGCACAGCCAGTTCAGGAACGAGCTGACCGCGAAGATTCGCGAGGCAGTGGCTCGTGCGCGTGGTTCGGGGTCCATCCCACATCCGGGAACCATTGGGGCGCTACGCGAGGCATTCGTCCGCGAGTCCATAGGGCCCGTATTGCGGGCGGACGTAAAATCGACCAACGGCCACGTCATCGATCGCAGTGGAGGTTACTCCAAGCAGATCGATGTGTTACTGTATAGTGGCATCATTCTTCCAGTACTGTTCCGAGACAAGCCGTCGCTGGTTCCGATCGAGTCCTGTCTTTATGCGATGGAGGTGAAAAGCAAGTCGACCAAGGCCGAAATGCTCGACGCTATTCAAAGCCCCTAACAAAACCTGATCCTTTGGGGTCGGATTGACCGATGAATCAGTGTTCGACGACGGTTTCTGTTTGTCAGGGAGGACGAACTCGTGGCCAAGCCCTTGCTCACGGACGAGCTCTGGGCGGTCATCGAACCGTGTCTGCCGCCGCCCGCGGTGCGTCCCAAGGGGGGTCGGCCTC
>JACQXM010000020.1 GCA_016208685.1 Planctomycetota bacterium | reverse complement strand
TTCTGGACGATCCGCTCCGTATGAACCGGGAACGACGAAGACATGGCCACGCAAGCGTGGACCATGCCACGCGTCACTGGCGCGGCCGGATCGGAACGCTGGCATACATGCGCTGCATACGCGCGGCGACGTTGTATCGCCTGGATACGCGCCGGACTTCGGCGTCCGATCTCGGCTGCTGCCCCATCCTACGGCGGCGCCTATAGTTAAGGTAGTGACGTTACCAGCGACCTGTGCCCAAAGACGCACTGCGAGTCCTGGAATTGTGGCGCACTGAGAAAGTTTCTTACTGATCACCTTGACAGCCGCGTGCGGCGTGATATGATTATAGGTACTGAGGCGCGGGTTGGGGTGTCGTCGCCTCGTGCGGAGCGCGGCATCGGGTTCCCGAAAAGCGCTTCGCCGGTGGGATTCGCCATACGCAGTGCCGACGCCCAGCGGCACCGCGAGGGAGGTAGATCATGCCCGCTCCTCGCTGGGTCCTCGTGCCTTTCGGGCTCTTCGCGCCCTTGCTGGTAATTCCGATCCTGGCGCGCCCCCTGCAAGCCCAGTGCCCGCTGCTGTATCTGTATGACGGAACGGTGCAACAGGAGTACTTCGGAACCGTCGTTGCCGGCGTCGGGGACATCGACCATGACGGCTGCGACGACTACCTCATCAGCGCGCCCGGGTTGCCCATCCCCAACACCACGTACTACGGACGGGTGTGTGTATACTCCGGGGCAACCGGTGCGGTACTGCGATGTTGGGACGGAGAGGGCGGCGGGTTCGGCGTCTCCGCTGCAGGTGCCGGGGACGTGGATTGTGATAGCGTACCCGATGTGCTGGTAAGCGCGCATTTCTATTCGGGCCCAGTGGCGTTTGCCGGGCGGGTCTACGTGTTTTCCGGCGCGACCGGGCAACGCCTGTGGGTCTGGGACGGCGACCGGTCCTGGGGAGAGTTCGGTTGGGGGGTCGCCGGCCCCGGGGATCTCGACGGCGACGGACACGCCGACATCCTCGTCGGCGAGCCGGGCGCGAACCGGATCTCTCTCGGGTACGTTGGAAGAGTCCACGCCTATTCAGGAAAAACCGGCGAGGCGCTCTGGTCTAAGGTTGGTGATTACGTTACCGACCTCTTCGGGGTGGGCGTTTCCGGTGCCGGAGATTTTAACGGCGACGGCATTTTGGACGTAGCGGCCGGCGCCCCCCACGACAAGAACGGCTTGCCCTTCGTCTATGTCCTTTCCGGTCCGACAGGAGAAGTGATCCGCCGCATCGACAACGAGGGAATGATCTCCGACGTGTTCGGCGCCGCGCTTGCCGGGCTGGGGGACGTCAACGGGGACGGATACGACGATATCGTCGTCGGCGCCTACGAAGCTGGGGGAGAGTACTACTACAGCGGCAACGGGCAGGCGTACGTTTTTTGCGGCCCTGACGCCCGGCGTCTGTGGACCTGGGAGGGAGAGCTGGGCACGAGCTTCTTAGGATTCTCCGTGGCTGGTCCGGGAGATGTAAACCTCGATGGCGTACCGGACGTACTCGTGGGCGCCTACGGCTACAGCGGGTATCCGGCGTACGCCAGCGGAAAGGCCTATGTATTCTCCGGCGCAACGTCCGAGGTCATCTTCGCCCGCACTGGTACCGGGTACCTTGAAGGATTCGGGGAAAGCGTCGCCGGATGCGGTGACGTCGATGCAGACGGTCGTCCGGACATCCTTATCGGTGCCAAACTTCGCCCGAATCCCGGCGTATACGCAGGCCGTGCCTATGTCTTTCATCGCCTAATGACCGGCGACAGTGATTGTGACGCCGACGTCACTTTAGAGGACCATCAGATACTCTCGAGCTGCTGGACAGGTGTCGGGCCAAGGGCGATCTCTGCAAGCTGCCGCGGTGCCGACGTGGATGGGGACTGGGATGTTGATTTGAGAGATTTCGCGTCGTTCGCGCGGGCGTTTTCCCCGCCATAGGTTGAGCGACGACGAATGGTTGAACCAAGGGCGCGCGGGGAGAGTGGCGCGCCTCTCCGCCGCACTGACGATTCATTCCGTAGCAGGCGTGCTGCCCGGAAGCAGAACCGGAGAACGGTTGTGGTGCGCGCCCATTGCAGAAGGGAGAATCTACGATGTTACGACGAAACTTCAGGGGACGTATCGACAAGAGGCTATGGGCCGGCGCACTGGCGATCCTGGTGACCGGCGCCGTCGCCAGAGGCGTATCGACCCCGGTCTATTGGCGGGAGGACATCTCGCAGGGCATGACGTGGGGGCGTGGACTGGCCATCAACAACAACAATGAAGCCGTCGGGCAATGGCGCGTTCAAGGGGTGGACACAGCGTTTCTGTATGCGCCGCAGGGCAACTGCGGGTTCTCCCCGGGTACGCACTCGTTGTCCGTCCCCAATTCCGAGGATCCTAGCCTCGCCAACGACCTGAACGGCCTGGCCGATGCGGTGGGGTGGTACGCCAGGGGCTGGTTCGAACCGGAGCCGAAAAACCCCGTTATCTGGCTCTGCGCGGCGCGGCACGGAAAGCCTGCCGGACGCAACCCCGTACGCGTGGATCTCCTTGGGCACGGATACGACCGCGGCGAGGCTTTGGGGATCAACGAACATAGCGACGTCGTTGGGACCGCCTGGGTGTCGCAAGATTTCCCGCCCGTGAAGTCCGGGTGGTTGTGGCTTCTGGCAGCCAACTTCGGATTGAGCGAGGGCTTGTATGACATCGACCCGCTCTTTGATCACGAGCAGAGCTATCCCGAGGACATCAACGATACTGGGTTGGTCGCTGGCACGTCCACCGACGAACCCGGCCTTGCTCAGGAAACACGCGCGTACACTTGGGATGCAAGGACCCGTGAAACGACGCCGCTGGCGTTGGGTCCGGGTCAGGGTTACAGCAAGGGCACGGGGTTGAACAACGCGGGCCAGGTCGTGGGTTACTCCTCAGACGGTGACGGTGTGCAACGTGCGCTGCGATGGGACGCCGGAGTGCCGACCGAATTGGGGTACTTGCAGAATGGAACGGGGCCGAGCCCGGCGGCGATCAACGCATCGGGAGAGGTCGCGGGCACGGATATCAGCCCGAATCAAACCAATCGTGGGTTCCTGTGGAAGGCGGGGGTGATGCACGAGCTGAACGACATCACGTTTATTGACCCGGCCTCTTTCGGTCGGGACATCACATTCGCAGGCGGAATCAACGATTACGGTACGATCGTCGGCGCGCACTACTATCCTCCGGGAGAGGTCAATATCAGCGGAGACCGGCCCGTGATTCTGCACCGCTGCCCCGATGCTGATGTCGTCGACGCTGTGCCGGCCAGCGGCACCATCGACGCGCGGCAACCGTTCCCGTACCAGGCGAGTCCGCCGGTGCTCATGGGCGCTCGGCAGGGAATCGGGAGCCCGAATTCGTATTCGGGCGGCCCGGAGTACATCGAGGTTACGTTAACGGGTGGCACGACTGGCGCCGAGATTGCCATCTGCTGGGACCTCTGCGAGACGGGGATCGAAGCCGTCGAGAGTGGTCCGAGCCTGGACCCCAACTTCATCCGAAGCGTCGACCCGAAACCGGGGGTGCCGGGCGTGTATCGGCTTCTCCTGGATCGGCCCATTTCCGCCGGGCACTGGACGACGATCAGCTACGTTCCTAGCGCAAACTACGTTTCCTACGCCTCCTACCCCGCGGATGCCGACGCCGGCGGCAAGGCGACTGCCGCGGACATCACGACCCTGGTTAATTACCTGAACGATCCCGACTGCCTGACCAACCCGCCCGCGCCCTACCCGACATGCAGCGCCCGCCACGGCCTGTACAGCATGGACATCAACCATTCCAACGCAGTTAACGCCCAGGACGTTACCGCCTTGGTAAACCTGCTCAATGGTGCGGGGACGTTTGTGTACTGGCTGGGACAACCGCAATTGCCCCCCAACACCTGCCCCGGCGGCGACATGATGGCCGGGGGCGAGGGCGGCGAGGCATGGTCTGAAGGCGTGGCGGGCCAAGAAACCGACGACAGCGGCGCGTTTGCCAAGGAGTTCATCGCCTACCTTACAACGGCGACGCCGGAGGACGATGCGGCCGTCGACGAGTTCCTGACCATCGTCGACGCCCTCACCGGCTGGGTGCTCGAGCACTTTACCCCGGAAGCGACGGCCACGCTGGTCGAAATGCTCGGCGATCCGTCACTGACGTTTGCAAGCCCCACCGCGACCGACACGGCCGCCAAGGTTGCCGAGGTACTGGCGCAATAGCGCGCGGCAACGGCGCGGAACGGTCACGAGTAACAAACCCGTGCGGCGGGCGCGAGACCCCGGGGGAATGCCAGACCGGGGATGCAACACACGAACGAACTCCTCGCGATGCGTTGCGCGGGGCAACCTAGTGTTGCAGGGCAGATGCTTCCCGCCTGCACCTGCCCTACGGACTCACCGGCTGGAAAGCCGGTCCCCCGGCGCCGGCCGGTCCCACGGTGCAAATCGGTGGCCCGGAAGTCGGTCCACAGCGCGGGTGCCATGGCCAAGCGCGTCCGCCGGAGGCGGACAAGCGCCGCCATACGCTCATGGAACCGCAGCGGCCTGACCGGCTGGAAAGCCGGTCCCACGGGCCTACCGGTTGAGCAGATCGAGAGCCGATCCCGAAGCGCGAAAGGGTCGGCGTTGTGCGCGCTCAGGGGCCTGTGTGGCGCGGCTTCCGCCGTCCGCCGCCGTCGTCCGTACCGCCACCACCGTTCCCATCGCCGTCCCCGTCGCCACCCCCGTCTCCGTCGCCGCCGTCTCCATCGCCGGTGTCGGGTGAGGCCGAGACCGTGAGCGTGACGAAGACCGGATCACTTTCGACCCCGTCGGCCGTAGTGCCGACGCATTGAAACCGCGGGCTTCCGGCGATGAGCGGAACCAGGGTCACGACCCCAGTCGTCCCGGGCGTTAGGGCGATGCGCGGGCCCGCGACCTGCGTGATCTCCAGCCCGGTGGCTTGCGTCTCCCCCACGCTGCGACAGGTCAGCGTCACCGTATCGCCGGTTGTCGGGGCCGCCGGCTCCGCCGTAAGCGAGACCGCGACCGCCGTCGCCCCCCGAACCACCGTAGTGCACGAAGAGGTAATCTGGTACAGCCCATCCCCCGCGATCAGGCGGAGCTCCACGGTTCCTTCCTGAAGCGCCTGGAAGGTCGTCTCCGGCTCGTCGGGGTTCTCGAACGTACCCGCCTCGGATGGGACGGCCTCCCACCGATAGACCGGAATCCCCCCTGGATCGCGCTCGTTGGCGGACACCGGGCCAGACTCTCCGACACGCAACTCCGCCGGACAGGACGGCGCAACCGAAATGGAGGTGCATCCGCCGGGAAGCAGCGGCGCGACACCGGCCGCCAGCAGCGCCGCGCGGACGCAGGCGAGTGCACGTGATCGTGGCGTTGAGGCCATCGACTCTATCTTATAGCGGTCGCCGCGGGTCGCGTACACCGTTCGCGGGGCGCGTCTGACGATGGCCGCCCCTCACCTCGTCGCGGCTCGAACCGCGGGTCGGGCCGCGATAGGCTCTGCAATACGCTCGAACGCGCGTCGTTTTGCTCGTAGACGTACTCGCGGCGGACCGGCGTCGTCCCTACCGAAAGGAGGCGGACATGTTGCACCGAGGTCGGATCATGCTCTGGGCAAGCGTGCTGGCGTGCGTCCCGGCGGCGCGTGGCCAGGCTCCCTTCGTGAACTGGGAGACCCCGCACGTACACCCGCTGGACATTACGCCGGACGGCAGCCGACTGTTTGCCGTCAACACCGCGGATAACCGACTGGAGGTGTTCGACATCACGTCCGCCACGGCGGTGCGCGTGGCCTCGATTCCTGTCGGCCTGGACCCGGTTTCCGTTCGCGCTGCGTCCAACGATCGGGCGTGGGTCGTGAACCACATATCCGACAGCGTGAGCATCGTGGACCTGGTCGCGGGAAGCGTAGTCGCCACGCTGCGCACCGCGGACGAGCCCTGCGACGTCGCCTTTGCGGGCACTCCGCGCCGCGCGTTCGTTTCCTGCTCGCAGGCGAACCGCGTGCTGGTCTTCGACCCGGCCAACCTCGCCACGGCTCCCGTCAGCGTCGCGATCGAGGGCGAGGATCCGCGGTCCATCGCCGTCAGCGCCGCGGGAAACGAGGTTTACGTGGCGATCTTCGAGTCGGGCAATCGCACCACCATCCTCGGCGGCGGCAGCACGCTGGCGAACGGCTATCCGCCCAACGCCGTGAACAGCCCCTTAAGCCCCTATTTCAACCCCGGTCAGCCCCTCAACCCGGGGATCAATCCGCCGAACCCGCCGCCGAACAACGGCACCGCCTTCCGCCCTCCGATGCGCCCCGGTAACCCTCCCCCACCGCGCGTCGGGTTGATTGTGCGTCGGGATGCCGCGGGCCGCTGGATGGACGACAACGCCCACGAATGGACGGACCTGGTAAGCGGCGCGAACGCCGCGGCCTCGGGACGGCCCGTGGGGTGGGATCTCTACGACCACGACGTAGCGATCATAGACGCCACGACCCTGGCGGTCCGTTACGCCGGCAACGTGATGAATCTGTGCATGGCCCTCGCCGTGAACCCCGGCACCGGCCGCGTTACGGTCGTCGGCACGGAGGCGACCAACGAGGTTCGCTTCGAACCCGTGCTCGCCGGTCGGTTCCTTCGCGTGAACTTCGGGAGCGTCGACCCCGCCGGACCCACCACCTTGCCTCCCGTCGATCTCAACCCGCACCTCGTGTACACCACGGCGATCCCGTTCGCGCCCATTCCTCAGCCGCAACGCGACCTGTCCATCGGTGACCCGCGGGCCATCGTGTGGCAGTCTTCCGGTGCCGTGGGATACGTGGCGGGCATGGGGTCGAACAATGTGATTCTGATCGATACTTCCGGGGCTCGACTTCCGGCCACGCCTCCGATCCCCGTGGGCGAGGGCCCCACGGGCCTGGCGCTCGACGAAGGCCGCAGCCGCTTGTACGTGCTCAACAAGTTCGCGGCCTCGGTATCCGTGGTTGACACCAACACCAGGGCCGTTTTCGCAACCGTACCGCTGTTCGACCCCACGCCGCCGCCAATCCGAGCCGGCCGCAAGCATCTGTACGACACGCACCGTAACTCCGGACTGGGACACATCTCCTGTGCCTCCTGCCACGCCGACGCGCGGATGGATCGACTGGCATGGGACCTGGGCGATCCCGGCGGAACAGTTAAGCCGTTTAACCAGAACTGCAACGGTCCCGGTTGCCAGCCGTGGCATCCCATGAAAGGGCCGATGGTGACGCAGACCTTGCAGGACATCATCGGCAAGGAACCGCATCATTGGCGCGGGGACCGCAACGGCCTGGAGGAGTTTGCCGGAGCCTTCCGCACACTGCTCGGCGACGACGCGCCGCTCCCGCCCGCCGAGATGCAGGAATTCGAGAACTTCCTGGCCGGGGTGCGTATGCCGCCCAACCCCTTTCGCACGTTCGACAACACACTGCCGACCGATCTCCCCCTTCCGGGTCATTTCACCTCCGGCCGCTTCGCGCCGGCGGGCACGCCGCTGCCCAACGGCAACGCCCTGGCCGCACTCACCAACTACCGCCTGGGCCTTCTGGACGCCGTGAACTGCGTCACGTGCCACACGCTGCCGACCGGCATCGGCCCGGACGGCTTCTTCGCCGGCGGCACGTTCAATCCGCTGCCGCCCGGGCCCAACGGTGAGCGCCACCACGCCATCGTCGCGGTGGACGGTTCCACCAATGTGAGCATGAAGGTCCCGCAGCTTCGCAATCTCTTCGACAAGGTGGGCTTCGAAGCCACGCAACAGCGCAACCTCGCCGGCTTCGGCTTTCTCCATGACGGCAGCGTGGATTCACTCTCGCGTTTCGTCACCGAGCCGGTGTTCAACCTCCGGAGCGACCAGGAAGTGGCGGATATGGTGGCCTTCATGCTCGCCTTCTCGGGGTCGGATCTGCCGCAGGGCTCGCCCACGAATCCGCTGGAGCCTCCCGGAACCCCCAGCCAGGACGTGCATGCCGCCGTCGGCTGGCAAACCACGCTGGTCAGCGAGGCGGCGGCCGGCATGCCACAGCTCGAACTGATCGCCGACATGCAGACCCTGGCGGACAGCAACGCCGTGGGATTGGTGGTGAAGGGGGTGCAGGCGGGCATCCCGCGCGGGTATTCGTATCTCGGCGCCGGGCAGTTCCAATCCGATCGTCAGGCGGAGACGGTGTCCGCGGCGACGCTGCGCGCCGGAGCGGCCCCGGGAAGCGAGCTGACCTACACCGTCGTCCCCAAGGGAAGCGAGACGCGCATCGGCATTGACCGTGACGTTGACGGCTTCTTCGACCGCGACGAACTTGACGGATGCAGCGACCCGGCCGATCCCGCCAGCGTTCCCCCGCAGTGCACCGGCTGTCAGTTCGACGCCGACTGCAACGACGGCATCGCGTGCACCCTCGACACCTGCGACGTGCCCAGCGGCGCCTGCCAGCACACTCCGGACCACGCGCTTTGTGACGACAGTTCGGCCTGCAACGGCGTCGAATTCTGCGACGCCGCGAGCGGCTGCCTGCCGGGCGTTCTGCTGAGCGATTGCAACTCGAACGGAGTGGAGGATGCGTGCGACATCGCCGCCGACCCTGCGGCGGACGCCGACGGAAACGGCGTGCTCGATGTGTGCGAAAACGTCAACGCGCCCCTCGCGGACGGCACGCTCAAGAACCGCTACCTCTCGTTCGTCCCCAACAATGATGTCAGCGCCGTGGCGTTCCGCGTGGAGCTTGTCGCCAGCACCTACTTCCCGGCGTCGGCGGGGATCGTCGGCTGGGTCGGAGTGCCGGACGCCGGCGGCGTGGCAAGACTCTCGCCGGTCCCGGTCTTCCGCGCCTGGCCCGAGCCCATGATCCACGTGGGAGATTGCGCGGTGGTCCCGGTGGCCGAGTATTCCGTGGCGGGCACCATGGACGGTGTGGTGTTCGGCCCGGCGGCGCCGGTGCGCACCATCGAGCAGCCCGGTACCAAGTTCTGGGGCGACAGCGTGGGCAGCTTTGACGGCGTTTGGTCCGGGCCCAACGGCGTCGTGAACGTAAACGACTACCTGGCGGCCCTGCAACACTTCGTGAATGACCCGTCCGCGCCGCCGCTTGCCTGGGTGGATGTGGCCGACGAAACCCCGAACGCGGTGGTGAACTTCAACGACGTGTTCCGTCTGGTGAAGGCGTTCCAGGGGGAGGCGTACCCCTTTGGCGACCCGATGAGCTGCCCGTAGGCAGGCCGCGGGCGCCCGCGAGCGAAGCGGCGGGGTTCGGCACTGATACCCGATGCGCGCGGCGCGCCGCTACCGCCCGTTACGCGAGAGATCATCCAGCGCACGGCTGACGCGCGAGAGTGCCGTATGGAGGTCGTCCTCCGGGAGTGCAATGCTGAGCCGCACGTGGTCCGGGAGGTCAAAGAAGGTGCCGGGAACCAGCAGCGTGTCGTATTCCGCCGCCAGGTGTTCACATAACCGCGAGGCGCTCACTCCGGGCGGCAAACGGAGCAGCTCGAACAACGCTCCGAAACTCGGATACCCCGTAACGCGAACCTCCTCCGCAAGCCATCGGCGATAGCAGGGCTCGCCCGCTTCGTAGAAGCGCCGGTACCGGCTTTCCAGGTTGGAAATGTTGGCGAACGCGCGAAGCGCCAGGGAAACCGACGGCGCGGCGTTGTTGACGCTGAGCAGGTCCATGAGCTCTCTGGCCCGCTCCGCCAGACGCCCGGTGGTCAGCAGCCATCCCACCCGCAGACTGCTGAGCCCGTAGACCTTGGTCAGCGAGTTGACGGCGACGATGCCCTCTCCCAGATGAGCGGCCGTCCAGCACGGTTGGTCTCGATGCAGATACACGGCATCGAGGTAGACTTCGTCGACGATCAGCGTCGCATCGACGCGAGCGCAGCGTTGGGCGATTTCGCGCACCGATTCCACGGGCAGAAGCTGGCCGCTGGGGTTATGCAGGTTGCTCAGGACGACGGCTGCAGCGCCCTGATCCAAGCCCATCTCCACGTCATCGGGAGACACGCTGAAGTCGCTTTCCGGTCGGCGCAGCAGGGGAATGATCCTCAACCGCAGAAACTCGGCTACGCGACGAAGCGGTTGGTAGACAGGCTGCTCAAGTACCACTGTGGCGCCGGCGCTCACCGCGGCGGCCATGGCGATGAAGTTGGCGGAACTGGCGCCCGGTACGGGAACAATACTATGCGTCGGAATCCGATACCGCCGCGCCAGCGCGTCGATCAACTGCGGATGACCATAAGCACCGACCGTTTCGAGGCTTACAGGGGCACGATGGGCATCGAACTCCTGGCGCTCCGCGTCCGGAACGCCACTGGAGCAAAGGTCGTAGCGGACCGCCTCTCGCGTTTTGTGCCAACGTAGGTAATCCACTGATAATGCCCCAGATTGTCAATTACATGGCGAGTTCGGTCGTCTCACAGCGGCGAACCGCAACCGAACCCGCCCGCCACGAAGTCGCGCGTCGGGCCGCGACACCGAATCTCGTAGTGACAACGGTTGTCAGCGGCATTCCTGGGCGTTATGGTAGCCTTTTCGGAGGGACCACACAAAGGTTATTGATCCTGTTCGGAACCGGGCGTGGCGCGCGTGCCGACCTCCGACGGACAGGGCTGGACCGAATCAGGCAGGGAAGAACAACGGGAGCTTACTATGGCGGGAGACCTTAGCGCACGGTCGCGGTTCGACGAGGTTTTCGCGATCCACCTGGCACTCAAGTCTGCGATCCAAACCAGGCTGCTGGACCGGCACGCCAAGGCGCGGGCTGCGGCCGAGGCGATGCGGCGACACCTGGAAAGCGAGCGTTCGGTGTACGGCAAGCAGCTCAAGATGATCGCCCTGATGGAGAAAGGCGCCTCGCTCGCCGACCTGAGCCGCAGGCTCCGCTGCTCGCGCCGCACGGTATTTCGTTATCTGAACAACCTTCAGGAAGGCGGCGTGACCCTCAACCTGGAGAACGGCACGTACCGCGTTGACCGGGAAGTCGTACGACTGCTTCGCCGCTGAGAAACCGTCTCCCGAGGCTCAAAACGCCCCGAGAGCCCCGGGCCGCGTGCCGGCGCTCCCCCAGGGTCGCGTCCTGGCCGCCGCGACGAAAGGACGGGACCGGCCCTGCGAACCGCACGAATCACGGTGGTATGCCCTGCTTTCGCGCTGCGGCGCGCACAGCCCGCTCCACTAAGGCGCGCAGGACCGGCCCCACGGGCGCATCTCCCCGCTCGAGCCGCCGCTTCACAACGCAGACGATATCCCAACCGCGGGGCAGCGCGTCTTTGAACGTCCGAAACGCCTCGCGCAAACGGCGGCGCGCGTAGTTGCGCACCACGGCCCCGCCGATCCGCCGGCTGGTGCTCAGGCCCAGGCGCGACCACGCCAGACCGTTGGCACGCACGAAGACCATCAAACGGACGTCAGCGGCGACGTTCCGCGCCGCATACACGCGCGCGAAATCCCCCTCCTTTCGCAGTCGCTCGCGGGGACGCAATCGCGTATCGGGCGTCATGGTTCGTCCGTCGCGCCGGCGGGAACAACGGCGCCGGCGTGGGACCCCGCCGGTGCTCCGCGGGCCGCGCCGCGCCGGCAAACCAGCAGAATCATGGCGGGCACGAGCAACGGCCGGATGACGAAAGTGTCAACGAGTATCCCCAGCACCAGGGCAATGGCGAATTGCTTCATCAGCATCAGCGAGCCCGAGAACATCGAGGCGAACGCCGCCGCCATGATGATGCCGCAACTGCTCACCACTCGTCCGGTGCGCCGCACGGCGGTGGCCACCGCCTCCGCGGGCTGCGAACGTCCGAGCTCCTCCTGGATGCGCGTGACCACGTAGATGTTGTAGTCCTGCCCCAGGCTCAGCAGAATGATGAACAGCAGAAACTCGAGCTGATACCCCACGCTGGGCAAACCGAAAACCTGCCGCACGATCATCCAGGTGGCACCATACGTGGCGAAGTATGTCAGCAGGCTGGCACCGATGAGGATGGCGGCATAGACCGGCGAACGGGTGAGCGCCAGCAGCACCAGGAAGATCAGCACCGTGGCCGCCACGGCGATGACGCGAAAATCCTGCAGCCGCATGCCGCGCAGATCCGCGTAGCGGGGCAATTCGCCTGCCAGCTCCACGCGGACCGGCGCTTTCAGTACACTCGCGAGCCCGGACCGGATGACCGCATCCTCCACCGTCTGGTGCAACTCGGGGAGCCGGCGCATAGCGGGCACCGAACGACCATCCATGCGCAGGCCGGCGTCGACGCGGACGCTGCGCCCGGACCGGCCGATGTAAAAATCGCGTGCCAGGCGCTCCAGAAGTTCGCCGCGCAGCGCCGCGCCGAGTCCGGCCGGCGCCGCGGCATCGTCCGAGCCGCTCGCAGTCGGGGAGGAAGCCGCCGGCGTTGCCGGATCCTCGCCCAGCGGGTCGGCCAGGTGTCTGACATACGCCGTTGGGAAAAGGGCCAGGAGCGCCGCGCGAACCTCCCCGAGGGTACGGCGAAGCACCGGCAGGGATTCGGGCGAATCCAATCGCGCCTCCGACGAGATCAGAATGGTCAGGTCGCTGATGGTGTGGGATTCACAAAAGTGCTTCTCGTATGCCCGCGCTCCGCGCACCAGCCCGGAGTCGGGGGGAAACTCCTGGAGTGAGTCGTAGAGCGGGACGATTCCGCCCGAAAGCACCGCCGGAGGGAGCATGACCGCCAGCAACGCTGCCGCTACCGCCACCGGCCGGCGTGTCGCAAGGCTCGCGATTCCCGCCCACACAGAGCTGTCGCGCTGCCGCCGCCGGTCCAGCACCGCGGGCCACAGCAGGTGCCGTCCAACCACGACCATCAGCGCCGGCGCCAGCGTAAGTACGGCCACGGTAGCAATGCACAGCGCGAACGCGATCGTGGGGCCCGAAGTGTAGAGGTCGCGGTTCTGCGCCAGCCAGAGGATCGCCAGCCCGCTGGCGTTGGTTCCCGTGCTGGCAATGATGGCACTGCCGGTGCGCGACACGGCACGTTCCACGGCGGGCGTAATGTCCGAGGCTTCGTTCGTCCCGGCGGCGGCTGCGAGGAGTCGAGCCGCGCCCCCGGCCGCTTCCCCGCGTTCCGCGCTTGCTTCCCCATCGCCGCCGGCACTGAGTTCCTCGCGAAATCGCGCGAACAGGAACAGGCAGTAGTCCACGCCGGCGCCCACCAGAATCACTACGGTGAACATCTCGACCAGCCCGTTGATGGGCAGCCCGTAAGCCGCGGCGCGCCCCAGAATCCCCAGTGCCACCATCAGCGACAAGGCAATGGTCACCAGCGGCAGCAACATGGCCACCGGCGAACGGTAGATGAGCAGCAGGATGACCGTGACCCCGATGAAGGTCCAAAGCGTGGTGACGTCCACGTCGCGGCGGGCGTTGGAGTCCAAAAGTCGGCCCAGCGCCGCGCTCCCGGTCACTGCCACCATCAACCCCCCGGGCGCCGGATGTTCGGCGAGGATGCGGTCGACCGCCTGCACGCGGTTTACCGCGCTGGGGGTGAGCATGTCCGCAGGCAGGTCCACGGCGATGATCTCGGCAGCGCCGTCGCGGCTCTGGAAGAGCGCCCGCAGGTGGGAGGCCAGCGCCGCGGAACGCACCGTCCACGCTTGCTCGCCGGCATGCGCCGCCAGGCGCTGCGACACACGAGCGGCGAAGGCGCGATCTTCCGGCGTCAGTGCCGGCGAGCGGGCCAGCACGATCACGGCGCGGCTGGCCGGCGCCGCCTCGGGAAACTCCTCCCGCAGGTGCGCGAACGCCGCCTGGGACGGGCGGGATTCCGGTAGTGACCCATGTGCGTCATCCGCGAGCAGGGTGGGAATGCGCGGGGCGTTGAGCCACGCCCCGGCAGCGACCGCCGGCCAGGCGACGATCCACCACCAGCGTGTTCGCCGGACCAGGCGTGCCCATTGCATCATCATACGGCTCTCGGGAATCCGCCCTCCCCGCCCGGGTCCACGCGGACCCGACACCTTACCGGGACGCCCGTTGGCGTGAGCAGGTTACCCCATGTCGGTCGGGCGGTGTATGCGCAGGGAGGCCGGAACCCGGCTGCCGAGGCGCGCTTCAGGCGCCGGCGCCCGGCGCCGCGGCCTACCGGGGCGCGCCGATCATGTCACGAATGTCCGACACCACGCGCGACGCGGTCGCGCGCAGCTCCCCCTTCCGCGGAATCAGTCGTTCGCGCTCCGGGGTGCTGCCGTACAGTTGAACGTGGAAGCGCAGGGCGTTGGAGGTGCCCGAGGGCCGGATGGTCAAATGAGACTGCCGCTCGGCGTCCAGAAAGAACCGATAGCCCTCATCCGGGAAGCCGGGCCAGTTAATGGCGTCATACTTGCCCGTGCGGTAAACGGTGGCGCCCCGTACCGCCAGTCCGCCCAGCGAGAAGGGCCGACTCGAGGAGGCGGCGAACAACGCCTCGGCACGGTCCAGAATGGCGCGTTTCTTGGTGTAGCCTGCCAGACCCTCGTACTCGCCGTCCATGGGATCGGGCTCGTAGTAGGTAACGAACAGCCCGATGTCGGGGTCGAGGTAGAGCTTCTCATCGAGCAGGTCGAGCAAGTTGGCGTGCTGCTGTTTGGCCCAGGCGGCCAGCTCCGCGACCAGCACCGCGGCGAACGTCCCGTCCTTGTCGCGCACGTGGCCGCCCGCTCCCAGTGAACGCGAATCGGCGGGCACGCCGCCCAGTATCGAAAACCCGTTGCTCTGCTCCAGCGCCGCCACGTTGACGCAACGGCGGGGGTCGTCCATGGCCTCCCATGAGTGGATGGTTCGGTTGCACACCGCCTCGCCCGAAGTGCGCCGCCCCTCGTCGTACGCCGGGAGTCGGCCCTTCTCCGTCAGCCCCGGCGTGTCCTTGCCCTGGTGCAGATCCCAGATGGCACGGGTGCCGGCCGCAAGCTGCGCGAAACCCACCCAGGTCTTGAGCACGCCCAACTGGTACTTGCGGGCGATGCGCGCGAGAAGGTCGGTGGTGGTGTGCGACAACGCGATGAACTTGCTCTCCACGCCCGACACCCGGCCGTGGCGCTCCACGTCGCACGTCAGGCGGTACCAGAGGATCAGCGACCACGCCTCGTCGGCTGAGATCAGGGCGTAGTCGCGCTCCTCGCCGGTTCCCGGGTGACGATACGCCGGACGCTGATGCGGCGGCACCTTGACGATCACGCCGCACCGATCCGCGTCGGGGTCGGTGCCGATGATGAGGTCCACGTCGTCCCACGCCCGACCATACTCCTCCTTGAAGGCCGCAACTGCGATGTCCGCGGCACGCCAGTCGCCGGGATCGGGTTGTTGTTCCTTGCCCGGATCGCTACAGAAGGCGGGGAACATCCCGTCGAGGGCGTCCAGCTTCATGATCCGCCGCACCTGCTGGAAACCCACTTCGGAAAGCAACCGCGGCACGGCCTTGCGCCCGGAGCCGTTGAAGGCGCAGTAGCCAATGGACAGCGGGCGCTGGGAACGGGCGATCATCTCGGGACGCAACAGGAAGCGTTTGATATGCTCCATGTGGAGCGTGTGCATGTCGATAATGCGGTTCTCGCGACCCGCGTACAGCCCGCGAGCCTCCGGGAGCGGGTCGGCCAGCGGCAGGCCCTGGTGCTCGCCGCGTTCAATCGTGCGCCGGTCCGCACAGCGGACGCCGCCCAGGAACCACAGCTTGTCGGGCGCCGCCTCACCCAGTGGAAGACGCCTGATGTCCGAGAACTGCACTTGCGTGATGTACTTCCTGTAGAGCGTGTCACGTTCGGCGGGATCAAACTGCGAACCGTTCTGGCAGGAAAGCTTATAGCCGTTGTAGCGGAAGTCGTTGTGGCTGGCGGAGATGAACACGCCGATGTCGGCGCGCAGCGCCGGCACGGCATAGGTCACGCTGGGGTACATGCAGGCTTCGTCAAAGAGGTACACCGTGTACCCGTAGGCTAAAAACAGCTCCGCGATGATGCGCGCAAAGTCGGCCCCGCGTACGCGGCTGTCGAAGCCCACCACCACCTTGCTGAGCGGCGGGTCGCGCTCGATCCCGAACTTCGCCGTGCCCGCCGAGGTGAGCAGGTAAACCACGTCGTTGATAGTGTTAGGCCCCTTAACGATCGAGGCCTGGATGCCCTCCTCCTTGAGTCGCCACACCTCGTCCCGGTTGGCACCCATCTTCTCGCGGATGCCGCCGGTGCCGAAGCTCACATCGCGAGAGTAGGCGTTAACCAGCGCCGCCCAGCGCTCGGCGCGAATCGCGGTGCGCAGCCCCTCGCGTAGGCCGGGCGAAATGCGGTCCAGTTCATCCGCCAAAAGCCACTTGCGGAGGTTCGGAAGCGTCTTTCCGACGGCGTCGTCGTAGTAGGTGCCGGTGATGCGCCCGGCGTCGCGTTCCGCCGCCAGGTATACCCGTATGGCGGCCTCCGCTTGCTTCAGCAGTTCCTGATCGCCCATCAAACTCCGTCGCCTTTCCTTTCGGGGAGGCCCTCCGTGCCCCACGGCAGAGCCGAGTAGCGCGATGGCCGCCAACCGCACGGGATCTCTCGCTTGCGACGCACGCATGGCCCGGCGCCGCCGGCAGCCCCCGCAGGGCCGATCGCTCCTGAAGTCCCGCGGCTGTCGGCCGCCGGGATGTAGCGTAGGTTCGGCGTGTCCCCCCCGTCAAATCCACGAGCCGACCACGCGCGGACGAAGGTGCCGCCACGCATCACACGTCGCCGCGCGGCCATGCCCGCGCCGGGATGAGTGGCCGGAAAGCCGGTCGCACCGCACCGAGCGGTCGCACGACGCCGACCAGAACCATGTCGCGGAACGGTCCATAGGGCTGATCGGCGCCGAACGCTCGCGCGACACATGCCGGCCGTTATGCCTCACGCCGCCTGTCCGATTTCGCGGCGCATCCCGCCCGCTTTTGCTGTTGACGCGGCGACCAGGGGCGCGGTATCCTGTGCCTTGTCCCGCGGCGCAGAACCCACCTGGCCGCCTTCTCGAGGGAGTCGATACCATGTCAAACCCCAGGTCACGCCGCGCGTTGGTTTTCTTTGCGTGCGCCGTTCTTTCGCTTGCGATGTCAGGCGTGGCGAGCGCGGAACCCAGACTGGAGATGAAGCCCGTGTCGAGCACCGGGCCGCACGTCGTTGCCGGCAATGAGATATTCATCGGCGGCGGCGGGGTCGAAGTCACCATCGAGACCCTGGCGAGCGGGTGGGGACCGCCGAACAACCGAGTGCTCAAATTCGCCCAGGGCGGCATCGACCCCAGTGGTTATCTGGGCGCGAATGCCGTGCCGCCCAACGCCGGTGTCGATCTCAACCCCAAGGGTTATGCTCCGCCGGATCCCAACGGCGGCAATCGCGGCGAAGGACTATTCCAAATCGTAAACATGTGCGCGAGCAGCGGGCGTGCCTGCGGCAGCCCGTTGCCCGCCTGTTCCCCGGCAGAGGGAAGCTGCATACTCAACCCGCGCTTCTTCCTGAACTGCTGCAACCCCATCGTGGCGGTGGACACGATTAGCATCGCCTACCGGTACGGTGCGGTGGTGCAGTTCGGCAATGGCGCGCCGGATCCCGGCGATCCGACCCTGGGCTACGTTGCGACGCTCATACTCACCGTTCCCTCCGGCGTCACGGGAACGTACACCGTCGGCTTCAACCCGGCGGAGTCGTTCATGGGCGATGCGGACGATGTGATCATCGACGGCGTGAATCTCGTACCAGCGAAGATCACCGTGTCTTCCGGTTCCGGCTGTGACGACGGAAACGCCTGCACCTACGACGTCGGCACTCCGGGCAACTGCCTCCATTCCCCCAACTACGACACGCAGACGGAATGCTGCGACCCGACCAATGGGACGATCGCCCCCATTGACGACGGCAACGGCTGCACCACTGACACCTGCATGGCCGCCACCGGAACCGTATTGCACACGCCCCTGCCCGCGGGCACGGCCTGCGGCGACCCGGCCGATACCGACTGCTCCCATCCTGACACCTGTGACGGAGCCGGCGCGTGCGTTGGCAACCACGAACCCGACGGTTCGCCCTGCGATGATGGAAACCCATGCACGGGCGATTCCTGCTTCCAGGGAACCTGCTACGGCACGGCGGCGGCCGTTGAGGGACTGCCGTGCGACGATGGCAACTTCTGCACCGCCAACGACGGCTGCCATACCGGGCAGTGCGTCGGCGACGCCGGCCTCGCCGATGGAACTCCGTGCAACGACGGCAGCGTCTGCACCGGCAATGACCACTGCTCCGGCGGAGCTTGCACAGGCGTAAACATTTGCGTGCCCACGATCAGCCTCCAACCGGTGTCCGCCACCGGGCCGTACACGGTGGTCGGGAATGAGATTCTGCTTCGCGACGCCGGAGTCGAAGTAACCCTCGAAGCACGGTTCTTCGGCTGGAGCGGGGCGACCGGCAGCCCGCAGCTCCGAGCTGCGCAAGCCAAGATGGACTCCACGAGCTATCTCGGCGCCAACGCCGAGCCTCCGAATCCGGGGTTTGATCTCGTCCCCAAAGGGTATGCCGCTCCCGATCCCAACGGGGGCAACCGCAGCGAGGGGTGCTATCAGGCGACGCATTTTTGCTCCGCCAACGGAAGGGCTTGCGGCGGCTCGCAGGCGCCCTGCGCGCCGATGGAAGGCAATTGCGAAATAAACCCCCGGCTGTTCATAAGCTGCTGCAACCCCATCGTGGCCGTCGACACTTCGTCCATCAACTACCGCTTCGGCGGTGTCACTCAGTCCCCGCTTGCCGCGGATGATCCGCTGGACCCCAATTACGGCTACGCGGCAACGATCGTGCTGCAAGTCCCTGCCGGCGCCGAGGGCACTTACACGGTCCGATTCGATACCGATCCGAACGAAACGTTCATGGTGGATCAAGACAGCGTCCTGATCGAGGGCCTGACCCTTCAAGACGCGCGGATCACAATCACGCATCTGGACCCCGCGCCGCTCATGGCCCAGCCGCCCTACGATCGTCCCAAGAACCGCTACGTTTCCTTCGAGCCCAACTATGGACTGGTGCCGGTGGCCTACCGTGTTGAGCTGCTGGACAGCGAGCTGTTCCCAGCGGCCACGGGGGTAATTGGTTGGGTCGGCCCGCCGGATGCGGAGGGGGCGGCGTCCATTTTGCCGTCATCCACCCCCCTCACCGCAGTCACTCGCGTGTGGACCGAAGGCTACATCCATGTCGGCGACTGCGAGGTCTCGCCGCGGGCCACGTACGGCATCGCGGCCACCGAGGACGGCGTCGTGTTCTCTCCGCAGCGCGTGTTCCAGACCGTGGCTCGCCCGACGCCGAAGTTCTGGGGCGACAACGTGGGCATCTTCACCGGCGGTTCCTGGACGGCCCCCAACGGCGTGATGAACATCAACGACGTGATTTCCGCTTTGCAGGCGTTCCAGGGGCTGGCGAGCGCGCCGCATTTTTCCTTCGTGGACGTGCAGGCGTCGGACGTCAATAACCCCTGCATGAACCGGACCGTGAACATCAGCGACGTGTTCCTGCTCCTCAAGGCGCAGCAGGGCGAGGTCTATCCGTTCATGTTCGCCCCGCTGGGCTGTCCGGCCTGTCCGTAGCACTGCGCCCTGTGCCCGGGACGTTGGCACAGGGCCGCAATGGGCTGAGCGCCGAAGCGCGCCGCGACCGATCTAGGTTTACATGCCGCCCGTGCGCCCATGCCCGGAGCCGCCCTCCCTCGCCGCGCACGCGAGAAGCGAGCTTACAGGCATCGAGGCATCGGGGCTCGATCAACACCTTGCCGCCTGCCGCTCCTGTCTGGACCACTACCTCGAACTGGGGCGCCGCTCCATCGCCCCGGAAATCCCCGGCTGCCATGTAGTCAAGGAGATCGGGCGGGGGCGATTCGGCGTCGTCTACAAAGCCTGGTGGCTCGCCGGCGAACCCAGGCTTGTGGGACTGAAGATCCTCAGTTCCGCGGGCGAGATGGAGCGCAGCCGTTTCGATCGCGAGATCGCCGTCCTCAAACGCATCGACTCCCCCTCGATCGTCAAATGCCTGGATGCCGGTACCACCGCCGATGCCTGCTACTACGTCATGGACTACGTGGAGGGCCTGCACCTGGATCAGTTTCTGGCCACCTCCGGGAACGACCTGATCCAGAAGCTCCGGCTTTTCCAGCAGGTGTGCCGCGCCGTGGCTGACGCCCACGCCTGCGGCGTGGTGCACCGCGACCTTAAGCCACGGAACATCCTGGTGGACGCCGCCGGCCGGCCGCACGTCCTGGACTTCGGCATCTGCTCCGTCGATTCCGACGACTGGAGCAGCAGCGCCCGAAGCACCATCACGCAGCTCGGCGACGTGGTGGGAACGCTCAAGTACATGTCGCCCGAGCAGGCTTGGGGCGGCGTCGCCGGTCCCGTGGACCAGCGCACCGACGTCTGGGCCCTGGGCATCATGCTCTACGAGATCGTCACCGGCGGCGGTTACCCCTATTCGCTCAGCGCCACCGCGGAACGGCCCGCGCACGAGGCGCTGCTGGAGCGCATCCGTAAGGAGCTTCCCCGTCTGCCACGACTCGATGCGCTGCCGCGCGGGCGGGACCTGGAGATTCTGATCGAGCGCTGCCTGACCTGGGAGCGCGAGGAGCGTCTGGATTCTGCCGCCGCCCTGGCCGACGACCTCGACCGTTACTGCCGCGGGGAGCGCACCCACACGCGGCCCCTTTCCTTTCGCTATCGCGTGAAACGCGTCGCGGTGGGAGTGGCCGCCCGGTCGCGGGGAGCGTCGTACGCCGCCGTCGTTGCCGCCATCCTGCTGTTCCTGTGGGGCGCGGCGCTGGTCCTTCGTTTCGGTTGGCAGGTGAACGGACGCGAATACGCGGCGCCGCACGGCGCGGCCTCTGCCAATGTTGAAAGCGCGGCGGACGACATTCTCATCGCCGGTGTGTTCGATGAGTCGACCGAGCGAATCGTAGCCTACGCCCGGGAGAACGAGATCGCCGAGGTAAACGAAAGCCCGACGAGCTGGCGCCTCGTGCATGCGAGGCTGCTCGAGCGCCTGGCGCCGCACCGGCCGCGAGTCGTCGTCTGGGACTATTTTTTCCGGACGCAGCAGCCGGACGACACGCGGTTCTCCGCAGCCATCGCTGCCCTTGAGGATGCCGGCGTACCCGTGGTGCTTGCCGCCGCCGGTTACGACGAGAACGCCGTTCCGGATCTCAGTCCGTCGATCCGCAGCGCCCTGGGGAGGCGTCTGCGTCACGGGGCAATCGTGGCTCGGGAAATGGTGGACCATCCGGGCGAATTCGCGGTGGCGTTCCGGCGCGGTGAGGCGGTGGTACCGAGTTTGGCGCTGACGACGCTGGCCGCCGGACTGCACGCCGAAGCGCGGCTGGAGATCGAATGGCCGGCGACGCAGCGCTGGTTCGACCTGCTCTACGAGGTGCAACCCGGCGCTTTCCGCCGCGAGCGCGACCGCATCGAGCTGACCTCGGTCACGCACGGCGTGCCGTCGGACGTCCGGCTGAGCGACAGCGATCTGGTGGGCTGGATGCGCATGCCCCTGGACTCGCCGCAAGGCTGGTCGGCGCGGACCGTGGCCTACGAGAAGTTGCTGACCTGTGCCGAGGAGGAGTTACGCGGGCTGGTGTCGGCGAAGATCGTCTTGTTCGGTGACCTGCGAACGGCGCGTCGCGGCGTGCCCGTGGACCGGCACCCCGTTCGTTATGCCGGCGACGTGGTTCAGGACGTTCCCGGCTGCTTTCTCATCGGAGATGCCATCGCCGGCCTGCTGAATCAGCGTTTTCTGAGATCCGCGATCCCCCCGCCGCCCATGACGTACCTGGCGCTGCTGGCGGTGTCGCTGCTGGGGTGTTTCGCTCCTCGCTGGCTGGCGTCAAGCCCGCGCCTGGAGTCGCGGTCTGCACGATGGGGGCTCGGAACAGCGCTGGGCGCCTCGGCCGCGACGTGTTTCGCGCTTGCGGCGATATCGCGAAACGCCGTGGCCGTGCACGCCGGGCTGCTCGGCTTTTGTCTGAGTGCGGCGTTGGGAGCGTCCTTCTGGGTGGAGTTCATCCGCAACCGGCACCGGATGCTGGACCGCAGCAGGCGAGCGGTCGAGACCTTCGCGCTGGTGATGAACCCCGCGGAGACGGTTACGTCAGTCCCGCGCTGATCGCCCCCAGCAGCAGGACCACCACCGCCGCGAGCACCGGGATGACGCGCGATCCCCAGCGCACGGCGAGATCTTCACCCGTGGTGAGCGGAAAGATAATCACCATGACCGCACGCTAACCTTCCATGCCCAGAGTGATGAGAGGGATGCAACCTTCCAGCCAATCGAGTAGCCAAAGTACGAGCTGCATAGCACCAGTCCTTCAATAGAACTCAATAGCCGAAACGACTATGTTCTGGCGCGGCAGGCGACACTCGCAGGAGAGCGCCGCCGCGTCGCGCGGGAACCGGCACCTGGGTGCGCCTATCCATCGACCGCACCGGTAGCACCAAGAAGCTGGGGGACACTTTTTTTGCGGGAAGTTTTTTGGTGCGGACGCACCAAGGGCGGTGCCCTACGATCGGGTCCGCTCATGTCCCGGATGTGCGACTCGTTGCGACGGTGGACCAGCGGGCCGGCAAGCCACCAGGGGGCCACAGGTCCGGTTCTGATGGACGCTGGGGTACCGCGCAGCCCTACCGGCAACCGGGCTTGTTCGTCGCCGGGCAACCGGGACCGGGCGATTACCCCGGATCCGGGTGCCGTGACCCGCCCCCGATGTACACGGCCCGCGGCTCCTGCGCGCCGTCGAGGATCGACTCCCACGACAGCGCTTCGTCCGATGCCAGCGGCACCACCAACAGGTCGGCGTCTTTCCCCGCTACAATCGAGCCCGCCTGCGTCGCGCATCCCAGAGCGTGCGCGCCGCCCAGCGTGGCCATGCCGATCAACACGCCCGCCGCCACGTCCGGACAACTCCGCCGGAGCGAACGGAGTTCATCGAGCACGGACAGCGACGGGTTGGACGCCAGGCTGTCCGTTCCGATGCAGACGTTGATCCCCGCGGCGAGCATGTCGCGAAAGCGGTGCGGTGCGTGACCGAAAGCGGCGTGCGTGCGCGGACAGTAGGCGACGGAGCTTCCGCCGGCGGCCAGGAGCGCGATGTCCGCGTCGCTGACGTAGTTCGCATGGGCGACTAGGGTCTGCGGGCGGAGCAACCCCGCGCCGGCCGCCAGTTCCACGGGACCGCACCCGGCGGTGGGAACCTCATCGTCCCAGACTCCGAGCGCCGTCAGGTAGTCAGCGAACGGTCCCTCCCGTCGTCGCGTAAAGGCCTCCTCATCAGGCGTCTCGGCGAGGTGGACGCAGAGAGGCAGCGCGTCCGCCTGTGCACGCTGTGCGCAGGCAACCATGCCCTCCCGTTCGACGGAATAGGGGGCGTGCGGGGAGATCCCGACACGCAGGCGGGGGCTTGCGTGCGTCTCCGAGGCCGCGGCGTCCAGCCGCTCGCTCAGAAGCCCGCGCCGACGCCCCAGCGCTATCACCTCGCCGAACGAGACGCTGCGTAGCGGCGAATCCGCGAGTACGGGCCGCGTCCAGAATGGACTACGCGAGATATCACCAACCGTGGTAACGCCCGCCGCCACGGACTGCGCGAGGCCTTCGCGCACCGCCAGTGCCACGGTTTCGGCAGTGGGCGGCTCACGAAGGAGTGCCACCACGAGTCGGCGGAGCCAATCCGTAAAATCCGGCGACGGCGGCACCAGGCCCGCAAGGCGGGTCAGTTCCAGGTGGGTATGGGCGTTGACCAGCCCGGGCAGGATGACGGCATCACCAAAGTCCTCCGCGGGCGACCCGCTGATGTCGCTCGCGGGACCCACGGCGACGAACACTCCGTCGCGCACCTCGACGGCGCCGTTGACAATCACGGGCGCGCCGACGGGCAACACGTAACGGGCTCTCAGGATCATACCCGTGTGACTCCGGCGGAACGGGCGCGGTGCCACGTCGCGCGCACATCCCACGTGCTCTGTAGGTAGGACAATGGGGGCGCGTCAAGCGAGGCTCCAGTGCGTCGGCGGCTGGATGCCTGTGACTCGGGCGGCACGCCCCGGCACCAGGCGGCTCGGCGAAGCGTCGGTCGGCGGCGGAGCGCTCGGCAACGTGGCCGGCGCCGGCGACCAGCCGAACTCCAGCGTGATCGCTGCAAGACACGCCGCCGATCGACGTGCGACGTGCGATCGCGTTTTTGTAGCGCCGCCGACGCAGCCGGCACCGAAACGGCACGCCACGCAGCCGGCCAGGACAATTCACAAGCCGGATCCGCGTGCGCCAGGCGAAAACTCACAGGATTGGGGAGCAGGCGGCGCTCGGCGCCTTCCCCCGGCAGCGTAGAACTACGTACGGAACGTGCCTGATAAAAAAAAGAAAAATGGGAAACATGCGTTTGACACGCAATGACGAACCCGTTAATATGCGGCACTTGGTCGGGTTGAGATGCTCCTGCGGCGCTGGAGCTTTGCAATACCCGCCATCCAGCTCGCGTTTTGGGATATGGGGGAGTGGGACAATTTGCGGCCGTCGGCCGGTGCGCTGGCAGCTTCGTTGACGTGCGGTGGTTTTTTCTCCGCGCGGTACGATTGCGGCAGGCACGAGCCGGCAGCAAGAAGCTCCTTCGGGAGGGGGAGGAAACATCCGACAGCGCGCCCCTGATAGGGTGGCCGCGGCGTCGGATGTTTTTTTTCTAGAGCGGCAAAGCCGGCTTGATGGATCGGGGGTCGCCAGTCGATAGAGAAGGCGAAGATTCCACCGGGAGGGCCAGGGATGGCCAGAACCAAGTCTCGCCCCAAACCGTCGAAGGAGAAGAGGCTCCGTACG
>JACQXM010000059.1 GCA_016208685.1 Planctomycetota bacterium | reverse complement strand
CCCTGGTGCTTCGGCTCGCCCACGGCGATGACCGTAGCCGGCGGCGCTGTGTCTATCTTCACGGTGAGTGCTTTGGGAGTTTCCTCGTTCCCGGCCGCGTCGATGCTCCAGAATTGGACGGCGTAGATGCCGTCCGCGGTGAACGGCAGCGCGAGCACGTCCGCGGCCTGTGGCGCCCCGTTCACGAGGGCGTAGGTGTGCGCCACGCCGCTGGTCTGGACGCTTGGCCGAGCATCTGTCGGCAGCAGGTTTACGGTGATGCTGGTATTCACCCAGATGTCGTCTTGGAGACAGTCGTGACCGGTGACCGGCGCCGTCTTGTCGATCAGCACTTCGACCGCGTGCAGCGTCTCGACATTCTTCGCCAGATCCACGCTCCAGTACTCGAGCAGGTGCGCCCCCTCGTCGCCGATCGCGATCGGGCCGGCGTAGACCGACTCCTGCCCGTCCAGCCGGAAGAGGGTCTGCCCCACGCCGCTGCTGACGTCAGTCGCGCTGAGCCGGATGAGGGCGTCCTCCCTCCTCCACATGCCATCGACGTCGTCGTCATCTTCTGCGACAGGCGGCGTGTTGTCCTCGATCAGCACGATCAGCCGGCCCGTGCTCACACCGCGGGTTTCCACGGCGATGCCGCTGCCGAAGACCGCCCGCACGTCGTAGATCGCGGCAGGATCCAGCCCGAAGTGCAGCTCGCGCGGCGACTGGCTGCGGTAGCCCATTCCCGACGCCACCTCGGCGAAGCCCTCCAGCGCCAACGGATCGCCCAGGTGCCCGGCGCTGTAGATCATAACCCGGCTACCCACCGCGTCGGCGTTGGTGAGTGTGCCCACGAGCCGCACCTGGAGCCACCCGGCATCGTTTTGCAGGTTCTCGTACAGATCGCCGCCGGATGTGACCACATCCAGATCCCCGTCGCCATCCAGATCGGCGCTCACAGCCGTCTCGCCACCACCGCCGGCGCGTACGCCGGCCGCACCCGAGATCTCCACGAACGTGCCGTCTCCCCGGTTCTCCAAGAGCAGGTTCAGCGATCCGAGGCTGAGGAAAAGGTCCCGGTCGCCGTCGTTGTCGAAGTCCCCTTCGGCGGCGCTGGTGATGGTTTCCGTCCCGACCAGACCGCGCATGCCCGAGGAAGCGTCGAGGAATCGTCCCGTACCGTCGTTCAGGAACAGGTAGCTGTGCTCGCCGCGGTTGGCCAAGAACAGATCCAGGTCGCCGTCGCCATCCAAATCGGCGCGCAGGGTCCCCCGGATGTCGGAGCTGATGGCCGGCATGTTCGCGCTCGTCATGTCCACGTAGTGCCCCGTCCCATCGTTGAAAAAGAGCGTGTTTTCGTTCCCGCCGGCAAGAAGCAAGTCCGCGGCCCCGTCGCCGTCGAGGTCCCCCGCGACGACGCTTCGGATCGCGCTCGCGCGGCTCAAGCCCGTCTGTTCAGTCTCATCCACAAACGCCAGTTCGCCGCGACCATCCCCATCCATATCCCCAAGATTGCGGTAGACAGCAAAGAACCGACCCTCCCCGTTCCCCAGTAAGTCCCCATCCATATCCCCCAGGTTCCGGTAGCCAGTGAAGAACCTGCCCTCCCCGTTAGCCGGCAAAGAATCCTGCCCGGAAATCCCATTAGCTCCCCCTTCGACAAAGGGGGAATCAGGGGGATTTGACGTGCCCGGAACCGACAACCCCGTCCCTTGAGCACCGGCTCCGCCATCAAGGCTGCCGGTCAACTCAAAACCTACCATCAGATCCAGAAATCCATCGCCACCCACCGAAACGCCGTTAACGCTCACGGACAAAGCACCGTCAGGATTCGCAAAGCCCGAACCCACCGTGGCCTCCACTAGGTGTCCAACGCCATCGTTGCGGTACAACCGCAATGTCTGCCCGGCCAGCACCACATCTTCATCGCCATCGTTGTCGAAATCGGCGGCAAGCAGAGCGAGGCACCTTTCCGCAGGGAACGCGCCCCACGCGGATGTCACATCAACCCACTCGCCCTGCGCATCGCGCGCCCGGATCCTCAGCCCCTCATCGGTCGCAAGCAGCACTTCCTTCGCGCCATCGCCATCCAAATCCGTGACGCTCAAGCCGTTGGCTGCCGACCCCCAGGCGTGATGCCGGAAGGAAGCGCCGGGATGCGGCGTGACCCACTCGGTGATCGTGTTGGCGTCCTCGTTGGGATCCGTCACCCTGTCCTCGGCGCGCACCGCGAAGTAATAGGTCGTGTTGTTCTGCAGGCCATCCACCCGGTAAGCCCAGGTAAACGTCCCGCCGCTTTCGGGCTGGACATCTGCCAGTTTCACGGCCGTCGAGAAATCCAGCGGGAGGCTGGTGCCGTAGTAGATGTTCCAGCGCACCGGCCCGTTGCGCTCAAGCGCGTCGTTCCAGTAGATCCAGGCCGCGCCGTTGCCGGGGCTCACGAACTGCACCCCGACTGCGCCCACCCACGCGGGCGCCGTCCGGTCGCCGTCGACGTGCATCGGCGCGGAGCGCGAGACGTTGCCGATCTCGTCCCAAGCCTCGATCTCGAAGAGATTGTCCCCCTCCGCAAGCGCGACGTTCGTCCAGGTACTCGCACCGGAGCCGTCCGCGGGCGAGATCCCGAGAGAGATCCCCCCGTGAAACAGCTCGAGCCGCTGCGTGTCGGCGGCGTCGTATGTCGCCTGCAGGGCAATGGCGGTGTGGTTGGTGGGGCTCAGCGCCTGTGCGAGCACGGGTGCTGCCGGCGGACTCGCGTCAATGACGAACGCGACCTGGGCCGCGGCGCTGTTGCCCGCGGCATCCGCGGCCGCAACCGACAGCAGGTAGTCGCCATCCGCGTCGATCCTCGTGCCGCTCGAAAAGGGCATGCCGTTGAGCGTGACTTGCGTCGCCCCACCCAGCAGGTTCTTGTCGCTCACCTGGACCTGCGGCGTCACCGCGCCCCGGTAATTGTGACCATGGATCACGCCCGAGATATTGATCGCCGGCGCGAGCGTGTCGCGCTCGATGACGGCATTGCCCGTCCCGCTGACGTTGCCGGCGGCGTCCGTGGCTGTTGCCTGCAGGTAGTTGAGCCCTTCTGATGGCAGCGCCGCCGCCGTGAAAACGAAATGTGCCGCGGCGTCGGCGAAGACCGCCCTGGCAAGGCCATCGTTGATCCTGAGGTCCACGCGGGAGACGGCCTCCGCGCCCCCTGAGATGTCCAGTGTGCGCTGGTTGGTGATTGTCGGAAGCGCGTCGAAAACCGGCATGGCAGGCGCCACGCCGTCAACGCGAACGTCCAGCAGCAGCTCCGCCTCCTGGACAACCTTGTCGAGCGCCCAGAGCCTCACGGTGTAGAGCCCAGTCATCCCCGCGGTGTTCCATGAGGCCCTGCAAATTCGCCGCGAGGGCGGGATCCAGCCAGAGCACCGGCGGCTCGTGGTCGGAACCCGAGCCGTAGTCATCCAGAACCTGGATCCGGTGATTCCCGGTGTCCGCCACATAGACCCGGCCGCGCCCGTCCGTGCCGACGCCCGTCGGCGAGGAGAAACGCCCCTCCCCGTTGCCGCCGGAGCCGTACACCGTGAGCACCACTCCGTTGGTCGTGTATTTCTTGATCCGGTTGTTGTTCTTGTCGACGACAAAGACATTGTCCAGAACGTCAATGGCGAGGTCCCAGGGATTGTGGAGGTTCTCCTGTCCCGTGCCGTAGGTGCCGAAGGACTTCCACAGTGTCCCGCCGGCGTGGAACACCACAATCCTGTTGTTGTAGGGCTCGGCGACGAAGATCTTCCCCGTGGAATCCACCGCAACACCGGTGGGGTGAGAGACGCTCAGGTTCATGAGCGTCGCACCGGAGGGATCGAGCACCTTGACGCGGTTGTTGTTCGCGTCTGCCACGTAGATCTTTCCCGCGGCATCCACCGCCACGCCCTCCGGAGCGCTGAATACCCCGCCGCCGGAGCCGATGTCCTTTACCACAGTGCCCAGCGGATCGAAGACGAGCACGCGGTTGTTCCCCGTGTCGGCGACGACGATGTTGCCTTGCGGATCGACGGCAATCCCGCCCGGCCCCTGAAGCTGTCCCGCGCCGGAGCCCTGCGCGCCGAAGGCTCGCCGGAAGTTCCAGCCGGCGTCGAAAACCTGGACGCGGTGATTGTCGGAATCGAGCACGAAGATCTCCCCGTCCGGCGCCACGACGACATCCCGGGGCGACGCCATTTCGGCCTCCACGCGCCCAAAGATGCCGAATGACGAAAGGTAACGGACATACCCCTTGGACACGATCGTCTGGGCGCGGCTCATGTTCCCGGACTTGTCCACCGCGGTCAGCCGGAGCGCATAGGTGCCGTCCGGGACGTAGGCGGTGTACCAGACGCCGAGCGTGCCCCCTTCGACCGGCTGCGTCCCGGACCCGAATTCCACCCAGGAGGCGTCGTCTTGCCGGTTGCCGTACTCCAGCACGAAACGATCAAGCTGGGCGTCGCTCACCCAGCCCGTCACCGCAACCGCTCCATTGACGAGGGAGAAAGCCACGGGGCTCGTCAGCCCGACTTGCGGCGGCTGCTGGTCCACAAGCAGGTGCACCACCGGCGACTCGAGAACCGTCCCGTCCGCCCGGGTCACCTGGAGCTTCACGCTGCACGACGCGCCTGGCAGACGAGCAGCATCCAGGTACCAGAGGGTGCCATCGAGCACCGGCTGCTCGGAGGAGTAAACCTGCGTCCAGCCGTTGACCCCGTCGTCGAGCCATACCGTATAGCCCGTCAGCTCCGGAGCGTACGCCGTCCCGACAATCAAGTTCCTCTGCCGCAGATTACTGCCGTCGGCCGGCGCCGCGATCAGCGCCACGGCGAGCCCCGGCACCGGCACCTGGGGATGGTAGACGCGCAGGTGCTGAACACGATGATTGCGCGTGTCGGCAACGTAGATTTCGGCGCTGCCCCCGCCGCCCCAGACGACCAGCCCGGCGGGCTCGAAGAGCTGCCCTTGCGCCGCACCGTAATGCCCGAAACCGATCTGGTACGTGCCGTCCGCGCGGTACTTCTTGATCGTCGACTCGCCCGTCGAAGCGACGTAGACGTTGCCGTCGCCATCCAGCGCCACGTCCAGCGGCGCCATGAGCATCTCTTCGCGCGTACCGGTTGCGCCAAGCTGCGCGATGAAACCGCCGCGGCCGTCCAGGATCTGAACGCGATCGTTCCCGGTGTCGGCGACATAAACATTACCGAAGCCGTCGCACGCGAGACCCGCCGGGTGGTAGAAATCTCCGGGTTCGCGGCCGAAGACGCCGAAGCTCCCGCTGAGAGCATACTCCGGCGTGAAGATCTGCACGCGGTTGTTCAGCGTGTCGGAGACATAGATCGTCTCGTCGGCGCCGATGGCGACATCATAGGGCGAGAGGAACTCGCCGGGGCCCGAGCCCTCGCGGCCGAACGCCGCCAGGTACGTGCCGTCCGCGCCGAACACCTGCACCCTGTTGTTCCCCGTGTCCACCACGAAGATCCTTCCGTCCGCGGCGATCGTGAGACCGGACGGGTTCAGCAGTTGCCCCGCGCCCGAGCCCGTTGCCCCGAAGGTGCCGAGAAAGCCGCCGTCCGCGTCGAAGATCTGGACGCGGCCGTTGCCGGCATCCAGCGCGTAGATACGGCCGTCGGGTCCGCGGGCCAGCGCCTTGGGAGTGTTGAACTCGCCGTTCAAGTTACCGAGATGCCCGAACGCGCTCAGGTACTGCGCCGGTCCCTTGGACACCAGGACCGAGGAAATAGCGCGATTCCCCGCCAGATCCTCGACGAAAAGACGCAGCGTGTACACGCCGTCCGGGACATTCTCGACGTTCCACTCCGCCAAAATGCCGCCGGTAACGCCCACGCCATCGACTCTGGCCACGCTCACCCAGGAGTTGTCGTCGTTCGCCGAACCGTACTCGAGGCGGTAGTAAGCCAGGTGACGGTCGCTTGCCGTGCCGGCGATCGAGACCACGCCCGACACCCGCTCCAGCGACGCGGGCGCCGTGAGGGCGGCCACCGGGAGAACCCGGTCGATGAACACGGTGGCCGTGTCGAAGACCACCGCGCTCTGAGTGTCGCTCACCTCCAGCCGCAGGGTATAGGTGCCGTCATCCAGACCGTCCGTGCGCCAAAAGCCCACGGTACCTTTATTGACCGAGCGGTCGGAGGCGGCGATAACGGTCATCTGGTCCGGCTCGGGGTCGAGGCCCGGCCCGTAGCTCAAAACGTACGACAAGAACCGCGGGCCGGAGGCGGTGCCGACCACCGGCACGTCGCGATGGGTGACGAGGCCCTCGGGCGGCGACTGGATGTGCGCCGTAGCCGCAGCGGTCACGCCGGGCGGGTAGTACACGCGGAAGCTCTCCACCGTGTGACTGTTGGGGTTGGCCACATAGACGGTGTTGTCCGCCGTCACGCACAGCCCGTAACCGCCGTTGAGCTGTCCCTCGGAGGTGCCGTAGGGGCCGAACGAGAGCAGCAATGTGCCGTCCGCGTTGAACTTCAGCACCCCGGCCGCGCCGTAGTGCGATGACTGCGAAACGTACAGATTCCCGATGACGTCGGCCGCGATACCCCACGGGGCCGGGATTTGCCCCGACTGCCCGAAGTGGGAGATGTAGTTCCCGCCGGCGTCGAAGAGGACGATGCGCTTGTTCCCCGCGTCGGTGACGTACAAATTGCCGTAGGCATCCAGCGCGAGCCCCCGCGGATTGACGAACTGTCCGTAGTCCTTCCCGTAGGAGCCGATCCGCGACCAGGTCTCGGCCACAAGATCCAGCACCTGCACGCGGTGGTTATTGGAATCCACCACGTACAGACGGATCGAAACCCCGTCCGCCTCCTGGACCACGAGATCCGTCGGATAGTCGAATTGCCCCAACGCGCTGCCGCTGCCGCCCAATGTGCGGCTCCAGATCCAGGTATCGCTCGCCGACTGATAGCGATAAACCTGCACCACGTTGCGGCCATCCGCCGCGTAGATCGTGTTTTGCGAGTCCACCGCGACCGCAACGGGGGCGGAAAGATCCCGGCTCCAGTCGCCCGAATTGCGCCCCACCACCGTCACGAAGCTGCCGTCGGGGTTGAGCACTTTGATGCGGCCGGCATTGTACTCCGCCACGTAAAGCCGGCCATCCGGCCCGCGCGCCACGTCATACGGCAGGCTCAACTGGTTGTTCGCGGTTCCGTCGACCCCGGTGCCGATACGGCCCGCGAAGGCCACCGGCCCGATGGAGATCATGCGCGTGTGGACCGACTGGTTCCCGGCCCGATCGCTGGCCGTCAGCCGCAGGGTATAGACGCCGTTCGCAATCCCCTGGGTGTTCCAGACGGCCAGATCCCCGCCGGCGATCGGCGCCGTGCCATTTGCGATCGGCGTAAAGGAAGCCGGGGTCGCGCTGAAACCGTAGTCCAGCGTGTACGCCGCCAGGTTCGCGTCCGTCACGCGCCCCTGGACGGTTTCCTGGCTGCCCAGGAGCTGCTGGTCCGGGGGATAGCCGATGAAGACCTCCGGGGGCGCGCGATCGACCACGACCGTGGCATACACCGGGGGCAGATCCGCCCCGCCCGTCTCGGTCACCGTGAGACGCAGGGTGTAGCTCCCGTCGGCGGCGGGGAATTCCCAGTAGCCCAATGTCCCGTTGACCACGGGCCGCGCGAACGTCCCGATTACCGTCCACTCCGTCGCTGATGCGCTGGTGCCGTAGGCCAGCTCATAGGACGCGAAGGCGGCGCTATCGGCCCTGCCGATGAGCACCAGGCCCTGGTTTCTCGCATGAAAGCCGTCGGCCGGAAAACCGATCTCGGCCGCAATCCCCGAGGGCTCCTCCTCCAGAATGTCGAACTTCTGGATCCGATGGTTGTTGGTGTCGGCCACCCACATATGGCCATCCCTGTCGACGCAGAGCCCCTCCGGAGCGCTGAACTGCCCCGGCTGGGAGCCGGCGGTGCCGAACCCACGCAGAAAGGC
>JACQXM010000065.1 GCA_016208685.1 Planctomycetota bacterium | reverse complement strand
GATCAACGTGCGCGCGCGCGTCGAGACGGCCGAGGCCGGACGCGCCCTGCGCGTCGACGTCGTCGATTCGGGCCGCGGCATCTCCGACGAGGATCGGAGCCGCATCTTCCAGATCTTCGAACAGGCCGACAGCTCCACCCGCCGCACCGTCGGCGGCACCGGCCTCGGCCTCTTCATTGCCCGCTCGATGATCGAGCTGCACGGCGGCTCCCTGTCCTTCGAGAGCAAGGTCGGGACGGGGTCCACCTTCACCATCCGCCTGCCGCTGCCGGACGAGCCGCCCGCAAGCGGGTGAGAGCCGCCGCGCGGGGGCATTCGGCATTCGGTCTTCAGTTTTCAGTTTTCAGTTTTCAGTAGACTGATCTACTACCTCCGAAGTCCGTCGCACGGCGCGTAGCTTCTACGCGGCATCGGCAAGGAGCTGCTTGAGCGTCGCGTTGCGCGCGGCGAAGAGGGCCGCGGTGACGAGGTGTCCGATGGGGGTGACAGTGTAGCGGTAGCTCTTGGGGATCTTGCGGAGCAGGCCGTGGGCGCGGAGGAGACGAAGCGGTCGGCTGATCTTGGCGGCGCAGGAGCGGACGTGGGCCGCCGGGGCGTGGCGACTGGCCGGATGAATCAGGTAGCGGCGGTCGCGATTGCGGAACCCGGCGGCGGCGAACTCGCCGCGGGAGATGGCCTGCAGCAGCGCGAGGTCGGCTGGGTCGCCGATGCGCAACGCCCGCACGCGACGGTGGTGGTACACGGTGGGTGTGCAGACGCGGTCGAGGAGGAGCGAAAGGGGTGTCTCGTCGTTCACGGCGGCGAGGGCTTCCAGGTAGGTGTCGTTCGCCCGCTGGGAGACCTGGGCGCGGCGGTGGAGGTCGGCGACGCCCTTGCGGAGGGGAAGCCACTCCAGCTTGCCGTGGGGATCCTCGTGGCGGGGGCGGAACACCTTGAAGTCGTCGGTTTCGGCGATGGTGGTTTCGACGCGCAGGACGCTGCCGGCCTTGTCATACATCTTGACGGAGTTGCCGCGCACCCAGTGCTTGACGCGCACGCCCTCGGCGCGGTCCTTGAAGCTGGTGACGATCTCGCCGGTGAAGTTGCCGTGGGCCTTGCGGCCGAGGAAGCGCATGACGTCGGGGCTCTGGAAGTGGTCCGTCGCGTGTCGCACGAGTTGCGGGTAGATGTCGGCGAGCGCCTGCGGAGTCTTGAACATCACGTCGGTGGCCCATTCGGTCTGGTAGGCGGACCAGTCGTAGTCCATCGGGCGGGCCCGGAAGATCTCCCGGTGCAGCGGGTTGAGGGTGCGGGCGATGGCGCCCAGTGCTCGCGGCCAGTTGGTGGTGAGCTGGCCGTTCATCAACCGCTGGGCGAGGGCCGGGTCGCCCAGCCAGGTGAAGCAGTTGTCCACGCGTGTGAAGTCGGACCGGCCGCGGCGTTCGAGCTGTCGCGCCAGCCACTCGCGCCCGTTCATGCAGATTTGGAAGTTGAACGGAAACCACGTCTGGATGCGGGCGTTGATCCAGCCGAAGCGGGGATGGAGGAAGTACTTGTACAGGTGCAGGCACTTCCCCGCGTGCAGCTTGAGCCCACGTTTCCTGCGATCCGGGTCGCGGTGGTACTCGAAGGTCATGCACGGCTCAAGCGCCTTGAGCACGCAGATCAGGCCCTGCTCGACCGGGTGCTGGCGCAGGAGCCTGCGCACGTAGTCCTCCTTGTCGATCGCCGGCGAATCCAGGTACTCGATCGGCCTGCCGAGCCGACGCGCCTCGGCCAGCGCGGCCTCCTTGATCCGTTCGGTGGTGGCGATGGCGAACTTCTTGAAGTCCAGCAGGCGCACGCCGGCATCCTCCAGGAAGAAGTACATGCCCCCGTCGCGCATCAGCGGCTGCAGCTGGCCGCGGAAGACGAGGCGGTCGAAGCCGGACAGAACCCCGGTGACGAGCGAACGGTAACGCGCTACAAACTGCTTCACGGCGTCCTCCTTGGTGGGAAGGCTGCTGGCACAACTCCTCCTATCCGAGAAGCGACGCCGTCTTCAACCCCGCCCACCAGCGGCAGCCAGGAGGCATGACAGATGCAACGCTTCACCGACCTGAAGGTCTGGCAGGAAGGCCACGCCGTGACGCTCGAGGTCTACCGGCTGACCGTCGGTTTCCCGGCCGACGAACGGTACGGCCTGACCAGCCAACTCCGCCGCGCCGCCTCGTCCG
This sequence comes from Planctomycetota bacterium, assembly GCA_016208685.1. Lineage (GTDB taxonomy): Bacteria > Planctomycetota > Phycisphaerae > UBA1845 > UBA1845 > JACQXM01. The sequence goes on along the minus strand of JACQXM010000065.1, from coordinate 1,449 downwards.
TGCCGGCCAACATCGCCGAAGGCTCGAAGCGGCACACGCAGGCCGACTACGCCCGCTTCCTGAACATCGCCGAAGGCTCGCTCGCCGAGGCCGAGTACTTCCTCATCCTCGCCCGCGACCTCGGCTACACCGACGCCTCGGCCGTCGCCCCGCTCTGCGAGCGCATCGACCATCTTGCCCGGATGTTGCACGCGCTGCGGGCCAAGGTGGAGCAGACCACCCAATGAAGGGTCCGGAACCCTCGACGCTCGACGCTCGACGCTCGACGCGCGGCCAGGGGCCGCTTTGGTTGCGGCCCCTGGCCGCGCTATGAGCGTGAGCAACAATCGGGGTTGACGTTTCTCGTCCCGGTAGGGGCGCCACGTAGCGCCGCCAGGCCCGCGCAGCGGGCCTGGCGGGGCGAGTGCGCCCGCGGGGATAGCCCGGGTCGTCCGGATCGGAGATTGGCGGTGACCGGTGGCGCGGCGGGCGGCGGCGCGCAAGCGCGGGGCGGAGCAGCGGATGCAGGTGCCCGAGGTGACCGCGACCAAGAAGCGCAGCGGGGCCAAGGATGGCACGGTGCGCGTCTCGACGACCGACCCCGAGGCGCGGGTGATGAAGATGGGCGACGGCGGCTTCCGCCCGGCCCTCAACGTGCAGTTCGGAACCACCACGGACAAGGCCCGCGTCATCGTCGGGGTCGACGTGATCAACCGGGGGAGCGATGCGGGGCAATCCACACCGATGATCGACCAGGTCGAGCAACGCACGGGGGTGCGACCGGCCGAGGTGCTCGTCGATGGCGGCTACGCCCAGCACGAGGCCATCGACCAGGCGGCCCAGAGGCAGGTGACCTCCTACGCCCCCGTGCCGAAGCCGCGCAAGGGGGACACGCGCGATCCGCACCTGCCGCGCGACGGGGACAGCCCGGCCGTGGCGGCCTGGCGGCAGCGCATGGGCACCGACGAAGCCAAGGAGATCTACAAGCAGCGCGCCGCGACTGCGGAGACGGTGAACGCCGACGCGAAGGAGCATCGAGGCCTGGACAAGGCGCTGGGCACCGCGTGCCTCTTCGCCCTGACCTACAACATCCTGCGGCTCATCGCGCTGGGAGGCTGACGGATGCGGGAGCGGATGGCTTCGGCGACTACCCCAACGCACTCGACAGGCGCAGCCTCGTAGGCAACCGACGCCCCACGGCGCCTCCGCCGCACCGTTCACCACTCCCGACCGCGATCCCGACGAGCCGGGGTTCACCCCCGGGCGCACTCGCCGACGCTGCGCGTCGGCTACGTGGCGCCCCTACCGGACCGAACCCGGGTCACGAGCGATTCCTGCTCTGGCTCTCACCGGTGGTCGTAGTCGGCATCGTCCGGGTTGTCCCACACCTGCCGCAGCGCAGCCTCGCTCAACCGCTCGGCCACCCGCGTCAATTCCCGATCCGCGGCACGCGAGCGGAGGAAATCCACG
>JACQXM010000064.1 GCA_016208685.1 Planctomycetota bacterium | reverse complement strand
TACGAATGCAATGGGGTAGGTCTTCACTACACGCACCTGCGACGCACGGACTACGCCTGGCGCTACCGCCAAGGCGGTTCCGCCCCCCAAATCCAGCCAAAAATCGCTACGATTCTTCGCGAACTGCGCAACCTGGGCTAGGTCGAGAAGTCTACGTTTCCCAGGGGGACCGAATGGCGGGGCGCCCCGGTGGTGTAGTGTCTCGTTGAGATTTAACCGTATCGAGCCGCGGACTTCAGCCCGGGCGGCCCCGCGAGGCCCAAGGGTCCGCCGCAAGAGCGATCCACATACGGTTAGCTGATCGCGAGAAACGACGTTGAACGGTGGCTCGGCGGCGAGGGCTTGGGCGTAAGCAGGCAGACCAGCCGGGAGGGGGAGTCAACCGATCGCACTCGCCGTCGGGTCCGCGCGGCGACACGGCGTCGGTTGGAGCAGGGGAGTGGCCCGCGGCGCGTGTTGCGTTGCAAGCACCTTGTCGTAGAGCGCCACCAGCCCGTCGCGGAAACGTCGCGTGCTGAACCTCATCTCGGCCAGCGCTCGCGCTGACCGGCCCATGGCTTGTCGACTCGCGGCGTCGCTCGCCATCGCCCGCATAGTTCGCGCAAGCAGTGCCGGATCGCCGGGCGGGGTGAGTAAACCATGCTCTCCCGGCGTGATGATCTCGGGCACGGCACCTACCGACGTCGCGACGATGGGCACTCCCCGCGCCATGGCCTCGAGCATCGCGAGCGGCATGCCTTCCTGATGGCTCGGTTGCACGAGCACGTCGGCCCAGTTGAGCCAATCCTCCTTCGCCTCGCCGCCGACGGCGCCCACGTAGCGCGCGCACGTCTCGATGCCAAGCTCGTGTATCTTTGCCGCCAAGGCTTCCCCGCCTCCCGCGGAACCCTCCGGACCCGCCAGTACGAGCTCGAACGCTACCTCCGTGGCGCGCAGATTGGCGCACGCCGCCAGCAGATCGTCCACGCCCTTCCAACGGTCCATGCGGGCGAGCATGAGAAAGCGACACGGTCCAGAGTGTTCGTGCGTCCGCGCCGCTGGCGGTAAGTCGACCGCGTTTTCCAACGCTTCCACCGTGGCCCGCGGCGCGATGGACAGGAGCTTGCCTCGCCAGCCCTCGGAAAGTGCAATCACGGCGTCCGCGCCAGTCAACGCGCGCGCGATGAAGCGGCGCCGAAGGGGTCCGGCGCTCCGGTGGAACTCGTCGAACCCGGCGCCATGGACATGCAGCACCACCGGCCGGGCGGCGCGCTTCGCCACGTACAGGTCGGCGGCGGAGCGGAAGAAGGAGAAGCCGCTGCACGTGTGCAAGTGGACGATCGCAGGACCTCGAGCCGCCAGCAGTTCGCCGAGGGAACGCAGCTGCGTGATGTGCCGCGCCAGCCTTCGGAGCTTCGCTTCGCCCGGCGCAGGCGCGTGGGTGGTGGGGAAAAACTCGACGCAGAAGCGGTCGGGCCAATCGAGCGCCCGCATCTGCTGCGTTACGGCCGCCATCCCGCCAACGTGGAATGCCGGCGGCCCGACCACAATCACGCTGGTCACACCGTTCCGCACCCTGGGTACGTCGGACCGGAGGGGAGGGCGGTTTAGTTGCTTACCGCGAAAGCCGTTTGCATTCTGCGCGCATCTCGTTGTGCACGAGAACGGCTCCGTTGGACCGCCACAAACCGCCCATTCAGCATTCCGGATTCAGCATTCGACATTCGCGGCCGCGCCCTACGTGGGCCTGTTTTGGTTGCGGCCCCCGCGGCCGCGTTGGTAGCCACCTCAAAACAAGTGGGTCATGGAAGGCGGATTGCGGCCTGATGCCCCCCGGGTTGAGACCACGCTCGCCGTTGCGGCGCTTAGTCGATCAGCGGCGACTGGGTGACGCTGAATACGTGCTCGTGGCCGGTTTCGATCCGGGAGATCACCGCGTCCCCCAGGCGCGCGTTGAGCGTGATCCGGGCACAGGCCGCCTCGGCACCCTCGCTGATTACATTCTCCATCTCCTCGACGTTCACGCCGGCGTCGCTAATGGCGCCCAGTGTGTGCGCCAGCACTCCCGGGCGGTTGCGGTGCCGGACCAGAAGCATGAAGCGCGCCGGCGTTTTCTGGCGGCGGTTCACACAGTTCTCCACCGTCCCGTTGCGCAGGAAGGAGCACACGATTCGCACCGTCTCCTCGGCAATCGCCGCCTGTGCCTGGCGTGTCGAGGCTCCGATATGGTGCGTACCGTAAACCACGCCCTCGGTCTGCATGATGGGATCGGCAAAGGCCGCGACTCCCTCCTTCGGCTCCCGCTCGAACACATCGAGCCCCACGCGCAGCCGCTTGTCGGCCACGGCCTGTCGTAGCGCGTCGTAGTCCAGGAGGTCGCCGCGCGAGGTGTTGATGAGCATGGAATCGGGCTTCATCGCCTCGAACACCGTGGAGCCGACGCGCTTGCGCGTCTGATCGGTTGCCGCCAGGTGCAGCGTGAGAATATCGCAGTCGGCGGCGACCGCCTCGATGCTCTCGCGCGGCTCAACGCACAGTTCCTTTACGCCCGCAGCGTCGAGCGATCGACTCCACGCCAGCACGTTCATCTCGAACGCCTGTGCCCGCCGGATTACGGCCCTCCCGATACGACCGGTCCCAATGACCCCCAGCGTGCGGCCTTTGAGGCCCATGGCTTCAGAGTAAAGCTTCTTGTTCCACCGGCCGGCGCGAAGATCGACGGTGCCGTCCACGATCAGCCGGTCCAACGCCAGGATGAGTCCGAACGTGAGTTCCGCGACCGCGACCGCGTTCCTGCCCGGGCAATTGGCCACGAACACGCTACGGCGGGAGGCAGCGGCGACGTCGATGGTGTCGTACCCGGCGCCGGCGCGAACCACGAGGGCCAGATGCTTCGACGCCGCGAGTACTTCGGCGCTCACCCGCGTGCTGCGGACGATCAGCACCTCGCAGCGGCAATCGCGCACCGCCGCCGCCAAAGCGGCATCCTTGAGTCCGGTGAGCTGGAAAACCTCGCAACCGGCGGCGCGTAACGCCGCCACGCCCTGCTCCTCGAACTCGTCGACAATCAGTACCCTCATAGTCCGGGCCCGACCTCCTGCGCATTCCCCGACCGGCCTGCCGCCACCCCGCGGCGGACAGCGGACGAGCGCGACCTGCAACCCGTGCGAATTCGACGCGCTGCTTTCGCCGCGACGGGTGGGATGATACCTACGGCCGGCGAGGCGACAACGGCGCGGGGCGATACTCCCACCCCGGGGACGCCAGGCCGTACCGGCAGCGAAGGCGGGTCGACGGACCGCCGGAGCTGATGCGCGGATGCGCGAGTCCGCGATCGGCAGGCGTTACAGTACGATGGCCGCCTTGGGCGGATTCACGCAATTGAGGTATTTCCCGCTGGTCATGTACGCGGTCACGATGCGAACCACTTCCTCGGCAACGGCGAGCTGCGCCTGTTCCGTGGAGGCTCCGATGTGGTGCGTGCCATAGACCCGCGGCACCTTGGGGGTCGGGTCCTTGAATTCGGTGTCGGCGGCGCCCGGCTCGATCTCGTAGACGTCCAGGGCCGCTCCCGCCAGCGCCCCGCGGCCGATCGCGACAGCCAGTGCCTTCTCATCGACGATCCCGCCACGGGCGCAATTGAGCAGAAACGCCGTGGGCTTCATCAACGCCAACTGCTCGGCCCCGATAAGGTGCGTGGTGTCGCTACCGCCCGGGACGTGCAGCGTCACGAAATCGGCTTCCCGGAGTAGGTCCGGAAGTTCGACCCTACGGATTCCGAGTTCCGCCTCCAGGTCCGGACGAGCGATGACGTCACTGTAGATCAGCCGCATCTCAAAGGCCGCGGCGCGTCGGGCGACCTCGTAGCCGATCCTTCCCATGCCAACGATTCCCAGCGTGCGCCCCTTCAGGCCGCGGGCCTTGCTGTACTCCTTCTTGTTCCAGACCCCGCGGCGCAGATCGTCCGTTTCGTCGACGATCCGGCGATCCAGGGCGATCATCAGGCCGATCGTCAGTTCGGCCACGGCGACGGAGTTCATCCCGGGGCAGTTGCATACGCGGATCCCGCGCGTAGTCGCGGACTCTACGTCGATCGTGTCCACCCCCGACCCGGCCCGGATGATCAGCGACAGCGCCGACGAAGCTGCCAGCACTTCCTTACCTACCTTGGTGCTGCGCACGATGAGCACCTCGCACTCGCTTTCGCGCACCGCGTCCGCCAGGGCGGCGTCCTTGAGCCCGGTGCGAATGGTGACGGCGCAGCCCGCTTCTCGAAGCGCGGCAATCCCCTCTTCCTCGAACTTGTCCGCAATGAGCACGTTCATCGACGTTTTCCTCCTCGGGGCCCGGGAACACCCCGGTGGGGTTCCTTGCAATCCGCGTTCCAGAGTCTGGGGGCGCAAACGGCGCGGGCGCCCGGCACCGGCGGTACGCGCGGCCCCCCCGGGCACGTACCAAGCGGGCGACTACCCTGGAGCACGCCGCCGTCGTTACGGCGCATCTCCACCGGACGGTGGGGCGGGTTCAGGCCCCGATGGAATGGGGACGGGCCTCCAGAGGTTGCGGTAAGGCTCCCAGCGGTACCCTTCCCACACGGCATAGTCCGAAATGGCGAAAACCGGCCGATCAAGCTTGTCCGCAACCATGCCGAACCAATTCGACTCCGTGGCGTTGATTACGGATACGTCCGGACGGGGGGTCAGGAACCGCTGCGCGTACCACAGCGGCGTGGCGTTGGCCCAGTTTGAGCAGATGATCGTCCCCGGCGGCAGCGTCGGCAGATCAACACGGGCAAGGAACCCCGCGGCATCGACCTCCAGACCGCGTGCCGGGCGTCGAGGGAGGTGCATGACGGTCGCCCCGGCGGTCAACGCCAGAAGCAGTGCAGCAACCACTTGGCGCCGCGGCGAACACGCTCTGGGGAACACCGGAGAAAGGGCCAGGCCGGCACCGACCCCCAGCGCGTACAGCGCGGGGAGCAGGTCAGCCGCCTCGCCGTGGATGCGGTACCAGGCCACGAACGCCATGCTGCCCACGGCCATGCCAAGCAGCCAACACGCCGCGGGGGCGGACCGTTGAAACGCCAGGGCCGCCGCCAACACCACCACCAGTAGAAGCGGATACATCGTGAAGCCCGCGACGGGGAACACTTCGTTGGCGATCCACCGCAGCTTGGCGCGAACCACCCGCCAGTCCCGGGCCAGCATGGTCTGGAACTGCCGCCCGCTGGCCTGCCAGACCACGCGGTGAACCTTCGCGGCGAACCCGTCGGTGGTCGGCGGCAGGATGCCCATCTCCTCGTTGTATTGTTCGATGTAGTTGTAGGCCGTGGTGGGCGTATCGCGTAGGTAGAGATAGGCGAGGCTATAGACGCCGGGCAGGGCAGCCGCCGCAACCGCCAGCGCGAATCCCCGGTAACATTCGCGCCGCGACCGGGCGGACTTCCGACACGCCACGGCGTAGCCCAGTACGATGAACGGCAGGGTAAGCACAACGGGGATTCGGTTCGCCAGGGCCAACCCCCAGAGAAACGCCCCCCATGCCAGATCGCGCCACCGCCCCCGTGCGGCGTGCCGCATCAGGAGGTACACCGCGCCGGCGACGAACGCCAGCGACGGCATATAGACCTCCGGGCGAAGCAGCCCGGTCCAGACCCGCGAATAAGCGGTGAGGCCCACGCACACGGCCGCCGCAAACCAGGCGTTTACGCCTAGTCGGATCTGCGTCAGCGCGCAGAGCACCAGTGCCGCCAGGCCGGTCAGCCAGCAAGCCAGGCTGATCGCGTAGGCCGGGTCGGCAAAAGGAAGGCGAGACACCAGGAACCCCAGCGTCGCGTAGCCGGGGTATCCCGGGGGATGAGTGATGCCGAGTGTCGCCGCCGCAAGCTGTAGTCCGCCGGAGTCGCCGTAGCAGATTCCCACGGGAAGCCGCGTGACGGTCACGGCGCCGACCACCAGAACCAATGCCCCCAGGGCGGCAGCCTCCACGGGGCGCAGCCGATTCCAAGGACGGGCCGGCGGCGGACGCAGCGTCGGCCCGCCTCTGGCGGCGTGCTCGCCTCCGGCGTCGGCCGGGTCGCTGCGAGCGGAAGCCGCCTGCGGCCACGCGCGTTCCTCGGAGTTTGCCTGCGGGGCGGCCACGCGGCTATTTGAGCCGATACTTGCCCTCGTTCAAAGACAGGTCAACGCCCGCCTCTTCCAGGTGGTTGAGGTAGCGGAAGATGGTCCGCCGCGAGGAACCGGTGGCCTTGATCATCTCCTCGATGCTGGCGCCGCGGCGCAACAGGTTGGTGAGCAACTGGTGGCGACCGCTGACCGATCGCGTACTTTTCATATCCTTAACTAGTGTTTCCGCGGTCTTTTTCTGGCGCGCGCTTCCCGCAAAGCCGCCTTTCGCCAGGGCGAATTCCAACGCCCGAAGGATCGTCTGAGACTGAAGGAAGCTGGTTTTTTGCACTCGGGTTCTCCTTTGAAACACCAGACGGCCCGAAACGGTGTTCGCTGGCTGGGCACCCAGCCGACACCGCGCCCTTCGTCCACCGTTTGCAACGACAGGAGTCTAGCACTCACGCGTCGCAAGCGTCCAGAGCCACGGCGTCCTCGGCCCGCCAGCGCCCGCGCGGTCATGCTGACGGATGGACGAGCACGCTCGGCGGCAGGAAGGCGCCGCGGCCGAGCCTGCCGAACACGCCGCCTCCATTGTCGCACCGCGGCCGGGATATTCAAACTCAGCAGCCGGCGGGGGAGGGCGGCCGCGGACGGCGGGGCGGCGGCACAAGCCGGAGAACCTGCGCCCCGGCCGCCGCGGCGGTTGCAGGCGCCAAACTTCCCATTACCCTAGTCGCAGCCCCGCCGGTTCGATCGCCTCGACATCGGCCCTTTCGGCGCGGGCCCGGAGTGACGATGGCGCGAGACCGCCTTGCTGACGCCAAACCCTGTTACGACGTGGTCGTCGTCGGTTCCGGCCTGGCCGGATTGACGGCGGCGAACTGCCTGGCCAAGTGCGGCCGATCCGTGCTGCTGCTGGAACAGCACTACAACTTCGGCGGCATGGCCACCTGGTTCCTCCGACCCGGAGGCTACGTTTTTGACATCTCGCTACACGGGTTCCCGGTCGGCATGATCAAGAGCTGCCGCAAGTACTGGACGCAGGAAATCGCCGACTCCATCGTCCAGCTCCAGGGAATCCGCTTTGACAACCCGCAGTTTCAGCTCGAAACCACGTTCGACCGCGCCGACTTCACCCGCCTGCTAACGGAACACTTCAGCGTGCCGCGCGCCACCGTCGACCGCTTCTTCGACACCGCCCGGGCCATGGACTTCTACGACGACCAGACCATGACCACTCGCGAGCTCTTTCAGCAGTTCTTCCCCGGTCGAACCGACGTGTGGCGGCTGCTCATGGAACCCATCGCTTATGCCAACGGCTCGACCCTCGACGATCCCGCTATCACCTACGGCATCGTCTTCTCGAACTTCATGAGTAAGGGCGTGTACATCTTCCAGGGCGGTACCGACAAGCTCGTCCAGCTCATGAAACGGGAGCTCAAGGCCAACGGAGTGGATGTGCGGCAGCAGGTGACGGTGGAACGGATCAACGTCGAGGACGGGCAGGTCGCCGGCGTAACCGCAAATAGTCGTTTCATCGGCGCCTCGGCCGTGGTGTCCAACGCCAACCTCAAGACCACGATCGCCAAACTCGTGGGTTACGAGCACTTCGACGAGGCGTTCGCCGACGAGGCGCGAGCCGTGCGGCTGAACAACTCCAGTTGCCAGGTGTACATCGGGCTGCGGCCCGGCGAGCGCGTGGATTACATCGGCGACCTGATCTTCAGCTCCGTCGATCCGGAGTTCGACTCCGAACACCTCTGCGCCAAGGAAGTTACGAGCCGCACCTTCTCCATGTACTACGCCGACACGCGCCCGGGCTCGAATCGCTACTCCATCGTCTCCTCCACCAACGCCAATTGGTCGGATTGGGCCTCGGCCGGCGAGGCCGAGTACCAGCGCGACAAGCAGCGGCTGATCGACGATACCATCGCCGCCCTGGAGACCTACATTCCCGACGTACGGCGGAAGATCGGACACGTGGAGGCCGCCACGCCGCGCACCTTTCACCACTACACGCGTCACGCCGCGGGCGCCACCTTCGGAACGAAGTTCGAGGGGCTGAAGGTGAGCATGGAGCTTCCCAAGCACATCGCCGGTCTTTTCCACACCGGCTCGGTGGGGATCATCATGTCGGGCTGGCTGGGCACCATCAACTACGGCGTTATCGTGGCGAACGAAGTCGAGAGCTTCCTGGGGGCACGCGCGCCAATGATGGAGGCGGTCGGACGATGATCACCGGACCCGCGATTTCCAGCATTCCACACCGGCCGCCGTTTCTGTTTGTGGACGAGGTCATCGAGTCGCAGGAGCGGCGCATCGTCACCCGAACGTTCGTGGATCCCGGCGCGGACTTCTTCCGCGGGCATTACCCGGGGGCGCCGGTGATGCCGGGCGTGCTGCTTTGCGAGTGCTGCTTGCAGGCGGGGGCGCTGCTGTTGGCGCAGCGCGGGGGCGGGCGCGACCCCGCGACGTCGATCCCGGTGGTGACGCGAATCCAGGACGCGCGCTTCAAACACCTCGTCCGGCCGGGGGACGTGCTGCGGGTGGAGGTGACACTGGATGACGAACTGGACACGGCCTACTTCTTCACCGGCCGGGCGTACGTGGCCGACCGACTGGCACTACGACTCACCTTCGCCTGCACCCTGGCCCACCATGGCGAGGATCGAGGCAACGATGCTTAGCTTCACGGGGCAGGAACGTGCACTTTCGAGCGAGGCGTGCCGCGCGGTATCGCACACCGCGGCCCGCGTCAGCGGGCGCGCGACAGACCGGAACGGTGCCAATCAAGTCATTGTGTTGCGGCGTTGTGAGCCAGGCCGCGTCGGCGGAAACGGGCCCGTCGCTCGTCTCCCGTGGGCCACCCGCGCGGTTCCGCGCATCGCAGCCCGCGTCAGCGAGCGGCACGTTCCTAGCCCACGGCGTGAGCCGTGGGGGGCGCGCCGCGAAGCGGCGCATAGCCCCGGCAGGGGCGACACGGTCCGTGCGCCGTCGGAGGTCGTGCCCCAGCACATTCCCGCGGGTCGGGCGAAACCCCCAACGCGAATCGGTTCTCCGTGCCGAGCCTATGGCATCAACCGCCAGCGCTTTTCAATTCTGAAACCGTGTGTACAACAGCGCGCGTTATGGCGCGAAAGTCGTGTCGCCCCTGGCGGGGCTGGGGCGCGCTGCGCCGCACTTACCCACGGCTTACGCCGTGGGCTAGACGGTGTCGCCCCTGACGGGGCTTTCCTTCCGAGGAATCTGCCGATCCACGGCTCACGCCAATGGCGTGGGCTAGACGGTGTCGCCCCTGGCGGGGTTGGAGCGCGCTGCGCCGCGGAGTTGCGCCCGCCTACTTGTTCCCCGCTCCCTGTGCCCTGTTTTCCTCTGGCGTCTGCCTCCGATCAGTCGATTTTGCCCGAGCCGCGGCATGAGCTTTCTTGATCTGGCCAACAAGGTCTTCGTCGTGTTCGGCGTAGCCAACAAGCGCAGCGTTGCGCACCGCATCGGGCTGTTGCTCGAAGAAGAAGGCGCCAAGGTGGTGTACAGCGTGCGAACGGCGGCGCGACGGGAAAGCGTGCTCAAGCTCCTGCCCGGACGCGAGGTGCATGTTTGTGACGTGGAGAAGGACGAGCAGATCGCCGCCCTGGCCGACGCCATTCGCGATACTCACAGCAGAGTCCACGGCATCGTGCACTCCATCGCCTTCGCCAACTATGAATCGTTCACCGGCCAGTTCCACGAGGTCAGTCGCGCCGACTTCCTCCAGTGCGTCTCGTCAAGCTGCTACTCCCTCATCGCCATCGCCAACGCGTTCAAGGACCTGCTGGATGCGTGCGCCAGCGTAGTGGCGATCTCCATCTCCACCACCCGCATGGCGGTAGAGAGCTACGGCTACATGGCCCCGGCCAAGGCGGCCCTGGACTCCTCCATCGCCTTCCTCGCCAAATCGTTCAGCCGCTTCTCGCAGGTACGTTTCAACGCCGTGTGCGCCGGGCTGCTGAAGACCAGCGCCTCCGCCGGCATCCCGGGCTACATCGACCACTACCTGTTCGCGGAGCACGTGACGCTTCGCAGGCGGGCGCTGACCACGGACGAGGTGGCCAACGTGGCGGCCTTCCTGCTGTCGCCGCGCTCCAGCGGCATCAACGCTCAGGGGCTCGTCGTGGATTGCGGCATGGGAACCAACTACTTCGACGCCGACGTCGTTAAGCACGCCCTCGCGGGTCTGTGGCCGGCTCAGCCGCCATGACCCTTCACCCCGTCCTGGTGCCGGTTCCGGACGAGTTCCCGTTGCGATCGCCGCAGCGCGTGGCGCAGCAGCGCCGTGCCGCACGTCACGCCCTGGAGGTCTGTGCCGGGCTTTGCGGCGCGGGCCCGGGCGATTGGCCGTGCACGCCGGACGGCGTCCCACTCCCCAAAAGCGGCTGGCACTGGTCGCTCTCGCATAAGCGCCGCTGGGCCGCGGCGGTCATCGCCGAACAGCCGGTCGGCATCGACATCGAGGAGGTACTTCCACGCGACGAGCGCCTGTACGAGGCCGTCGGCGATGCCGCGGAGTGGGCGATTCTGGGCTCGCGGTCCATGGACGCGTTCTATCGTCTATGGACCGCCAAGGAGGCGGTGCTCAAGGCATGCGGGGTCGGCCTGGCCGGGCTGGACCGGTGCCGGATCGTCGACGTCCCGTCGGCGCGAGAAGTCGTCGTTGTCCTCGCCGCCCGGCATTGGACGGTCACGCACATTGAACACGACGGCCACGTAGCCTCCGTCACGTCGGCGGCGGCGCCGGTCCGTTGGCATCCGGTGAACTCCGTGCCGCCGGCCCCATGATCCTGCGTGAGGGCGGCCGGTCGAGCGGGGGCGTCGCCCGCGGGCGGCAGCAGGGGCATGGACTCATAAACTACTGCCATCCAATAACTAACGGCGGTTCGCGAGCCGCGAAACCGCGCCCCGACCCACGGGTATAATGAGCAGGATGCGGTGCGCGCGGCGCGCGCCCCGCGGATCGTTGCGTTGTCGGCCGGCGTGGAAGCGAACTAGTGAGCATCGGCGAGATACTGCTTCAACGAAAGAAGATCAGTTCGGTCCAGCTCGAGGAGGCTTCCAAATCGCGAAAGCCCAACGAGCGGGTCGAGCATTGTCTTGCCCGGCTGGGGTATATCTCCGAACGCGACTACCTGGAGATTTACGGCGAGCAGCTTTCCATCCCTGTGGTCGACCTCAGCGAGATCGCCATCGACGCCGAATTGCTGCGCCAGGCACCCTCGAAGGTTGTGCACCGCGACCGCGTCATTCCCATCGACCGCACCAACGGTTCCATCCGCGTCGCCACCAACAACCCCTTCAATCTCTACGCCTTCGATGAGCTGCGCATGCTCATGGGGGCGAAGATCGAAACCGTGCTTGCCACCAGCGAGGAGATCTCGCGCGTCATCAAACAGCACTACGGCGTGGGCGGGCAAACGGTGGAGGCCATGATCGGCGACAACGACGTGGCGGTGGTCTCCGAGGTCGATGCCGACAACGCCGACCTCATCGAGCAGGCCCAGGAGGCGACCGTCGTCAAGCTGGTCAACGAGATTCTGCTGGAGGCCATCCGCGACCGCGCCAGCGATGTGCACATCGAGCCCTACGAGAACGATCTGAAGATCCGCTACCGCATCGACGGCGTGCTGCACACCACCAACGTGCCGCCGGAAATCCGCCGCTTCCACGCCGCCATCGTCAGCCGCATCAAGATCCTCTCCAACCTCAACATCGCCGAAAAGCGGCTGCCCCAGGACGGCGGCTTCAAAATCAAGGCCCAGAACCGTGACATCGACCTGCGCGTCAGCGTGATCCCCACGGCCTTCGGCGGCGCCGTGGTCATGCGTATCCTCGACAAACAGTCGGTGCTGTTGTCGCTGGACCAGCTCGGCCTGATGGATGAGGCGCTGGCGGGCGTCCAGTCGCTCATCAGCCAGCCCTACGGGATCATCTTGGTCACCGGCCCCACGGGTTCGGGCAAAACCACCACGCTCTACGCGGCGCTGAACACCATCCGCAGCGATACCATCAAGATTCTCACCATCGAGGATCCCATCGAGTATTACCTCGACGGCATTCAGCAGGTGCAGATCAAGCCGCACATCGGGCTGACGTTCGCCTCGGGCCTGCGGTCCTTCCTGCGCCATGACCCGGACGTGATCCTGGTGGGCGAAATCCGCGATCTGGAAACGGCGGAAGTGGCCATCAACGCTTCGCTCACCGGCCACCTGGTGTTCAGCACCCTGCACACCAATGACGCGGTAACCGCCACCACGCGCTTGCTGGACATGGGCGTTGAGCCGTTTCTGGTCTCCAGCGCCGTCAGTGGCGTGCTGGCGCAGCGTCTGGTGCGGCGCATCTGCAAGGCATGCGTCGAGGAGTACGTGCCCGGCGTCGTGGAGGTGCCACCGGATTTCAAACTACAGCGCGGGCAGAAGGTCTTTCGCGGCAAGGGGTGTCGTGATTGCCGCAACACCGGCTACCGCGGGCGGCTGGGCATCTTCGAGATGCTGCTTTGCAACGACCAGCTCCGCGAGATGATCGTGCAGCGCAAATCGGCAAGCGACATCCAGAAAGTCGCCCGCGACCAGGGTCTTAAGCTCATGCGCGAAGACGGCTGGACGAAAGTGCTGAAAGGTCACACGACCATCGAGGAAATCGTCCGCGTCACCAAGGTGGACCCGTCCATGGTCAGCCGGTAGCCGGACGAGTCCCAAGGTCGCGCCGCGCGGGGCGCCACTTTCCAATCGGTAGGGCGCCAGGCGGCGCCGCGACCGCCTCCCATTACATCGCGCAGCGAAATGCCGCATCGGAAAGCGGACGGTGTCTGCAACGTTGCGACGAAAACGACAGGGCTGCGAAACGCAGGTCCGGCCGGCGCCACATCCAAACAAAAAAGCGGCCCCCCGACCCATCGCACGTCGGGGGCGCCGCCGCAAAACCTGAAGTCCTCGTCACGCCGGCGGGGCTATGGTCTTGACCTTCTTGGTCTTCTCCCGGCGGCCGGTATCGCGCTCCTCGCGGACGCGCTCTTCGCGTTCCTCGACGTCTCGGGTCTTCCGCTCCGCGGTTTCCTCGGACGCCTCGGCCTCGACCTCGCGCGATTTGCGCTCGACCCGCTTCTCCGGCGCCGCGTCGGCCCCACGGGCCTTCCGCTCCGTGGGCGCCGTCTGGACTTGTGCGACCTGCGCCGTTCCCGACTCGCGGAACACGAAGTAGTAGGCGCCGAACCCGACGATCAACACGCCGAGGCCGATGAGAATCACTTTCTGTCGTTGGTCCTGACTCATCTCTGTTCTCCCGACTGCTCTCGACCGGCTTGCCGACACGGTAGCCGCCAGCCGTACACTCTATCGTACTGTCCGCTTGCCTACCCACAAAGTCAAGCGGTTTCACGGGTTCCAGAGATCCCGGAGCCACGCCAAGACGGCCATTGCCGGGATCCCGAGCACCAAATTCCCACCCTGAACGCCGCCTCGCAGCGCCGGTGGACTCCACTACCCCAACAGCCCATCCGCGTGGGCGCGCCCGACTTTCGTCGGCAGACGCGACGTTGCCCCCATCCCGTTACGCCGGCGGACTGGGAGCCTTGTTCTTATTACGCTTCGGATCGCCGCCGGATCGCGGCGGCCGCGGCCGGTCGCCTTCGTCGTCCGGCCGGGTCCGTTCGGGCCGAACGCCCGCTCCCGGTTCGTCGGGCTGCGCGGCGGGGCGCCCCACCCTTGGCATCCCAGGGTCGACGGCGGACACCCGGTCTCTGGTGCCACCGCCGGGTGTCGCGTCGGCCGGCGGACCCGCGGCACCGCTCCGATCCGGCAGCGACAGCCACAATCCGATCCCCGCCGAGACCACCGCCCCTGCCACCCACGTTTTCCGTCTACGCAATCCATCGGACATCTTCACTGTCCCCCTTTCAGTACGCTTGCACGCCGTCGTCGGCCCAGGCGGCTCGCCCCTCGGTGCGTCATTATGGCTCACCGAGCCGTCCGGCGGCCGAACGAGCGTCTCGGGCGACACCTGCCTGACTCCGGTAATTGGACGTGCCCGCCCCTCGTCCGGTTCCCGAAGTACCGCTCCCTACGTCACATTCGCATCGCAAGTGGGCGTGCGACAACTCCGAAAACGCAGTTCCGGGCCGGCGTCGCTGGGAGCTTCGCATGCCTCACAGGTAACACCCGTGGCCGTGCGCGCCGGCGGTTGCGTCGGGGCTCGGGCGCGTTACGCGTGTGGGCGTGGTTCCGCCCGCGGCCCACGAGGTGATCCCGGCTACTCCCCTTTCGGCTTCGTTCGACCGGCATCGTTGCGTGGACCGTCGGATGTGTTAACTTGCCCGCAGCGCTCGAGCTTGGGTCGACGGATGGCGCTGGAGTGATTGCTGATGGGCCGCCGACCGTTGCGAAGGCGGAGCAGGAAACGCCCACCTTCGCGGAGCCAGGTATGAAAATCGGGTTCAGCTCCGCCGTTTGTCCCGGCTGGGACCTGGAGACCATCGTTCGCGGCGCGGCCACTATGGGCTTTGCCGGTTTCGAGCTTCGCGGGCTGCGCGGGGAACTGCATCTGCCGGCCGCGGCTGAACTCGCGGGCTACCCCGATAGAGTCCGTCAGCTCCTTGCCGAGCACAAGGTGGAACTCGCCTGCCTGGGCACTTCGGTAACCCTGGACTCGCGCAAGCCGCGCGTCGTCGCGCAGCAGAAGGCGGTAGCGACGGAGTTCATGGAACTTGCCTCACGGCTGGGATGCCCAAACATCCGCATGTTCGTCGGCGAAATACAGCGCTGGGACAACCGCCGCGCGGCGCTCTCTCGGATTGCCGTAGCACTGTCCTCGCTGGTGCCGGTCGCCGACCGCTACGGCGTCAACGTGCTGGTGGAAAACGGTGGCGACTTCCCAGGCAGTGACGATCTCTGGTTCCTGATCGACTCCGTGGGACACCCCGCCGTGCAGGTTTGTTGGAATCAATCCCACGCCCGCGTGCTTCGCGAACGTCCAACCTCGTCGATCCCGCGCCTAAGCGCGAAGATCGGGCTCGTCCATCTGGGAGATGCGGCCTTTGACGAGGATGGCACACTGTTGGAATACAAACCGCTCGGGCAGGGTGACGGCGAAGTATTGCGGCAGTTGGAGTTGCTGCGCGGCCTCGCCTATCAGGGATACGTCATTTTCGAGTGGCCCAAGCTCTGGGTCGAGTCGCTCCCCGGCCCGGAGACCGCGCTGCCCGCCGCGGCACAGTTCCTGCGCCAGGCCATCGAGGCCAAGCAGCCCGTGCTCTCGGCGTACAAAGGCGACAAACAGGCACCGCGTTACATCAAGCGGCCCGTAGCGGCACCCCCTGCGGCGGTTACATCGTAGCATCCGCGCCCCGTACGCCGCCGCGAACCTTCGAAGCAGTTGCACTCGGCACCCACCGGGATATCGGCTAGCATCAGCTCGATGAGAGCAACGCAGGAAGGTGAAGTCGTCGTCACCGGGCTGGGCCCGGTCACGGCCATCGGTGTCGGCCGGGAGGCGCTTTGGCAGGCGCTGGTCGCCGGGCAGACCGCAGTGGCGACTCGGTCGCTTCCCGTTGATATCGGCGTGAACGTGGAGCTGCCCGTGGTTTCCATGCCCCGGGACGCTGAGGTGCCCGGTCTCAAGCCCCACCTGGATTACCTCGCGACGCAGGACTGCGCCGGCTACCGCGATCTCGCGTATACGCTCCTGGCCATCGAGCTTGCCCTGCGCGATGCGGGGTTGACCTATGACCGCGACGAGAACCGCATCGGCGTGATCCAGGCCTTCGAGGCACCGGGAGTGGAGGTCGTCGTCTCCCGGTTGTTGGGCATGATGTCGGGTCCGCCGCCGAGTGACGGCCCCCCGCGCGTGTACGACCTGCTGGCTCCCTCGTTTTACCAGACGCAGTCGTTCTTCTACGTGCACGTGGTGGGCAAGGCGTTCGGGTTCCACGGACTGTCCGGCAGCGTTCACAACGCCTGCTCTTCCGGGGCCTTCGCCCTCGAGGCCGCGGCGCAGCAGATTCGCGCCGGGCAGGCGGATGTCATGCTCGTGGCGGGCGGAGAGGCCTTCGACACCGCCGTGCGCCTGGAGTGGTTCCGGCGGCTGGAGCTCTACTCCCGCGACGGCGTGATGCGTCCGTTCGACGCCGCCGCGTCCACCGGGTTTTACGTCGGCGAGGGGGCGGGCGCGATGGTGCTGGAGTCCGCCGAGCACGCGCGCCGGCGGGGAGCCGACGTTTACGGCACCTATCTAGGCGGCGGATTCGCGCAGCAAGGTTGGAAGCAGACGATTCCCGACCTGCGTGCCGGGCGGTTGCGTGGTGTCATATATGCGGCACTGGAACGGACCGGCACCGCCGCGGACGCTGTCCACCTGATCTTCCCCCACGGGGCGGCGACGCAGCTTTCGGATGCCTACGAGGCCTCCTGCCTGGCGGGAGCCCTGGGCGGAGCCCCGGCCGGTGCTGTAGCGGCGTGGTTCAAGCCCGCGGTAGGGCATATGCTGGGCGCCAGCGGTGTGATCGACACCCTGTGTGCGCTGCTGGCGCTCAAGCAGCAGACGGTCCCCCCGGTGCCGCATGGACACCCTGGCGCGTCGTCGCTGCGGGTGCCGGTGGTCGCCGCCGCCACGCGCCGACACCTGGATGTCCTTCTGAAGATCTCAACCGGCTTCACCGGCCACGATGCGGCGCTGGTGTTCCGAAGCGCGTAGGGCGCCTCGCGGTATCAGTGCGGCGACTGGTTTTCAGCAATGTGCGGTGCGCAGCGTCGGGTGCCATGGCCGCGGCCTATGGCGGCCGTGCCCCCGGGTTGCGCCGCCCAGGGTAGACGGGGGCGATAGCGCTCCCCTGCGACGGCTCCAGGGCGGCGGCTCCAGCCGACGTGACGAGCGTCTCCGCATCCGGCGGGCTACTTGCGCTGCGGTCGATTGCGTCGAGCAGTCGAATCGCATTCATGACTTGAAACGCGATTGGAGGAACTCAGTGGTCGACCGTAAGTCGCCCGTTACAGGTCACGATCGCGTGGCATGGACACATTGGCGGAAAGCACTCTCCGACGGCCGCGCCACCATCCTGGTGGGAGCCGGCGTCTCTGCGGATCCTCCGGCTTCACTTCCGTTAGCTCAGCGGCTTGTTGAACAACTCGTAAGCTCCTTTCTCGACCCGTTACCACTCAACGCGCAGAAGAAGCGGGCAATCCTTGCATGCCTGCGGCCACTCCGCCCTGAAATTGTGGCAGACGTTATACTCCAGCATCTTGGCATCCAGGGTTTGTCAATTCTCCCGGTGCTACTCCGGGGACACCCGAACGCTTGGCACAGGTTTCTCGCGCATACGCTCGCTCAAGGTTGCAACGTCATCACGACCAATCTCGACACACTCATCGAGGAAGCGTGCAGCGAAGGACGCACACGACCCCATATTGTCGTCAACGACAAGGGCGCCCGCAGCCTCATTGACTCGAACACTGCTCCGGCGGGCCTGCTAGTACGACAGCGCTATGAGGTATTGGTTCGCGTCGCGCGGCGTTGTCGGCTTTCGTAGGACATCCGGTTTCGACGCTGGTGGTACGCGCAGCGGGCGATGAGTTCAGCCCACGAGTGCGGCCAGCGGTTGCAGATCTT
>JACQXM010000005.1 GCA_016208685.1 Planctomycetota bacterium | reverse complement strand
GCTGCAGCGATCGAATCTGATCGGCATTCATCCTGGGTCTCCTGATTCTTCGCAGGAGAGCGCGCTCCCCGCATTCGTCTCAGGACAACCATCGGCTCGAACCCCTTCAATTCTTGAGCACCGCTAGCGCTGTCGTACTAAAGGAAACCGCAGAATGGGACCCCACTTGATAAAGAGGTCGCCGGCATCGTTGTACGCCATGCCGTTCCTGCCCCACGCACCAGTGAAACCGTCCGCGGCGTCCAGCGCCACGGTGTAGTTGCCTGCGGAGTCGAACTCGAGGAGCAGATCCCGTGAATTGAAGGCGGCGCGGAGCCGAAGACCATCCGGTGTGGCCGCCAGCGAGGAGAGCCCGGCACAGTACGGCATCTCGACGAATAGCCGCACGTTTCCGGTGAACGGGTCGAGTTCCCAGATTCGATCGAAGCGCGGCAGCGGCTCGTCGTGCGAGCACGGATCACCGGCGTAGATCCGCCCGGGGATGAACTGTGCGCTCGCCGTGCGGCCCCCGGCCGCGAGCGCAACCACCGCCAGCAACCACGCTTCTGGGCGCAGCATGATCAGCTCCCCTGCGAAAAGGACGTGCGACTCGTCTATCGCACTACTTTACCGGGATCGCAATAGAAAATCAAGCCGTAACTTCGGTTGCCGCAATGTCCCGCATTCGAGCATCAGCAACGCCGTAGCTCGGCCACCGCACACCCCCGGCGGGTGTGAACAGCCTGTTCGTCCGCGTCAGACAACATTCCTCGCCCGACCGCACGCCGCCCGCGAGGATGAACACATGGAGTATCCCGGCGGGGCGTGGTTGCCCGAGGCGCTGGCGCTGACGAAGAGCCGGTTGGCTGACGAGGCCGAGAAGTTCAGTTTCATGAACCGGGCGGCCTGGTCGAAACCATGCGTGGTGATTCCCCGGCGCATCAGGCTGATCGAGGTGATCTGTGTCGCCTGGGGCGAGTCGACGGGGATTGTCGTTCCGTAGCACACGGCGGCCTGGGGCGTTTGGGGCCGGGATCGCAAGAGAGTATGATGGAGCGCCCAGAGGACCTGTCGGAGGGTTCGCGATGTGCGTCGGTCCGATCCGCCGTGGGTTTGTGTACGGGTCGGCAATTCTGGTCGCTGTGGGTGTTACCGCAGCCCCCGCGGAACAAGCTGTCCCTTCCTCCGCCCGTTCCCCCCGTCTGGCCGTCGGCGTAGCCGCCTCCGGGGCGGAGCGCGGAGTTCGGGCCCAAGGCACGGTCGCCCTCGGCGGGGCGTGCACGTGTGATTCGGAATGCTCCGTCTCCGGCTCCTGCAAAGTGGCCAACTGCGTGGGCGGCGCGTGCGTGGAAACCAATGCGCCCAGGGACACGCGCTGCAATGTGGACGGGGGCTTCTGCACGGACGATCGCTGCGACGAGGCCGGCGTGTGCAAGGCGCGCAAGGCGGCCACCAGTGGCGCCGGCGCCCTCATGGCGCTCAATCGTTGCGCCAAGGAGTGCTGTAACATCGCGGTGGCCAACGGGCCTTGCGTAGATCTTCCCACGCCCAGCAGCCACCAAAACTGCACCGTCAGCGCGGATTGCCCCGGCGTCGAATCCTGCATCCCTAAGACCACGGGCAGCAACATCGCGTACTGCGTTGAGAACGCCGATCAGTGCCAGGTGCGCGCCACCCCGGGACAGGCCGGCAACCCCCCGCAGGGCCGGTGTTGCACCTATCCCTCCGCGGCGTGCTCGATCTCCGGAATCCCCTGCACCATGCCCGCAGGAGGGGAGTGTACGCCCGCCGCAACGCATGGAACCTGTACCGGCGTCGGCGACGGCACCTGCGCACGGACCACGGCGGCCAACTGCACGGCCGGTGCGTGGGTGCGCTTGGAAGACCCCGATGATTTCCTGCATGTGTGCGACGCCACCCTCGGTTGCCCGCACTACAGCAGCGGCATCTCCGGCACGGGCACCGGCGACGTGGGCCGGGTGGTTCCTCCGCCGCGGCGCTGTGCCATCGGCGGCGGCCTCTGCGAGGTGGACGCCGACTGCTGGCCGCGCTGTAACGGCGGAGCACGCGACGGCCAGAGCTGCGACACCTTGTCGGACTGCCCCGGCGCCACGTCGTGCGACGCGGGAGGCACGGGCGCCAACCTCTGCGTGGACGATGTCTCCGAGTGCAGCGGGGCGGGAAGCTACACCTACCTGGGTGACGACTATCGCTTCTCCAACGATTCGGCACCGGACACGTACTTGAGGCTGAAGGAGTTCCGTTTTCGCGGTGGCGGGGAGAATCCCAACGAACTGGTGGTGTTCGACTTCTACGACCACAGCCTCCCGCCGGTCCTGGTGGACAGCCTACCGGTGCGCCTGCTGCACGCCGGCATTCTCGATTACCGCGTCATTGTGGACTGCCATCCGGACTGCGACGCCACGCAAGGAGCGGGTCCTTTCGCGGAGGCGCGCCGCGAACTGCCCTTCCTCATCCCCTCGGAAGGGTTCGTCGTGGCCAGAGCGCGACGAGCGCCGGAGCCTATCCGGGACTACACGGGCACGGAGGACGTCAACTTCCACTGGGTGGTGGCGAGCGGTCCACAGGTAGGGGGGAACGATCCGACGAGGATGGTCGCTAAGGCCGCGGCCTCCGCCGGAGCGCTGGATTTCGCCGCCAACCTCACCGCAAGCAACGTTCTGTCCTTCGAGCTGCTGGGCGAAACGGTTCCTGACCCGCTCTATGCTTGTTGCGACGCCGCCACCGGCGCCTGCGCTAACACCCGCCCCTGGGAGTGCCGCCTCTGCACCGGCAGCGGCGCGGCGTGTACCAACCATCGGGAATGCGGGCTGAACCAGGTGCAGCGCTGCGGCACCGACCAATGGCGGGGTCCGCGGACGGCCGAGGAGTTCGACACCGGATTGTGCTCCGGTTCTCCCTGCCCGGTGTGCGCGGGCACAACCGACCCCAGCGTTTGTCCCGCCGTCTGCTGCGGCGCCAACGCCCCGCCCGGCGCGTGTACGGAGGTGGCCGGCGCGCTCGATTGCTCCAGCGCGGGAGGTACGCTGCTGGGCTTCGGCGCCGGTTGCGAGCCCAATCGCTGTCCCCAACCGGTGCAGAAGGGGGTGGACTGCTGCGCCGACAGCTATGAATGCACGCTCACCGGCACGCCTTGCACTCCGGGCGCCGGAGCCTGTGCCAACGGGGCCGAAGGCACTTGCGCCTTAGTCTGCACCGGAGCGGATGCCGCGGGCGAGGTGACGCAGATCGCTCCGCCGACGGCGGGTCAGACCGACCGCTATGTTATCAGCGGCAGCACCGCCGCCGCGACCTACGCCGACGACTGTGCCTACGACCCCAGCCCCGGCTGGTATGAGGTCATCCATACACAGGACTGCACGGTCCTGACCCTCTCCTACTGCGGCACGGATCCGGTCCGTTGGTCGGCGATCGACTGGCTGGAGCTCTCCTGTCCCTGCGACCCGATCCAACGCGTGTTTCCGGACAAGAGCGCAACCGGCCCTCAGGCGGGCTTCGGCTCTTCCTGCAACAACGCGCACTGCTGCGACGACGGCAACTGGTCGGGTCAGTTCACGTTGCGGCAGGGAACTTATGTGTACCAGGTGCTCCAGGTCGGTCGCTGCGCTGCCACGGGATTCGAGTGCTCCGCGGACGCGGAGTGCAACGACCCCGTGGTGCCCGGCATGGTCGGCGACGTCTGCCGCCCCATGCCGCCCGACTACCAGATGCAGATCTACGCCGAGGCCTGTCCCCTGGCCGCCTGTTGCGATGAGAACCAGGCAGCGCTGTGCCGCGTGACCGATCGCTTCGCCTGCGAGGATGCCGGCGGCGATTGGTTGGGCGACGCCGCGCCTCCGGTTGCCGACTGTGCTCCGCTGCCCGACGGCACCTGCGGGCTGGGGTCTTGCTGTGCCGGTCCGGGACTCTGCCAGGATAACGGTGGGGGTGGGATGGCACCGGCCGCTTGCACCAACGGCGACTATCACGGCGGAACGCGCTGCGACGACTCGCCCTGCCCCATTTGCCCCTTTGAGGACCCGCAACACTGCCAGACCATGAACGCTACCTACATCTTCCCCAGCGATCGCGCCATCGGTGAACGCCGGGTGGATGATTTCCGGGCCGACGGGGACAGCATCGCCCGTGTCTGCTGGTTCCCGTGCTGGGTCGGCAAACAGGGAAGCGGCCCGGGAACGTTCGAGTGCTCGGGCAGCAGCGGCGGAACCAAGCCGCCGGATGCCTTCCGCGCCGTGATCTATGAGGACGATTTCGGTCTTCCGGGTCTGCCGATTGCCGGCGTGCCGATGGCCGGCTACTGGGATTTGATACCGGATGCCATGCAGCCGTCGGACGGGCCGAGCGGCACCAGCCGCTGCTGGAGGTACACCGCACCGCTAAACCCACCCGCCTTCGTCAACCAGGGCGACTGCTACTGGCTGGAAATCACCGGCGAGGGCGAGGTTCAGACGCAGGGCCGTTGCACTGTCTCCTGGTCGCAAAGCTTCGACGGCAACAACATGGGCGTTCGGGATACCAACGGCACGTTCGAGTATTCCGACCTCGTGTCGCAGGAATATGCCTGGTGCCTGTCCAGCGGCATCCAAGGCGCATCCAACCCGCCGGTCAGCCAGGATGGCGGCTGCGGCAACATGCCAGCGGCCTGCTGCAAGCCCGGACCGGTTTGCGACGACACGGGAACGTACCTCCAGTGCGTGGGTACGCAAGTTCAGCCGCTAAACGGCATCGCGCTGCCATACCTCACGTGCAGCCAGCTTGAGCAACAAGGCGGCTGTCCAAGCCCCCCGAACGACGGTTGTGCCAACGCCACAGTAGTTTGCGCCGGCCAGACGCCTGACCCCAACCTCGGCGAGTGCACGAACAACCCGGCGGGGCACGACCTCGATGAGCCGTGCAACCTACTCAACCCGGATTGCTTCTTAGCTGCAGTTGGCGCCGTCTGCACGCCGCTTCCGCCAGGGCGCGACGCTTACCGATGCACTGTACCTACAGACAATCGACTCGCCACCACCGACGGGCCGCAGTTCGGTGTGACAGGCTGCGCCGACGCCGACGCGTTCCAGGCCGATATCTGGTTCGAGTACGTCGCGCCGTGTACCGGCCACATGTCGATCATGATGTGCCGCGCCATGACCTACGACAGCATGCTGCAGGTCTTCAGCAGCAATGTCGCCAACGAGGCGTGCGCCTGTGCCTTCTCCCCGGGCGTGTCTCGCGCGTGCAGTGACGACGCCTGCTTCGACGGCGCGTCTGCGCTCGAGCTGTCAGTCGTAGGAAATGCCTGCTACCTGATCCGTGTCGGTGGCTACTCGGCCCTTGGTTCCGAGCAGGACGCGGGGCAGAACGTGAGCGAGCTGGAAATCGGCGTGATCTGCGACGCCGTGTTTCCTCCGCTTCCCGCGGACCCGCCGCATGATCGCCCAACGAGTCGTTACATCTCGTTCAAGCCGGATCCGCGGGGTCTGGTTCCCGTCAGTTACGGTGTTACGCGGGTTCATCCAGGACGATGTTCCGGCACCGGGGAAGAGTGCTACAGCAACTCCGACTGTCCCGGCCCCTGGGGCTATTGTTTCGCGTCTGATCTCGGCTGGGTCGACACGCCCGATGCGAATGGCTTCGCGCGCATTGTGCGCAGCCCCACCGTTCCTACGCCTCGGGTATGGACGGAGCCGGTAGTCCATGTCGGCGACTGCGAAATCTTCCCCGGCACGGAGTCCGCTGACACGTCGCTCCGATGTTCCGTCGGCGGCCAGGCGTGCAGCCAGGTTTGCGGCGCCGGCCAATGCCCCCCTGGCCAGGGGGAGTGCGTAGCCCCACCCCCGAAGTTTGCGATCTGGGCCACTGACGGTGCCGGCTTCTACACCGCGGACTTAAATGTCGTGACGACTCGACGCCCATGCCCCAAGAGATGGGGCGACACCGTCGGCTCTTTCGACGGCGGCACGCAGCAATGGGATGCACCCAACGGCGTGGTGAACACTAACGACTTCCTCGCCGCGTTGCAGAGCTTCCAGGGGCTGCCCACGGCGCCGCACGTAACTGTGGTAGACGTGGTGGGCGCCGGCCTGCCCGGCCTCGAGGCGTGCATCAACGAGTCCGGCAACATCGGCGACGTTTTCAGCCTCATCAAGGCCTTCCAGGGTGCCGCCTATCCCGCCTACGTGTGCAGCACCAGCGGGCACGGGTGCAGCAACCTCGGCGCCGCGTGCGTCGCCCCCGGCGTGGGCACGTGCTCGTTTCCCGGTACGAACTGTCCGACGTGTCCCCCGTAGCAGCCTCTGGCAAACCTCGTGGCATGGGCTTCCAGCCCATGGTTTCACGGGCAGGATGCCCGTGCTACATCGCGTAGGCCGCTTTTCGCCACGGGCTGATAGCCCTGGCCCCGGCGGTGGGGGGCGCGCAGGATCGGTCGTTTCTGACCGGCGAGCACTATTGCCTTCCACGGTGCGCGCCCGACCGTCGCAACCGGCGGACCGGATGCCCCAGGTGAGGCGAACGTTGTCTCCGCCGGGGCCGGGGCGTACAAAACCGACCACCGGTACGCTCCGGGTTTGAGAAAGCCGATGATGCGAGTCCGCTTGGTCCTGGCCTTCGCGGTTGCCGCCTTGCTTCCGGTATGTGCGCCATCGGCGCCGCGTCGCGTTCGGCCGGAGGCGCGGCCCGACCCAGCGCCGGCGGAGAGCGCCCCTGAACCAGCGACCTCATCAACTGCGCCGGCCGCCGCTGGGGCAGAAACCGGCTCCCAGCCCGTACCCCCCGCAGAGGTGCAACTCCCTCAGCGTCCCTCCGGCATGGCCGAGGAGCTTCGCGCCGAACTGGTTCGAATGATGGAGGCCGATCAGGCGATTCGCCATCGTGCTGAGGTGCTCCAAGCGAACCCCCGCAGGCCCCTGCCTGCTGATTTCGTGCGAGAGTGGGGCGCGCTCGACGAGCGGCATACGACGCGGCTGTTCGAGATCATCCGCCGCTACGGGTGGCCGGGCCGGTCGGTCGTCGGCGAGGATGGTGCGCTGGCCGCCTTTCTGATCCTGCAACATGCCGACGCCAAATCCCAGCGCGACCTGTTGCCCATGTTCCGCCAGGCCGCATATGAGGGTGAGGCCGACCCCGTGCACCTAGCGTACCTTACGGACCGTGTCCGCGTCGGCCTGGGAGAAAAGCAGCTCTACGGCACGCAGATTCGGCACAACGAACGCGGCGAACCTGTGCCCTTCGATCTCGAAGATCCGGATGGCGTGGACGCCCGTCGCGCCGCCCTGGGCCTTGAGCCGCTCCAGGAGTACCTCGCCCGCTTCCGCCGGAACGCTTCCTCGCCGCCGTGACAGACTTGTGGCATCGCGCGAAAACCCCTGGACACCAGGGAAAACTTGCGCGCTGGAGCGCATGAGTGTGAAAGCCACCGGTCGGATTCGAACCGACGACCTGCGGTTTACAAAACCGCTGCTCTGCCAACTGAGCTACGGTGGCATCGGCGGTGAGAACCTGAGGCGAGGCGCGATTTACTGTTACTGAGCAACGTTAACCACATCCGTGTGATCCGGACGCGCCCCCCGCCCCCGGCGCGCAGATACTACCGTCTGCGGATGCTTACGCCGCTTGCCACCAACGGGCGGCGGGAAGCTGCTCCCCGCCGCGCCCTATCACCCCCAAGGGGACTCGAACCCCTGTCTTCAGGATGAGAACCTGATATCCTAGGCCGCTAGACGATGGGGGCACACGGGCAGGAAGCGTAGGCGGCGGTGGCGGTTCCGTCAAGCCGTAAGGGCTGGATTGGCGATCGTCTGGGCTACGCAGCCCGCCACGCGGCCGCACCTGCTCGCGTTGCCGGACACCGCTCCCTCGCCCGAACCGGGCAGGGCCACGCGGCGTATTACGCGTGTCACGGGCCAGGCGCGGCCCGTTGACACACGGAACGGTCATGCTAGTTTTCGGGAACCGGCGCGTCGGACCCTGAATCCACCGCGGCATGCGTGCGCCCGCTTCGGGCGAGTTTTACAGGCACAAGGGCGTAAGGGGACGTTGGCATGATTGACGTATCCCATTTGACGAAGATGTACGGACCGTTCCGGGCGGTCGACGACATCTCGTTCCACGTGGAGAAGGGCGGCGTGGTGGGGTTCCTGGGTCCCAACGGCGCCGGGAAGACCACCACGATTCGGATTCTCACCTGCTACCACCCGGCCACCGCCGGGGCGGCGAGCATTGGCGGGTTTGACGTGTTCCGCCAGTCGATGGAGGTCCGCCGGCGGATCGGCTACCTGCCGGAATCCACACCGCTTTACCCTGAGATGCGCGTGCGCGAGTACCTGCACTTTCGCGGCAAGCTCCGCGGAATGGCGCTGCCGGAACGCCAGGCCGCCATCAAGCGGGTGACCGATCGCTGCTGGCTGGGCGAGTTTGTGGACCGTCCCATCGGTCAGCTGTCCAAGGGCATGAAGCAGCGCGTCGGCCTGGCCGACGCCATCATGCACGACCCCGAGGTGCTCATCCTCGACGAGCCCACCATCGGTCTTGATCCCACGCAAATCCGGGAAACGCGATCGCTCATCAGGGAACTGGGGGAGCGGCACACGGTGCTGCTCAGCTCGCACATTCTGCATGAGGTTGAGCACACCTGCTCGCGGACCATCATCATCGCCGGCGGGCGGATCGTCGCCAGCGGGTCGCCGCAGGAGCTGCGCGACCGGCTCCGCGCCCAGGCGCGCGTGGTCACGGAGCTGCGTGGCCCGCGGGATGAAGTAGAACGGACGGTGCGCGGATTGCCGGGCGTGCAGAAGGTTCAGGTCGATTCCGTGGACGGCTGGCACCGCCTCGCGGTGGAGGCGGCCCCGGAGTCCGACATACGCGAGGATATCTTCCGTTTGACCACGTCCAAGGGGTGGTCGTTGCGCGAAATCCGCCGCGACGAGGCCACACTCGAGGACTTCTTCGTCCAGGTAACGCGACAGCAGCAGGAGCGGAAAAGCGAGTGACCGAACGCCGCCAGGCAGGGGCGGTTCCGGCCAGGGCCGTCGCCGTATCGCCGTCCGTCCGGTTGAGTTAACTAAACGGGAACGAAAAGAACCATGCAGAACATCACTACCATGGTGCGGCGGGAGCTGGGGGCGTACTTCCTATCTCCCATCGCCTATGCCGTGAACGCCATCTTCCTCTTCTCGTGCGGCCTGGCGTTCGGGCTGGGAACGTTCAGGACCGGGGCGGAGGCTTCGCTCCGCGGGCTGTGCGAATTCTGGATGCTGCTCATTCTCTGCTTCGTGCTGCCCATGCTTACCATGCGGCTGATGAGCGAAGAGCTGCGCAGCGGGACCATCGAAACGCTGCTCACCGCTCCCATCTCCGAAATCGAGGTGGTGCTGGGCAAGTTCTTCGGGGCCCTGGGGTTCTACCTCATCCTGCTGGCGACGCTGTTGCTCTATCCGGTGTTGCTGGCCACGTTCGGGGCCGTCGATGTCAAGCTGCTGATCTGCAACTACCTCGGGCTGTTCCTGGTGGGGGCACTGTACATCGCCGCGGGCCTGTTCTTCAGCACGCTCACCCGGCACCAGGTCATCGCCGTGCTGCTCAGCTTCGCGCTCCTGGCGCTGATGACCTTCGCCTTCCACGCGTTGTCCACGCTCTTCGACGCCGGCCTGGCCAAGGTCGTCCTGCAACAGCTTTCCATACGCACGCACTTCCAGGACTTCGTCCGCGGCATGTTGGACCTCAATCACCTGGTGTTCTTCGTGAGTTTGACGGTGTTTTTCTTGTTCCTGAGCGTCAAGTTGCTGGAGATGCGGCGATGGAAGTAGCCTCCGGGAATTCCAAGGGGATGTCCGCCGGGCGCCGGTGGTTGGTGGGTACCAACGTGGCGCTGATGGTGACCTTCGCCGCGGGGGCGGTCGCCGTGGTGCAGGCCATCGCCTACAACGCCACCGCGGCCCGCTGGGACATGACCAGCTCCGGCGTCAACAGCCTCAGCGAGGGTACGGTGAGCTTGTTGCAGGGTCTGGACACCAACGTCCGCCTGACCTCGCTTTACTTCGAGACCGACCTGGCGGAGGAGGATCAGCAACGGTACCGGCAGGCGGCGCAGGACCTGCTGGGGTTGTACGAGTCGTCCAACCGTGCCACGGTCAGCGCAGAGTGGATCAACCCCTTCAAGGACAAGGAGAAACTTCAGAAACTCACGGCGCGGCTGCGCGAAAAGTCCGCGTACAAGGAGGCAATCGCGAAGTACAAGGAACACATCGACGAATTCAAGAATCGGTTCGGGGCCCAGATTCGGCAGCTCCTGCAGGCGGAGCAGGACCAGATCACGGCTCTGGGGGCCGCGGCCCTGGGCGGTGTGCCGCCCAAACTCCAGGGCGCCGCGATGCAGCTTCAGAACGTCTTTGCCGAGCTTTCCGCCACACTCGAGGGCACCGGCGAGCAGGTGACGGCGATGACCTTCGAGGACAACCCCCAGTTCTCCGCCGCCACCAACGAAATCTCATCCGCGTACCGCAAGGTCGCGGATCTGCTCAAGCGGGTGGGCAAGTTCAGTGCGGAGCAGGCCGCCGACCCCCAATGCCCGCCGGGGCATGCCGAGCACTTCCGTGAAGCGGGTTCGCGCTATGCGTCGCTGGTGGCTGATCTGGAGGCGGAAGCGACGAAGATCCAGGAACTCGAGCCGCTTAAACTGGATGACATCCTGCGCGAGCTCAGCCCGACTTCCAACGCCATCCTGGTGGAGACCGACAGCGAAGCCCGCGTGGTCGACTTCGGCTCCGTCTGGCCGCCGATGGACCCCAACGTCGGAACCCGGGCTCGGTTCGAGCAGCGGGCCTTCAAGGGTGAGGAGAAACTGACCTCGGCCATCCTGCGCGTCACGCACAAGGAGCAGACCGCGGTGGTCTTCGTTCGCTACGGCGGGGCGCCGCTGTTTCTCGGTGGGTTCATGCCGGGCCAGCCGCCGGCGGCCTATGCCACGCTGAAGCAGCAGCTCGAGGACGCGAACTTCGTGGTCGAGGAGTGGGACCTGAAATCCTCGGATACGCACCCTAAAATCGAGCCGCCCCCGACCAAAACCATCTACGTGGTGCTCAAGCCCACGCCGACGGAACGCAACCCCATGAACCCCCAGATGCAGGAGGCGCCCTTCGGGGAGAGCCATCGCCGAGCCATTCTCAACGCCCTCGGCGACAAGGCGCGGGCGGTGTTCGTCGCCGGTTGGGCCCCGGGACCGTTCGGGCCCATTCCCTCCACCTACGAATACGCCGACTACCTGAAGACTACTTGGGGCATCACGGTGGATACGTCGGCGCTTCTCATCGCCATGACCAGCAACTCGCCGGGCAAATACGAGGTCACTCGCCGGGACTTCTACAACATGGACGAATTGGAGGTATCAACCTCCAACCCCATCGTACGCGGCCCCTCGGCGCGGGAGCTGGCCCTGCCCTGGTGCGCCCCGTTGACGCTGGCCTCGCCCGCCCCCGAGGGCGTAACCCTGGAACCCCTGGTGACGCAGCCGAAACGCGACGGCATCTGGGGAGCGAAGAACCTCCAGAAGTACGAGGACCAGCGCAAGGACCGCGACTACTTCACCAAGGAGCCCGAGGACCTCGAGGGTCCCTTCACATTGGCCGTGGCCGCGGGCAAAGGCGAGGCAAAGATCGTCGTGGTCAGCGCCCGGGACTTCGCCACGGACCAGGTGGCGTTCGCTCGGGAGATGGCCCTGGGACCCCAGGGGTTCACCATCCGCTCGCGGAACCCGGGCAATGTGACCCTGCTTCTCAATTCGCTTCATTGGCTTAACGACAACACGCAGTTCATGAACATCGGTAAACCCATCGACATGGCGGTGTTGCAGATTGACACGCCTTCCAAGGAACGCATGGTGCAGGTGCTTACGATTTTCGTCTGGCCCGCTCTGGCGCTGGTGTGCGGCGGCGCCGTGTGGTGGGTGCGGAGGCAGTAACGGATTCGCAGTGCGACGTACCACGGTTCGGCACGCGGACGGATCACTCCGACGCACGGGCGGCGTTGACGGTCCGGCGCCGCGGCCGAGGCACTCGAGAGAAGACCAACGATGAACTTCCGAACGACTCTATTCCTGGCAGTTGTGCTGGCAGCCCTGGCGCTGATCTACGTGTGGCGGCCGCGTACCGACTCCGCTGCCGCAACCACGGACAAGGCGACCCTGGTAGAAACCGGTTCTCCCGCGGCGCGCGACGTCATCGAGCCGAAACTCGGCGAGGTCGAGAAGATCGCCTGCAAGCTCAAGAGCGGCGTTGCCATGGCCTTCGAGAAGCGGGCGGACGGCGCCGGCTCCATGCCTTCCGCCGCTACGCCGCAGAAGGTCTGGTTCATGACCAGTCCGCGCGACATGAAGGTCCTCACCTGGGAAGTGGACCGGATCACGCGGCAGCTCACGGGCCTCAAGTATGAGATCGTGCACCGGCCGGGCGAGGCCGGCGCCGTCACCGCCGCGCAAGCGGGTCTCGAGCCGCCGGAAGTCGTGGTAACCCTCACGGACGCCGACGGTAAATCGGCGGTGGTCGAGGTAGGCCGGGCGGCAAGCGCGAACGAGACGTTCGTCCGCCTCTCGGGCAAGCCCGACATCTTCGTGGGCACCACGTCACTGCGCAACCTCGTCAGGCCGCGACCGCTGGAGTACCGCGACCAGCAGCTCTGGACCTTCGCCGCCGACAAGGCCCAGCGCGTGGAAATCGTGGATCGCTCATCCGCCCAACCCGTTTCTTACGTCTTCGCCCGGGATGGCGGCAAGTGGGTCATGGAACAGCCGGTCTCCGCCAAGGCGACGGCCAAGGTCGATGAACTGGTACAGGCCATGTGCCGTTTGCGAGTCATGAAGTGGGAGGATGACAGGCCGGACCGGCTCGCCGCGTACGGGCTTGAATCGCCGCTGCTGACCATCCGCACGACCGTGGAGGAACAGGTCCCAAAGCCGAAAGCTGAGGACGCGGCCGCCAAGGAAGAGGCACAGGATGCAGCCACCGGCGACGCCGACAAGCCAGCGGAAATGGAAACCCGGGTTAGCGTTTACGAGTTGCATGTCGCGGCGCTAGGTCCGGTGGGCGAGGACACCAAGGCTTTCGTCAAGACGGGAACCGGCGCGGACGTCGGTACCGTCATGAAGACCACGACCGACAAGTTCAAGCCGGTCATGGCCGAATGGCGCGAAATGCGCGTCACCACTACCAACGTTACCGCCGCCACGCGCATCGAGATGACCGATGCCTCGGGAACATCCGCGCTGACGAAGCGCGACGGCGCCTGGTGGTTCGAGGGCGGCGACGCCGCGCGGGCGGAGCAGGCGGCGGTGTCGTCGTTGCTCACCGCTGTCCAGGGCCTCACCGCCGTCACTTTCGTCGACGGCGGCGCCGTCGAGCCGGCGGCAACCGACGGCTTCGCCAAACCGATCGCCGACCTGCGTTTGACGATCCCCGGCGTAGAGGGCGGGGAGCGGATCACCGTGGGCGGATTCACGGACTCCGCGACCAAACGCCTGGTGTACGTCCGCCGTGGAGAGACGGGCAGCATCGCGAAGGTGAAAGCGGCCGACGTGGCCGCGCTGCTCCAGGGACCGCGCGCCTTGCGCGATCGTACGATCTTCCAGATCCCCAACCCGCAGGTGGACCGCCTAACGCTTTCGCGAGATAACCGGCTCGCCGAGGGGCGAACGGAATTCGTCTTCACGCGCGACGGTGGGCAATGGTCGCTGACGTCGCCGGTATCCGCGGCCATTCGACCCGAGCCGCTTACCAAACTGCTTGACGCGCTCTGCTCGCTGTCCGCGGTCGCCATCGTGTCGGATCAAGGCGAGGCGAGCGCCTACGGGCTTCATGCGCCGGCGGCCGCCGTGCAGATCCGTTACGCGAAGAGCGATCCCGCAGCGGCGCCGGCGCCTGCCGAGGATGGCACGGCGCCAGGCGCGCCGGGCGCCGCCGAGGCGGGCAAGGGTGAAGAGGGCCCCGCCGGTCACGGCGCGCTCGCCGGCGGCAGTGCCACGACGCTGGAGTTGCTGGTAACCGAGCACGATGGGAAGCACTATGCCAAACGGGCCGATCGCAACACGATCTTCGAGGTAACGCCGGAGTTCTACAACTCGCTCTTCGAGGAGTTTCGCACCGACGGCATCGTGACGTTCGACGAGAAGCAGGTGCGCGAGTTCTCCGTCCGCTCCGGGGAGCAACGGCACGTGTTCCGTCGTTCCGGGGCGCGATGGGTTTACGACGCCGAACCCGATCTGCCGTTGGACGCCAAGAAGGTCGAAAACTTGCTGTTACAGCTCAAGGACCTCAAGACGGAGCGCTACGTGGCGTACGGTCCCTCGGAGGCAGGCGGCTTCGGACTCGCTGCGCCACAGCACGAGGCAACGATTACACTTGACGACGGAACGTCGCTATCGCTTCGCGTCTCGGCAATGACGTGCACAAAAGACCCCGCGAAAGGCGTGTTTGCCGCCGTCGCAGGGCGCAACGAGGTGTTCCTTCTCTCCCCGGAGGCGGCCGCACGCTTCAACGTAAGCCTCGACGAAATCGAGGCCAAGAAGTAGCGCTGCTTCACGTTCGTGCTGCCTGTAGCACTTGTCTACGGACAGCAATAACGCAACAATACCACTCCGACAGTATTTTTGTCAAAACGCAGTTCTCCGTTTGGTTTGGCTTGATGGCGGTGGTCGATCGCCTTAAGATGGACGGATCGAGACCGTGCGGTCGCTTGCTCCTTTACCAACTATTGGCAAAGATTTGGGTGAGCGCGGGCACGCCGGCCGGACGGTGACATACGCTTGGCACCGATATGCTTAGCGCGACAACACATACTCGCCGGTTTGACTTTTGTACTGTAAATGGTTCAACTCTGACGGCCGGGCAGTGGGCCGCCTCATCCGACTGCCGGCCGACGGCCCCACGAAGGGCGGACCCCGGCCGTGCGACCGGGCGGGCTCGGGGCGAGGGCCCGAAGTGCGGAATCCCGCGATCTACGACTCCGCTCGGGGCTACCGGGCTTGATTATCGGGACACCTAGTGAAAGGAGACTGAGGATGGCGGTAAGACACCACATAAAAGTGCTGGTCATCGACGACGACCCCTCGATCTGCAAGACGGTTGGCTTGCTCCTCGAGGACCATGGGTACAGCCCGCGGACGTTCACGGATCCGGACGCCGCCCTGGCGGCCGCGGAGAAGGAGTCGTTCCAGATCGCGCTCGTCGACCTGCGCATGCCGGCGATGGACGGTGTCGACGTGGTCGAGCGATTGAAGCGAAACGACGAACGCATGAGCTGCATCGTCATGACCGCGTACCCGGACCTCGACAGCGCCACGGAGACCATGCGCCGCGGCACGTGCGACTACATCACCAAGCCCTTCAAGCAGGAAGAGCTGGTGACCGCGGTCGATCGGGCATGCCAGCGCATGGGGATCATCTACACCGACGAGAACGAGCTGAATCGCCTGATCGGTCAGCGCATCCGGAGCCACCGGCTTAATCAGAATCTGACGCTCCGCCAGCTTTCGGATCGTACTGACCTGACGACTTCGCAGCTTTCCCAGGTTGAGCTGGGAAAGAACGCGGCGTCAATCTGGGCGCTGGCCCGGATCAGCAACTCGCTCGGGCTTCAGGTTTCTGAGCTGCTCGCCGGGCTGTAGCGCACCTGCGCAAGGCGCTGTTGCGCCAGCTTGCGACGGCGCGACTACCGGCGTCACCTCGACGGGCCACACCGGAGACGCCCAGCTCCGGTAGTAGGCCTGGCGGGCTGTCGGCAGGCTCGCTTCCGCCTCCGTTCCACGGGAACCCCCGAACCGAATCGAACGGTCCTGCGACCGCGAACGCCTCATGCGGGCTCGGAGTCCCGAACACGCCGCGGCATCTCGCCCCATGTGCCGCTACGCGGCATCCGGCGCTTCGAAACCCGGCCGGGCGGCGCGCGTCAGTTCATGCAAGCGCCACATCTGGAGCGACGCCCAGAGGATCGCCGCTGCAGCAATCAGGAATGGCCAGGTGAAGCTGCCGGTCATGCGGTAGATGAACATCCCCAACCCCTGGGCCAGGATACCGCGTAAGCCTACCAGCGAAGCGTGGATCGCGACGTAATGCGCCACGCGATCGGGCGACGGCGCCAGCGCCACCGGCCCGAGCATCCACCCCATGTGCACGCCGGCCATGGCGATTCCGTATAACACGGTCACCGCGGCCACGGTGGCCACGCGATCCGCCGCCAGCAGCCCCAGGGGGTAAAGCGCCAGACACGCAAACGACAGGGCGGACGTACGTGTGGGCCCGATGCGGTCCAGTACCCAGCCCATGGGAAACGTCATCAGCAGTAGTCCCAGCGGATACGCAACTTGCGTGGCGGCCGCGAACTGGGTGTAAGTCATGCGAAGTCGATCCGTCGCCAGCACCGGGAGCAGGGCGTTACAGATCATCCAACCCATCCCGTAGGTCATGAACGCCGCTTCGTAGCGATAAAACCGGCGGTCCTCGCGCAGCACGCTGCGCAGGTGTACGATCGGCGCAAACAACGAGCGCAGGCGCACGGGCCGCAGCTCGGGCGGCGCCGCCGACACATTCGTCTGTCTGTCCATCACCGCCACCAGCCGCCGCAACAGCACGACCCCCAGGCCGTACGCCGCGGTGGCCGCGGGCAGATAGACGCGGAACACGTCGTCGTCGTGGTCCAGGGACCGGCCCACCACGTAGCTCACCAGCGTCATGCCCAGGAAGATGGCAGTGTTGATCACGCCGAAGGCGCGTCCCCGCACGCGGTCGCCGTAGAACCGCTTGAGCAGGTCGCCCGACACCGGCGACCATCCCGCGGCCCCGATCGCTGCCATCACGTGGCACCCGAGCAGAAACCAGAACCCGGTGGAAAGCGCCGCCACGGCGAGCGGCAGCGTGGTGCAGGCCCAGTTGATTGCCAGGAAGCGCCGCACCCCGACGCGGCGCAGCACCGCGTCCCAGAACACGGAGAAGATCATGAGCGTGGGAACGGCGGCCGTGACCGCCATCGTCTCCCAGTCGCCGGCGCCGAAGCGCTTGCGCGCCAGCACCGCCATCATGGTGGAGACCGCGAACCAGACCGACTGGATGAGCACTACCGCCATCGAGTGGGCCAGCAGTAACCTGCGAAGCGCCTGCCGACCTGCCTGCTCGCCATCCACCCGCCCGCCGCCTCCCATCGCCTGCACGGCGCACTGTACTCGCCACGCGGCGCGCCGGCCACACGATCCGCCGGCGTGTCGGGCCGCAACTCGGCCGCTGCGGCCACCACCAAAGGCGATGAGGCCGGGTGTTCGTGGCCCGCGGCGTGGCGGCGCATTCGCATCGCCATGGCCCGCGGGCGACGGCGTCAGACTTCCTCGAAACGCGCGGTGAAGTGCCGAAGCACGGGGGGCTCGTAGGTCATGCGCAGTCCGCGCAAGCCATCGCGCCGTTGGTAGACCTCGGCGATGGCTTCGATGCAGTAGTCGATGTGGCTCTGGGTGTAGACGCGCCGCGGTATCGCCAGGCGGACCAGCTCCAGGCGCGCCCGTTTCGGCGGTGCCCCCGCCGGCGACGCAGTGCTCTTGCCGCCGAACATAACCGAGCCGATCTCGACGGCGCGGATCCCGGCGCTGCGGTAAAGCCCGCACACCAGCGCCTGACCGGGGAAGCGCTCCACGGGAATGTGCCGGCAGAAAGCGGCGGCGTCGATGTAAATGGCGTGCCCGCCCGGCGG
Source organism: Planctomycetota bacterium (assembly GCA_016208685.1). Classification (GTDB taxonomy): domain Bacteria; phylum Planctomycetota; class Phycisphaerae; order UBA1845; family UBA1845; genus JACQXM01. The sequence goes on along the minus strand of JACQXM010000005.1, from coordinate 59,952 downwards.
CTGCACGATGGGAACGCCGATGGCGGTGAGCTTCTCGCCCAGGTACTCAACGCTGCGGATGCGGTACGCGAGGTAGTCCTCATGCACCACTTCCTCGAACCCCTGCGCCATCGCCTCCAGGTCACGACCCGCCAGTCCGCCGTATGTGACGAAGCCTTCGGTGAGGATGAGCAGATTACTGGCGCGATGCAGCAGTTCTTCGTCGCGCAGGAGCAGCAGGCCCCCGATGTTCACCAGCCCGTCCTTCTTAGCGCTGATCGTCGCGCCATCCGCCAGGGCGAACATCTCACGGACAATCTCGCGGACGTCCTTGTCCGCCATGCCCGGTTCCCGACGCTTGATGAGAAAGGCGTTCTCCGCGAAGCGGCAGGCATCCAGAAAGAGCGGCAGCTCGTGGCGATCACACACCTCGCGTACGGCGCGAAGGTTCGCCAGACTCACCGGCTGACCGCCGCCGCTGTTGTTGGTGACCGTGACCATCACCAGGGGGATGCGCTTCGCACCCACCTCCGCGATGAGCCGCTCCAGCGCCGCGACATCCATGTTGCCCTTGAAGGGATGCTGGTTCTGCGGATCGCCGGCCTCGGGGATGGGCAGGTCCACGGCCGTCGCCCCGGAATGCTCGGCGTTGGCGCGCGTGGTGTCGAAATGGGCGTTGTTGGGGACCACCTTGTCGGGGCCTCCGACGAGTTCGAAGAGGATTCGCTCGCTGGCCCGGCCCTGGTGCGTGGGGAGCACGTGCGCGAACCCGGTGAGCTCCTGGATGCGATCCTGGAAGTGATAGAAGCTACGCGCCCCGGCGTAGGATTCATCACCGCGCATGATGCCCGCCCACTGCTCCGACGACATCGCCCCCGTGCCGCTGTCGGTGAGCAGGTCGATGATGACGTCGTCGGCGCGGATGAGAAAGACGTTGAAGCCGGCCTCGCGGAGGATGCGCTCGCGCTGCGCCGCGGTCGTCATGCGGATGGGTTCCACGCACTTGATGCGGAAGGGCTCAATGATGGTCTTCATGGGGATCGTTCCTTTGCGGGTGCCGGTCCGCGCGCCGCACCACGTTCCGGCGAGCCTCTGGGCAGGATCGCCGGCGCGGACCTCGCGACGCACGGGTTGCCGGCGCCGACGACGGCCCTGCCCGCCGCCCGCGCCGTGTCAGCGGGAAAGTGTACGCGCCGCGCCGGCCTTTCATAGCCCAGTCGCGGAGTACTCCACCTTGCCGGATCTGTCGGTGGCGCGGAGCAGCGACCTCCCGCGTACGATCGCGCCAGCCGATGTCCGCGCTGGAGCCACCAGACGCCGGGCCCGCGAACTGACGTAGCATCGCGCTCCGCCGCCGCGGCGATGGGAAGCTGCTCCGGACGGTGGAGGTGCTTGTCCTGGCCGCCCAGCCGGCGAACCGCGCGTCGATGGCGTCACGGGCGCGACGACTGGCCGAAGAGGGCTTCAACCGCGACATGCTCGTGGCACAGGTGCTGTGCGTGCTGAAGGCGGCGGCCGGAACGAAGGCGACCGGCGTTGCGCACCACGTTGAGCAGCGTCAAGACGGCCGGGGAATGGGGTCGGCGAGGTGACGCGCGACGCCTCGCCCGCTGCCGAAACTCCCGGACCCACCGGGAGTCGTTTCCCGCCGCGCGTCCCGTGGCGGCGCGCCCGCCGCGGATTCGCAGTCGTGCCGCCGATCGCCCAGGCCCGGAGTGGCCCGCCCCACGCCGCCGGCCCGCTACAGGCATGGCCAGTGATCAAACGCAGGTCGGGCGGCGCAAGTCAAGGGTGGACCCACGTTATAACCGATGTTATAATCGGTTCATCGAAAGCTGGAGCTGCCGTGATGCGGACATTGAGGATCACGACTGTCGGGAACTCCGCAGGGGTCGTCCTGCCCAAGGAGATTCTCGACCGCCTTCGCGTCGGAAAGGGCGACTCGTTGTACATCCTCGAAACACCGAACGGGGTCGAGCTCACACCCTACGATCCCGAGTTCGGCCGCCAGATGGAAAGTGCGGAGCGGATCATGCGCGAGGATCGAAACGCCCTGCGTCGGCTCGCGGAGTAGCTGCCCGTGCGCGAGCCGGCATGGGTCAGGCCGGACGTCGTCCGGGCCATTCACTTGCGGCAGATCGCGGAGCATGGGGGTGAGGCCATAATCCGCGATGCCGGACTGCTCGACTCGGCGCTGGCGCGCCCGCGGAACCTCTGGGCGTACGCCGATCCCAAGCCGGACCTCGCGGCTGTCGCTGCCGCCTATGCGTTCGGGATCGTGAGGAACCACCCCTTCCTTGACGGCAACAAGCGCACCGGGTTGGTCGTCATGCGAACGTTCCTGGCCATCAATGGCGACGAGTTGGACGCATCCCAGCACGCCAAACACGCGGCGCTAGTTGCACTGGCCAGCAGCGCGCTCGACGAGCCGGGCTTGGTCGATTGGGTTCGCTTGCGGATCCGTCGGACGCCAGGCCGTCCGTCGGCGCGACGCAAGCGGTCGCGTTGAGTGTCAGAGCTTGACGAGGTTGCCATAGGTTCGCAGGCGGGCCGTCAGATCCCGTACTCCCGCCACTTCCGCTCTACGAGCTCACGCACTACCTCGCCCATCTCCAGCTCCTCCGGCCACTCCCGCACCACGCCCTCGCCGGCTATTTTGCGCGTCGCGTCGATGCCGATCTTGGCGCCGGCGCCGTAGTAGGGCGTGGAGTGGTCCAGGATGTCGCACGGACCGTCCACGATCATCGTGTCGCGCCGCCAATCGACGTTGGCCCCCATGTAGAACAGCACCTCTTGCTCATCGTGAACGTTCACATGTTCGTCGACCACCACGATCATCTTGGCGAACATCATCTGTCCCGCGCCCCAGATGCTGCTCATCACCGCCCGGGCGTGCAGAGGATACTCCTTGCGGATCGTCACAAACACGCAGTTGTGGAACGCCCCGAACATCGGCAGGTGATAGTCGATGATGGAGGGGATCAACATCCGGAGCAGGGGCAGGAAGATCCGCTCCGTCGCCTTGCCCAGGTAGTAATCCTCCTGCGGCGGCTTGCCCACGATGGTCGCCGGAAACACGGGGTTGCGGCGATGCGTAATCGCCGTCACGTCGAAGCGCGGGTAGCGGTCGGCCAGTGAATAGAAACCCGTGTGATCCCCGAACGGGCCTTCGACGAGCGTACGTTCGGGGTCGATCCAGCCCTCAATGACGGTTTCCGCGTTGGCGGGCACCTCCAGCGGAATCGTCTTACAGGGCACCAGCTCGATGCCGCCGTCGTTCAGAAACCCGGCGAAGAGCAGCTCGCTTACGTCGGGGGGAAGCGGACACGTTGCCGCGTACGCCAGCACCGGCTCGCCGCCCAGCACGATGGCCAGCGGCATACGCTCGCCGCGCGCCTTGTACTTGCGGAAGTGCCGCGCGCCATCGTGGTGCATGTGCCAGTGCATGGCCGCCAGTTTCGGCCCGTACACCTGGACGCGGTACATGCCTACGTTTCGGTCATTCGTCTCGGGGTCTCTGGTGTAGATGCCCGCGAAGGTGAAGTACCGGCCGGTGCCCACGCCGGGGTCACGAACGTCATCCGTGCCTTCGCGGCTTTGGGTGTCCGTATCCTGTGCCGACGGCTTGCCCCCGTACCCCGGCTCGCCATCGTGCGGCCAACACTGGATCGCCGGCAGCGACAGCAGGTCCGCATCGTCGGTGTGCACCACCTCCTGGCAGATGCCGCGCTTGCCGACTTTCGGCCCGTAACCCGCCAGCCGGGCAAGTTGCGGGAGTTTCTTCATCTTCTCCAGCAGGGTCGTGGGCACTTCCGGCTTGACCAGCTCCTGAACCCGCCCGGCGAGGCTTTCGAAATCCTCCACGCCCAGCGCCAGGCGCATCCGCTCGTAGCTGCCGAACACGTTGATGGCGACGGGGATGTTCGATCCCTTAACCTTCTCGAAGAGCAGCCCGACGCCTCCCTGTCGCCCGTGAACCGGATCCGTAGCCGGTGGGGGAGCATCGCCGGCGGCCGGCAGCTTGCTCACCCGATCGGTAATAGCGCTGATCTCCAGGATGGGGTCGACTTCAACGCCCACGCGCCGCAGTTGTCCCCGCGCCTCGAGGTCGGAAAGAAACGCCTGCAAGTCGGGATACCGCACGGTGAAGCCTCCTTCGTTTCGCGGCGAGTATATCGAAGCAGCCGTGCCCCCGCGAGGCGAGGGGCGGCCGAGGCATGGCACCGAGCGCCCACGCTGCCGCTTCTCGGGCGACGAGTTCTGAGCCACCAGTTCCGTACCGCGCTGCCGCCCGCATGCGCAGAACGCCTCCGAACGGCGGCTATTATCGGATGGGGACCGACGCGGTTAACCTGCACTTTCTCGGGCCAAACGGACAACCACGATTGACGTCGGTCGTCATTCTCCGAGCCGTTTGCGCAACACCGGACCGTTGCCAAGGCGTCTAACGGATGTTTGCAATCCGATCGTCGAGTCGTTAACATGAAGGGTCATGTCTATCTCCGCCCGAAAACGGAGCCCTTTGGCGGCCGGAGTCCTGGCTCTGGCGATGGCCTTTCCGTCGGTCGAGGCGGGCGGACCGCTCGAACTCGTCGTAACAAGCACGGCGGATGATGGGATCGACGCGAATCCCGGCAACGAAGTGTGCGAGACGATCCCCGGTAACGGCGATTGCACGCTCCGCGCTGCGGTGATGGAAGCCAACGGCAACCCCGGCCCCGACACCATTTACCTTCAGGTCGGCGCCGTCTACGTTCTGACTCGTCCGAACCCGCTGACTCCAGACCAGGATCTGGTGGGCTCCGGAGGCGACCTCGACCTCGTGAACAACGACGTGACCATCGTCGGAAACGGTGCGACGATCGACGGCAATGCCACGGAACGGATCTTCCACGTCGCGGGGAACGTCACCGCGGACATCTACGGGCTGACGATCCGTAATGGCCGGGACGCCAACGGCGGCGGTATCTACAACCTGGGGCGGCTAACCCTGACGGATTGCACCATCACGGGCAACGAGGCGACAACCAGCGGTGGCGGCATCTACACCTCCGGCGGGGTGCTCACTCTGAACCATACGACCGTCAGCTACAATCGTTACAGCGGCACCGCCCAGGCGGGCGGCGGCATCTATGTGGCCAGTGGCACCGCCAATCTCGATGATTCGTTGCTCGTCGCCAACGTCGGCCTTTACGGGGCGGACGGAATCCTCAACCGCGGCACGCTCACCGTGCGGCGGACGCTGGTGGCAGACGACGAGCTGAGCAATGGCGGCGCCGCCGGGGCCGTCATTCCCGGTGGGACGGTCGTGATCGAAGACTGCCTGTTTGATGGCGGCTTCGTGGACAACTGGCCGCCTGGGAATCTCACCGTTCGACGCAGCACCATTCAGGGGAGCTACGGCGGGATGAACAACGAGGCCGGCGCGACGATGACCCTGGAGACCACCATGGTTCGGGGGGTCGGCGCCGCCGGTACCGCCGTACGGAACCAGGGCACTCTGACGGTGCGGAGCAACTGCGTGATCCGCGATAACGTGGTGGGGTTCAATACCGCAAGCGCAATCCTGAACATCGGTTCACAGTCCAACGCCCAGATCATCGACAGCACGATTCGCAACAACCGCCCGAGCGCCTCCTTCAGCGAGGCGCCGGCGATTCTGAACCGGGCCGGCGGGCGGTTGACGATCACCAACAGCGTGATCGCCGGGAACACCGGCGGGAACTTCGGCGGTGGGATCCTCAACAATCACGACGCCGCTCAACTGACCATCTCCGGTTGCACCATCCGCGACAACCGCTCCCTAAGCGCGGTCGCCAGCGGGATCGGCGTGTTTACCGCCAGCGCCGCCACCATCACTGACACCGTCTTTCGTGGGAACATCATCGGAGGATTGAACCACCGAGGCGGCGGATTGGGCAGCAGCGGCCCGCTGACCTTGCGCGACTGCACTTTCGTCGGCAACCAGGCCGACCAGGGAGGCGCCCTGCACATGGCCGGCGGATCGGCAACGATCGAACGCTGCGCCTTCCATGGAAACACCTCGGGCCTGCAACGAGGGGCGGTCGTGATCGTCGGGCCGACGACGACGATGACCAACTGCACGATCAGCGGCAACCTGGGAAATCAGGGCGGCGGCCTGGTCAGCGGCCCGGGAACCACGCTGACCAACCTGACGATCTTCGGCAACAATGGGCACGGGCTGACCACGACGATCCCCTCAGGCGCATCGGTGCAATTGCGAAACAGCATCATCTCCGGAAACACGGTCCGCGATTGTGTGTTGGTCGGCCCCTTGGCCTCCGGCGGCGGCAACCTCGACGGCGATGGAACGTGCGGACTGACCGACCCTGCCGACCTGCCCGACACCGATCCCATGCTCGGCCCGCTCGCCGCCAACGGAGGCTTGTCCCTGACGCATCGCCCGCTCTTTGGCAGTCTTGCGATCGACGCCGCGAACGACGCCACCTGTGCCGGCCATGACCAGCGGAACTACGGCCGACCAGCCGACGGCGACAACGACGGCAGCGTACACTGCGACATCGGCGCCTATGAACAGCAGTTCGCGGACTGTGACCAGAATGGCGTCTTTGATCTGATTGACGTCGGTCAGGGTACCTTGCCGGACGACAACAACAACGGCGTACCCGACGGCTGTGAGGTCATCGGGGACATCGACGGCAACGGTGTTGTGAATCTGGCCGATCATTCCCGCTTCCGCCGTTGTTTTGACGGGCCGGGGTCCTCCGCCGTTTCGATCTGTACGCGCGTGGACACCGACGGTGACGGCGACGTGGACCTGGCGGATTTCGCGGACGTGCAACTGGCTTTCAACTCAACGCCTTAGGACCACTGCCAGGAGCCCTCGACCTCGTCGCGTCGGGTAGCACGGCCAAGCGCGACGCCGCCATGCCAGGGTCCCACGGGCATTCAAACGGCGCGCTGCCGTCGCCGCGCTACTGGCTTCGGCTCACTACAAATGCGGCGACAGGAGCTTCACCAAGCCGTCGCGCAGGCGGCGCCACGGCGGGCGGGAGTCGACATCCGCCAGGGTCACAGGGGTGGCCGCAGCCGCCTGTCCATCCAACCATCCGGCCAGGCGCGGGGCGAGCTCCACGTCGTACGCTTCCACGTTGAACTCGAAGTTCAACCGCAGGCTCCGCCGATCCAGGTTCGCCGAGCCCAGCAGGATCAACCGCTCGTCGACGATCATCAACTTCGTGTGCACAAAAGGCGGTGGGCGGCGCACCACGCGGACTCCGTGCTCCAGTAGTTCCCACAGATAGGCATCCGCCGCCCAGCGCATGAACCGATGATCCACTTGCGACGGCAGAATCAACGTCACCGCCACTCCTCGCAGCGCGGCCATCACCATCGCCGAGATCAACTCCCGCGGGGGTATGAAGTACGGCGTGGCGATCCGCACCGAGCGCTGCGCCGCCGCCAGCGCCCCCAACAGAATCCAGTGAATCTTCTCGAAATCCTCGTCCGGACCGCTGATGATCGCACGGCACAATGCCCCGCCCTCGGCCGAAAGCGGCGGGAAGTAGTCCTCGCCGGAGAGCAGCTCGCCGGTAGCCATGAACCAGTCCTCGGCGAAGGCCTGCTGCAACTCCGCGACCACCGGCCCCACGAGACGAAAGTGCAAGTCCTCGACGCGCCGCGGCGACGGCCGGTCGACAAGGTGCCGCGCCGAGATGTTCATTCCGCCCGTGAACCCCACTCGACCGTCGGCGATGAGCAGCTTGCGGTGGCTCCGCAGATTCAACCGCAGCCGTCCCCAGGGGAAACGCAATGGAAAGAACGCCGCCACTTCCGCCCCGGACTTCAGCAGTCGGCGCCCCATGCGCGAAGCAATCCCCACCGCTCCCACGCCGTCGAGAAGCACCTGCACCCGCACCCCTCGCGCCGCCGCCGCCCCCAGGCAATCCGCGAATTGATGCCCTACCTCATCCCAATCGAAGATGTAGCTCGCCAGCGTGACCGAGCGCTGCGCCGCGGCGATCGCCTCCAGCATCGCCGGATACGCCTGTTCGCCGTTATGCAGCGGCGTGAGCCGGTTCGCCGGCAGAAGCGGCAGGCGCGTGACGCGATCCGTAATGTCCCGCAAGGCCGTAAGATGTCCGACGGCGGCGGCATCGCGCTCGGCGGCCTCGCCGATGGGGAGCTGCTCCGGACGGTGGAAGGGCTTCTCCCGGCCTCCCAACCGCCGGACCGCGCGGCGCTCCACGCGGTTGATTCCGAAAACCCAGTACAGCCATGCCCCGACCAGCGGAATGGAGAAACTTACGAAGAGCCAGATGGCGGCACTCTTGGGGTCGCGTTTGTACATGACGGCGTGCCCCCCGGCCAGCACCGCCAGCGTAAGCCAGACGGCGGTAAACGCGGGATGCAGAAGCAGCAGCAGGTCAGCAACCATGGGGGGCATCCTACTCCGGTAACCGCAGCACGGGCAGGAGTAGTGGGGCACCGCCGTACGCCACCAGCCTCCACGACGAGCAAGTCGTGGTGCCCGTGATCGTCCCGCCCAATTACCGCTCCAGACAAAGATCACGACAGGAGTCGAGGTGGTGGGACGCACAATGCTCCGAAAGCAGGCGGATGTACGAGGCGTCGACGTCCGGCCGGGCGTCCAGGGCCAGCTCGCTTTGCACGGCACGGATGGTGCCTACGTCCGGGCCTTCTATCTCCACGAACAACCCGATCCGAGCCGGTTCGTCGAGCTCGACGCGGCAGCCGCAGAACTCCCAGCTCTCGCGCCGTTTCTCATAGCGCAGCACGGGAACGTACCCCAGGAGCTCCAGCAGTCGCGCTGCCGCGCAGGCGTCACTGACGGGGATTTCCACTTCCTCGCGGCGCTTCACCGGGCCCGGGGCCCGCGGCCCCTTGGCGGTCAGAAACGCAGGGCGGGCCTGGCCGTCGTCGCCGCGAGCGGTGCGCAACCGCAGTCCGCAACCCTGGCGCCTCAACCAGCCGTCCGGTCGGTCGAAGATGGTGTTGGTCTCGACCACGCGGTCCAGCGGCCGGGCCCCCGCGGACCGCAGCCGTTCCCGCACCGGCTCGTGCGATTCGACCCGAAGTTTGATTTCGATCTCCTCGGGCATTCAGTTCACGGTCTCCGGCCCGCTGTGTACCGGCGTAGGCGAGAGTTCCACCTCCGCACGGGGCGGAGAACCCGCTCGGGGAGTCCAGGGCGTTCAGGCCTTCACGGCGTTGCCTTCTCCGAGCGCTCGCCTTTGGAGAGGCTCTTGCAAAGCGTCTCCACCCACGCATCGGTCTTGATAAACCCCGTGCCCCACTTCGCCCATTCCGGCGGCAGCCCTTCGGCCTTGATCTGATCGAGCGACTTGCCCGCGGCCAGGCGCTTCCGGACGATGTCCAGCGTCTGCGTCAGCATGGCGTGGTAGTTCTTCAGGTCGTCCAGCGTCGACAGGGGCCCGTGGCCGGGGATGATCTTCACGTCCGCGGGGAGCTTGGCGATGATCTCGCTCACATTGCGTGCCAGGCCCTCGACATCTCCACCGGAGCCCAGGTCCACGAAGGGGAACGTTCCGGAGAAGAACAGGTCCCCCATATGCACCACGTTGGAGGCTGTAAAGAGGATGACGCTGTCACCGTCGGTGTGGCCGGCGGGCAGGTGCACGACGCGTATTTCTTCGTCGTTGAAGTGGATGGACACGGAGGCGTTGAAGGTGATGACCGGCCAGGCCCCCTTGGGTGACGGACCCACGTCGCGGCCGAACAGCGACTGCTTCTCCATCAGCCGCCTGCGGACGTTGTCGTGTGCAATGATGGTTGCGTCGCGACCGAAGACCTCGTTTCCGCCCGTGTGATCACCGTGCCAGTGCGTGTTGAGCACGAAACGCGGCTTGTCGGGCGAGAGTTTGGCGATCGCCTCCTTGATCCGCTCCGCGAGGGGGGCGAACTGGTCATCGACGATGAGGACGCCATCCGGACCGGCCGAGACGCCGATGTTGCCGCCGCGGCCCTCGAGCATGTACACTTTCCCTGCCACGTGGGTGGTCTTGATCTGGACGTCGGAGAAGTCCTGCCCACCCTGACCGTGGCAGATCCCCGCCAGAACGAGGACGCTTGCACCGAACGTCGCGCGGCAGCAGCGGGGCCGCGGGGATCGGTGCGGCGATCGCAGCCGTTCCTGTCGGCATCGTGACACCTCCGAGCGTCCGGTACCAGTCGGCATGCCCACCTCCATCATCTTGGCCAGTGACGAACAACGGCAGCAACCTCGTCTGCCGCAAGGGTTGCGCTCCAGAACAGGGCAACGACGACGCAGTCGCCGCCAGGGCACGCGCCACCCCACTCCTGGCATCGCTGCACGATGTTAAGGGGCGGTAGCGGCATCGTATCGTCGTCGGTAGTGTGGAGTCTCGCCATTCAAAATCGGCTCGCCCACCGCTGAAGCGGTGGGCCACCCATCGCGCGGGCTTCAGGCCCGCAGTTCGCTGTCAGACGTCTCGTCGCCAATCGCCGTTCAAAATCGGCTCCCCCACCGCTGAAGCGGTGGGCCACCCACGAGTCGTGGTCGGTGAATCAGGTCGCCACGATGTTCACCAATCGGCCTTTGACGACGATTACCTTGCGCACTTGCTTGCCTGCGATGGCCGCCGTTACACGCTCATCCGCCAGCGCCGCCCGTTCAATGGCAGACTCGTCGGCATCCGCGGGCACCGTGAGCCGGGCGCGGGTCTTGCCCGCGATCTGCACCGCGATCTCCACTTCCTCGTCCTGTGCCAGTTTCTCGTCGTACGCCGGCCAGGGTTCGTAGGCGAGCGTCGTCGCATGCCCCAGCCGCTGCCAGAGCTCCTCCGCCAGGTGCGGCGCGAAAGGAGAGAAAACGAGCACAAACGGTTCAATGACGGCGCGGGGCCGGGCCGCCAAAGGCGTCATGGCGTTGACGAAGTCGAAGATCGCGGCGATGGCGGTGTTGAACTTGAGTTGCTCGATGTCGAGCGTTACCCGCTTGATCGTTTTGTGCAGGGCCCGAAGCGCCTCGACCGACGGCGGGTCGTCCGTCAGCGCGGGGGCCATGCCGCCGGTGGTCTCATCCACTACCAGTCGCCAGACGCGCTGGCAGAGCTTGTAGAGTCCGGGCACGTCGCGGGTGTTCCAGGGCTTGGCGGCGTCCAGCGGGCCCATGTACATCTCGTACAGGCGGAATGTATCGGCGCCGAACTCGGCGATAATGCCGTCGGGATTGACCACGTTCTTAAGCGACTTACTCATCTTGGCGATGATGCGGGTCACCGGCGCGCCGGTGTCCTTCAGGACGTACCGGTCCTCGCCGCATTCGTCGACCAGGTCCGGTCCGACGGTGAGGCCACGCCCGTCGCGGTACGCGAAACCCTGGATCATTCCCTGGTTGAAGAGCCTGCGGAACGGCTCGCGGGTGGAAACGTACCCCAGATCGTAAAGGACTTTGTGCCAGAACCTGGCGTACAGCAGGTGCAGCACGGCATGTTCGGCGCCGCCGACGTACAAATCCACCGGCATCCAGTAGCGTTCCGCGGCGGCATCGGAGAAGCGCTGCGCGTTGCCCGGGTCGATGAAGCGCAGGTAGTACCAGCACGACCCCGCCCACTGCGGCATGGTGTTGACATCGCGGCGGAAGCACCGCCCGTCGCGCTGCACCTGCACCCACTCCTTCGCCCGCGCCAAAGGAGGCTCCGGCAACGTGTCGGCGTCTTCGGCGGCAGCCGTGGGCTTGAAGTCCTTCATGGGCGGCAGCTCGACCGGCAGCTCCTCGTCGGACAGCCCAAGGGTCTCGCCGTCTTCGCCGTGCAGCACGGGAAACGGTTCCCCCCAGTACTTCTGACGGCTGAAGATCCAGTCGCGCAGCTTGTAGTTGATCGCCCCGCGCCCCACGCCGGTGTGCTCCAGCCAGGCGATGATCTTCGCCTTGGCCTCGTACGTCGCCAGTCCGTTGAGGTCGCAAACGCCGCCGGGGACAGCGGGAGCGGGACCGGGAGCCGGCGAGTTCACCGCGCCGCCTTCGTCGATGAACGCCGCACCCCAATTGCGCGGGTGCCGCACGTAGTGCGCGATGAGCCGCTCTACGTCGCGACCCTCACGAAGTACGGCGACGGTCTTCTCGCCAAGTCCGCTGCTGCGCCGCTGGCGTTCGGCGATGGCCTCTGCCAGCTCCGGAAACTCGGCCGCCGCGTCCCGGAACATCGTCACCGTTGCCTGATCGATCTGCCCGGCCAAGGCCGCCAGCCGCTCCTCGATCCACGCCGCGACCGGCCTGACCACGGCCACGATGGGCAGGTCGAACTTGCACGCGAACTCGAAGTCCCGCGTGTCGCTGCCCGGAACCGCCATGATCGCCCCCGTGCCGTACCCCATGAGCACGTAGTCGGCGATCCAGATGGGGATGCGCTCGCCGCTGACCGGGTTGAGGGCATAAGCCCCGGTGAAGACACCGGTCTTCTCCCTGGTGTCGGCCGTCCGGTCAAGGTCGGACCGTTTGCGCGCCGCGGCTGCATACTGATCCACCGCAGCGCGATGTTCGGGCGTCGTGATCGTCTCCACCAGCGGATGTTCCGGCGCGAGCACCATGTACGTCGCGCCGAACAGCGTATCGGGTCGCGTGGTGTAGATGCGTATGGCGTCCGCGAAGCTTCGGTAATCGGGCGGCCCGGTCGGACCGTCGCCGTTCCGCCGTTTCCACCTGCCGTTCTCGATCCGCCAGTGGGCCGCCAGCGGGAAGGCCACTTCGGCGCCGGTGCTCTTGCCGACCCAGTTGCGCTGCATCAGCTTGATGGGCTCGGGCCAGTCCAGGTCCGCCAGATCGTTCAGAAGCCGCTCGGCATATCGAGTGATGCGCAGCATCCACTGCCGCAGCGGTCGGCGGAACACGGGGTGGTTGCCGATTTCGCTGCGGCCGTTGCTGTCCACTTCTTCATTGGCGAGCACCGTGCCCAGGGCCGGACACCAGTTCACCGCGATCTCATCCAGGTACGCCAGCCGGCGGCGATCCAGCGCCTGGCGGCGCTCCGCGGCGGAAAGCGCCGACCAGGATCGGCGCCCGTCGCCCGGCGCCGCCCGCGCCACGTCAAGCTGCGCGTCCACGCTCCAGCGGTCGGCTTCCAGCTCGCCAAGCAGCTCCGCGACGGGCCGGGCACGCCCCACGTTGGTTCGGCCATCCGGTCCGACCCATTGGCATTCGTCGTCGTACCAGCTCTCGAACATCCGCAGGAACATCCACTGGGTGAACTTGTAGTAGCCGGGGTCGGAGGTGGCGAGTTCGCGGTCCCAGTCGTACGAGAAACCGAACATCTTGAGCTGCGCGCGGTAGCGATCGATGTTCTCGCGGGTGGTGACCGCAGGATGCACGTTGTTCTTGATGGCGTATTGTTCCGCGGGAAGACCGAAGGAGTCGAAACCCATCGGGTGCAGCACGTTGAACCCGCGCATGCGCTTGTAACGGGCCACGATGTCCGTGGCGCAGTATCCCAGCGGGTGTCCCACGTGCAATCCGGCGCCGCTGGGGTAGGGGAACATGTCCAGGATGTAGAACTTCGGCTTGGCGCCGCGCGCCCCCGCGTCGCCGGGGTTGGGGGCACGGAAAACGTGCTGCGATTCCCAGTAACGCTGCCACTTTCCCTCTATGGCAGCGGGATCGTAACGCCCAGGGCGCTCCTCCGATGGTTTGCCAGTCATGTACGTCGCACATCCGTTGGCTGTCGAACTTGCCGCGAACCCGGCAAGCAGGCCAGTCTACGCGACGCGAACGGAGTTCGCCAGCCGGCATACTGCGGCGATCGGCTACGCCGCCGGCAGACGCTCATCAAAAGGGCGTAGCCCCAGCGGGGGACCGAGGATCTCGGCCAGTGCGATCGATTCACGAAGCGCGGAGTGGGAGTGGAGTCGGCGGCGAAGGTCGTGCCCGGGCGGCCGGCCATGGTCGGCGGCGTGCGCTGCCTCCGGCGGCGCCTGGCCGCCGGAAGCGTCCCTGGCCGTCTGTTCCGTCTGCAAGGCCGCCGGCGTCAAGGCATCCGCCACCACGCGCTGGTGGGGGCGTTCCTCGTCGGGCGGCGGCGCGGCGCGACGGGAGACCGACGCGGGGCGCGGCGGCGCCGCGGGAGGTCCCTCCTGCCGACGCGGCGGCCTAGGGCGCGGCGGGCGCTGCCGTGACCGAGGAGGGCGAGGGGCCTCGGGCGTCGGCAGGCCGAGCATCTCGAAGATCACATTCGGCAACGACGCCACTTCCTCCGGAACCGTCGGCGGCGCGTCGCCGGCCTCCTGCGGCACGGAAGAAGGCGGATGGGCGCGCGGCGCGGCGGGAGCGGTCGGGAAAACCGTCTCGATCGTCGTCCGTGAGGATTCCTCGCCCGAGTCGCCGGATGCGGTACGAATGATGGTTCGGCGTTGCACGACAACGGGCGGCATGGGACGTGCGACCGGCCTGGCTTGGGACGGTGGGGGGGAAGTGGTGCGCTTTCGCGCCATCGGGTCCGGCTGGTCCTCCGGCTTGGGCTTAGGGCTGAAGAACTTGATCAGTTCCCGCGCCCCCGCCGCCGCGACCACGAGCACGAGGACACCGACTTCGATCCAGTCGTCGATCGAGAATTGTGCCAGCCACCGTGCGTCCATACCCACTCCATCACACTTCCGGAGCGCGTTTCACCCGCGCCCGCCTCGCACTTGGTCCGGGCCGGTACAAACACCTGCCCCACACGCTGACCGTATGCGGGTCGCCCTCCCGGCGGACGTTCGGCCTTCGTGGCACCGCGCGGGCTTCAGGCCCGCGGCTCGATACGGTCAGGGATCAATGCGACCCTACGCTAGCCCTTCTGCTCCGGCGGGACGTCCGTACGCCCGATGGACTCGCGCATCGAAGTATCCGCCTGTACGTTCCGCATGCGGTAGTAGTCCATGATGCCGAGGTTTCCGTGGCGGAAGGCATCCGCCATGGCCTTGGGGATCTCGGCCTCGGCGAGCGTGACGAGCGCGCGGTTCTCCTCGATCTTGGCGCGATTCTCCGCCGCCAGCGCGATGGCCATCGCACGGCGCTTCTCGGCCTCCGCCTGGAACCGCCGCTTGTCGGCTTCGGCCTGGTCGGCCTGGAGCTTGGCCCCGATGTTGTCGCCCACGTCCACGTCGGCGATGTCGATGGAGAGGATCTCAAACGCCGTACCCGAGTCCAGCCCTTTGGCCAGCACCGCCTTGCTGATGCGATCCGGGTTCTCGAGCACGTTCTTGTGCGTTTCTGCCGAGCCGATGGCGCTGACGATGCCCTCGCCCACGCGCGCGATAATCGTCTCCTCGGTGGCTCCGCCGATGAGCTGGCGGATGTTGGTGCGCACCGTCACCCGCGCCTTGGCCTTAAGCTGAATGCCGTTGATAGCCACGGCATCGATGGTCTGCTTGCCGCTGTTGGGGTTGGGAACGTCGATGACTTTGGGGTTCACGCTGGTCTGCACGGCGTCAATGATGTCGCGGCCGGCAAGGTCGATGGCGCAAGCCTTCTTCCAGTCCAGGTCCAGCACGGCACGGTTGGCCGCGATCATCGCCCGCGCCACGTTGGGAACCCGCCCGCCCGCCAGGTAGTGGCTCTCCAGATCGTTGGTGGTGATGTCGTGCAGGCCCGCCTTCACCAGTTGGATCTTGCAGTGAACGATGGTGCCTGCGTCCACTTTCCTCAGGCGCATGCCGATCAGCTCCGCCAGGCTCACGTCGGCGTTGCTCATGAAAGCCTGCAACCACAGACGGAAGAACTGGGCGATGATGAGCAGGGCCACCAGGAGGATGAGCCCGACCACCACCGCGGCCACCATCCACAGGTCCCATCCCCGCGTTTGCGCCAGAAACAGGGGTGCTTCGCCGTTCATACCTTCATACCTTTCGATTGGTCCGCGCCCAAACCCAACGTGAATCGCATCGCCGGCCGTGCGGGGGCCTGCGCCGCCCGGTTCGCCGCGCTACGTCTTCCTCTCCACGACGCGAAGCGTACCGCCGGAAACCCCGGAGGCCAGAACCGCCACCCCGGCATCGAGCATTCCGAACTCGGCCGTGCAGACCACGCGCCGGCCGCCAAACTCGCATACGCCCACGGGACGAAGCGGAGACACCGCACGACCCGTGGCGCCAACCAGCCGCGTCAGCTCCGCTACCGGCACCGGCGTGTCCGCCGCCGTCACCACGGGATTGGGCGGTGAAATCCGCTTGCCGAACGGGGTCCGGTGCCAGTACTTGACCGCGACGAGGGCAAACGCCGGCAGGAAAAGCATGCAGGCGGTAACCGCGATCAGCCCCGCCTCCCGCCCGCCGAACGCGAACGTCTTGACGATGCCCGCGACCAGGAACCCCACGCCCAGCACCGAGAGAATGCCGTGCGAGGGGATGAAAACCTCAGCGACGAGGATGAGTACGCCCACGGCGTACAGAAGCACGATGATGCCCAGCTCACCCGCCACGGATGTTTGATCCCGCGACTGCCCACACGTGCCGCCGCGCGCCGCGCCGGTCCACGGTGTTACACGGTCCGCGCCGCGCGAACCACCACGCGGTTGCCGCGCCGTTCGATGACCTCGATCCGCGTGTGCCCTTCGAGGTACTCACCCTCGGTGACCACGTCCACGAGGAGCCCGCCGAAACGCGCCTTGCCTGCCGGACGCAACGGACCTTCGGTTTCTCCGAAATCGCCCACCCGCGCCGCCCCGCGATACGGATCATCGACCAGCACCTCGGAGGGAGTTGGATTCGCCGGGATTATGCGGCCCAGGACCGGCAATTGCGGAAGATATCGGCTGAGGACGAACATTCCCAGCAGCGAAGCGGCCATGGAAAAGACCACCGTCACCAGTGCCGTTCGCACGTATGGCATGGTCGCCGGCAGCGAGGGCATGAACAACGGAAAGGAGCGACCCGGTTCCTCAGGCACAAACGTGGCCAGCAGGCCCACCAACAGCACCGCCAGCCCCAGGATACCCGCCACGCCGAAACCGGGAATGACGAAGACCTCCAACCCGATCAGGATGAACCCCGCCACGATGAGCAGAATCTCCCAGACGTTGGCCAGGCCCGTCAGGTAGGGGGCGCCGACGAAGATGGCCAGGCAGATGAGCGCCACCAGCCCCGGCAGACCGGTTCCCGGCGTGTGGAACTCCACATAGGCCCCCAGGAAAATGAGCAGCAGGAGGAAGCCGCGCACATACATCGAGGTGAGCCAGTAGGAGAGGGATTCGGACCACGTCAATTCGATGCGGAGCAGGTCCGTCAAGCCGTACTGCGCACGCAGGTCCGACTCCGCCGTCACCACGCCCTTGCTGAAGCCGAAGGCCTGCGCTTCGCCGGCGGACATCTCCAGAAGCTGATCGACGCGCTCGATGGGTTGCGCGACCTTCACCTCGCGCTCCAGCACCGGGTCGTAGTAGCTTTCCACCAGCTTCCATTCGGACCGGGCGGTCGCGTCATCGGCGTCCAGCGTTCCACCCGCCGCCTTCCCGGTCGCGGGCGCGGCCTCGCCGTCGCCGCGCGATCCCATCTTGTCGGCGAGCTTGCGCGCGATGCGCTCCGCGGTTTCCTCGATCACCTTCTCGTCGGATTCCTCTTCGCCCTCGTCGGAGGCATCAGCCCCGGCGTCGCTCTTCTCGCCCATACGCTTGAGCTTCTCGTCGCGGAAAACGAATTCCCGCTTGCCGGTGACCTTGTGCTCCAGCCACCACACTTCACGCTCCGGGATGACGAAGGCTTCGCACAGCACTTCGTCGTAGCCGTTGAGCCGCGCCGAGGCGCGGAACTCGCTGAGCACCGGAGTGTACGCCTTGGGTTGCAGATCCTCCGGCACGGCGCTGACACCCTCCAGGCCGCCCATGATGACCTGCGAATCACCGATGCGCGAGGACCGGGCCATCACGATCTCATTGCATGCCACCGCCACGATGGCGCCGCCCGAGTGCGCGTTGGGATTGACCCAGGCCACGGTGCGGATCGGCGGGCGCACGTCGTTCAGGTTCTTAATCAGATCGGCGATGGCGATGGAGCTGGTCACCAGCCCGCCGGGCGTGTCAAGCTCGAAGACCAGCACGCCGGCGCCCTGTTTGCGCGCGTCGTCCATGCGGCGCTTGACGCTTTCGACCATGACATCGGTGATCTCGCCGCGGATGGGAATGATGGCGCCCCGGGCGGGCAGGGCCTTGGCCGTTACCTCCACGTCCGCCCGCGCCGGGAACCCGGCCACGGTGATGAACAGAAGCGGCAGGAGCAGAGCGGGTAGACCGTGCCCGAGCCATGCCTGCCACGCGCGGTGCGGCTCGCGGCAAAGGTCGGCCCGCGGGCGAAAGCGTCGCGCGAAGTTCGAAGGCGCGGGAACGGCACGTGATCGCTGCGCCCGCCGATTTCGGCCCACTCCCATCTTTCTCAGAGTTGCCATGGGACGTGCTCCCACCGCGATTAAGCAGTTCTCCGAAAGCATCGTCGCATGCCTCGAGGCAGCGACGCCGCAGAGGCACGCCGGCCGGTCAATCATGCGGCCCGCCTGAAAACGCCGCGGTCCCTCCCGCATCGGGCGTTAGGGCTCGCAGGCGCCGCTACAGGGACGATCGGCCGCATTTGACCACCAGAAGAGTCTACGACCACCCACCGGCAGGGGCAAGTTGAATTGTCCGCGAACTTTGTACCCCTCAGACGCGATCCTGCGTTCCGGCTCGCGTCGAAAAGCCATATCAGGCAATGTCCGGTTGCCCGCGCGACGGCGCCAGCCGCGCTCTACGAAGCCCACCCTGCACTGGATGGCGGCCGCGCGCCGAGTTCGGCTTGATCCATCGCATGGAACCGGCGGCCTGGGGAGAACGGGTCGGCTGGTCCCGCGACGACCGCATCCACAACGCCGCCCGCCGCGGCGACTACGACGACCCGCCGGCCACAGGCCGCAGCGCCGACGGACGATGCGCCCGCCACCACTCGATGGTCCGCCGCAAGCCCTCCTCCAGCCCGACGCTGGCCGTCCAGCCGAGGCGTCGCCGCGCGCGCGAGGGGTCCAGCCGCCGCCGCGGCTGGCCGTCGGGTCGCGTGGGATTCCACGCGATCGTCCCACGAAAACCGCACAGTCGGGCAATCGCATCCGCCAGGTCCCGGATGCTGATTTCCTCGCCCGTGCCCAGGTTCACTGGTTCAGGATCGTCGTGACTCATCGTCGCAAGCACGATGGCATCGGCAGCGTCGTCCACGTAGAGGAACTCGCGCGTCGGCGTGCCCGTGCCCCAGCATTCCACGCGCTCTGCCCCCTGGTCCACCGCGTCACAGAACTGCCGGATCATGCCCGGAATGACGTGGGAGGTTTCGGCGTCGAAGTTGTCATGCGGCCCGTACAGATTCGCCGGCAACAGATAGACCCCGTTGAACCCGTACTCGCGGCGGTAGGCATCGAGCATCACGCCCAGGGCTCGCTTGGCGACGCCGTACGGGGCGTTGGTTTCCTCGGGAAACCCGTTCCACAGGTCCTCTTCACGAAAGGGTGTGCGGCAGTGCTTGGGATAGCTGCACACCGTTCCCACCTGGACGAACTTCTCCACGCCGCGACGGCGCGCCTCCTCGATCAGCAGCACGCCCATGAGCATGTTGGCGTAGAAGAACCGCCCGGGTCGCTTTTCGTTGGCACCGATCCCGCCGACTTCAGCGGCGAGGTGAACCACGACTTCGGGACGCGCCTGGGCAAAGAGCCGGGAAACGCTCTCCGCGGAGGTAAGGTCGAATTCCGCCGAGCGCGGCACGGAGACGTTGCCGAAGCCGGCGGCGTGGAACCGTGCACACACCGCCCGACCCAGGAACCCCGCGCCGCCCGTGACGCAGACGCGCTTACTCACAAGCTCGGTGGTCGTCGTCATTCGCGTGCCCGCGAAACCACTCGTTCCGGCGCCGGCCGCCGGTCAGGACCGTGTAACCTGGACGCGAGCGCATCGCCGCCCAGGACGACTGGCATCCTACAACCCCACACCCGCGCAGCCTGCCCGAATCTCGATGCCTCGGAAACGGAACGGAACGCGGAAGGTGGGCTTCGCCATTCTGCAGCCGCCGTTCGACATTCACGGCCTTTGGTTGCGGCCGAAGGCCGCCTTAGAACCACCCCCGCGCGCGGCACGCCTCCGCCACGCGCTGCACCGCCAGCACATAGGCCGCGTCGCGCAGGCTTAGGCCACGCTCCTGCGCCAGGTTCCACATCGAATGAAACGCATGCGTGATCCGCGTGTCGAGCTGGGCATGCACGTCCGGCAACGACCAGTAGTAATTGTAGGTGTTCTGCACCTGCTCAAAATACGAAACCGTTACTCCGCCGGAGTTGGCCAGGATGTCCGGAACCACGGTGACGCCGCGATGTTGCAGCACATGGTCCGCCCCCGGCGTCGTCGGTCCGTTGGCGAGCTCTACGACGACCCTGGCACGCACGCGCTCGGCGTTCTGCCGCGTCAGCACGTGTTCCAGCGCCGCGGGGATGAGCACGTCACACTCGCAGGTAAGCAGGTCTTCGTTGCTGAACGGCTCGCCGCCGGGAAACCCGCCGAGCCGGTGCCCGTTCCTGGTGTAGAACTCGAGCGCCGCGGGAATGTCAACGCCGCGCTCGTTGCAGATGCCGCCGTCCTCGGCGCTGATGGCTATGACCCGTCCGCCGTGTTCGTGAAGCAGGCGAGCGATCCCGCCGCCGACGTTCCCGAACCCCTGAACCGCGTAGCGGGCGCCCGCAAGGTCCAGCCCCAGCAGGCTGTCGATCTCGCGGATGATGCACATGCCGCCGTAAGACGTGGCGTCATGCCGGCCCTGCGAGCCGCCCACTTGCAGCGGCTTGCCGGTGATCATGCCGGGGTGATGCCGGCCGGTGACCGTCTCGTACTCGTCGAGCATCCAGGCCATGATCTGCGGCGTGGTGTTCACGTCGGGCGCCGGAACGTCGCGATCCACGGCGAGAACCTCAGCGAACGCCCGCACGTACGCCCGCGACACCCGTTCGCGCTCGTCAACGGAGAATTCCTTGGGGTTGCAGGTGATTCCGCCCTTGCCTCCGCCCAAGGGCAGGTCGGCGATCGCCGTCTTCCAGGTCATCCAGCACGCCAGCGCCCGGACCGTGTCCATGGTCTCGTTGGGATGCCAGCGGAGTCCGCCCTTGGTGGGCCCTCGGGCGTGGTTGTACTGCACGCGGTACGCGCTGAAGACCCGCGTGCGGCCATCGTCCATGCGTACCGGCAGTAGGGCCCTATACTCGCGCATCGGCCAGCGCAGCAGTTGCCGTGCCGAATCACTGAGGTTCAACGTAGCACAGGCGCGATCCACGTGCGCCTGCGCGTTGCGGAACGGATTGTGGCTCGATTTCGGCAAGTCAACCTCCGGTACTCGAATTCGGCGGCCGCCGCCGCGAACGGGGGGCGATTATAGCATCACACCGGTTTTTTCCAGCGGTGACGGCCCGCGACCACCGGCGACGGGCATCGACCGCGCGGCGTCGCATCGGTACGCAGCGGCGCGTCGAAACGACCGGCGCGGCTACGCGGATACCTGCCTCCGCCGGCTGACCGACCCCTCGAGCACCTGCAGAACCTGGGCCGCCAGCAGATCGCGGCTGAAGCGCTCTGTCGCCAACGCTCGGGCGCGGACACCCATTGCGGCGCGGCGGGGCGGATCGGCCTTCAATTCGGCGAGCCGGGCGGCGAACCCGGTAGCGTCCCCCATCTCGCATCCCAGCCCCGCGCCCGCGGATTCAAGCACCTCGCGCTGCCAGCCGGCGGAGTTCACCAGTACCGGCTTGCCGGCGCTGAGGTAGTCGAAGAACTTGTTGGCGCTGTTGTGCCGCAGGATGGGATAGTCGGCGAAAGTTGCCAGGCAGACGTCGGCCGCCGCGATGTAGGCCGGCAGGTCCGCCTTCGGCACACCGTCCATGATACTGACGTTCCCGAGATGCCGGCTCTCACATTCCCGCCGCAGGCGCGGCTTCTCGCGGCCATCGCCGAGCAGCACGAACAGGAACTCAGGATCATCGCGCAAGCGCTCCGCGGCATGCAGGATAAGGTCCAGCCCGTTGGCCAGCCCCATGGCACCGGCGTGCAGGCACACAAAGCGCCGCGACCAGCCGTGCCGTTCACGAACCGGGTTCCCATCCACTTCCGGGCGGAAGCTGTCGGTGTCGCAGCAATTCGGAACCGTTTCTATGTGTTGGCCGGGTGGTGCCGCGGCGCGAACCAGCTCCGTCATGCCGGGGGAAAGCGTGACGATCGCCTCCGCGTTGCGGTAGATCGCGCGTTCCAGCCGGCGGCAGACGTAGATCAGCAGCGGATTGCGCAAAACGCCCATCTCGATGGGCACCGCCGGCCACACGTCGCGCACCTCGAACACGTACCGCCGCCCGCCCAGCCAGCGCCCCACGAGCGCGGGAATGCCGATGGTCAGCGGAGTGCTCGTGGCGTAGACCAGATCGACGTCGCGCAGCCGAAGCACCTTCCACGAACTAAGCGCGCTGAACCACAGAAACGCCCAGACGCGACGAACAAAGCCCATGGTCTGACGATACGGAACGCTGAGCGCCAGAACCTCGACGCCCGATACGTTCAGGCGCTTGACCAGTCCCCCGCGCGCGAGCGCCAGGTCATCCACGGAGAGCTGGGCTGTGCTGGTGAGCACCGTGACGCGATGGCCGGCCGCCACCCAACGCCGAGCGAATTCATAGGAGCGCGTCCCGGTTTTGCCCAGAGGCGTGGCGAAATACTGGTGAAGATACAGAAGGTGCATGGCGGGTCCGACCTCGGGAGGGCTCAGGCACGAATGTCGGCGGGGGCCGAAATCGGTCGGGCGGGCACGCCGCCCACCACCACGCCGTCCGGAACATCACCAGTGACCACCGCACCGGCGGCGATCGCCGCGCCGTCACCCACACGTACGCCCGCGGTGATCACGACGTGCGCGCCGGTCCAGCTCCCGCGTCCCAGGACAATCGGTGCCGCCGCGCCGCCGCCGAACCGGTACGATCCATCGACCCGCGTGTGGTTGTTGGTGGCCAGCACGGTGTAGGGTCCGAGCATCACCTGATCGCCCAGCTCCACGCCGCCGGCGGCCTGAATCCAGCATCCCGGTGCAATGTACACGTCCTTACCCACGCTCATGCGCGTGGTGAAGCAGATGCGAACACCGCTGGCGATTTGCAGGTTCCTGCCGCTGCGGCGGAAACACCAGCGCACCAGCACGCCCCGCAGCTTCAGAATCGGCGTAGTATCGCCCAAAAAGCCGGTAAGGCTCACGACCAACGTGAACCATGTGTACGCCAGGAGTCTCGCCATGCTGATCTGCCGAGCCGTGGCCCGGGCCCCGGCGCGCGATGGGCACGCCGGGCGATTCCGGCTCACGGTGCGAGGCCGCAGAAACCGCCGAACCGCGTGTGCATGCGCCCCTAATCATCGGCAGCCCAGCCCAGCGGGTCAACCGAACCGCCACGCAGCGGCCCTCCGCGAGACCGCCGATGCCGCTCTTCCGGCTCATCCGCGCAACAGCGCCACGACCTGTTCTACGAATCGTTCCACGGTCCATCCGCGGACGCGCTCCCGGCCGCGCTCGATCAGCCCCCGGCGAAGCTCACCGTCGGAGATGATCCGCGTCATAGCTTGCGCCAACGCCGCAGGATCGCGCGTGGGCACCAGCAGCCCATCCTCGCCATCACGGACGCTGCTGGGGATGCCACCCACGTTCGTGGCGATCACGGGCAGGCTGCGGGCTCGCGCCTCCACCAGTACCCGCGGCGTGCCCTCCGAAAGGCTCGGAAGCACCAACAGGTCGGACCGGTCCATCTGCTCGAACAATTCCCGCCCAAAAGCAGCATGTCCTTCCCAGCGGACGGCATCGGCCACGCCTATTTCGCCCGCCAGCGCCCGCAAACGCTCATATTCGCCGGCAAACTGCCCCCACGACCCCACGATCGCCACCTCCACGGCGCGATCGACGCGTAACGCCGCAAGAGCGCGGATCAGGTACTCGATTCCCTTTTCCGGCCTGACGAACCCCACGTACAACACGCGTACCGCGGCTCCCTGGCAGGTGTCCGCGCGAACGTGAAAGTCATGTTCCGTAATGCTCGTACTGACGACTTCGTGGGTTCGCGGCGAAACGAACAACCGCGCCACCTCCTGCCCGTTCGCGAGGATCGCCGCCCGGCTTACCCGGGTCGAGAGCCGCAACAGTCGCTGTTCCGCCAAGGCGAACCACAGCCCCGCGGCGTCGCCGAGTCGGCCATATCCGCGGGGGTTGGAACGCAGCACGGCCGGTGGATTGGCCACGACCCAATGCGCGAGGCGGCGCCCGCGCATCCGAGCCATCCAGTGCGCCGTCCAGATAAGCGGCGGGCTTCCCCGAAGGAACAGCACGTCGCACTCGCGGCACATGCGCCAGTAGTTGAGTAGAAGTCGATCCGGCCGGCGGAGGGCGTGTCCTGTATGGCGCCGAACTTCCCACGGTCGGACCGTGATGTTCGGCGCTGTCAGGGGATAGTCACAACTACCGGCAACGGCCGCGGGAGCCTGCGGGCCGAAGTAGCGGATCTCGCGGAAGTACGGTGCGAGCTGCTCCACGATCCGGCCGAAGGAGTGATGCACGTACCATGTGCCGTCGCGTTGCGCGACGGCGTTGCCGGTGATGCCGAGCACCGTGTTGCAGGTTGGTCGATCCACCAAGCGGGCGGTCCCTCGCCTCGTTCCGTCGTTCGCGGACGAGGCGTCCGGCCGCGACCGACCGGACGCCCCGCCGCATCCGACCACGCCCGCCGCCGCAACGCAAGACCGCGGGCGCGAAGTGCGATCCCGGCTCCTGCAGCCCGCGACTTTACATCCCCAACGCCCCAGACCAGGATTCGAACCCCTGCCCTCCGCGCTCGTCGCCGTCGAAGAAAGTGAAATAGGTCATCACGTAGTGGTCGAGGAACTCCTGCTCTTCAGGATGAACGGCCGCCAGCTCGTGAACCCGGCGCCAGGTGCCGGAGTTCAGATACATCTGATTGAAGACGCCCCGGGCATCCACGGACGAATCCAGGGGCACGATTTCATGATGGTGGGTATGCCCATACACGATGTAGCGGGCGCTGCGGTTCTTGAAGGCCCGTTCGGTCAACGCATACCGTGAGTAGGACTTGGCCTTGCTGCCGGTTCGCTCATTCCACCAGCTCATCAGCCGGCCCAGCCCACCCATCGAAATGCCCTTCGAGAGCTTGAGCCCGGCCTGGAGCTCGTCCACCAGGTCCGGCCAGAAGCGCCGGTCGTGCTCCCTGACGAACGCGTTCTCCACGAATTCATCCACCAGGCCGTCCCAGATGCGTTTGATCTCACCGGCCTGCCGGGAATCGGCGCAGTGACGATGCAGCAGCCCCGCGAGCCAGGTGGGAATCAGCAGCAGCGGGCGAACGTTATCGATCTCGCGCAGGCCGTCGCTGCAGGCGGCCGAAAGATCGTCGCCCAGACTGTCGTGCACCGCCTTCGGGAACCGGTTCAACAGCTCAACGACGATGGCGTCGCCGAGCGACGATGCGTCGCGATTGTCCTCGTAATTGAACGGGTCGTAGATGTCGCCGTGTCGCGCGAACACGCGATGCCCGGCGTAGAGTTTGCTGATCGCCGCCGATTCGGCGGGATCGTGCGGGAACGGCTCGTTCGCCGGATGGCAAAGGCCGATCGCATCGACGATGGAACGACGAATGGCGTCGAACTTGGCGCCTGGCAGGTGATAGAACCAGTCG
The DNA here is from genome assembly GCA_016208685.1 of Planctomycetota bacterium. Lineage (GTDB taxonomy): Bacteria > Planctomycetota > Phycisphaerae > UBA1845 > UBA1845 > JACQXM01. Next base: position 34,256 of record JACQXM010000005.1, on the reverse strand, counting down.
TGGTTGCCGACGAGGTAATGCACTTTGACGGCTACGGGCACTCGCCCCGCGGCGGCGGGATCGCGCCCCACGACCTTGGGTTTGCCGTCGGCACCGGCGTCCGGGATGGTCATCACCGCCGGGTCCTGAAGCCCCTTGAGTACGGCCAGGCTCTCGGCGTTAGCCTTCAGTATACCGTCGGTGATGGCCGCCACCTTCTCCGCGAACGCAGGCTTGTCGGTCCTGGTCCAGGGCCGCGTGGCCCCGTCCGCGAGCCACTGCGTGGAGCGGATCACGTCCAGAATGTCCCCGAGCAGGAGGAGGTTGACCGTCCCAACCGGCCGGTATTTCCCATCGCGTCGCCACGAGGCGTCGTAGGCGAGATCACGGATGCGCTCGCGGAATAGCTTGAACGCACCGGCCTTGATCGTCTCGCCCGAAGTTCCATCCGTGAGGTGAAGGTCGCTGATGAGAACTAGCATCGTCGCTCCTTTCGAGCCGCTGAGGGACATCGGCTTCCGCCGCACAGTGCACTGTTCCTGCAATTGTGTACCAGAATGGCGCGCCAAGTGGCGACGCACACGTGATGCTATCACTTATGCTGAATCTTCGTCAATGGGCGATTAGCAGCAGTTTTAGATCATAGCGTTGGATGGGGACGCCCCGTGTGACGAAGTCGGGTTCAACAAAGCCCAGCGAAACGGCCATCGACGACTCCCTCGGCATCACGGAGCGGCTGCGGAGCGCGGGCCGCTCAATGGTGGGGACCCCGCGCAACGAGTATGATTCTGCCCAGGACCTGCGTGACGCGCACCGGGCCGGACGGGGAACGTCGCGGTGCCTGGCTGCCTTTCGATGGAGACGCGCGATGTTGCCCCCGTATTCGCCCGAGCCCTACGTGGACTTCAACCAGCCGGACCCGCGCCACCGGATGCTCGCGGCGCTCAAGCTCGTGGGCGAGCAACTCGGTCGCACCTATCCCCTCTGGATCGGCGGAGAAGCGGTGACCACCAAGGAGACATTTGCCTCCACCTCGCCGGCCGATCCGGACCGCGTCGTCGGTGTCATGTGCAAGGCCAACGCCGACATTGCGGATCGTGCCGTCCGCCAGGCGGCCGAAGCGTTCAAGACCTGGAGCCGTGTCGAACCCGACGTCCGCGCCCGCGTGCTCATCAAGGCCGCGGCCATCATGCGCCGCCGCCTCTACGAGCTGTCGGCGTGGATGTGCTACGAGGAAAGCAAGAGCTGGATCGAGGCCTACGCCGACGCCTGCGAGGCGATCGACTTTCTGGAGTTCTACGCCCGGGAGATGATGCGCCTGGGCGGAGCCCATCCTACGACGCCCTTTCCCGGGGAAGAGAACGAGGTGCGCTACGTTCCGCTGGGTGTCGGCGTGGTGATCCCGCCCTGGAACTTCCCGCTGGCCATTTGCGCCGGCATGACCACGGCCGCCCTGGTTACGGGCAACACGGTGTGCCTGAAACCCGCCAGCGCCTCGCCCGTAATCGCCGCCAAGCTGGTGGAGATTCTGCACGAAGCGGGGCTGCCGAAAAACGTGCTGAACTTCGTTCCCGGGCCGGGAAGCAGCGTCGGAGACACTATGGTGTGCCACCCGCTGACACGGTTCATCTCCTTCACCGGCTCGCGCGAGGTGGGAATCGGCATCTTCGAGAAAGCGTCCAGGGTGCAGAAGGAGCAGATCTGGCTCAAGCGCACGGTGCTGGAAATGGGCGGCAAGGACTGCATCCTTGTGGACGAGACGGCGGACGTGCCGGCGGCGGCGGAGGCGGTGGTGATGTCGGCCTTCGGCTTCCAGGGCCAGAAGTGCTCGGCATGCAGCCGGCTCATCGCGCACCAGGCGGTCTATCGCGAGTTGCTCGAACGCGTGGTAGCGCGCTCGCGCGAGCTGACCATCGGAGACACGACGGCGCCCGACAACTTCTACCTGGGCGCGGTCATCGACCAACCCGCCTACAACAAAATCAACGAGTACGTCAAGGTCGGCAGGGGGGAGGGGCGACTGGTGCTGGGCGAGGGAAAGGTGCCCGCAAAAGGGCACTTCATCCCGCCGACGATCATCGAAGGTGTGTCGCCGGACGCGCGGATCGCCCAGGAGGAGATCTTCGGCCCGGTGCTGGCCGTGATCGCGTGCAAGGACTTTGACGAGGGCCTACGCATCGCCAACGGAACCCAGTATGGGCTGACGGGGGCGTGTTTCTCTCGCGACCGCATGCGGCTGGAACGGGCGCGGCACGAGTTCCACGTGGGCAACCTGTACTTGAACCGCAAGTGCACCGGGGCGCTGGTGGACGTGCAGCCCTTCGGCGGGTTCAACATGTCCGGCACCGACTCCAAGGCGGGCGGGAGGGATTATCTGCAGCTCTTCCTCCAGGCGAAGAGCATTTGTGAAAGGTGGTAGGGGGACACCGTGCGTCGGTGGGTGCCGACGGCGATGGCCCGCGCGAACCGTCATCGGCCCCCAACTGGCGAATTCTGAATTCTGAATTCTCAATTCGCAATTCGCTGCGTGCCCTACCGCTTCGGTTCGGGGCATCGGTGTTTTGCCCACGCTCCATGGAACGCTGAGTCCAGGGAAGCAACCGTACAAGGTTCTATGCCACTACCTGTCATCGCCATCGTCGGCCGGCCGAACGTGGGCAAGAGCAGCCTGTTCAACACCCTTGCGCGCACGCGCATGAGCATCGTGGATCCCACCCCGGGCGTCACGCGGGACCGGGTGAGCACCATCTGCGACGTGGACGACCTTTACTTCGAACTCGTAGACACCGGCGGCCACGGCATCGTCGACCGCGACGATCTGGGCGAGCACGTGGAGCGGCAAATCCGTTACGCCGTGGAGCAGGCGGCCCTCATCCTCTTCCTGGTCGACGCGCGGGAGGGGCTCACGCCGCTGGACCGCAGCACGGCGGACATGCTCAAGCGGCACTCCGATCGGGTACGGCTGGTCGCCAACAAAGTCGATGAACCGCACCTCGCCGCCGGCACCGGCGAGTTTCTCAAGCTCGGTTACGGCGAACCGCTGCCGGTAAGCGCCGCGAACGGCACCGGGCGGCGCGAACTGCTGGAACTCATCAAAGAAACGGTGTCGCGCGTCGGCTCCCAGGTGCCGGCCGACCCCGCCATGAAGATCGCCCTGGTGGGTAAGCGCAACGCGGGCAAGAGCACCTTCATTAACGCCCTGGCCGGCGAAGAGCGGGTCATCGTCAGCGAGATCCCCGGCACCACCCGCGACAGCATCGACGTGCGCTTCGAGAAGGACGGCCGGGTGCTGGTGGCCATCGACACCGCCGGGGTACGCAAGAAGAGCAAAATCGCCGATGACGTGGAGTTCTACGCCTACTCGCGGGCCACGCAGTCCATCCACCGCGCCGACGTGGTCCTGCTGCTCATCGACTCCACCGAACCGGTGGGGCAGGTGGACAAGCGCTTAGCGAAGGTGATCGCGGACGAGGCCAAGCCCTGCGTCATCGTCGTAAACAAATGGGACCAGGCGATCGGCCGGGCGGGATCGGACGATTACGGTGAGTATCTGGACAAGATGCTGCCCGAAATCGACTACGCCCCGGTGGCGTTCACCTCGGCGATCGCCGGCCGGAATATCGACGCCACCATCGATCTCGCCGCGGGACTCTCCAAACAGTCGCGTATCCGCGTCGGCACCGGACCGCTCAACCAGATGCTGCAAGAGGCGTTGGCGGTCCATGCCCCGCGCGCCCGGCGGGGGCGCAGGGCCCCCAAGCTCTTCTACGCCACGCAAATCGCTACCGAGCCGCCCACCATCGTCGTCTTTGTGAATGCTCCAGACCTGGTCACGGAAGACTACCGCCGGTTCGTGCTCAACCGCTTCCGCGAGCGTTTGCCCTATGGCGAGATCCCGATACGATTATTGTGGCGGGCGCGTCGGGCGCGTGCGTCGTTCGACGCGACGCGGGCGGAACACTGAGTTCGGGGTGAGATATGCCGATCGAGCTGCATTGCGCCAAATGCGGAAAACTCATTCGAGCGCCGGAGAGCGCCGGCGGAAAGCACGGCAAGTGCCCCTACTGCATGGAGAGCGTTTATGTTCCCATGCCGCCCGAGGACGATGGGGTAATCCCGCTGGCGCCGCTCGACGAGGACGAGGAACGGCGGGCCGCCGAGGAGCGACGGGAGGCGGTCCGGTTCAGCGCCGTGATTGACAAACTGACCGACACACCCGGTGGGGCGGAACCGGCCGGCCGCGGCAAGGCCGCTGCCGCCGGCGGCGCGCCGCGGCGCGGCACCGAGGATGCACCGGGCCAGGTCATCGACCTCGCGGAAGAAGTCGAGAGATTCGTTCTGGCGATGCGCGACTCGAAGCTCGACGCCGCGGAGGCGGCGGCCGGGCGGCTGCGCAAGACAGGAACGCGGGGAAAAGACTACGTCGAGGGGCTCATGCTCGATGAAATGCCGCCGACGTTCGCCAACGTCCCGCCGGCACTGGTGCAGGGGTTCCTGAAAGCGCTCGTCGCGCGGCTGACATAGCCTCGCCCTTGCAGATTCGCGGCGGTCGGCTCGCAAGGAAAGCCGCGCTCCCGACGGTGGCCCCGGCGTGGCGCTGTGGGACCGGCTTTCCAGCCGGTCATTACGCGGCCCGAACCGCAGGCTGCGTCAGCGATCGGGCAGCCGGTTTGCCGATCGATGGTCGAACAACCATCGGCGTTCGACCATCGGCACGTTGGCCGCGCGGGGCAAACCGCGCTACTTCTTCGGGGCCGCCAGCGCCTTCTCCACCTCGGTGATGACCTTGGGGTCCTCCGGCAGCGTACGCGTCCCGAACTTCGCCAGCACGGTTCCGTCGCGCCCGACGAGGTACTTCTGGAAGTTCCATTCCACCTTGCCCGCGATATCCGTGTTGGGATGGCCCGTAAGGTACTTGTAGAGAGGAGCTTGGTCCGCGCCTTCGACGGAGAGCTTGGCGAACAGGTCGACGGTCACCTTCTGGTTCGACCGGCAGAACTCCTTGATCTCGCTGTTCGATCCGGGCTCCTGGCCGCCGAAGTTGTTCGCCGGAAAGGCGAGCACGCGCAGGCCCTGGTCTTTGTATTTGTTGTACAGCGACTCCAGACCGGAGTAGGTCTTGTTGGTGAACCCTCACCGACTGGCGACGTTGACGATGAGCAGCACGTCGCCCTTGTACTTCGCCAGTGGGACATCCTGACCGTCGATGCTCTTGACCGTGAAGTCGTAGATCGACGCGCCGCCCGCCGGGGGCTCAGCGCCGTGAGCCCATGAACACACCATCGCCATCGCTCCCGCTGCCGCAAGCGGCAGCAACCTCGTCGCCATCGTCCATCTCCCTTTGAACCTGGTCGGAATCCACACCGGGCGGTTCGCACCGCAACCGACGCCCGCAAAACCGCCGGCGAAGTCTACCGACATCCGCCGCCGCATCAACCGCCGGACCCGTATGGTCGCGCGCGATCCAGGTGTCAACTACGAGCCGCACGCTTGTGACTGGCAAGCGAGTATGTCAAAACGGGGTGAGAACTTGCACCGCACGGGCGCCACACGGATCGCGCCCCACAGACTTGCAGGCAAGGATCACGGCGTCGCGGCGGCCTCCTCCATCTCGCGATCACGGCGCTGGACCTCCCGACCCGGGCTCGACAGGAAGAACACGTCGAAGAGCTCCTTGAGCTTGTCCGCAGCCTGTTTCGAGAACATACCCATGACTCCGGCAATCCCGGTCACTCCGAATGGGCTGAGCGCATCCACCGAAGCGCCGGCGGAGATCAGCCCGCCGCGAATCCCAAAGTAGGCCACCAACGCCAGGCCGACCCCGATAGGCGTGCGGAGCACGTACCACAGCGTCCAGCTCACCCGCGCCGCACGGTTTCCGATATACGTCGTGAACGAGGTCGCGGCGTGGACGTAGCTGCCCCAGCCCGCGGCCAACATGACCAAGATGAGAAGTCGCCGCTCGTGCCCGATCGTTAACGGGCTCCAGAAGAATAGGGGAATCTCCTGGGACCATGCCTCCTTCCCGGCCGTGTCCAACATCCGCTCCGGCCAGAACACGACGAGCAGCACCGTGAGCAACACCGCCTGAACGTGGAAGTAAGCGGCCAACAGACGGACACGGGTTCGGGACATGGGGGCGGAAACCCCTCCCTCCGCGCTCGCCGCCTGCACGACTCCAGCCCCGCCAGCAACGGCTGCCGGTGATGGTGGATTCGCTCCTTGTCCGAAGTTGCCGATCATGTGAATTCCCTCGCCAAGATCAATTGTAGCTGCTTAGCATACCAGATTTGAGGGGTACTTGACAAGTCGAATCCGGGCGTGTGCGTGAATAGGTTCGATGCGCGGCGAACCAGTGATGGGGGCGGCTCGGATTGCTGGCGAGCGAAGGGCTCGCAGCTGCGAAACTGGCCGCGCGAGCGCTGGTTGCGTCGGCGTCCTCGGCGTGCCTCGTGCAACGCCGCACCCACGTCCCGGCTTAGGCCGGCCCGCGGTACGGTCAGTTCGACTCGGGAAGCGCGATGGCCAGCCCAACGCCGACCAGGAAGCCGCAGATGCCACGCGTGCAGTGCGTGACGTACACCGTTAACCAAAGTCGCGAGTTCTCGGCCGAGAATTCGCGCACGAAGAGACCTGCCCTCAAGTCCATGGGGCGTTTGAGCCAGAAGGCGAAGCCGCGCTCACAGACATTGTGCATGACCACCGGCCAAACCGGCGCCGGGGGAGCCAGCCGGGACGTGACGTCAAGCAACATGCCCTCGGCAAAACGCGTCCACTTCCGCTTGCCGGTGGCGGGTTCGATCTCGCCGTGCATCTCGGCCAGTTCCACCAGCCGAGCGATCTCACGCAGAATCGCCGCCGCCTCGTGAGTACGAGACGCAATCATACGCCTGTCCCTCCTTCCGGGAACGTCCTCCGAGCCCCGAACCGCCGGGGGAGGGGGGAAACCGGAATCCCTCCGTCCAGGCCGGCCCGCGACTACTGGATCAACTCCACGGAGCGCCGCGTGCCGATGCGTGCGAAGATGCGCGCCAGGTCGGCACTGTATTGATCGATCGTGCCCTCGGCGTGCAGGTGTTCACCGTGCCCGATGTCGGCGATCTGCTGCATCAGGGCCTGGTCGGCATCCGCGCCCACGCTGACGGTGAAGATCTTCCAACCCATCGCCGCTGCCTTCTGCGCCTCGGCGATGGCATAGGCACCACCCCCGGCGTAGTCGTTGGTCCGGCCGGTCTCGGTCACGTTGGCCTTGCCGTCCGTCAGCAGGATGATCACTTTCCGTGCCACGCCCCGGGCGCGGGGGCTGGAGAGCTCCTCGATCGCCCGCACCAACCCGCCGCCCATGTTGGTCCAGCCGTCGTAGTGGCCGGCCTGCATGTCATTGAGGCGGCTGCTGACCAGGGCGAAATCCGTGGTCAGGTCGACCTCGTGGCGCGCCGACTGGGCATAGACCTCCAGCGACAACTGGTCGTTGGTTTGCAGCGTGGTCATCAGGTCGGTCAGGAAGTTGACCGAGTCCTTGACCGCCTGGAACGGCTGGCAAGGCACGTCGGCAAGCTCCGGGGTGGCAGCGTTGGAGTTCCGGCGCTCCAGCACGTAATTCACGAACGTCTTGATGCCGTATCGATACTGAAACGCGGCATTGGCGCCGGTCATGCCGTTGTTGTTGCGGCGCACGTAATTGTCGATGTAATCCAGCCAGATCGTCGCCGACGCGGCGGGCGAGTTCTGGAAGATCGGCTGCGCCCATTCCAGTTCCGTCGATTCGACGGCGTTGTTGTTGTTGCCCGCGGAAGCGCCGCGGCGGCTCCAGAGTCCCCCCGACAAGCCGCTATTCCAGTAGGCCAACCCCAGGGCCGCTGCGACGCGGTACTTATACGCCCCCCCCGAATCAAAGCCGGGCGAGAGGATCGCCGTCACCTCCGCCGCGGAGTAGCCTCGATCCTGGAGATACGCCGTCAGCGCCGCGTCCGCCCAGGCGCTGTTGTACGCCAGGCGGATCAGCCCCGGATCGGCCGCCGGGTCATAACTGGCGGGATCGAGATCGGAGCCGAAGCCCAGGGCGTTCATGTAGCCCCACGCCGGACCGTCGAGCTGCGCCGGCAGCGCTCCCTGCACGCCGGGGAGCACCGGCAGCGCGGAGAGCGGCAGCGGGTCCAGGGTGAACGCCGTGCCGTCACCGACGGCGGCCGCCTTCGGCGGCAGCGCCGCCCAGACCTCCTCGAGGTTCACATGCGTCAGGCGGTAGTTCTGCAACTCGCTGTCGTCGTTGATGGAGGAGGAAAGATCGGCCACCACGGCGATGTCGCGCGGCGTCATCACCGCGGTTGCCTCCGCCGACACGCTCGCCGTCGTTCGCCCGAAAATACGCGCGAACCACAGCGACAGGGGACCGTTCGAGGAATCTTCCGTGCAGCGCACGCGAACGCGAACCGCGTCCGGCAGGACTTCCGTGGGCGCGAAGTTGTAGCGGTTGGCGTCCACGTCGTAGTCCGCCAGCCCGAAAGTGATGTCGGCCTGAGGATCGACCGTGACCCGGCGTCCCGTGACGTGATTGCGTTCGACGTACTCCAGCGCCGCCTGCCGCGCCTGGCCCACGGGATCGGTCCCGGTATGCTCGGCCAGTCGCGCCGCGGCCGCCAGGGCCGCCGCGTCGGCGGCACGCTGAAGGTCGGCGCGGGCGTTGTACATCAGCGTCAGATGGATGTTTCTCCACAGTTACATGACCAGCGCGGGCATGCTGCGAACGCTGCCCAGGGTGAAGGTCCCGGACGTTGTCCCGATGCCGTTGCCGGTGCCCACCATGCGCTCGACGACATTCCCGTAGAGCACGTTCACCGTCATGAGTTTTCCGAGGTGCGTGGGGTCCGGGATTTTCACGGCGCGGATTTCGGTCAACTCCACGGCGACGAAATCCACGATGCGCACGTTGCCCGTAAGGTCGCCGTTGAGGTCGCGCGAGACTTCCGTGGTCTCGATGATGGGCATGATTACCGTGTCATCCGCGGGATCGCTGTTGGTGATTCGGGTTTCGAGTTTCTCGCCGAAGTTCTGGTTCCCGGTGCCGGTGTTCCAGACCGGAAGTTCGTCGCCCACGGACACCGCGAACGGCTCGCGCTCACCCCCCAGTGCGTCGGCCGTGGCCAGCCAGTTGTTCATGTCGGAAACACCTTCGGCGTCGCGCATGTCGAGCACCAGGTGTACCGAGGGCATGGGGCCCTTGCCGAAAATGAACACCGCCACTTCCTCCCCGATCTGGAACTGCTGGCCGTCGGCCGGTTCCGACGGGCTCGTCTTGCCCGGGTTGTGCGCCGGGTAATCCGGGTCCACGGGTCCGAACCCCGGTACCGGCAGGGCAGCGGGAATCACATCGATCTGCCGCGGCGGGGGGACGGCGGCCAGCGCCGTGGCGTGGAGCATCCGTCCCTTACCGGCGAAGATACGCGCCAAGTAGTACTCGAGCGGGTAGTGCACCGTGACCCGAACCGCATTGTAGGGCGCCACCCAGGGCGAGAACTGCACCGCTTCACCGGGGCCGCTCTCTTCCAGCTTCCCGAGTACGATGTCCCGCGTCGGATTGCAGTAGACCGGCTGGCGGTTGAGCACCGGGTTGCGGCGCACGAAATCCAGCGCCGACTGGATGGCCATCGCTTCCGACTTGGCCGGATCGGAGCCCCGCAGGTCCTGCACTGCGGCCAGGGCGGCGGCGTCTGCCGTGCGCTGGAGCTCCGTCCGCACCATCTGGCCGGCGCCGATGTCCAGCGTCAATGCGCCGAACCCGAACAACACCAGGATCATGACCACCGCAAGTACCGCCGCGACCCCACGGCGATTCGATTTCTGATGAACTCTGCCGCTCATGCTCTTTCCCCCCCTTGACGACCCCTGCCCGCCGATGCTCTGCAATGGTCCCCGCCATTGTCGAAACTGTCGGTTCGCCCTGACTCGGATGGTCACCGCGCCTCGCGGACCATTTCGTCGAGCAGGTGCGGAGGAAAGGGTCATGGGACTCTAGACCCGGCCTGGGCGGCGGACAAGATTCCGTGGCTTTTTTTCTTGACAGGCCTACTGCCAGGCTGGTGGCACTAATTTTCTCAGACGCGGGCGCCGCGGAACGTCCGATCAGGCAGGGCGGCTACGCGGAGCGCAGGGAGGAAACGAGGCTCGGAGAACGCACGGGCCGCGGTCCGGAATCGGCCGGGCGCCGCGTGGTGCATCGACCGCCCGTTCTTTCGGGTGGTGTGGCCACATCGGATACGGTCCACCTGAGCCGGTGACCGGGCTACAGCCTGCGGCCCGTCGGGCGGTCGCAGTCGGGCGTTGGCCCGGGAACTCGTGCGTGTCGCCCGCCGCACTACGACCGATCAGCTTTGGCATTCCCGCCGCCGGCGAGAATCCGGCAAATCCGGTCCTGGATCTGCTTATAGGGCGCGCTGGGCCCCTTGTAGCCGTTGAACAGCACGGCGAAGGCATAACGGCGGCCGGCCTCGGAGGTGACGTAGCCACTCAGCGTGCGGATGCCGGGCATGGTGCCGGTTTTGGCGGGCGCCGACGCGGGGAGGTCCTTGAGCCGTTTGCGCAGCGACCCATCGACGCCGGACGCCGCGAGGCTCTCGAAGAACATCTCGCCACCACGGTGTTGCCCCATCCAGCGGAGGACATCCGTAAGCTGGCGCGCCGTGCACCGGTCACTGCGGCTCAGTCCTGAACCGTCCGCCACCACCAGCCCCTCGGTGGCAATGCCCGCTTGTTGAAGGTGCGACAGCACGGCACGACGCCCCAGCTCCCAACTACCCCGCGGGTCGTTCATCCCGTTGCGCCGAGCCCAGGCGTAGCCCGTACGCTTCAGCAGACACTCCGCGAACAGGTTCTGGCTATCCTTCCCCACGCGGCGCAGTATCTCGGGCAGCGTCGTCCGATTCGTTCCCACCACCGAAAGCGTCGGAGGAAGGGACCCGTCGGCGCGTCGAATGCGTTGCTTGCGGATGTTCCCGGTGATCCTGATCCCGTGACGCGACAGAACCGTCCGCAGCGCGTCACCGGCCAGCAGCGACGGGTCGTTGCAGGCCACCGGCCCGAACGTCCAGGGCCGAGGACACCGCCCCTCGACGCGAAATTCGTGCGGGTTTCGCCCGCGGTTCAGCGTCGGTTGTCCCTTGCCCCCGCTCTGGGCGAGGTTGACGAACCGGGTGAGAGAGTTCGGCGGCTCAACGGAAACCACCGGTGCGCCATTCCGCTTTCCCGCCGGCGTCAAGGTGATGTCCAGGCAGTTGTCGTTGATGCTCAATCCGCTGACCGGAGCTGCGTACCAGGTGCCCAGGTCGCCCTTCTCCCAATCGGGGTGCAGCTCCTGGTCGTCGAAGATCGTGGCGTCGACGATCAGGTCGCCGCTAATCTGGCTGACGCCTCGGGCGCGCAGCGCCTCCGCCCAGCGTTCGAAAGGCGCGGTCGTGGACTCACCGCGAGCACGGTGGATCTTCTCGTCACCGAGTCCGGGGTCGCCGTCACCGATGAGGTACAGGTCCGTGTTGTCCGTCGCCAGCACGGTCTCGAAGGCGAAGTCCGGGCCCAGCTCCGACAGGGCGGCGGCCATGACAAACACCTTCATATTGCTGGCCGGCACCAGCGGCTTGTCGGCATCCGTGAGCAGGACCGCAGCCCCGCTGGTAGCGTCGACGATCGACACTCCCAGCACCGTCTGCGGGTGCGGTAGCGGCCGGAGGGCGGCGCGAAGCTCGCGTTCCAGGCCCGGATCCGCGCCGGCCGTCCCTTGCCCCGCCAGCAACGCCAACACCGCCGGAATCACGAAATCCCGGCCCGCGCCAACCCGGCGACCCGCAAGCCGCCGACGCCTGTGAGTTTCACGCCACATGCCATTCATCATAGGCACCGCCATCCTCCGATCAATCGACGTATCCCATATCGGGAAGTCGAGGCGAAGGGCGTTAGGCCAAGCGCCCCGTCGGCGCCGGGGTCGGCCGCCGCCCGGTGGAGCGCACGAGCCGAGCCAAAACGCAGCCCCTGACCGCACTCCGCAACACAGGCCTTGACCAACCCGGCAGCGCGAGTTACCCAGCAGGCATGGGCGAGTTCACGGATTACCAGAGGAGGGTGATCGAGCGCTATTACGATCGCCGCGAGCAGATTCTCCTGACCCGCCTGGGCGAGATCGCCAGCGAACTGTACCTCGCGGAAAGCGAATCGCGCCGGACGCAGCTCTGGCGCCGCGCCGAGAAGGCGATGCAGGGACTGAAGGTGCCCGCCACAGTCGTGACGCATATCATCACCGAACGCCGCCCGGAGTTGCTAGCTTCTCACCTGCGCCGTTTGCTCGATGAGGCGGCGCGCTTGCGGCGTTGAAACGAACGCGCCGTTCCCGCCCAACGCCATCACAGCGGATGCGGCCACCTCGCAGCCCGTGGCGAGAAGCGGCCTTCGCGATGTAGCACGGGCATCCTGCCCGTGGAACCATGGGCTGGAAGCCCATGCACGAGTTCTGCCTCGGGCTGCCAGCGGCGACGTCCTCCGCCCGGAGGGCGCGCGTCTATTGCCAGGGGCCTTGGCCCCTGGTGGGCGGCCACGAAGACTCCACCGCCCAGCGGCGGGGGGTGGCGCCGAAAACTCACGTGTGTCGCCGTACTAGGCATCAGGCGGCGTTCGGGCATAGGATAGAGCCATGGTGCTCAACCTGCTGTGTGTTGGGGATGTCGTCGGCGCACCCGGGCGGCAAGCACTTCGCGATGGACTCACCGCGCTGGTTCCGCAACGGGGCATCGAGTGCGTTGTCGTCAACGCCGAAAACGCCGCCTCCGGCTCCGGACTGACACCCGCCCTGTACGACAAAATCGTCGCCGCCGGAGCGCACCTCATCACGCTGGGGGATCACTTATACCGCCGTCGCGAGGTCATTCCTCTGCTGGAGACGTCCGAGCGTATTGTTCGGCCCGCGAACTTGCCGGCCACCGCTCCCGGACGGGAGTTCGCGGTCCACCAGACGCCTTCGGGCCACCGCGTGGCCGTCATCTCCCTGCTGGGGCGGATGTTCATGCGGATGCAGGCGAACTGCCCCTTCGCCGCTGTGGACCGGCTGCTGCGCACCCTGCCGTCCGACATCAAGATCATCGTGGTGGACGTGCACGCCGAGGCCACCAGCGAGAAGGTGGCGATGGGCTGGCATCTGGACGGGCGGGTCAGTGTGGTGTTCGGCACGCACACGCACATTCCCACCGCGGACGAGCGAATCTTGCCCAAGGGAACGGCCTACATTACCGACGTGGGCATGACCGGTCCGTACGATTCCGTGTTGGGCCGCGATAAAGCGCGGGTGATCGGCAGCATGATGACCTCCGTACCCTGCAAGTTCGACGTGGCCACCGACGACGCGCGAATGAACGGTGTCCTCGTCGCCGTGGATACCGCCACGGGGAAGGCGGCGTCCGTGGAGCGCGTCCGCTTCAACGGCACTTCCGCGAGGACGGTATCGGCATGACCCTCCCCGCCCCGGCTACCCAACTCGAAGCGCTGCTCTGCGGCTGCGACAGCGTGTACACGGCGGAGGAGCTGGGCGCCCGGCTGGCACTGAAACGGCCCTTGCGCGTGAAGTTGGGCATGGACCCTACGGCGCCCGACCTGACCCTCGGGCACACCGTGGTGCTGCGGAAACTGCGGCAGTTTCAGGACTTCGGACATCAGGCGGTGCTCATCATCGGTGACTACACCGCCATGATCGGCGACCCCACCGGCCGCTCGAAAACCCGCCCCATGCTGACCGCCGAGCAGGTGGAGGCCAACGCACGAACCTACCTGGATCAGGCGGGCAAGGTGCTCGACCTGTCGCCGGGGAAGCTCGAAGTGCGCCACAACAGCGAGTGGCTCAGCCCCATGACCTGCGCCGACGTGATCAAGCTGATGAGCGAAATGACGGTAGCGCGGATGCTGGAGCGCGACACCTTCGCCAAGCGCCAGGCGGAGGGCAAGGAGATATTCCTCCACGAGTTGCTCTATCCCCTGATGCAGGCCCGCGACAGCGTGGCGATTCGATCCGACGTGGAGCTCGGCGGAACGGACCAGACGTTCAACAACCTCTGCGGGCGGGACTTGCAGCGCAGCGCCGGCCAGCCGCCGCAGATCGTCATGGTCATGCCCATCCTCATCGGCACCGACGGCAAGAACAAGATGAGCAAATCACAGGGCAACTACGTCGCCGTCACCGATCCGCCCGGTGAGATGTTCGGCAAAATCATGAGCATCCCGGATTCGCTGCTGCGCAACTACTTCGAACTCCTGACCGATGAGGCACCGGCGGCCATCGACCGGCTGACGGATGCGCGGCAGTGCAACCCGCGCGACGCCAAGGAGGCCCTCGCTCGGTCGCTCATCGCGAAATACCATTCGCCCGCGGCGGCGGAACTGGCCGCCACCGAGTTCCGCCGTGTCTTCGGCGGCGGCGGGGGGCTGCCCGACGAGATCCCGGAGGTCGTGCTTCCCGCAGACCTCCTCCACGACGGGCAGGTGCCCGTGCTCGATCTGGTCACTCACTGCGGGTTCGTGGATTCACGCGGCGAGGGGCGGCGGCTGGTGAATGAACGCGGCGTGCGCTTGAACGGTCAGGTCATCGAGGATCCGCTGGGCAGCGTGGCGATCAAGAACGGCGACATACTCCAGCGCGGGAAGCGGAAGTTCGTGCGACTGGTTGTAGGGTAGGGTCGCCCCGCACGCCTTGGCCTGCTGCCGCGCCTTCCGAGTGTACCCTTCGTCAGGCTCTACCCGTTCCAGCAATAGCGGCAGCTCAGTGCGCGCGGGTGGCGCTTCAACACGCTCCGCGAATGAACGTGCCCAGCGTGCGGAGCAGGATCATCATGTCCAGCTCCAGCGACATGTTCTTGAGGTAGTAGAGATCGAATTGCAGCTTGCGCTTGGCGTCCTCGATCGACGAGCCGTAGCGGAAGCTGATCTGTGCCCAGCCGGTGATGCCCGGTTTCACGAGGTGCCGCTCGGCGTAGTAGGGAATCTTCTCGCAGAGTTCGCGGACGATGTCGGGGCGTTCTGGACGCGGGCCGACGATCGACATCTGACCGCGCAGCACATTCCAAAGCTGCGGCAACTCGTCCAGCCGCGTGCGCCGAAGCACTCGACCCACGCCGGTCACGCGCGGGTCGTTGGGCGAGGACCAGATGCTCCTGCCATTCTCGGCGTTGGGGCGCATGGTGCGGAACTTGTGCAGTCGGAAGATCTGCCCGTTTTGCCCCACGCGGTCCTGGGTATAGAAAACGGGGCCGCCGTCGCAGAGCTTCACCGCCAGCGCGATGAGCGGCCACAACGGTGCGGTAACCACCAACCCGAGCGTCGCGGTAATGACGTCCACGGCGCGCTTCAGGGCCGCGTGCTGATCGCAATGCACCTTCAGGTCGGCAAAAAGGAACCAGTTCGGCGTGATCTCGTCAACAAGGATCTGCCCCGTCGCCTTCTCATAGAACGTTGCCTCGTTGGTCACTCGGCACCCGCGCTGGAGGCAGGGGACCATCCAGTCCATCACCCGCGGATCCCGTGCCGCCGGTTCGCCGACGACGATATCGGACACGTCGGAGTTCTTCAGATTGAGGACCTCGCCGGCAATCGTGCCACGGAAGTGAGGGTCGGCCGGCGGTGCTTGCGGCGGTTCGCCGCAGAAAGCGTAGCCCAGCAGGCGGTACCCGTGCAACGTTCCGCTATCCATGGCGCGTTCGAACGACTCGTACAACGCGCGTGATCCGACGATCAGAAGCCCGCGCCGCATCTGCCGGATCGCCCACCAGGCGCACAACCGCAAGCCGCTCCCGGCAACAAGAAACACAGCCATCGCCAGACCCGCGGTGCGGCGGTTCAACGTAGCGTAGAGCAGCACATAAATGACGGCATACGCCAGCGCCGTTACCACCGCCGTGGCCAGCAGCATGCGGGTGACGATCCGCGAGCGACTCAGCAGCGTTTCGCGCTCGAACAGGCCGAACACCAACCCGGTCATGGCGGTCAGGCCGGAGAAGATCGCCGCTGCCTCCCACAACGCCACGTGCGGTGTGGTCAGCGTGTCCAGGGGAGGGAACAGCCGGTAGGCCGCCGTCAGCCCGGCCGTGAGGATCGTGATGTCCAACGCCAGCCACATCCCGGGACGCAGGCCGACGAAGGGACGCCCGACGCGGTGTGCCAGCCGTTGCCAGAAGCTTCCGGCTTGCGCACGACGGGGTATGTGGCGTTCCTGAGTCAGCCGGGCGAACGTGGAGGATGCAACGTTCGCAGCATCGACGCCGGCAGCCATGGGAGCGTGCATAAGCCTCCTCTTCGTGAGGGCAGGGGTGGCACCGTCGAACCCATCGGATGGCGGCGTCGTGCGGGTGAATTATCGGGGTGGTTCCGCTCCGTCGCGGGGCTCCATAAAGGACCGATAAGGGAGCATCCCACCGGACGTGGCGCGCGCTCCGTTTTTTTGGACCAGTAAGCCCGGCTCACACCCGATAGAAACGGCAAGGACTGCCCTCGGGCGGTTCCCACGGGCGGCGGCTCCGCCGCAGGCTTGGATCGGCACGAGTATGACGGCCTTGGCCCTGGTACGCTTCTCGGAACCACCCAGAATCCGGCGCGGCTCTCGCGCCGCATGCGTTAGTCTTTCGCTCGGGTTGGTGGCGGGCTGCTATTCAACGGGAGCGAAGAAGGAGCCGGTCTGGACGCCGAAGCCCAAGGTCGCCTGGACGGACCTGACGCCGCAGGCGGTGACTCCCGTTTCAAACGATTATCGCGTGCTAGCCTCGGGCGCGACGCGCGGGCTGTTTCCCGCGGCGATGGGCGTGACCCGGGTGGCCGTGGTCGAGCCGGGCGACACACTCAGCACGCCGGGTGCGGGAAAGGCGCAACTCCACCGCGACCCCCGGAACGAATTCCTGCAATGGAACCGTGCCTTCGACGACCAGATGGCAGTCAGCGAGGTTTACCCCATCAGCCAACGCGACCTGGGAGGAGCGGAGGCAGATCCGCGGCAGATCATCGCCGCGGTCCGGGCGCTGCACGCCAAGCTCGGCCTGGTGTATGCGGTCAACGAACTCGGGCCGACGGAAACCGAGATGCTGGGCGTCATCTTCGACACCGCTGCCGGTGTTCCGCTGGCGGTAGTCCACGCCCAGGCCGAGTCCGTCATTCCGCCGGAGAACGAACCGCGAAAGAAACCGGTCGATGCCTGGAAGAGCGACTCGCGTGCCCTGGTGCGCGCGAAATTCGAGCGTCTGGCCTACGCCGCC
The DNA here is from genome assembly GCA_016208685.1 of Planctomycetota bacterium. Classification (GTDB taxonomy): domain Bacteria; phylum Planctomycetota; class Phycisphaerae; order UBA1845; family UBA1845; genus JACQXM01. The sequence continues at coordinate 17,010 of JACQXM010000005.1, read as the reverse complement.
ATCCGCGAGCTGATCCTGAACGACGAACCGGCGGATGTCGAACCGCCGACGGGGTGGACGCCGGCGGGCCCGATCCGGCCCGTGGAGTGGCCGCCGCGACGGTTTTCCGAGGAAGTTAATCCGTACGCGCCGTAGGCCCGGGCGTAATCGACGGTCGGCGGGTTTCCCGGACGCGCCTCGGCGCGTCCATGTACTGCCATGACCGCGAACGTCAACACATCGGGTGCATCGCCGCGGCGCGGCCTCTCGTTCGTGGACCTCGCCACGCTGCTGGTGACGGCGTTCGTCCTCCAAACCGGACTACTGCCGTACCATATTTCCGGAGCTGCGGCCGGTGAACCACGCCCACTGTTCGGCACGGGCTCATTTTCGTTTCCGGATATCGTCAGCAACCTGTTCCTTTATGTCCCCGTGGGCGCGTGCTTCCACTGGAGCTGGCGCCGGCGGCTGGGTCGCGGGGCGCGAGCCGCGGCGGCGGCGGTCGTTGCGGCGGCGGTGCTGAGCGGCGTCGTAGAGGCCGTGCAGGCGCTTGCCCCGCCGCGCGTTTCCTCGCTTGTTGACCTGGTTTGCAATGTGCTCGGCGCGTCGGTCGGCGTGCTCGCGGCTTCCGGCGTGGCATGGCTGGGGCCGCGACTCCGTGAGTCCTTCGCATGGGAGGCGCGGCACCGCCCGCTCGCGGTAGTAGTGAAGGGCTATGCCGTCGTGCTCATCATCATGGCGGTCATGCCCTTCTCCTTCACGTTGGATCGCGGGCTGCTGCGTAAGGCTGCCAAACAGGTGAGGCTCACGCCGTTCGCGTCGCTTGTCGAGCAGAGCGCCCTGGAAGACTCGCTCCGGCGGGGGGGCGATCCCCGCGCCTATTCGCTCGCCCGATGGGGTCGACTGCGGTTATGGTCGCGCTGGGCGGCGGAGGCGGCCTCTTTCGCCGTACTTGCCGTTCTGGTTAGCTACTGGCTGCAAACCGAGTTCGGCTTCGCGCCGCCCGGCGCCGCGGCCCTGGTGCTCTGGTACGGCGGACTGGGCGCGATCGCGCTGAGCGTGTTTCAGATTCCCGTGCTCGGACGCGGGCTGGACGCCACCGATGCCCTGTTCCGGTTCGCCGGACTTGCAGCGGGCTCGGCGGCAGGGGGGCGGAGCAGCACCGCGCCGGGCGCCGGCGCAATCGGAATCGTGCTGTCCCGGCGAACGACGGCGTTCCTGGCGTCGTTGGTCGTGCTCTACATTGCGTATGTCGGCGTGTTGCCGGCGACATTCGACACCGGCGCCGGGCGTATCACCCAAGCGCTCGGCACATCGGCATTCCTGCCGTTCTTCGGGTACTTCACTTCACGGGCTGACGTCATGTTCATCGACGTCATTGAGAAGCTGGCGGCCTACGCCGTGTTCGCGGCGTTGCTTACCGCCTCCGCGGGGCCGAAGCGCGGCGAGTCCTGGCTGGCGCACAGAAAAGCCATCGTTCTCGTCGGCGTGTTGCTCGCCGGGGCGCTGGAATGCGTCCAGGTTTTCATTCCGGTTCGCGTGGTGAGCCTGACGGACCCCATCCTGGCGGCGTGCGGGTGTCTGATGGGTACGGTACTCGCCGACAAAAGCCGGGCGTTCCTGGTTGCCGGTTCCGCCGCCGGGGAGGAAACGTCGGGCGATAGGCCCTGGTCCGCGGCCGATGCGGCGCTCAGCACGCTGGCCGAGCCGCGCGAGGACGCCCCCCGCGAGCCATCGCCCGCGGAGGATGCGGCTAAGTCAGCACCGGCACCGCCGGGTTCGCCGTAAGGGCGTGGGCGGCGTCGGTGGACGGCTAATCCTCCTGGAGCGTCTCCGGCCTGGGCGCGCGAACCGGGTCGAGCTTGTCGGGGTTGATCCCGAGCGTCACAAGGGCCCCGGGCAGTTTCGCGGCCTCGAACTTCCCGGCCAGGGCCAGTTGCCGCAGCGCGGCGAGGGCCACATACCTGGCATCGATTTCGAAGTAATCGCGCAGCTCCTTGCGCGCTTCGCTGCGCCCAAAGCCGTCGGTGCCCAGCGGATACAGTCCGCCGGGGACCCACCGCGCGATCTGGTCCGGAACGGCCTTCATGTAGTCGCTGGTGGCAATCACCGGCCAGGGTTCGCCGGCGAGCAACTGCGTCACGTACGGCACGCGCGGCGGCTGACCCGTGTGCAGCAGGTTCCAGCGCTCGCACGCCAGCGCCTCACGGCGCAGCGTGTTGTAGCTGGTGGCGCTCCAGACATCCGCGGCCACGTCAAACTTCTGCGCCAGCAACTCCTGCGCTTCCAGCGCCGCTCGGAGGATCGATCCGCTCCCGAACAGGTGCACGCGGGGACGCCCGGCGGGCTGGTGGGCGGCCCGGAAGCGGTACAGTCCCTTAAGAATTCCCTCCTCGACTCCCTCCGGCATCCGCGGGTGCAGGTACGGCTCGTTGCCCACCGTCAGGTAGTAGAAAACCGGCTCGCGCTCCTGGTACATGCGGCGAATGCCGTCACGGACGATCACCGCGATTTCGTAGGCATAGGCCGGGTCGTAGCTGATGACGTTGGGCACGGTGCTCGCCAGCAGGTGGCTGTGGCCGTCCTGATGTTGCAGCCCCTCACCGGCCAGTGTCGTCCGCCCGGCGGTGCACCCCACCAGAAAGCCACGCGTGCGCGCGTCACCGGCAGCCCAGATCATGTCTCCGATCCGCTGGAAGCCGAACATGGAGTAGAAGAGGAAGAAAGGGATGGTGTTGATGCCGAAGGTAACGTTCGCCGTCCCGGCGGCGGCAAACGACGCCATGGCGCCGGCCTCATTGATGCCCTCCTCCAGAATCTGCCCGTCCTTGCTTTCGCGGTAGTAGAGCAGCAGGTGCGAGTCCACCGGTTCGTAACGCTGGCCGCGGTGTGCGTAGATGCCGTACTTGCGGAACAACGCGTCCATGCCGAAGGTCCGCGCTTCGTCGGGCACGATGGGAACGATCAGATCGCCGAACTCCTTGTCGTCCATGAGGCGCGTCAACAGGCGCACCAGCGCCATGGTAGTCGCCATCTCGCGGTCGCCGCTGCCCTCAAGAAACTCCGCGAAACGATCCAGCGGCGGAGCGCTCAGAGGCGCCGCCCGGACTCGCCGCCGCGGCACGAATCCACCCAGCGCGCGGCGCGACTCCAGCAGGTAGCGGTATTCCTCGCTGTCCTCCGCGGGGCGGAAAAACGGCGCCTCCTCCAACTGATCGTCGGGGATGGGGATGTCGAACCGGTCGCGGAAGCCGCGCAGCTCCTCCTCGGACAGCTTCTTCTGCTGATGGGTAATGTTCCGGCCTTCGCCCGCCTCGCCCAGACCGTAGCCCTTGATGGTGCGCGCCAGGATGACCGTGGGCTGGCCCCGATGCTCCAGCGCCGCTTTGTACGCGGCGTACACCTTTTCAGGGTCATGGCCGCCGAGGCGAAGCTTCGCCAGACGTTCGTCCGAAAGGTGCTCCACGATCTTCCGCAGGCGGGGGTCGGTGCCGAAGAACTTCTCTCGCGCGTAGGAGCCGGGTTCGACGGTGTACTTCTGCCACTCGCCGTCGATGGTCTCGTTCATGCGTTCCACCAGGATGCCATCTGTGTCGGCGGCCAGTAGCGGGTCCCAATCGCTGCCCCAGATCACTTTGATGACGTTCCAGCCGGCGCCGCGGAAGGCGGCCTCGAGCTCCTGGATAATGTTGCCGTTGCCGCGCACCGGACCGTCGAGCCGCTGAAGGTTGCAGTTCACGACGAAGGTGAGGTTGTCGAGCTCCTCGCGGGCGGCGAGCGTGATCGCCCCCAGGGCCTCCGGCTCATCCATCTCGCCGTCCCCCAGGAACGCCCAAACGTGAGAACCGGACGTATCTTTCAACCTGCGGTCCTGGAGGTAGCGATTGAACCGCGCCTGGTAGATCGCGGTGATGGGCGCCAGGCCCATGGAGACGGTGGGGAACTCCCAGAAGTCCGGCATCAACCACGGGTGGGGGTACGACGAAAGACCTCCGCCCGCCTGAAGTTCGCGGCGGAAGTTCACGAGCTGCTGCGTCGTCAGTCGGCGAAGCAGGTAGGCGCGGGCGTAAATACCCGGGGCGCCATGACCCTGAAAGTAGATCTGGTCGCCCACCTGGTCCTTGGTGTTGCCGCGGAAGAAGTGGTTCCATCCGACTTCCAGGAGCGTGGCCGCCGAGGCGTACGTCGAGATGTGGCCGCCGATGCCCGGCGAGGCCCGGTTGGCGCGAACTACCATGGCCATGGCGTTCCAGCGCATGATGCTCTTGAGGCGCCGTTCGATCGCCCGGTCGCCGGGGTAGGGCGGCTGCCGATCGGCGGCGATGGTGTTGATGTAGGGCGTGTTGGCGGTGAACGGGGCGCCGATGTCGTGTTGCTCACCCCATTCGATGAGCTTGCTGAGCAGAAAACGAGCGCGAGCCCGCCCTTCAGTGTGGGCGACCTGTCGCAGCGAGTCGATCCACTCCTGGGTCTCGGTGCGGTCGACGTCGGTCAGGGGGTGCGTGGCCATGCAATCAGCATAGCCGAGCGCGCAAGCGGTGACCACCGCCGGAGGCCGGCGCGCAAAGTAGCGGCGTAACGGCGCATTCCCTCGCCGTTACGCCGCCGTCATGGAGGACACGCTATCGGAATCCGATCCCGTTCCGCGGGACCGGTGCGTGGCTTACGGGCAGGCGACCGGGATCGCCCCGTTGAGCCACACGTCATACGCGCTCGCACCGTTGAGCAGGTTGACGAGCGAGGTAATGTCCTGGGCGTTGGCCACACCGCTGCGGTTGGCGTCCGTGGCGAAAATAGGCCGCGGCACCGCGTTGTTCAGGGCGTTGACCAGCGCCGTTATATCCTGAGCGTTGCTCACCCGGCTCTTGTTCACGTCGCCGGGCAGGAAGCCCATGCACGTCCGCTGCCCGCTGGCGGTGTGCGTCACGCACGTCCAGTTCTTGGTGGGAATGGGCTGCGACAGTTGCACCGTCGCCACGGCACCTGCGCCGCTGACCCCGGTGATGCTCAGACCGGGCGGCACGGGGCCGGGGATCACCGACAAGCCGAAGTTCGCGGCCGTAAGCGTATTCGCCGCGCACTGGGCGTTGAAGGTGATGATCAGTCACGAACAGGTTGCAGACGTTGCTCACGATACACTGGCCGTTCTGGCACTGCCCGCCCGTGCATGGCGTACCGTCCTGGGCGTTGGGATGCGTGCAAACGCCGCTGGCGTTGCACACGTCGTTGGTGCACTCGTTGCTGTCGGCCGTGCACGGCGTGTTCACCGGCTTGTTCGGGTGCGTGCACAAGCCGCCGGCGTTGCACACGTCCGCGGTGCATTCCAAGGCATCCAGGGCGCACGGCGAGTTCACCGGCTTGTTGGGATGCGTGCACGTTCCGTTGTTGCACACGTCCTCCGTACAAGTGTTGCCGTCGTCGGCACACGTGGCGGCATTCGGGTTGTGAACGCAGGCGCCCCCAACGCAATCGTCATCTGTGCAGATGTTGCCGTCGTCACACTGGGACGGCGTCGTGCACTCGCACTCGTCCGGCACGCGATTCTGGTTCACGTCCGGCGAGTGTCCGCTGGCGATATCGCACTTGTCCGGAATCTGGTTGTTGTTGCAGTCCTTGCAGTCCGGATTCGCGATGCACGTTGCGATGTCGCAGGTGTCCGGTCTCCCGTTGGTATTGCAGTCCGGATCGCAATCCGTCACGCAATAGAACGGACCACCGAAGGCCGTGCTCTCCTGGTCAATCTCGCAAACGTCGATCACGCCGTTGCTGTTGCAGTCCCGGCAGCGCGTGTTGTTGGGGGCGCAGGCGGCAATCTCGCACTCATCCGGTTCAAGGTTGCCGTTGCAATCCATGCTTCGCCCGTCGGCGATGTCCTGGAGGTCCGGAATGAGGTTCGGCTGGCAGTCGTCCTGCTCGCACTTGATGGTCAACGTCCCCTGCGGCTCTTCGCCCGGATCGCCGCCCAGGCGGATCTTGTACGTCTGCCCGGCGAACACCGGGGCGAGCACGGCTGCGGCTTCACCGCAGGAGCTGACGCACTTCTCCGGCACGCAGGTGTCACCCGTGATGATGCACGCTTGAGTGTTCTGGCAGAGGACGCCCGGCGGGCAGTTGGGATTGAACGGATCGCAGAGCGCGCCCCCCGGACCGCACTGGAAGCAGTCCGGGCCCGCCACGCAGGGGGTGTTCGTGATCTCGCAGTGGTTGCAGTCGGCCACCGTGTCGCACAGCGTGCGCGCCGTTTCGCAGACCGTCTGGCAGTTCGCATCCGTGTCGCAATCCGTAGGAACGCAGTTCTGCCCCACCGGACAGGTGGTCTCACCCAGCAAGCAAAGGGTGCTGGGGCTTCCACTGCAATGCCCGTATGTTTCGCAGCTTTGCGGCCGGCGGGCATGGGCGGCGGCGCCGACGGGGGCGTCGTCGTTACATCCCACAACGTCACCGCTGTCCAGATCACAGGGGAACTGCGGGTTCGGAATGCGATAAACGGCCAGTGCCGTGGGCGGATCGGGATCCGCGGGAACCGGGCTGCACGTTTCGACCACGGCCGCACCGGTGCAGGGCGCCACGTACTCGTACCAGATATCGCTCTTCATATCGTTAACGCAAGGCTCGGCCGGGCAATCCAACGAGGCATTGCGCAGGTTAAACGGCAGCGCCAGGTTGGGGTTTCCCGTGGGAACCGGCGTCGCCTGCCCGCAGATGTTGTTCGGCGGAAGCTGCCGGGGGCAGGGAATCGCCACGTCCAGCCGGTATGGCCCCTGGAACGCGCCAAGGCCCGCGCCGAGCAGGATGTAGTACTTCTGCCCCGGCACCAGGTTCTCGACGCACAGATCGGAAAGCTGCCCGTCACCGCAGTTCGGATAATCGTCGTTGCAACCGATCACCCGCAGACTGTTGCAGGACGTCACTTCGCTCGTGGGGTCTCCCACGCTGAACACCTGGAGGATCGAATCGATCGCCGTGTCCGAACCGGGCGTGGCGCAGGTGTGAATCCGCGCCGTGGTGTAGTTTTGCGGCGTGCTTGGCATGACGAAGTAGTACCAGAGGCTGCCGGCGGCGAGGGCGTCCACGCCGCGGTTGTTGCAGCAAGCACCAGGATCACGGTCACCCGGCTGGGTGCCGGTGGTCGCGAACGTGTTGTTGGCAACGGCGTTGCCCTCGAACGCGGCTGGATCGAGGACGATCTGTGCCGCGCCCCGGTTGGGGCTGGGGTCGCCGCAGACATCGTTACCCGGGGCTACCTCGCAAAGATTGTTGGCGAGCTGCACGCAACCACTGTCCCAGGATACTTCGCAGCAGTAGAGGCTCTCCGGAGGTTGGTCGCGGCATACCTGGTCGCAGCAGGTCAGGTTCCCGCATCCGCGACGTCCGTCGCATATGTGGTTGCCGATGATCCGGCAGAAGTCCCCGGGGGGACAATCGAAGTCCTGCGTGCACTCGACGGACGTGTTGGCGTCGCAGTGCGAGATCAGGCACACGCGCTCGCCGGGGCAGTCATCATCCGTGTCACAAATAATCTCGGTATCCGCGGCGAAGCAGTCGTCGACGCCATAAAAGCAGGCAAAAATGGGACAACCGTAACCCTCGAAACCGCAGAACTCACCGGGCGTCCAGATGGCCGTTCGCGGCGAGCACTTGCCGTCCGGCTGGCAGAAACGGTTGGGCGGACAATCGGCATCCGAGGCACACGAGACGACCGGGGTGAGGGGGTCCGTAATGAACTTGCACCCTGGGTTGCCGTTTCGATCGTCCTGGTTGTAGAACAGATCCTGGCAGTTGTTGTCAGGCGTGCAGCATGCATGCGTGCCGCATTCCGGCGTGAACGGGTCGTTAACCCCGGTCCCGCAGCTCACTGCGTTGAGCCACCGTTCCCCAAGGCACGACGTAACGGGAACGTCGCTGTCGCATCGAATCGGCTGGTTGGGGAGCTGATCCTTGCAGCATGCGCCCCGCGGCGCTTCGCCGCGGCAATACACGGCGACGTAAATGACGCCCAAGGGAGGTCGCGACCCCGTCGGGATGAAATCCTGCCAGCCGGGACCCAGAATCGGGCAATTGTTGCACCACAGCCGCGGATCGCTGAACCCAGCCTGCGTTCTGGTCGCCAGGATCGGGCCCGTGTTATTTCGATTCGCCTTCCACGCCAGCCACGCGGGATTGGGGACACCGATGCCCGGTGGGTACACGAACCTGGCCAACTGGAACTGGCCATTACCCGCCTGCGGATGGCTGGTGAACGTGCGCAGCGTTCCGGGTGTGGGGTTCGGGTCTTCGGGCGGCCTGATGTCGATGTCGACCTGGTACGCGCCCGAGGTACCCCGCATGCCCACCTCCAGCGCGCTCAGCTCGCAGGTTGGCTCTACGAGCAGGATGTCGTCCGCGCCGTAGATGCCGCTCCCGAGAGCAAACCCGGGGCGGGTAAACGAGATCGCCGCATAGGCCAGGTGATGGGTCTCGCAAGTCGCATCGGCGTAGATCTGCACATAGAAGACGGCGCAGATCGGACAGCCGCCGAACCAGGTGCTGCATCCGGTCGAGGGGTGGTGGTAGATGTCGGCGGAGAAGCCCTTCTCAGCCAGGGAGCCTACGACCCACCCCGCCGAATTCGTATCGAACTGCACGCGCACCCAGACCGTGGGTGGAATGGCTACCGGGGCGGAGGAGACGTCAATCTCCAGGTCAAACACCTCGGCAGCATCGTCCGACAGCCCCGAGAAGGTGAACTCCGTACCGGGAATCAGGGTGCCCGTGCCCTGCGGCGGGGGACAGCCCGTCCACAGGCCGACCTTGGTCGTGAACTCGCCGGAACCGTTGGGAACACCGCCGCTTACGCGAATCACGTACCGCGTCATACCACAACTGTTGACGGCGTCCGTGGTAACGTCGTCCGCCACTCGGATGTTGCGCCCCGGTGGATAGAGCAGCAACCCCTGCGTGGAGCTGTAGATCAGCTTGTCCACCAGGCTGCTGGCGGTGACGCCCGAGGGTGCCACTCCGTCCGCCAGACGCCGCGACACGCGAACGTTCTCGGGGAGCGGGACCAGCTTCTGCGCCTCGATCGTTTCCAGAAGGATCTGCTCGACATCCGGGCCGTCGGCCGACGCCGCAGCAACCTCGTTCCCCACCGGCGCGGCAGCACGAGCCAACGGCGCGGCCCACAGCAACCCGGCGCCAACCAACAGCGCAACCATTCCAAACCGAAGTTTTCGCATCGTCTCCATGTTTTTCCCTTTGGCAAAGGCCAACGCGAACAAGCTACCCCCAGCCGAGACCGCTCGTTCGGTCGGCGACGCAAGCGTGCGCTCCCAACTGGAATCCCCCACGCGAACCAACACCCTCCGGGCCGTTCAATGTAGATGCCAGGTTCGTCGTTTGTACCCCGCAAAGCACCATCGTAACGGTGCCGCGGCGGGCAAACAAGCCCCATAAGGCAAAAGGGGTAAAAAACCGACCCTGGGTCGGCTTCAATCGGGACTGCCTCAGTAACCCCGTTTCCCTGTTGCCCCCTGTCTCAGGCGACCTCGGAACGGCTCAAACGGCCGGCCGGCGTCGCGCCGAACGGCTCCCCACCCCGATGTCGACCTAACGCGGTGACGCGGCAGGCGCTTACCCCGCGGTGCCTGGGCCGCAACGCTTTCGGCGTTGCTCGCCGACGAAGCGCTCCCTCTGCGTTATCGCGCGTTGATAATATGCCCGGAACCACCGCGAGTAAAGCGCCGATTGCCTCCGGACCCAAGAAAGGCCGGTCCGGCCAGGGTGAAAACCCCCCCGGTCACAACCCCGGGGAAGATCCCGGGCGAAGGTGGGTTATCGGCGAGCCGCGGCGGGGCGGAGCCCAAGATCGGCGTCGGGAGCCGCCGGTGGCAGGGGAGCTGTTCGTGAGCTCCTCCCGCGACGCGGGGGGCTTGCGGCGCCTGGCGGTCGGGGCGGGAACGCTCTCCCGGACTCGAGGGGGCGCGCCCTACGCGATCCCTGCGACACGCGGCCGTCAGGCGTTGGGCACAACGGGCGGTAACGGGGCCTCCGCCGGCCGGCTCGGAGCTCGAACTTCCGCTGGAACGGACTCACCCCTCGGAGAAGCCACCTGGGCCGCGTCCTCGCCATGCGGCGGACGTTCCGGAACCGTGAGCCGCAGCCGCAGGATTCGCCGGGGATCGGTCGCCAGCACGACGATCACCACGCCGGCGTGCTCGAACTGCTCTCCGACCGTGGGGATCCGGCCCAGGCTCCCGAAGACGAACCCGCCGATGGTCTCGAATTCCTGGTCCTCGGGAAGGTTCAGGTCCAACTGCTCGTTGAGGTCGTCGACCCGCATTCGTGCGTCGACCTCCACGGTACGTTCGTCGATCCGTTGCACCGCCGCGGCGGCGGAGGGCTCGTACTCATCTGAAATCTCACCCACGAGTTCCTCGAGGATATCTTCGATGGTCACCAGCCCGGCCGTCCCTCCGTACTCATCCAGCACGATCGCCATGTGCACTTGCTGCCGTTGGAACTCGCGGAGCAGCTCCCGAACCGGCTTGGTTTCCGGAATGAACAGCGCGCTGCGCATAGCACTGCGTAACTCGAACGCCGCGCCTTCCGAACGACGCAGCAGGTCCTTGGCATACAGGATGCCCAGAACGGTGTCGATCGTCTCCTCGTACACCGGTATCCGTGAATACCCCGTGGCGCGGATGGTCTCCAGCGCCGCCGCCAGGTCGGCTTCCTTGGGAAGCGCTACGATCTCCGTACGTGGGGTCATAATGGCCGCCACGCGCGTGTCGGTAAGTTCGATGACCGATTCGATCATCTCCTTTTCCTCTTCGTCCACGGCACCGAGCTTCTCGCCCTCGCTGACCGCCTCCAGAATCTCCTGCTCCACCTCCTCCGCGTACCCGTTGGCGCCCCGCGGGCGCACGCCGGCCAGCCGCCGAACCAGGGAGTCCAGCGCGGTGAACACGGCCACCAGCGGCAGCAGTCCGGCCCGCAGCGCCGCGAGGATGGGCAGCGAACGTACAATCAACGACTCCCCGGCATAACGGCCACACGCATCGGGAATCGAAACACCGAAGATCACGAACGGTATCCAGGCCACGCCGAAGGCCAGCAGGGTCCGCGTCAGATGTAGCGAGCTTTCCAGCGGGTAAATGTAGTGGACCACCGCCACGAAGTAGGCGAACACGGAGAGGGAGCGCAACACCGCCGTCGCTAGGGCGTATTGCGGGCGCAAGGCGAGGAGACGGTCCAGCTCCGACAGTCGCCCGGCGGCTTCCAACCGCTCCGCCAGCCGAACGCGGGAGAAGGAGCGCAGGGAGTTGTTCAGTGTCGTGGCCGCGAGGATCACGAACAGACTGAGCAGTCCGACCCAGAGTTCCCACTGGTTCACAGGCAAAACTCGACGCAAAGCCCCTGGATGCTAACGCGAACCAGCCCGCCTTGCCGGTGATCGCACGTGGCTGCTTGCGCGTGGCGGCGCGGCGGCGCTGACCCCGGAGCAAGCTGACGCCCCGCGGCGGCGCGACCCGCGACTCCCGCGGGACTGCACGTTGCCAGCGCTGCACGTTCCACACGCGGGCATGACGGAATTCCGAACGGGCGAGGCAAACGGCCGTCCCATGCACGCGCTATCAAGGATTTCGTCTTCAAGATCGTGCATCCGGCGCGCCTCAGCCGCCGTCCGATCATTGTAGCCGAGCAGATGGAGCACGCCATGAACGATGTAAAGCCCCACTTCCTGAAGGGTCGATAACATGCGCTTCCTGGACTCTCGTCGTGCAGTTTCCACGGATACGACGATCTCGCCCTCGACCGACCTAGCGAACGAGGCGGCGGTGCTCCCGGCATCATCCGCGAGGTCGAACGTCAACACGTCCGTCGGGCCGTCGTGACCGAGGTAGTCCCGATTCAGGCGCGCGATGGTCGCGTCATCCACCAGGGCAACATTGATCGACGCCTCACGAACCCCGTGTCGCGCCAGCGCGGCGCGGACTACTGCCCGTAGCGGTGTAAGGGGAACACCGGCGCGGGAGGCCGTAGCCGTGACGGCAATTCGAAAGCGCGGTTTGGACCCTAGCGGTGCGGGTTTTTGGCGCCTGGGTTTCAGATGGTCTTCCTGGCCGGCTCGGCGGCTTCGTCCCCCGGGCGCGAGGATTTCGGGTAGGCCACCCGACCGTGGTGGATCGCGCAGAGGCTCTTCACCAACGACTCTTCCACCCTGTGAATCTCCTTGAGCGTGATGGGGCAGTCGTCCAACTGGCCGTCGTTGAGCCGGTCACTGATCACCTCGTGCACGATGCCTTCGATTCGGCCGACGGTGGGATCGGGGATGGCGCGGGTCGCCCCCTCGACGCCGTCGCAGAGCATGACCACTGCCGACTCCCGGGTGCGCGGCTTGGGTCCGCCGTAGCGGAACTCCGCCTCGCGCACTTCGCGGTCGTGCCGGCCGCTGGCGATTCGCGGCTGCAATTCGCTGGCTCGCTGGTGGAAGTAGCGGACGACGGTGGTGCCGTGGTGTTCCTCGATGAACTGGTGCAACACCCGCGGCAGTTTGAACTCGCGAGCCATCTCCATGCCGTCTTTGACGTGCCCGAGGATGATGAGCAGGCTCATGGACGGCGCCAGGTGTTCATGGCGATTGACCCCACCGAGCTGGTTTTCCACGAAGTAATCGGCCTTGGGGATTTTCCCCACGTCGTGGTACAGCGCACCAACCTGGGCGAGCAGCCCGTTGGCACCGATCGACTCGCACGCTGCCTGCGCGAGCGTGCTCAGGACGAGACTGTGGTTGTACGTCCCTGGAGCCTCGCGGGCCAGCGCCTGGAGCAGCGGCTTGGTGGGATCACGCCACTCGAGAAGCGTCAACGATGTCGCAACCTGAAAGACGCGCTCCAGAAAAGGAAGCAGCCCGGATACCGCGAAGGCGGCAAGCAGCGCGGCGGCGGCCACCCAGAACGCGTGCTGCAAGGTCGGTCCGATCGCCGCGCCGGCACGTATTTCACCCGCGAGATACACCAGCGCCATCAGGCCCGCCGTAAGACCGCCACTGGTAATCAGCTTGGTCCGAAAACGGATTTCGTCGAGTTGGTACGCCGCCGCGGCCGAGCCCACGAAGAGCACTAGCAGGAGCTCCGCGCTGCTTCCCAACGTTGCCGCGGTCAGCAGGCTGAAGAGGCAGGACGCCCCGACGGCGAAGCGCCCCGGAAAGACGATGGCCAGCACGTACGTCGCCAGCAGGCAGGGAGCCACGACGAGCTCGGGCAGGTGACTGAACCGCCGGTTCAGGGCGCACGCCACTGCCAGAGTTCCCAGGATCGTCAGGCACACGAACAGGAAGCGCGTCCGCCGGTCCGCGAGCCTCGGCTCCGTACCCAACGCGTACACCAGAAACACAACGGCGATGACGGCGACGAAAAGGGCATGCGCTGAGTGTGGAAGCCAGATGGAGCCGGCGGAGGACGCGTCACCTGGTGTCGCGTCGGCGCCGAAGCGGCTCAAAGCGGCGGTTCCGGCCACAAACATCACACCGATCAGCGTGCGCCATGAGAAAACGCGACGGGGCAATGCCCCGCCGCCAGTGCTGAAGGCCCGGGTGCGGTGCTCACGGGCGTGACGCCGCCTGGCCGACGTCGGACCGCTACGACGCCACACGGGTTTGGCTCTCAAGGGGGGCTACGTGGTGCATACTCAACCTGTCATATCGGCCTGCCGCGCGAACAGACCGGGTGACCTCACGTTGACTCCGTCGTGGCGCGTTCCGCGTTATGATTATCGGACGACTCAAGCCCGCGCTCGTATGCCTCCACGACCCGTTGCACTAGCGGATGCCGCACAATGTCGCTTTTCGTCAGACGCACGACTGCCACGCCCTCGATGCCCTGCAATCGGCGAACCGCGTCGACGAAGCCGCTCTCCTCGCCGTTCCGCAGGTCGCTCTGGCTGTCGTCCCCCGTAACGATCATTTTGCTATGGTGTCCCAAGCGAGTCAAAAACATCAACATCTGCCCGATGGTGGCGTTCTGCGCCTCGTCCAGGATGATCACGGAGTTGTTGAGCGTCCGACCGCGCATGAACGCCAGAGGAACCACCTCGACCACGTCCGTTTGCACGAACCGTTTGAACTGGTCGAAGGTCATCATGTCATGCATGGCGTCGAAGAGCGGCCGCAGGTAGGGGTTAACTTTTGCTTGCATGTCGCCCGGCAGGTAGCCCAGTTTCTCCCCGGCTTCCACGGCCGGTCGCACCAGGACGATGCGCTGAATGCGATGCTGCTTGAGCATGGAAACGGCGACCGCGACCGCGAGATAAGTTTTCCCCGTGCCTGCCGGTCCGACGCAGCACGTCAGGTCGTGGCGATAGATGGCATCCACGTACTGGCGCTGTCCCTCGCCGCGTGGAACGACGACCGCCGAGGGCAGGAAGACGTCCAGCGCGCCTTCGACGCCGTCGCCGTTTTCCAGGGCGCTCTCCGAGATCAGATCCTGCAGGAGCGAATCCGGGATGTCCGGCCGGCTTCGCAGACTGCGCTGGAGCTCTTCGAAGACGCGGGCGGCGCGGTGCACGCCATCCGGCGGACCGCTGATGTGGACTTTCGTATCACGAGCGCTGATGCGGACGTCAAACGCGGCGCGAATCAGGCGCAGGTTGCGATCCGTCGTGCCGAAAAGGGCGCCGCGCCGCGCGGGATCCTCGATCGGTATGGTTATGTCCAACGACGACTCCGACGCACAACGACCCCGAAGCAGCGCACCCCGGCGTCACTCCGCCCCAACGCTCTTGCACCCAGCCCGTCCCGCATCGGCCCCGCCGGTTTACGCGGACCGCGGCCGCCGGGAGTCCCTCCGATATAGGGCCTCTACCCGCCCGTCAGCCAAGCGTCCCCGAGCAACGTAGCAGAAACCAGCCCAAAGGCATTGCCAGAACTAGACTGTCTATCAAATCCAGTATACCACCGAACCACGGAATCACGTGCCCCGAATCCTTGACCGAGGCGTCCCGCTTGAAGCAAGACTCTACAAGATCGCCCATCTGCCCGGCAAGGGAAAGGAGCGCCCCGAAGCCGGCCACCGCAGGCAGCCCGTGTGCCCCTACGGACGAACGAAAAAGCGCGGCGAATTCAAAGAGCCCGATGCTCGGCGCCTTGGCGGGCGTGCCAGGCGTGCCCGTAGCCGCCGCCGCCAAGGCGGCCGCCAAACCCACCGCCACTAGCGCGCTGCCGAGAAGCCCGCCGATCGTGCCCTCGACCGATTTGCCGGGACTCACGGCTGGGATCAGCCGGTGCCGACCAATCGCCGAACCGACAAAGTAGGCGCCGATGTCCGACGCCTTCGTTACGAGCACGATGTAGAGCAGCAGCCAGCCGCCGACGTGGCCGTGAGCGTTCTCGGCACAGTGTATCCGAACCGCAAAGGAGCCGAAGAACCCGAGGTACCCGACGATTAACCATGTCGCGCCGGCGTCGCGGAGGGAACCGCGAGTCTCCCGCCGAATCACCGGTGTAACCACGCAAACCACCGCCGCGATCGTCAGTAGTAACACGGTCGTCGCCCACGCGGAATCCGAATCCACGGTGCGGGCACAGAACCCTGCGGCGGCAGCCCAGGGGGCGGCGATAAGAGCAATCACCAGCGGGTACACCTGCCAGGTAGACGGCCGCGCGCCCGTGGCGCGCTGGAGCCGCACCAGCTCAACCGCACCAAGGAAGAACACGCCCATCGTTGTAACGGGGATGACGCTGCCGTGGCGAAACCAGGCCGACCATCGGGTCTGGCCTCCCGCGGCTTGTGCCGCGATCCAGGCATCCGCCGCAAAGAGCACGAGCAGCACGGCGATCGCGAGCGTGCCGTAGGCCGTTCGTTGAACGACGATCCGCCTGTCCACGGAAATCCTCGACTAGCGCCGCGACCCACACGGCGAACACCGGGGGCACGATAGAGGGCGGCCCGGACGTTGTCCAACTCAGCGGAAGCCGGGTGGGGGCCTTGTTTCAGGGAAACAAGTTGGCAGATTATTCACACCGGGGGGTCAAGGTCGTATAATGGCGTAGCCTCCCTTCGAGCCCAGAGAGTACGGATTCGTATGTACGGGGTTTGGCAGTGACCAACCGTTTCCCGGGCAACCGCGGACTGCGCCTGCTGGGCGAGGCGGCGTGCATCGCCTTCGCCCTTTGGATCGCGTTCTCCGTTGCATCCGCTGGGCTGCTGTCGCCGGCAAGCGACCAGCCCGCCGCCTCCGTCCCGCCTTCGCTGGACCCAGCTCCTAAGCGCGCGGCACCAACCGACGGCCCGCGTCGCCGCACGGTACGCGACTATGCGTGGTGGAACTTCGTTTCCCGCGAGGGAGCCTTCCAAGGTACGGAGGGCCTCGCGCCGGCGCCACCCCCGATCCCCCCGGACGCGGCGTCCATCCCGGCCGGCTCCGGCAATCCGGGAGAACCGACGTCCGGTGGCGCGAGTGATCCATCCACGCCCGATCAAAACGCGGCGCATCCGCGGCGGATTCTCGTCCGGTTCAAACCGGGCGTTGACCGCGCTTCCCAGGCAGCGGTGCACGGTTTGGTCCAACCGCGCCGGGTCCTCGAGGAGCTCTCACTTTCGCCTGCCGCGGTGGTCGGCCGAACCCGTACCGGCACGTCCGCGGGCGGCGGCGCTCTACGGGTGGGGCCGGGAGTTCCTGCGGCCGCCGACATCGCCGTTGTCGAGGTCGAGACGGGCGACGTCGAGCGGACGCTTGCCGCCTATACGGCGCGGGGGGAGGTGCTGTACGCGGAGCCGGATTATGTGTGGCGGCTGCCGGAGGACGCGGACGGTAATGGAGTGTCACAAGGTGGCACTAATGGCTCCGGCGTGGGGCCGGTCCGGGAGGGCGCGGGCGGCGGGGGGGCGCAGCTCGGATCGCAGACGAGGCAGGAGGCCGGCGTTCGCGGAAGTACTTCCGGCGGCGTTATCCCCGACGATCCCGACTTCGCCCTGCAATGGGGCCTGCGCAACACCGGACAGACCATCAACGGCGACGTGGGCGTGCCCGGGGCGGACCTCCGCGCCGGCGGCG
>JACQXM010000061.1 GCA_016208685.1 Planctomycetota bacterium | reverse complement strand
TATGCGGATTACTCCGTGCTCGGCGGCGTGGCCACCACCACCCGCGCATACGAGCCGGGACTGGCGACCGTCGAGGACCCGACCGGGCCCGCCGGTTCGCCGCGTTCGGAGTACTACGTGACCGACCACCTGGGCACGACCCGCGACCGCTCGTACCTGGGCGCCTCGCAGGCCCGGGCGGTGTACACCGCCTTTGGCGAGCGCGTCCTCGGCCCGACGCCGCCGGAACGCTACGGCTACGTCGGCGCGTTCAGCTATCAACAGCATGCGGACTTCCCGTTCCTGCACGTGGGGGCGAGGTACTACGACCCCGCCAGCGGGAGGTTCTTGCAGAGGGATCCGATAGGGATTGAGGGTGGAGCGAACGTCTAGGCTTACGGCGCCGCCTGGCCACTGGTCGTTTTTCGCTCTGCCGGTACCATGCAGTTCGCGGCACGGCGGGACGTTCGGCGTCCGGAGATCCGCCGGCCGGCGTAGGTTCCGCGGAGAAAGCGCTGCCATGCGAAAGTGCTACGACAACGTGCTGGAGGCGGTGGGGGATACCCCGCTGATTCGGGTCAAGCGTTTGCCCGGCGCCCAGAACGCGCCGATCTACGCCAAGATCGAATTCGTCAATCCGGGGGGAAGCGTCAAGGACCGCATCGCCCTGGCCATGGTGGAGGCGGCGGAGCGGAGCGGACAGCTCCGCCCCGGAGGCACCATCGTGGAGGCTACCTCGGGGAACACCGGCGTGGGGCTGGCGATGGTGGCGGCCGTGAAGGGCTACCGTTGCATCTTCGTCATGCCCGACAAGATGAGCTCCGAGAAGACCCGTCTGCTGAAGGCGTACGGCGCCGAGGTGGTGATGACGCCGGCCGCCGCCGACAGCAACTCCCCGGAAGGCTACAGCGGCGTGGCGGCGCGGCTGGTCAACGAAATCCCCAACGCCTGGCAGCCCAATCAGTTCACCAACCTCACCAACCCCGAGTATCACTACCGGGTCACCGGGCCGGAAATCTGGGAGCAAACCGGCGGCAGAGTCACGGCCTTCGTTGCCGGCATCGGCACCGGCGGCACCATCTCCGGCGTCGGGAAGTTCCTTAAGGAGAAGAACCCGGCCATCCGCGTGGTGGCCGCCGACCCGGAAGGGTCCATCCTCTCCGGGGATCATCCCAAACCCTGGGCGGTGGAGGGGATCGGCGAGGACTACGTTCCCAAGACCTTCAACTCTCAGATGGTCGACGAGTGGGTCCGGGTGTCGGACACCGAGTCTTTTACCGTCGCGCGAGCCATGTCGAAGCTCGAGGGCCTGCTGGTGGGCGGGTCGTGCGGCACGGCGATGGCCGCCGCGCTGCGTTTCGCCCAGCGCCTGACCCACGGAGATTTCGTGGTCGTGATGTGCCCGGACACCGGGCGTAATTACCTGTCCAAGCTCTACTCCGACGAGTGGATGATCGAAAAGGGCTTCATGAAGCCCGTGGCCCGCGCCCGAACCGTGGGCGAGCTGCTGCAGAAGCGTGGCCTGGTGCCCCTGGTTTCGGTCAGCCCGGAGGAGAAGTCCGAGGACGCAATCCTCAAGCTGCGGCACAACGGCATTTCGCAGATGCCGGTGATCGAGGACGGCAAGGTGGTGGGCTGCGTGCGGGAGCTTACGCTGGCCAGGTTGCTGCACTCCCGCGTTGATCCGCGGCAGGTGCCGGTGCGCGAGATCATGGCCCGGCCCATGCCCGCCGTGGATGTGCGCGTGGACGTGGACGAGGTCTACCGCTTGCTTTCCTCCGGCAACAGCGGGGTGGTGGTGACGCGCGAGGGGCAGATCGTGGGCATCGTCACGCGCATCGACCTCATCGACTTTTGGGACGATCCGCTGGAACGTGATTACAGCCAGCCGGTTGAAGCCAAGGCCCTAGCCGGGTGATGAGGCGCTCGCGCCCGCGCTATGCCGGGGCTTGAGAACCGGCTCGGGATTTCGCACTCTGAGGTTCCCCAACCGGACCTCCTTACGGGCCACCGTGTCACCTGCGCGCCCAACTCGGGCCTTGCCCGCCATCGGGTTCGCCAACTACACTTGCGCCGCGTGCGAGAATCGCGGACCGGCGGTGTCCGTGTGCGGGCGCGCCCTGTGCGCTGCGCGTGGGGCACGATGTCGCCGGGGCCTTGGCAGGCGGCCCAAGGCTGCGGCGGTCGCTATCGCAGGGAGAGGTGTCCGAGCGGCTGATGGAGCTGGTTTCGAAAACCAGTGTACGGTTTTTACTGTACCGGGGGTTCGAATCCCCCCCTCTCCGGTTGGGTTTCGGCGGCCGTTGCCTGGCGCGGGCGGCCGCCGACCGGCAAGCGGAACCCTCGCCGGGGCGAGGGTCCGCCTCCAGGGGTTGAGGCGTGCCTGACAGCACACGGGTTCCCGCGGTTCAGGACTTCTACCCTGATGACGTTGCGCACTGCTACGGCTGCGGCCGGCTCAACGAGCACGGGCTGCACATTCGGAGCATCTGGGACGGCGACACCACGCTGGCCGTCCTGGTCCCGCGGGACTACCACACGGCCATTCCCGGTTTCGTCTACGGCGGGTTGATCGCCTCGCTGGTGGACTGCCACGGCACGGGATCGGCGGCGTTGGCCGCGTACCGCGCCGCCGGGCGCGAGCCGGACACGCAACCCGCGCTGCGGTTCGTTACCGCTTCACTCCACGTGGATTATCTGCGTCCTACGCCGCTGGGGGTTCCGCTCGAGGCGCGGGGACGAATCATCGAGGTGCGGCCGCGCAAGGTGGTGGTGGATGTGACGGTGACCGTGCGCGGCGAGACCTGCGCGCGAGGAAACGTGGTGGCGGTACTCATGCCGGAACACATGGTCGCCGCCGGGTCGGTGCCGCGATCGCCGACGTGACGCGGCGCGGAACCGCAGGCATCAAATCAGCGTGCGCGATTCGGCGCCGCCGAATCGCGCACGCCGCATAGACGGTCAGGACGTGGCGGTCAGGTTGTTCAGGTGGGGGAGGGGCGACGAGGCGCACAGCCATCCCCCACGTCTGAAGCCGCGCGATCACCGCCGCGGCTCTGGTCTACCCACCGCGCTGGACGATCCGGGCAGGTGCTCTTGACACCGTGGCGGCAGGCGCCGACTTACACCATGTCCTTCAGGCCCTTGAGCGCCTGGACCTTCACCACGTTTCGCGCCGGCTTGGCCTTGAACATCATGCGCTCGCCCGTGAAGGGGTTCACACCCTCGCGGGCCTTGGTGGCGGGCTTGCGCACGACCTTGATCTTCATCAGGCCGGGGACGGTGAAAATGCCCGGGCCGCGCTTGCTCAGGTCGTTCTTGATCATGTCGGCCATGCACTCGAACATGCACGCCACCTGCTTGCGCGTCAGCCCGTTGGCCTCGGCCAGCGCTCCGAACACCTGCCCCTTGGAACGGACCTTCCCACTGGTGATGTTGCCCTTGGATTTCTTCGCCATGTCGAATTCCTTTCAAAAACCTCAGTCCTTTCCCGGGGAAAACCGCCATATTTCAGGTCCCCCCCGAGCGTGATTCGCGGGAAATCTAAGGCGCTGAGGGAGCGAAAGCAAGCTTTTTTCCGAGAAAAATCGCGTTTTCTACCGTCGGCTGCCGGGAATTCAGTGCGTCTCCCTGGTTAGGGGCGCGGAGGGCGCCGGCGACGTCGGGTCCGCGCGGCGGCGGCGCCGTGCCTGGCGCGAGGCCGGTCTCCGCGAATCACCGTCGCGCGGCATGGGCGTTTGAAACTGTAAAAGACGCCTTTTCTCGTTTGCCGGCAGTCGGGCGACGTGCGCGCGCACGACCGGCTCGAGGTCTCCATAAGCCGTCCGGAACAACTCGTGCACCCACTGCGACCGGCGCGACGGGTCGGCGTTGCGGAAGCGACGCATCAGTTCCTCCTCCGCGGTCGCGCACAGGTGACGCTCCAGTTCGGCGTCGATAGGCCGATCGCCGCCCGCCGGGCGGGTGCGCAGCCGCCGCACCAGTTCGCAAAACTCCGGATCGGCCTCCAGCAACTCCCGCACTCGGGCCACGAGCTGCGTCTCGCACTGCGCCACCCGCGCGTAGGACGATCCCGTATCGCGAGCGATCTGTCGCAGCGGGCGGCGTGCCTCCTCCTGCGGCAGGAGCAAGCGCTCATGGATAAGCAGGTCGAGCAGGCGGCGGCGATCCTCGCGGCACGTGGCTCGGCCGGCCAGGTGCTCTCCGGCGGCACGCACCGCCTGTTCGAACAGATGCCGCACGCGCTCGCCAACCGTCTCCGCGCCATGCGCCTCGGGCCGTTCCGCGGCGGCCGCCAGGGTCCGTTGCAGCTCCTCCGTCAGCGGAACCAGGTTCGGACCCTCCGCAATCATCGAGGCAGCGCCTTGCGCGCCCGTGCCCGGGCTCTGTCCAGGGCGTGACCGCGGCCGACGCCGCGACCCGAACCCGGTGCGCAAGGCCTGGCTTACGGCGCGCCGGATCCGAGGCAGTGCATACGCCGCAAACGGTATGCCGGCCTCGGGATCGAACCGCGCCGCGGCCTCCAGCAGCCCCAGACAACCCTCCTGGAACAGGTCGTCCCAGTCGGCTCCCCGCCGCCCACCGCGCCAGAGGCGCGCATGCCGGCGAAGATGAACGCCGACGAGTCCGAGGTTCTCCCGTACCCGGCGTGCCTGCTCCGCGGAAAGCCCGCGGCCCCTCCTAAGGTCATTCAGCATGATTCGTCCCCCAAATGTGCCCGGTGCCACGGCGCGGCGAACGCCGCACCGTGAGCCTAACCAATACCTAACATAGCTTCGCAGGGCGGATGCGTCAAGCCCGGTTTCGTGGGTGCCGGCGCCGCGGTGGACGACGTGCCGGCAATGTCGATGGCGCGCCGGACGCTGTAGGATAGGGGGCACGCGCGAGGCACGGAGCGCATGTGCGGGGCTGGTTTGGCCCGTGGAGCCGATCATGTTCACGGTAACGGTGGAGGCCGGCTTTTGCGCTCTGCACCGGTTGCGCCTGGCGGACGGCGCGTGGGAGCCCGGGCACGGGCATGATTGGCATGTCCGCGCCACGTTCTCCCGCCCGGGACTCGATGACCGGGGAATGGTGGTCGACTTCCACGACGTGCAACAGCGCTTGCGGGAGATCGTCGGCGCGCTGCATCATGGAAACCTCAACGAGCACCACGCCTTCGCGGAATTGAGCCCGACCGCGGAAGTCGTGGCGCGGTTTGTTTACGAGCAACTGCGTGCCGCGGGTCTGGAGTGCGTGCGCCGCGTGGAAGTCACGGAGGCGCCGGGGTGCGTGGCCGGGTATGAACCGCCCGCGGAAGCGTAGCCCCGCGGCGCCCGGCGCGGCTCGGAAGGAAGGGACCACCATGTCGGAAACCATCGAGTGTCCCAAGTGCGGCGCGGAATTCAAACTCACCGAAGCACTGGCGGCGCCGCTCCTGGAGCGCCAGCGCGCGCTGCTCGAAGCGCAGGTGCGCCAGCGCCACGAAGAGCTTGCCGCGCGCGAACGTGCCGTTGCGGAACAGGCCGAGGACGTGCGGCGCGGCCGCGCTGCGGTCGAGGAGGAAGTCGCAGCGCGCCTTAAGGTTGAACGCGAGGCCATTGCCCGGCAGGAATCGGAGAAGGCCGCGGCCCGGCTCACCGTGGATTTGACCGACCTGCGAGAGCAACTTGCAGAAAAGGAAAAGCGGCTCGGCGAGTCGCGGCAGGCGGAGCTGGAGCTCCGCAAACAGCGCCGTGAACTGGAAGAGCGGCAGCAACAATGGGACCTGCAGATCGCGCGCCAACTGGACGAGGAGCGGGGAAAAATCCGCGACGCCGCGCAGCTCGAAATGACGGAGCAGTTTCGTCTCAAAGAGGCCGAGCGCGAACAGCAGTTTCAGGCCATGCGGCGGCAGATCGATGATCTGAAGCGGCGGTCGGAACAGGGGTCGCAGCAGGCACAGGGTGAAGTCTTGGAGCTGGAGCTGGAGGAGATGCTCCGCGCCCGCTTTCCTGGCGACGCCATCGAGCCGGTTCCCAAAGGTGTTCACGGGGGGGACGTGACGCAAACCGTGCGTGGCGCTTCGGGGGCGGCGTGCGGGACCATCCTCTGGGAGACTAAGCGCAGCAAGTCGTGGAGCGACGGCTGGCTTCCCAAGCTCCGCGATGATCAGCGGGCGGCGCGGGCCGAGATCGCGGTCCTGGTGAGCGTGACCCTGCCCAGGGAGGTCACCACCTTCGCCCAGATCGACGGCGTGTGGGTCACCAGCGTGGCGTGTGCCGCTGGTGTGGCCGCGGCCCTGCGCGCGGGCCTGCTCGAAACCGCGGCGGTGAAGCTTGCCGCCGTAGGCCGGCAGGGGAAGATGGAGGTCCTGTACGCCTACCTCTCCGGACCGCAGTTCAAGCAGCGGGTGGAGGCCATCGTCGAATCCTTCATGACGCTCCGCCAGGACCTGGAGAAGGAGCGCCGCGCCATGCAGAAGATCTGGGCGTCGCGGGAGAAGCAGATCGACCGCGTGCTGGAAAACACCGTCGGGTTGCACGGCGACGTAGCCGGGATCATCGGCGCTTCGTTGCCGGAGATCGAGAGCATCGAGCTGAAGGCCCTGGCCCTCGAGGCGGAATGAATGGGGCGCCGGATCGCGCCGAGGGCGATCTATCAGCCTGTGGCAAAACTCGTGGCATGGGCTTCCAGCCCATGGTCTAGCGGGCCGGATGCCCGTGAAACATCGCATAGGCCGCTTGTCGCCACGGGCTGCTATCCCCCCAATTGGAACATCAGTCGCCGCTCGGTGGAGACGCCCTGTTCCAGTCGATGCCCGGTGGGCTTGTCGCGGACGGCCTGGAGCAGGATACGCTGCACCGCCTCCACGCCGCCGCCGTTCCGCAGCGCCGCCTTCACGTCCAGCTCGTCGTCATTCAGCAGGCAGAGATGGAACTTGCCATCGGCGGTGAGCCGCATGCGGTTGCAGGTGCCGCAGTAAGGCTCACTGACCGGCGAAATGAAGCCGAGGACTCCCCGGGCGCCGCCGAAGCGGAAGTTCCGCGCCTCGTCCGCGGGGTTCTGCATGGGCAGTTCCTGCAAGGGGCCTAGCGCCGCCTCCAGACGCCCGCGCGTTTCGGGGTTGGGAACGTACTGGCTCAACGACAGCCGGGCACACTCGCCGGTGCCCAGCGGCATGAGCTCAATGAACCGCACGTGCCAATCGCGATCCAGAGTCAGGCGGGCGAGCTCCACCACGTCGTGCTCGTTGTAATCACGCACCACCACGGAGTTGATCTTGATGGGCGTCAGGTTCGCGGCCTCGGCGGCGGCGATGCCCGCCCAGATCTGTTCCAGCGTGCTGAACCGCATGACGCGCTTGAGGTGCTGGGGGTCGAGCGTGTCCACGTGAATGTTGACGCGCGACAGCCCGGCGGCCTTCAGGCTCGGGGCCAGGTCCGGCNNNNCTCATGCGGGCGACGATCTCGACGAGGTCGGCGCGCAGCGTGGGTTCGCCGCCCGTCAGGCGGACTTTGGTGAAGCCCACGGACGCCGCCGCCCGCGCCACGCACTCCAGCTCCTCCGCGGTGAGGAGCTCTTCCGACGGCGCGAACGTCAACCCGCGCAGCGGCATGCAGTAGACGCACCGCAGATTGCAGTGGTCGATCAGAGAAATGCGCAGGTAGTTGATCTCTCTTCCGAACCGATCCTGCGGCACCGTCGAAACCCCCGCGGGTGCCAGTTGCCGACGCGGCTGCGTCGCCCGGGCGCCCCGGGCCCCGCCGGGTACGCACGACGAAGCCATCGGCCGCGCTTCCCGCCCCCGCTCCTCACGCCCACGGAACGTGAAGGTCGGACGTTCCCAGCGCCGGCGTTGCACCACTGACGATAAGTGTAGCATTCCGCGCACCCCACGTCCTGCCGGACTGCGAACGAAACGCCGGAAGCGCCGACCGCGCCCGAGTATGGGACGCGTAGATCGACTCCAAGCCGCGCGGGCCCCGGAAACACCAATCCGTTGGTTCGCCGCAAGCGGCTGTCCGCCGCACGAGTCCGGGCGGGAGAGAGAGGCCTTCGGAGGCGATGGAGAGGTGGACTATGCCGGTTGGGCTCCAGCCGCGAGGGCGCCGGCGGTGGAGCCGTACAGGACCCGCGTCTCGCTCCCGGTCCGCGCCTGGTATTCTGCGCAAATGGCGTCGAGCGCCTGCCGGGCGCGTTCGCCGTCGCGCAGGAGTACGACGACGGTGCCGCCGCAGCCACGACCACTGAGCTTGGCGCCGTAGAGATCGGCCGCGGTGCCTTGCGCCCGAACCAGGTTCACCAGAACGTCGGCGTCGGCGCTTCCCAGCCCACAGCGCTGCCCGTAGCTCCAGTGCGAGGCGAGCATCAGTTCACCGGCCTCACAGAGCTTGGGCTGCGTTTGCTTGCCGACGGCCGCCGAGAGGCACTCATTGAATTCCACGGCGCGGGCGTGTTCGTAGATATGATGTTCGGTCCGCGATCGCACCTTGTAGGTTACCTCCGGCTCGATGCGAAGGAACGGATCCTCGGGCGCGGCGAAGCGCCGCAGGAAGTCGGCGCCCTTCATCTTGGTGGGAAGCCGGTCGCGGAACCGCTCCACGTAATCGGCAAGCGAGATCGACGAGAGCCGCCCATCCCAGGCCGTGCTCCCGGCGCCGTCGTGCTCGAGGATGCGCGCGATCAACGTCCGCCCCATGTAGGCGGCGCTGCGCACGCGCTCATTGCGGGCCCACGCCGCTTCCGCGTCGCCTCCGCAGTCAAACCCGACAAAGGCCGCGCCCTCGGGCAACGTCATGTTCCCCGAGGGCGTCGATCCGTCGAACGGCCAACGTGATAGCGTGCCTCCTTCGCCCAGTAGAACGCATCCGGCATCGGCGCTGCCTCCGGGGCGTCCGAGCCAGTCGTTCTGCACGCGCCGGCAGATGTTCACGGCGCCGCCGGCGTCGAGGCCGGCGCCCATGACGGCGCAGGCCGCGACCAGCGTCGCCGCCGCCGCGGCCATCTCACCCGCCACGTCGCAGGCTTCCGGCAGCGTCGACCCCAACGAAAACGATACGCCGCCCCCCAGACCCGGCAACACTCCGGCACGCAACGCTTCGACAACAGCACCCAGGGCGGCGGAGACCATGCTGCCCGCGGGGCGGGAGAGAAGCGGCCGCGCGCCCGCCGGCTCCACGACTCCTCCCCCGCGGTCATGAAGCTGTTGCAGGGGGAACACGTACGGCGGAGCACCATCGGTTCCCGGGGCGGCGGCGTACGACACGGAGAGCATGCCGTCGCCTCGCGCCTGAGCCGCGGCGCAAACGCCGTCGGCCACGGGAACGTTGAGCACCAGGGAACCGCTGCACTCGGCGCTGCCGCCCAGCACGTCCAGCCGGCCCGGGGCGCGGCCGACAAACCGGGGAGCGCCGGGCAATACGCGGTCGAGCACGTCGGCGGCCAGGCGCGCGTGGCGCTCGGCGGCCGCCGCCCACCGCCCTCCCGGGAGAGCCAGGGTTGCCGCGCGCACCGCCGTGACTGGCTGATCAAGCTTCATTCCGCTGCGTCCGTCCGCCGTGTCAACACACTTCCTTCAGCACGGAGTCGTCGACGTAGATCGGGGTTTCCGTCCCGGCGCCGACGGCAATGGCATCCGACGGGCGGGCGTCGATCTCGATGAGCCGCCCGTCGCGGCGCAACACCAGCTTGGCAAAAAAGGTGGAGTCCCGCAACTCGCTGATGACGATCTGTTCCAGCTCGCAGTCCAGCTCCCCCAGCAGGCGGTCGATCAGGTCATGGGTCATGGGCCGCGGAGGCGAGGCGCCGCGGATGCGGCGGTCAATGGCGTAGGCTTCATGGATGCCGATGAGAATGGGAAACGCGCGCTGACCGTTGTGCTCCTGAAGCACGATCATCGACATCTTCTCCTCGTCGGCGTCTACGATGACGATGCGCGCAAGGTGCATCCGGACGAGCATGGTCGTTCTTCCTCAGGGGTTCCTCGGGTCACACTATCGGTGCGGTCGCAAAAGTCAAGGTGGGCGGCTCCCGGACGGCGCCGCAGCACGCAGCGATTGTTGCAGTGCCTCCAGTTCCGCGGCGGACATGCGTACGCTCATCTCCGTGGTCGGGAACACCCCGCGCCGCACCTCGTCGGCATAGGCGCGAAAGGCCTCGATGAGCTGCTCGCCGATGTGCGCATACTGCTTGGCGGAGCGCGGCGGGTGTCCTCCGCCGTACCCCACCATGTCATGGAACACCAGCACCTGTCCGTCGCATTCCGGCCCCGAGGCGATGCCGATCACCGGCAGCTCGGTGGCGCGGCTGATGATGGCGGCCACGTCCTGTGGAACCGCCTCCAGCAGCAGGGCCACGGCCCCCGCGGACTCCATGATCCTGGCGTCCTCGATGATTTGTTGTGCCTGCGCCGCATGCTTACCCTGCGTCTTGTATCCCCCGAGGCTCTGGATCGACTGCGGCTTGAGGCCCAGATGCGCCATCACGGGGATCGCGGCGGTGGCCATCGCTTCCACCGTGCGCGCCAAGCGGCGATCGACCTCCACCTTCACGCAGTCGCAGCCTCCTCGCGCCATGTACAGCCCGGCGTTGCGGATCGCCTCTTCTGGGCAAACCTGGTATGTCAGAAACGGCATGTCCCCGACCAGGTACGCGGAAGGAGCACCCCGCCTGACGGCGTCGGCGAGGGTAACCAGGTGCTCCAGCGACGCGGGGAGCGTGGTGGCGTGCCCCAGACAGACCTCGGCGTAGGTGTCGCCGACCAGCAGACTGTCGATCTGTGCCTCCTCCATGAGTCGGGCGGTGGCATAGTCGTAACAGGTGAGCATGGTGATCTTGCGCTGCCCGCGCTTGCGCTCGCGTAGAGTGCTGATCGTGGTCTTGGCCCGTGTGGTCATCGCCCGGGAAGGATAGGTCGTCGGCTGCGCGCTGACAAGGATGTGGCCGCGAGCGAAACCGCGGCGGCGCACGTGGCAGGTTCGACAGGTGAATGCCAGCGCCGTATCATCCGCCCGCGCCGTCGAGCGTGGTGCCGGCGATCGGCTTGCTGGGTGACAAGGATGAAGAAATCGACACTGGTGCAGTTTATCGCTGTGGTGTTCGCCCTCGCCGCGGCGTGGGTCTGCTACACGCTGCTACTCAAGCACGTCACGCGCGGGCAGGGGCCCGCGTGGTTCGAATGGGGATGTTCGGAGACTGCCGAGCCCGGAGGCGCTAACTGCGCCGCGGTGCTGGCCAGCGCCTGGAGCTACTGGCCGCCCAAGCAGCCCAACGAACCGCCGCAGACGCCGCACCTGCCGGTTGCCTTCCTGGGCCTGGTCTACTATTCGCTGCTGGCGGTGTGGTTCATCGTCGTGGGCAGACCCTCGGCGGGGCGGCGCTGGGTGCACATCGTGCCGGTGTCGCTGGTGGCGCTGGGGCTGCTGCTCTCCGCGCTGTTCACTTTCATCATGTTCACGCGAGTTTCTGAATGGTGCCCGTGGTGCATGCTGACGCATGTGCTGAATGTGCTGATCGCCGTGTGCGTCTTCCTGATGTGGCCCCCGGGCGCCGCGGCGGCGGAGAGGCCCAAGCAGGGATCGACCCGACCCGCGTCCGTCCCCGCGGCTCCGGAACACCCCTCGTTGCGGACGGGACTGTGCGCCGCTCTGGCATTGGTGCTGGTTTTCTACGGGAATAACCAGCTACTCGGGCGGCTGAATCGGCAGATGGAGGCGGCCACGCTCCAGGAAGGCATGGGGAAGTGCAAGGCGGCGCTGGATCGCCTGAAGGACGCCACGTTCAGCCCGTGGCAGACGGCACCCAAGTACGAGGTGACCGTTCGAGCGGATGATGTGAACCGTACGGCTGCGGTCAAGGCGGAGGAGGCTCTCACGGTAGTGGTGTTCAGCGACTTCCAGTGCCCCAAGTGCGCCGCGCTGGCCAAGTTCCTGGATGAGAAGGCGCAGCCGCTGTTCGACGGCAACCTGCGCGTGGTCTTCAAGCATTACCCCCTGCATAGCGCCTGCAATCCGCAAACGGTGTCCAGGATGCACGAGTACGCCTGTTCCGCGGCACGCATGGCGGAAGCGGCCCGCCTGCTGGGCGGGGGGAAGGCGTTCTGGTACGTGCACGATTACCTCTTCGAGAACCTGGAACGGCTTCGCGCCGGTGTCCTGAAGGTGGAGGAGGCCGTGCCGCCCGGCGTTGACCCGCGTGCCTTCGCGGAGACCGTCGCCTCGGACACGGTGCTGCAACGGATTCGCGAGGATGCGGAGTTGGGGAAGTCCTGCGGCGTGGTGGGCACGCCGGGAGTCTTCGTGATGGGTCGCCGCGTGGATGAGCTCGCCGTGCTCGAACCGCGCTTCTGGAATCAACTGGCCAACGTCTACTGGGAACAGGGCCGCCACATGCCGCGTCCCACGAACACCCTGTTGAAGTCGACCGACGCTACTCCAGGTAGCCCAGATCCATCAACCGCGCCGTGACCTTCTTCAGGTCGTCGTCGGAGAACACCTCCGACTCCGGGCCGGCGGCGGGAGTGAACGCGGTCGCCCCGGAGGATGCGGCACAGCGCTCGACGTGCAGCGGTCGTGCCGCCAATTCCGTCAGGACGCGCCCCTGCATGTTCGCCGGCACTCGCAGCCCCAGCATGGCGAGAATCGTGGGCGCGCAGTCCACGATGTGCGCCCGCAACCCCCGCGCACCGGCGATGCCGGGCCCGCAGCCGATGAGGATGCCGTCGGCGCGGTGCGTGCCCTCGATCCGCCGGTAGGGGAGCCACTCCACGGGGCGGCGCCCGCGGATCTTCCGCACCACGGCGAGTGCATCCCGGGGGATCAGGAGCAGGTCGGGCATCCACGGCTGCTCTTCGCGCGTGCACCCATAGAGTTCCTCGGGCTTGTGAACCGCCTCGAAAAGCTGGATCAACCGACCCTGCGGGTCGCGCACCTGACACTCCGGGCCCAGGAGGCGGCGGCGCAACTCGTCGCGCAGGGGTTCGTAGTCGGCGACCGGCACGATGCCCGTGGGCTGGCGTCCGCAAAGGTTGAGGTACAGGAACCCGGCCATGCCCGCGTGCATCACGCACGCCCGTGTTCGCGAGAAGTCGACGGCCAAGTCGCGCAGCACGTCGTCCTCGGGGGCGAATTTATCCCGTCCGCCGCGGAGGCGATCCCAGGCGCGGCGCCAGCGCGTGGCCCCCTGCGCCCCGGCGCCGCGGAGCGCAAGGTAGCCCCACTCGGCGAGCAGCCGGTTGGGCTGCACCTTGCCCTCCAGGCTGCCGTGGCCGTGGTCGGAAACCATCAGCACGGTGGCGCCGTGCCGCCGCGCATAGTCCAGCAACTCGCCCACGGCACGATCCGCCTCGGCAAAGCACTCCCTCGCCAGCTCCGTGCGCCGCGGGTGGCGGTGCGCCCAGCGCGGATCGAGGTAGCGCCAGGTCTTGTGTTGCAGGTTGTCGACCAGCTTCAGCACCACCATGAGCACGTCCCAGCCGAAACGGTCGCCGAGCCAGGTGGTCATGGCCGCGCCCTGGTGGAAGCTGCGTGCCATATAGGCGACATTCTCGGCGTACAGCTTGTCCCCGCCGAAGGCCTTCCGCCTCCACCGGCTGCGGAGCGTCGGGTCGGGCCAGCGGGCGAGGATCTCGCCTTTCAACGCCGCGGGGTACACAAAATCGCTGTCGGCGCCGGGCGTTTCGAACCCGCTGACCAGAAACCCGTTCACGGGCGTGGGCGGGTAGGTCATGGGCACGTTCACGCTTCCCACCTTCAGGCCGCGCTCGCTGAGCAGCGCCCAGAGGTTCCGCACGTGGTCCAGGCTGCGCGTGCTGTTAAGCAACAACCGGTTGGTGCGCGGGTCATAGCGCTCGAAGTCGATGATGCCGTGGGCGCCGGGCTGCAGGCCGGTGAGGAAGGTGGTCCACGCCGCCGGCGTGATGGGCGGCGTAGTGGAGCGCAGCACGCCGGAGGCACCAGAGGCGACCGCCTCCGCCAGGCGCGGCATCCGCCCCTCGGCCATCAGCGGGTTCAGCACGTCGAAAGTGGCGCCGTCGAGACCGATGATCAGCAGGCGTTCGACGAGCGGCGGAACCTCGCGCGGCGCTACCCGGTGTTCGCCGGGCAACGGTGGTGCTTCGCCATGCGTTGCGGTGGTCATCACGGGCCAGCCTGTGCGTTCGGGGTCTACCGGATGTCGCGCCTTATGCGCAAGGGCAGTGTACGCGGCCGTCGCATCCCGGGCAATTCCGCGCCGAAGCGGGGTTTCTGCCTTGGAAATGCCGGATTCCGGATTCCAACTCGCGCCTTTCCGGCGGCGCGACGTCCTGCCCATCGGCGGCAGCGCCGGGACGTCACACCTTGCGTGCCGCGACGATCAGAAATAGGCCGAAGTGGTTGAGACCGGAGTGTTCCAGCACCCGATTCAGTCGGTCGCAACACGCGAAGGGAAGGACGACGATGCGCTTCGCGCTTTCGAGGCGCAATCCGGACTCGTGCAGCATCTGCCGTAGGCGCCGCAGGGGAATGAACGACGGCGACCCGTCGTCGAAGAACATTCCGGAAAGCCCGAGTCGCCGCAGCAGCGACCGCCCACGATCGAGCCAGGTCATCCAGGGATTGGTGGTACTCAACAGCAACCGTCCGCCGGGGCGCAAGATGCGATGCGCCTCGCGGAGGAATCTTTGCGGGTGTTTCAGGTAGTAGATCATCTCGGCGCTGACCACGGTGTCGAAGCTGTCGTCGGCGAGCGGGATGGCCTCGGCATCGCAGCAGACCGTGGCGCATCCCAGCCGGCCACGCGCCACCCGGCACATGCCCGGCGCGATGTCCGCATGAAGTGCCGTCGAGCGGTCGCGCAGCCGCGCCAGCACGGCGCCGGTCCCGCCGCCGAGGTCCACGCACCTGCCCTGCACAAGCGCCGCCAGTGCCGCCGCCCGCCGCCCCAGGGTGTAGGCGTTGCTCTGCCGGTCGTAGGAGGGGGCGGCGGCGTCGAACAGCTCGGCGACAGCGCGGTTCGCAAACGCGGTGGTCATCGCTACTGCTATCGGCACTTGGCGCCGCGGGCGCCAGCAAACGGCGACGTCGCCGCCGTCTGCCTGGGCGCGGGCGGATCCGGCGGGTTGCGGTTACACTCTCTAATGCGGCCGCGGGGGCCGCAACCACAGCAGGCCCACGTCGGGCGCGGCCGCGAATGTCGAATGCTGAATTCGGAATGCTGAAGGGGCGGTTCGTCGCGGTGCAACGGAGCCGTTTTCGTACACAGGAAGATGCGCGCAGAATGCAAACATCTTTCGCCGTGAGGAACTAACGTGGGGACGTTGCGACTGCATTGTCCGGACCTGGCGGCGGGGCGGCTGGTGATCCGAGGGGCGGAGGCGTACCACGCTGCCGTGACCCGGCGCGTGCATGTCGGCGACCGCGTGATCCTCTTCGACGGGGCGGGGTGCGAAGCCTCGGCCGAGGTCAGCGCGGCCAAACCGCGGGAAATCACGCTCAGCGTGGCGACGCCCGCGCTTCACGTCTTCGACGCGCCCCGTCGGGTGACCGTCGCGGTTGCCAGCCCCAAACCGGAGCGGCAGCCGCAACTCATCGAGAAATGCACGGAGCTGGGCGTTGCGGCGGTCTGGCCCGTCGCCGCACACCGCGGGGTCGCTTTGCCCAGCTCGGCCGGGCTGGATAAGTGGCGGCGACGCACCATCGAGGCCTGCAAGCAGTGTGGACGGCGTTGGCTTCCGGTCATCAGCGACACGCTGCCCCTGAGTGAGGTGCTGCGGCGATCTACGGAGTTCGATGCCGCCGTCATGTTGCATCCCACGGACCGGGCCGAGTCGTTTGTTCACTTTCTTCGAGAGCGATGGGGCGGGGAGGACACTCCGGGACATCCGCCGGGCCACGCGAAGGAGGCTCCGCTTCCCCGTTACCACGGTAACGCCACGCCCACCCATGCGGCGCCGGGAACGTCCATGGTAACCCCATCCCGTGATTCCGGGCCGCCGCGGTGTCCCACACTCCTCGTGCTGATTGGACCGGAGGGAGGATGGACGGATGAGGAGCTCGCCCAGGCGCGGACCCGTGGCGTGGCCGTAGTGCGTCTGGGCGGCACGATCCTGCGGACCGAGACGGCGGCCATGGTCGCCTGCGCCTTGGCGGTGTTCGTGTGAGCCGACCGTCGTGCCTGCCGGTTTGCGGCGACGCTCCGGAAGCGTGTGCGAAAGCGATCCCGGATGTTGCGTTGGGCCGCTTCGCCGGCCGCGGCGACCCCTCGGGGCCGCGCACCTAGGGTGGGCTCCCGACGAACGGGCACGAAAAACCTGATTGACAACCCCGGCATATTTTCTACGTTGTGCCCTCGGCGGCGGTGGCTACAATCCGCACCCTTCGTGCGTGGTTCGTTTGAGTCGCCAGTGGAGAGTTAGCGTTGGACAGCCACCTTGTTCCCCGGATGATGTTCTTCACCAAGGGCACGGGCAAGCACCGGCAGAATCTGCAATCCTTCGAGGAAGCGCTGCGGGACGCGGGCATCGCCGCCTTCAACCTGGTACGCGTGAGCAGCATCTTCCCGCCGCAGTGCAAGATCGTCAGCCGCGACAAGGGGCTGAAGTTCCTCACCGCGGGGGAGATCGTGTTCTGCGTGCTCGCCGACTCGCGGACCAATGAACCGAACCGCCTGGCGTGCGCCGGCATCGGCCTGGCGCTTCCCAAGGACAAGACGCAGCACGGGTACATCTCGGAACACCACGGTTTCGGGATGACGCAGAAAGCGTGCAGCGACTACGTGGAGGACATGGCGGCGTCCATGCTCGCCACCACTCAAGGCATCGACCTCGATCCCGACACCGCCTACGTGGAGCGCAAGAACATCTATCGTTCCGAGGGGCTGGTGGTGCGCACCAAGGCCGTGGTGCAGACCGTGGAAGGCGACAAGAACGGCTTGTGGACCACGGCGGTGGCGGCCGCCGTGCTCATCATGTAGGTCGCCGAGCCGCGGTGAAGCCATGCATTCCCACCAGCACGCCAGGCCCGACTGTCCGCAGCGCCGTGAGTTGCTCTCCGGGCGCAGCATCGACCCGCTGACCCTTTCCGGCAACGAGTCTGTTGCCGACATGCTGGACAACGTTTTCGCCGCCAGCGGCTTCAACGCCCGTCGGCTGGCCGAAGGGGCGCAGCTTTACGCCCGCATGCTCGATGCCGGCGCCACCGTAGCGGTCACCGTCGCCGGCGCCATGACCCCCATCGGCATGGGCGGCGTCTTCAGCGCCCTGATCGAACGCGGCTTCGTGGACTTCATGATCGCCACCGGCGCCAACCTCTACCATGACCTGCACCGCGCCTTCGACATGCCCGTGGTGCAGGGCAGCGCCGAGGTGGACGACAATGAGCTGGCGGAGCGCGGCGTCGCACGCATCTACGACGTTTTCATCGGCGAGGAAGAGACGCTGATGGCCACGGACAACGTGGTCCTGGCGGCGCTCGAGGGGTTCGACACCCGCAGGCCGTTCTCGACCGCCAAGCTGCACCACCACCTGGGCACGGCGCTGTGGAAGCTCGCCCCGCACCCGGAGCGGTCGTTCGTGGCGCTGGCCGCCCGCCACGACGTGCCGATCTACACCTCGTCGCCCGGAGATTCCTCCATCGGCATGAACCTCATCGTGCCCCAGCTCTTCGGCCGCGACGTGAATCTCAGCCCCGTGCTCGATGTCATCGAGACTGCGGCCATCGTTCGCGACGCCGACAGCAACGGCGTGGTGGAAATCGGCGGCGGCTCCCCGAAGAACTTCTACCTGCAGACCCAGCCCACGCTGCACCAGATTCTCATGGACCGCAGCAAGGGAGGGCACGACTACTTCCTGCAACTTACCACCGACGCGCCGCACTGGGGCGGGCTCTCCGGCGCCACGCCTGGCGAGGCGCGGAGCTGGGGCAAACTCAAGGACGCGCACAAGAACAACGTCGTGGTGTACTCCTGCGCGTCCATCACCTTCCCGCTCATCGCCCAGTATGTGCTCGCCCGCGCCAAGCCCCGTTCGCACCGCCGGTTGTTCACACGGTTGGATGGCATGACCGAGGCACTGCGCGACTCGGCCCGCAAAAACCCGGAACTCGCCAAAAGCTTGCGGCCGTAACGCGGGACCTCGCTCTTCGGTGTCCGGCGATTACGCCGCCCCGGCGTGCTGCTGCGCCAGCGCCGGTTGGGCCACCAAGAGCGCCTGGCAGTCGCAATAGGACCCGTGGCGGATGAAGATCAGTTTGGCATCGCGTATCCCGGCCGGCGCGAACTTCTTGCGTTCCAGCACCGACGCCGTCTTCTCGAACCCGCGGGCGCAGGACTTCTCGGGCGAGGGGCCGAGCGCCTTTCCCAGGGCCGGAAAAAAGCCGGCGCGGACCAGCGCGGCATACACACTCGCCTCACGCGACGCTACATCTTCGCTGCGCGGCAGTGCCAGGAAGGCATCGAGCGACTCGCCGGGCGCCAGCTCCAGCCAGACGAACCCTCCGAGCTGCGTTTGGCGGTAACTCTCCGGGACGACGGCGGCCAGGCGATGGAACCGCTCCTCGGGCAGCAGCTCGGCAAAGCCCGGCCAGCGGAAGGTGACGCACATCCGCTTCCAGCGTTCGCTGGGCGAAACCTCCACGACCATGTCGGCGAACGAACCCGCCAGCATCGCCAGCAGCTCTCGCGCCAGACGTTCGTTGGAATCAGTCCGCGTCACGTCGCGAAAATGTCGCCGCGGACCGGCAAAAGTCAAGCCTGCCCCGAGGGTGGGGGATCGTCGCCGGCGGATGATGGCGCCCCGTTGCGGTCCGGCGGCTGCCACACCCCTGTCTCACCGGTGCCCGGCTCGCCGTCGCCGTCGACGCGACCCCCGGTGGCCCGCTGCCTATTCCAGCGTGCCAACGAAGCGGCCGACGGCGTCGGCGACCACGGCGTGTCCATCGGGCGACCAGTGCTGGTCGTAGGTGTAATAGACGTGCGTGCCGGCGACCGCGGCCCGCCGCAGCGCGGCGGTCAGGCTGAGGAACGGGATCTGCGACCGCGCGCACCATTCCGCGACCACGGCCTCCTTGGCATCGGCACGTTGCAGCAACTCGGGGAGAAACTCCTCTGCCGGCGGGAGCTCCTCCCTGGCGCTCAGCGCGGTGTAGGCCCGTATCTTCGCTGCCGACAGCCGCTCCGCCGCCGGCGGCAGCACGACGTGCGCTTTGGTCGGGGCATAGATGATGACGAGCGTCGCCCCTGCTTTCTGGCACAGCTCGTTCATGGCCGCTAACTGGCCGCGCGGGTTGAGCCAGTGTCGGTCCACGGCGAACTCCTCACGCGAAACCCACAGGTCGCGAAGTTGCTTGGGTTCGAAGGCGTAGTACCTCGCTCCGGCGCCGGCCGGCATCGCCAGGGGGAGCCAGTCGATCGCTTCGGCGCCGCACACCGGACCGTCGCAGTTGATGGCGCCGAACGTCCGCGTGAGCAGCGCGTCCGCGGCCTTCAGCACCGGCGAACGGTCCAGATAATCCACCAGCCGCATGGAGAGGCTGGGGCTGAGACGCTTGTCATCCGCTTTCGCGGAGCGGAAGTCGTTGCCTTCGTAGATCAGGCACAGCACGTGATGCGGCGCCATCGCCAGCCCGTACTCCCGCAGCGACTCGAGGTAGTGCAGCGGGTCGTAACTGGACATGCCGAGGTTGTACACCGATCGCCCGCTCTGCCGCGCCAGCCGCGCCGGCCAGACTTGCTCGTCGGACACGCTCGACCCCTCGGCGAAGGAATCTCCGAGGACCACGATGTCATACTGCGTGCGCTGAGCGTCGCGTGGGTTGCGGAAGCCACGATGGTCGGTGGTGTGCAGGCAGGAAACGCGGCCATAGCCGGGCGGAGCGTTGGGGAACGACCGCTGCGCCTGCGGCCGGTCCTCGAACACTCCCTCGAACGAGGCGTTTTCCGGCCGGTGGAACGCGAAACGATCGCGCACATAATGCTGCGTCTGCGGTGTGCGCAGCAGAAAATCGACGAGCACCAGGCTTGGCGCGCCAACGATCATCACCGCCAGCACCTGGAACCACCTTCGGCGATAGGTAAGACCGGTGGACCAGTCGATGTAGAAGCTCACCAACGATACGACCGCCGCGCCCAGGTTCCAGTAGAAATGGGTCCGTGAGTACCGCCCCATCATCGTGGGACGGTCCCGCGCAATCTGTTCCACCACGTCGCTGGGGATGATCCACAGCGCCAGGTTCACCCCCAGCACGATGGCCAGCCAGATCTTCTGTCGGGCAATGAGCTTCATGCGGGCAACGGCTGCACGACGATCGCCTTGGGGGAAGTCGGGCAGTAAAGCTGACAGACGCCGCAGCCCACGCATCCGGCGAGCACCTCCGGCGGTCCGGCGTCAATAAACCGCAGCGCTGTTTCGCCCATCGGGCACCGCTCCACACACTGAGTGCACGACTCGCCGCGGGATCGCACACAGAGCGGCCTGTAGACCTCGGCCAGCCCCATGCGAATCTGCGTCGGCGCGCTAAGCGGCAACAAGGCCCCGCTGGGGCATACGTGTGTGCATTGCAACCCCTCGCACACTACGCACGCGGCGTAGTCAGGATCGATGACCGGAGTGCGCGGGGCGTATCCGAACGACTCCGGCAGGGGAAAGATAGCATTGGCCGGGCACGCCTCTACGCAGGCGCCGCAGCGGCGACAGGTGTCGATGAACGTCGCTTCGGGGATCGCGCCCGGTGGGCGCAAGCGGGGGCGTTCCTGCGGCGGCTCCACTGGCGACGGGATGCGCTGCTCCAGGTAGTCCGCCAGCGGACGCACCACACCCGCGAGGGCCTCACGAAAGAACGCGCGTCGACCGGAATCTTCCATCGCCGCAAACCGTGTTTCACCTGCTCAGCGTTCGTGGGGTCCGGCGGCGCGCGCCGACGGGGCGTCCCTGGGTCATCCGGGTCGGCGCTTCGGTCGGCACCGGCGGACCGGCGAAGGATGATAGAACCGCATTCCACGGGTGTCGATCGGCGTTGGAACCCACCAAGCAGCTCGCACCGTCATCTCAGCCGCGTGCATGGCGGAGGCCATGCCGCATGCTTCGGTGCCGGCGCAACATGGGGCGAAAAGCGGTTTCCTCACGGCTGGACGCGGTTCCCCGTTCCGCTACAATGGTCGGTTCGCTCTATATGCAGGTACTCCACGCCAACTGGGTCGGCGCCGCATTACACCTGTGGGGGTTGCGGTCCGAAGAGCCCGCGACGCCCGTGGGCGTCGACGACCTGCTGCGCTCCCTGGGAGACGTGTGGGACAGCCTGCTGGTGTCGGCGGCGCGGCCGGCGCGCCTGACGCTCCGCCTGCCCGCCGCGCAAGCCGCCCCGGTGGACATGGCGATGGCGGCCGTTGGGCCCGGCTCCGACGCGACGTCGGACGCGGCGCCCGTCGGGCGTCCCGCACAGGTCCAGCCCCGGCTCGTTGCATGCGATATTCCGAGCGCCGCCTTCCCGCCGGATGACGCGTTCGATCTCCTGACGGCGCTCCCCACGTACGAGCGCGAGGGTCTGCGCTTCGGCGCCTCGCTTCGTTATTGGTCTTCGACCGCCGGATTGGTCCGCGAGCTGTTGGCCAAGCAGCGCTTCGTGCCGGCTTTGCACCGCGCTGCGGAAGACGAGTACCGCGGGTATTGGCGCGTAGTTGTCGACGATCGGTCCACTTCGGATCGGATTGGCAGCCTGATTGCCTCCATGCCGCCGGTCTGTCGCAGTTTTGCGTCGGACGGTCCGCCGGTTCAGGCGTCGTCGCTGGTGGAGAACTTCCTGTGGACGGTCGTGGACGCGATGGTCCGCCGCTGCCTGGAAGGCGACGAGCTGGCGCACGCCTTGCAGGAGCGTTCGGAACACACCGCGCCGCCGCAGATTCGCTGGCTCCGCTCGCTGGTGCACAGCGAACCGACCCTAGGCGGTGCGGAAGAAGAATGCCGGCGGACGTTTGAACTGGTGCAGCGCTGGCTGGGTCGGATGGAGCCGCCGCCGGCCACCCGCGGCTGCCGCACCTGCTTCCGCCTGCAGACGGCTGCCGACGATGTCCCGGCGACTGACGGCGCGGGCAAGGTCGCGTGGCAGTTACTGCTGTATCTTCAGGCTGCCGACGACCCGTCGTTGGTGATCGACGCCCGGGACCTTCAGAGCCGGCCCTCCGCGGATCCGGAAATCCTGAAACGCCCGTTCGACAATGCTTACGAGCAGCTTCGGGCGGACGTGGCGGCCGCCGCCCGACACTTCCCGCCCCTGGCGCCCTGTGCCGACGCCGGCGGGCCGCTCGAATGTGTGCTGTCTCTCGAGGAGGCTTACCGCTTCCTTCGCGACGCCGCCCCGGTGTTGGAGGCGGAGGGATTCGGCGTGTGGCTGCCGCCGTGGTGGCGTGCGGACCGACCTCGCCCGCGCATGTTCCTGGAGGTGCGCCCGCTGGATGGCGCCGGCGGCACCTCGGGCGCGGCGATGCGCCTGGACACGCTCATCGGCTACGACTGGCGCGTCGCCCTGGGAGACGACGCGCTTTCCGTGGAGGAAATCAGTGCCCTCGCCGCCGCGAAGGAGCCCCTCGTGCGGCTCCGCGGGCGGTGGATCGAGGCCCAGCCGGCGGAAGCCCAGGCCGCGCTCCAATTCCTCAGGACACGCGGCACCGGGCGCATCACACTGCTTGAGGCCCTGCGGCTAAGCTACACCGTCGACGACTTTGATACGGGCATCCCGGTGATGGGCATGCGGGCCACGGGGTGGATCGACAAACTGCTGAGCGCCTCCGACCACGACACGCGCATCGAGCCCGCGCCGACTCCGGCGGGCTTTGTCGGCGAGCTCCGGCCTTACCAGCGCCGCGGACTGGATTGGCTGGCGTTCCTGGCGCGGCACGGGCTGGGGGCATGCCTGGCCGACGACATGGGCCTCGGTAAGACCGTGCAACTGATCGCCATGCTCCTGCACGAGCGGGAGACGGGGCAGGCTCGAGGCCCGACCCTGATCGTGGTCCCCATGTCCCTGGTGGGCAACTGGCAGCGCGAGCTGGCGCGGTTCGCCCCTCCGCTGCGCGTCATGGTGCACCACGGCCTGGAACGGCTCTCCGGGCCCAACTTCGTCGAGGAAGCGGGGCGGCACGACGTGGTGATTTCCACCTATGGGCTTACCCACCGCGACCTGGAGCATCTGGCGCAGGTGGATTGGCACCGCGTGGCCCTGGACGAGGCGCAGAACATCAAGAACCCCGCCGCCAAGCAGGCGGTGGCGGTGCGCTCGTTGCGCGCCGTGCATCGCGCGGCGCTGACCGGCACGCCGGTGGAGAATCGCCTGAGCGAACTGTGGTCCATCATGGATTTCCTGAATCCCGGGTATCTGGGAGCGGCCGCCGACTTCCGCCGGCGGTTCGCGATCCCCATCGAGCGGCACCATGACGCGGATCGCGGCCAGCGCCTGCGCCACCTGATCCGCCCCTTCGTGTTGCGGCGGCTGAAGGGCGATCCCAACATCCAGCTCGACCTTCCCGACAAGCTGGAGATGACGGTGTTCTGCAACCTGACGCGGGAGCAGGCGGCGCTGTACGAGGCCGTGGTGCAGGACATGCTGGCGCAGATCGACGTGGCAGGCGGCATCCAGCGCCGCGGGCTGATCCTGGCAACGCTGGTCAAGCTCAAACAGATATGCAACCACCCGGCGCAGTTTCTTCGCGACAGCTCCGCCCTCCCGCAGCGCAGCGGAAAGTGTTCGCGACTCACGGAGATGTTGGAAGAGGTGGTGGCGGAGGACCATCGCGCCCTGATCTTCACCCAGTTCCGCGAGATGGGGCACCTGTTGCAGAAGCACCTTCAGGAGGCGTTGAGCCGGCCGATTCTGTTTCTCCACGGCGGGACGCCGCAGAAATCTCGCGACCTGCTCGTCGAGCAGTTCCAGAGCGGCGCCGATGAGACGCGGCTGCTCATCCTGTCGCTCAAGGCCGGCGGCGTGGGTCTGAACCTCACGGCCGCCAACCACGTGTTCCATTTTGATCGTTGGTGGAACCCGGCCGTCGAAGACCAGGCGACCGATCGCTCTCATCGCATCGGGCAAGACAAGCAGGTACAGGTGCACAAGTTCGTCTGCATCGGTACGTTGGAGGAACGCATCGCGGGGATCATCGAGCAGAAGCGCGCCCTGGCCCGCAACATTATCGGCAGCGGGGAGGAGTGGATCACCGAGCTGTCCACCGACGCCCTGCGCGAGCTGTTCGTTCTTTCACGCGACGCCGTGGCCGAGGAGTAGCCCATGAGCTCGCCGCACGACACCGCTGGTCCGCCGCCCTCGCTCAAGATCGTGCCCACCATCTACCCCACGTCCCCGCCCGTGGAAGAGCAGTTGGACTCGTTCTGGGAAGCCGGGCCGGAGCTCGCCTCGGTGGCGGCCCAGATCGGACCGCCGGCGACGCCGCTGGCGCTGCTGGAGATGCTCGGCCCCTCGCCGTTCGAGCGCGGCGGGTTCCCGCTGATCGGATTCCTGGCCACCACCTACGACAAGGTGAGCCGCTACGCGCTCGGTCGTCCGTAGGCGTTTGCCTCTGGGCGTGGCGGGCGGTGCTGCTAGGCGCGGCGCGACCATGCACCGCAGCAACGCGGGCCGGCCGGGAGGCCGCAGACCGGGCCACGCGGCATATTGACGGTCACCCCGCGCCGCGCGAAACTACCTTGTTCCTACCGGCGTGCCGACGTAGCTCAACGGTAGAGCACGGCTTTCGTAAAGCCGGGGTTGTGGGTTCGAATCCCACCGTCGGCTGTGGCGAGCCCGGCGCCGCCGAGCCCCGTCGCACGCGATTCAACTCTCTCGCCGGCGAGTCCGAGCACATGCACCGAACAGGAACGTCCATGCCGTGCCCGCCACCACCCACCACGGCCAGGCGACGTAGACCACCTGGTAGCGCTCCTGAACCTGCATCAGGACTGCCAGCCCCACGACCGAGCTGATCATGGCGATGGGATTGAGCCGATCGCTGCCGCGCTGTCGCGTCAGCACCGCGAGCAGGAACACGCCCAGCAGCCCGCCGAACACCAGGCTCGCCCATTGAAAGACCTGCCAGAGCAGCTTGTCGCGCCCGATGAAAGCGACGGCGACGACCACCAGAAGCAGCCCGAACAG
This sequence comes from Planctomycetota bacterium, assembly GCA_016208685.1. Taxonomy (GTDB): domain Bacteria; phylum Planctomycetota; class Phycisphaerae; order UBA1845; family UBA1845; genus JACQXM01. The sequence continues at coordinate 36,159 of JACQXM010000061.1, read as the reverse complement.
CGCCGTGGAGCAGCGCGCCACCGCCAGGTAATGCGCTTCCGGCGCCGGCCGGCGCCGCAGCGGGCGATAGATGTCCGTCACGGCCGTGGACGACAGCGCCCCGATGGCCGATGACAGGCTCCCCATGCTGGCGGCGAAGATGGCGCTGACCAGCAGCCCCCGCAACCCGGTGTGCGCGGGCAGGCCGTGGGCGATGAAATAGGGGAAGATCAGGTCGTTCCGCGCCCGCACGCTCTCCGGCAGTGCGGACGTACCCGCCGCATCGTAATAGCCGTACAGGAGCGTGCCGATGAGCAGAAAAAGACAGACGATGGGGAACCCCGCGAAGGCGTTAAACAGCAGCGAGCGCTGCCCGCGACGCAGGTCGGGACAGGTGAGCATCCGTTGTGTGAGGTCCTGGTCCGTACCCAAGGCCGCCATGTTGAGCACCGTGGCGTGAAGGAAGAGTACCCAGAATGACCGATCATTATTAGGGTACCAATCCCAGGTAATCGTGTGGAACTTGCCGGCGTTCATCGCCGTACTGAGTTGCTCGGTGCAGTGGCCCGGTGTGGCCCAGAAGAGATATCCCACCACCACGGCCGCGGCGGCCAGATATAGGCTCGCCTGAAACAGGTCGGTCCAGAGAATGGCTTTGATGCCGCCGAACGTGGTGTAGGCCATGGCAACGAGCGTGCCGCCGACGATCACAACGCGCGGGTCCCATTCAAACACGATGGCTATGGCCTGCGAGGCCGCCAGCAGTCGAATGCCGCTGCCGAGAATGCGTGAGGCAAAGAAGAGCAGCGAAGCGGTGGTGCGCGTGCGCGGTCCGAACCGCTGTCCCAGATACTCATACACCGTGGTCACGGCGCCGCCGTAGAACGCCGGCAGGAGCAGATAGACGATGAGCATCCGCCCCACGAACGAGCCGGCGTACATTTGCAGGTAGTTCCAGTCGCCGCGAAAGGCATCCGCGGGAACCAGGATCAACGTGACGGCGCTGATCTCGGTGGCGATGATGGAGACACCGGCCAGCAGCCAGTGCTGGCGCCGTCCCCCGAGAAAGAAGTCATGGGTGTTTCGTCCTCCGCGCCCGAACCACAGACCAATAGCCAGTGTGCAGGCGAAGTAGGCGCCGAGGATGGTAAGATCCAGCCAGTCCATGGGTACCGCGCACCGTGTCGGCGTCCGCGGGCGGCCCGCAGCCATCGCCCGGCAACCGCCGTGTCACCCGCGTTCCCGGGCTCCATCGGACGCGGCGGGAGTGCCACCGTTCCTCTGCTCCGCCCCGGGCACGGGGACTGTAGACCCGCCCGCGCCGCGTCACAACCCGGCGGGCGAAATCCGGATTCGCCTTTCACGTGCGGGCCTGGAGAGCGGCGCTCAGGTGGCGGGCTTTGACGGCGACGAAGCGACGAAGCGTCGAAGCGATGAAGCGATGAAGCGACGAAGGGGCGAAGGGGCGGGATCGCATAGCCAAACGCCGCGCGGCCATGACGCCGCGGAGGTTGGGGGCGACAAAGGGACGGAGGCACGGAGGCACGGAGCCACGGAGGCACGTGACGAACAGAGCCGCGACCGTCAGGGAGCGGGCAATAGTGACGAAGGCACGAAGGCACGGAGGCACGAAGGCGCTGACGCACTGAGCCGCGACGGTAACGGCGCGGGCACTGAGCCGCGGGCTTTAGCCCGCGCGGCCCGATGAAGCGGCAAAGGATCAGTGCCGTGACAACGTGGAGTGGTTCACCCCGGACCACTCGTCGCGCTCACGGTTCTGATCGCACACGCTGCTCGCAACGCGATCATCGGCACCGCCGGCGCAGAGGTCATGCGCCGCCTGACCGGCGCGTGCAAGCTCCTACCCTACCGGCTTGCGGCGTTTGGCCGGCACTGGATCACGCCGGTATGACGGCCGCATCGGTGGAAGCGGTCGCACTCCGCCGGTCGCGGCTGGACGGCAGCACGGCAAGCGGCTTGCGAACGCAGAAAGAGTAACCCGCCCAGATGAACAGCAGGCCGGTCAGTTCGCCGACGTACAGGCCCTCCACGACCCCCGCCTTGGCCATGGCGCCGCCGATCGCGGGCAGCAGAGCCCCGATGGCGATGAAGGTATTGCCCGTGGCGCGGTGCAGGGTCTCGGTGCGGCGCGCGAAGCGCACGGCGCTCAGGATGGCGCCGCCAATGAGGAAGAGTGAAGCGTAGGTGTTCACCAACGGCGTGCACACGCGCACCCACTGCCAGCCCAGTGCGCTGCCTCCCGGTTTGTGCGGCAGCAACGCCTCGAAGTTGGTCGGAGACAGCATGACCACCACCGACAGCAGAACCAGCACCGGCACGGTGACCAGCGACAGCAGATTGGCTACGCGTCGCGACAGGAGCAGATACACCGTCCCCTGCGCCAGCGGATAGCCTCCCAGCAGCGCGCCGACGATGTACCAGGCCTTGTTCAGTGCCGGAGAGTTCCCGAACAGGGTGACGGCGCTCTCCAAGCCCGTTCCCGCGCCGTAGCAAAACACGCCGCCCGCCCACCAGAGCAGGTGCGCGCCTTTGCCTTTCAGGCGATATCGGGCCAGAAGCGTGGCACAGAAAATCGCGGAGAGCGTGGTGGTAATCACGGGAAGGTAATGCACCCAGTGCAGTTCTGAATTCATGTCAATCCTTGCTCTTTCTATCCGAGCCGCCGAACTCCGCCGGTACAGACCAAGCCGAACGAGGGCCCACCTTGCGGGCGCCGCCCGCCGGTGGGGCTCTTCCGCCGCTCGATTCACCCCGCTCCCTTACGGTCGCGGCTCTGCCTGACCGCTTTTCCGGCGCGGCGGGATCGCGGTGCTGATCCTGCGTCGCTTCGTCGCGTTGAACCTCCGCAGCGTCATGGCGGCGCTGCGCTTGGCCATGCCACCCAGCCGCCCGGGCCTGCGCAACGAAGCCCGCTCCCTTACGTTCGCGGCCCTGCCTGACCGTCGCCGACCGATCGCCAACCGACAAGCACCCGAACGACAATCGCTCCCTAATATCCCGGCTTGTGAGGGTAGGGCACGCGCGTCAGGTAAATCTCCATCACCTGGTCGCTCTCAGCGTGCAGCTCCATGCGCGAGGGGAGCTTGCCGACGCCGGCGGCTTTCTCGAATTTCGGCCGCGCCGCCTGCAAGTCCAGCCGCTGATCCACCACGCCCACGTGCGGGTACTTCGGCGTGCCCTCCGTTTCCACCCCGCTGATTAAGTCCGCGATGATGGGGTAGGAGAAGGTCCACGGGCCGACGGCGTCGCGGTTGGGGGCGTTGGGGTTGCTGGGCGTATGCCGCCGGCCGCTGATGTACTTGAGCGGTCGGCCGTCAAAGTTGACGTAGTTGCTCACCAGCGGGTCCATGCTCTTGCCCGTGCCCCAGGGCGTGGCGTGGAAGGGAACGCCCTTGCCCACCGGCCCGGCGCTGCGGAACCAGTAGGTCATGGTCCAGCCTTGCGGCCCGGCGCTTTCGGGAAACCCGCGGACGGCGCCCGGGCAGCGCCAGCTTCCGGCGTTGACGTAGTCGAGCAGCACCCGTCCTACGGTGCTCCCGCACTTGGGATCGAAGGGATCGGCGTCGGGGTTGCCCTCGTTGATGTCCTCCATGAAGGGCACGCGGTCCTTGCTGACGCTGGAATACTGTAAAACGCCGGTCCAGATGCTGCGCAGGTTGTTGCGACACACCGCCTGCTTGGCCTGCTCCCGGGCACGGTTCAGCGAAGGAAGCAGGATGGAGATAAGCAGCGAGATCATGGCCATGACGCTCAACATCTCGATGAGCGTGAACGCTCCGGCGGAAGTTCGATGCATCCTCATGGCTTCAGGCTCCGATGAAACGGTCCACAAAACCCGACACGTCCCGCAAATCGACGTCGTCGTCCTCATCCAGATCGAAGAACGGCAGACAGCCGCCGGGATCCGGCACCGCCTGCTCCGGCCCGTTCAGACAACGGGGAAACTGGCGGTAATCCGGAAGCGTCACACGGTTGTCACCATCGATGTCTCCGGTGGGCACGGCGGTAAGCACCAGCCGCAGCCGCCCGGCGTTGGTCGCGGGGTCGAAGTCCGGCTCTCCGCGGGTGATGAAGGTGGGATTGCCGCCGCCCATGAACTCCGTCTCCTTCAGCGTGGTCACGATCACCACCAACCGCCCGGCGGAGAGCTGCTCCTGGAAATAGCGGCGCACGGCACCGTCGGAGCGCGACAAGTCGATGTCGAAAGACACTTCGAACGGCACCGCTTGGTTGCCGGGCGTATAGTTGTGCGGCACGCCGACCGCCCAGGGGACGGGCGTGAACCGGCCGACGTTCAGCGTCTCGTTCTGCGTGCCCTTCACGCTGTCCTCGACGTGGAGGATTTCCAGGGTGTCATCCTGGAAGACGAAGGGGAAGGGATCGCGGGGGCGATTGACGAACTCGTCCGCGCCGTGGTACAGGCTCGACTCGTTCCAGGTGCCCAGGCTATACCCGGGTCCGAAGCCCGCGCCGAACAACTCCAGCGGCCGGCCGGCATCAAGGTCGTCGCTTTCCCCATCGCGGTCACGAGGATCGCCGCGGGGATAGCCGTCGCCGTTGAGCACGCCGTCGTTCCCGAAGTCGAAGGTGAACCACTCGTCCGGGGTCAGGTCGACGGGCCAGTCGGCGCCCGCGATGCTGGTGAAGGTGACGCGAACCGCGAGCAATCCATAGTCCTGCGAGGCGTGGCCGGGCTCGATCACGCCCCCCGTATCCCAGGCGGCGATCAGAACGCCGTCGCGGTCGTTGAACGTCGAGTAGGTGACGCTTCCAATGCTGGAGAACAGCGGCGCCGTGGTTCGACAGCACGGATCGAAGTTGAACGGATACTGCCACACGTCGTTGCTGGGCGGCGAGATCACCACGTCTCCGCCCAGCGCGACGCGTGCGGCAAGCAGGCCGCTCATCATCAGCCAAACCCGCCCCCGTCTCATGACGCCACACTCCTTCGGCGCGTGCGGCGCAGCACTACCAGGGCCCCGGCGCCCAGCAGCGCCAGCGTCGCGGGCTCGGGCACCACGCTCACCTTGTCCAGGGCGAAGCTGACGACGCGGTCGGCGCCGGCGAGCCCCGGGGGGATGTTGATGCCGACCTGAATGCGTCCCACATTGCTGAAGATCTGGCCGAAGCCCGGGCCTTCGAGGAACTGAAGGGCGGGGTTGGTGGGGTCGATCGCCAGGGAAACCGGCGTCCACACGCCGCTGGGAACCTGCACGAAGCTCAGCACTCCGCCGCCGGGCGGGGGATTGGCGGGCATGGCGATGCGGGTGAAAAACTGAAGCGTCTCACCCGCGTCATGCCGGAGCATGAGGCTGAAGGTGCTCACGCCGTCGGTGATCCAGTTGCCGAGAAACGCTCCGCCGCTGCTGTTAAAGTTCTCCTGGCCGCGGAAGAACGGCGCCGAGAACCCCGGCTGCGTCAGGTTGGCGAAGTTCAGGGTCGTGGAGGCGAAGCTACCGCCGTCCGGGCCGCCGGCGGCGTTGAACACCAGCGGGGCTGTGCCGGCGGAATTGGCGAACCAGTTGGCGTGGTCGGTCGCGAAATCCTCGGTAAAGGGCACCGTCGCCGCGGACAACGGCGACGCCGCAAGCAGGAACAGGCCCGCGGCCAGGCAGGCGGCGGCGCCGGAATAAGTGCGATGAACCATGTGATTCCTCTCCTTCGTTAGCTTCCATAAATGGTCGTTCGCGCGAACGACGCAGCGGGCCAGGCGCCAGGTTCCGCCTGCCTACCTGCCCGGCGTGCGGCCGGCGATGCCGGTCCGGGCCGGGAGCCTCCGCAGCGGGCGCCATCGGCGCCGGCCGCCGGAGATCACGTACCATCAGCGTTGACCAGAAAACCCGTGGGGTTCGATGGCGCGATCAGACCGTGGGTCTCGTCCACTGGGGGAGTACCGGCGCCACCACTGCGAACCACCCTTTGATGCACGCGGCGGTTGTCAGGCGGGCAGCGGTGGGGCGCGGGGCGTACGGCAGGGAGGCGTGTAGAGGGAAAACAGCGCACGGACGGCGACGGCCCAGGCGTGCCGCTCCGCGGCGGGCCAGCGCCTGCTACAACGGCGCAATCGCGCGGGAGTGCGCGAAGCTCCCCATTGCCGACAGCCGCGGAGAATCAACTCGCTCTCCACCGCGGCACCCAGCACCAGCACGGCGCCGAATTGCAGGGGAGAGTATTCGGCATCGCCGCCAACCGCGCGCTGAACGACGTTCACGTGCAAAACGGCGACGATGGCGATCGCCGCCACCAGCGGCCGCCGGCCGCGCTGGATGCGCAGCCAGGCGACGTCGAGGAGTTTCAAACCGAAGAAGAGCACGGCCGCGGAGAGCACGACGGCACGCAGCGCCGCCGAACCGCCCAGCCCCGCGGGCGCGGCAAGGCAATCCGTCCACGCGGAAAGCGCCGCACCGGCGTGCCCGTAAATCATCAGTCCCCAGAAGCCGCGCCACGCAGACGCGGTGAGGACCGATATTCCCGGTCCCGCTTCGGAATGGACTGATCGAGTACGCATCATGCTTCAACGTCCGATCCTGGCAAACGGCGTTCCAGGGGTGGGCGCGCTTCCCTCATCGACTCCAAGGTGTAGCCGGATTATGGAATTCGTCAACTCTCCGCGTTCGCATTCGGGGCGCTGGTCTCGTTTCGCGTAATGCGGAGCGGGATGGGCCGGCGGGCACGGGTGATTGGGGGCGAACTGAGCGCGGTTGGCTGCGCGGAATGGCGCAGTCCTGCGCAATCGTCCGCAGTCATCGAGAGTTGGCGCGGGTGGAAGCGGTCGCCGCCGGCGTGCGACGGAGGAGCGGGAGCGGCGGCGGTGCCGGAGGGCTCGCGGGTTCGGCAGTCGCCGTCGTGGGCAGTCGAGTCTACGTCCGGGCGCGGAAGGCGTCGAACGTGGGCAGGCGGCCATCGTATGTGGCCTCGTCGAACGTCGTCTCGCCGGGGCCGCCGACGGTGCGCAGGCGATGCAGATAGTCCGTCAGGTCCTCGCCGGAGAACCCGGAGAGGAAGTCGGGTCGAGCCGTGGGGTTGAGCTTCATGATGGCTTCCATGGTGTCAGTCTTTGGCATTGGGTTTCCTTTCCTGGCGCGCCGTTGACGACCCTGCCGTCGATCCCTCCATCGGCGCACGCCGAGTGCCTGGCGCATCGGCGCAAGCCGCGGTGGCGGAGCCGCCGCCGGGTGAACCAGCTATCGGAAGTCTCTTTTGAGTCGCTTGAGCCCCACACTGCGGCGCGCGGCGCCCGGTCGGGGGCCGAACCTGCGCTTGCGGCAAGCGAAAGCTGCGCCGACCCTCGGGGACAGCGTTGCGGCGCGACCGTGGGGGCGCAGAACGCGGCGCTGCTCGATGTGCATCCCACGAATTGTGGCACGATCTATCTCCCGACACCCGGTGCGCGGCGCTTCGACGGCTCAGCCCGCGTCAGCGGACGATGCGATTCACTACGCCGACGGATCGGAACCCTGGGGCCTGTCGACGCCACAGCCCGCGTCAGTGGGCGGCTTGCTCCACTATGCTGGCCACATGCCTGCGCGCGGCGCGCCGATGGCTCAGCCCGCGTCAGCGGGCGGCACCTACATGTGTCGCCCCTGACGGGGCTTAGCCTCATCCTGCTCGTCAATTCCCACGGCTTACGCCGTGGGCTAGGGGGTATCGCCCCTGGCGGGGCTCGAGCGTGCCGCATGCCCGGCACTCGGCCACGGTGCGCGGGCGGCGCCCGCGCCCGGCGGGCGGGCAACGGCGTGAACTGTGCCACGGAACGCGAGGATTCGGACGAGGTCGCAGGCTTTTTTGGGGTGCGTTGCCGGCGGCTTCGGTAGTGATTCGTGGTCGTGCGAGACCTTCAGTTCACGGCGTTGCCCGGGCGCGACTTGCGCACCGCTACGAGACAAGCGGATCGCTGCGCACAACGCCCGGGTCGTCGACGTCCCGCGGCGAGCATCCGGAAACGAGGTCGTGCCACGGTCCGCGGGCTGCACCCGCTGCTCGATGTGGCGCGAGCCACGCATTGACCGCGCGGGCCGCGCGGCTACCATCCGCCGCATGGCGATTCGTTTTCTGTGCAGTGCCTGCGCCCAGCCCATCGAGGTCGATGACGAATGGTCGTTGAAACCGGTGATCTGCCCCTATTGCCGCAAGACGGTCACCGCGCCGCGCGAATCGACCCTGGACGTGGCGCGGGGCATACCCAGTGCTTCGCCCATCTCGGCGCCCGCGGGTTCGTTCGCGCCGGCGCCGGCGCCGGCGCGCGGCAACGCCCTGGCCGTCGCGGCGCTGGGGTTTGCCTGTTTCTCTCTGGTTCTCTATGCCACCGCCGCGACGATCATGAAGAGCAACTTCCATGAGATAGAACCAACCATCAAAACCGCGATGGAGGCCGTCGAGGCCGGCGACATGAATCGGCTCGTCGAGATTCGTGAGGCCTTTTTGACTCAGCCTGGAGGGCCGCCGGCGTGGTTCGTGGCGTTCTCCGTCACCTTCTTCGGCACCGGGCTCGCCTGGGTTGCCACGCTGGTGTGCGGGTTGATGGGGCTGCGGCGGGCTTACCGCCGCAAGTTCGCGGTGGCGTCGCTGCTGGTCGCGGGGCTGGTCCCCGTACTGGTGTGCTGCGGCGTCGGAATGGGGCCCTAGGCGCTGCACCGCGCGAGTGCCGCGTCCGACGGCCGGGCGACTCTGCCGGTCGGAAGCGCGTCCGGTGGCGGTCCGTGGTCCGGTCGGACAGGGCAGAACCACGGGAGTGCCCGGCGCGCGGCGAGGCTACCGCTGGGCAGGTCTTGAACCTCAGAAGATAACCGCGAGCAGGGGCCGCCGGGCCCGCGCGGCGATCACGCAACCCAGCGCGGTGAGCAGCGCGGCCATGACTGGGATCCCCCAGCCGGAAACCGCGGGGATGGGAGGGGGCGGCGGGCGGTAGTCGTACTCGACGATGTTGACGGTGCTGCCGTCGGTGAAGGTGAAGCGCGTCCGCTCGTTGGGCGGGAGGGCGTGATCAAGAACTACCTCGAAGGTCTCGGGGCCGTCGTTGTCGCGACGGCGGACGAAGGTGACGGCGGGGGCAACACCGCCCGTGGCCTCGACGGTGATGCCGCTGATGGGCACGAAGTTGGGGGCGTCGAAGGTCACGGCGAAGCGGTCGAAGGACGTGTACTGTCCGGGATCGAAAACACCGGCCGGCGGATCAACCGCCACGATCCGCGCGCCGTCGGAGATCGTGCCGTAGCGGACGTAGTCCCACTCGTTGACCATGTTGGGAATCTGATCGCTGATGCAGCCACCATACCCGCGGAGCTGTACATATGAGAACCCCGTGTCGACGTTATTCGCGTCGCTATCCGTCAGCAGCTTGCCGTTGGCCCAGACGCGGAAGTTCTGGCCGTCGGCGCTCTCGTAGCGGTAGGTGTGGAACTCGTTGAAGGGCAGCGGTTCGATGAAGCCCGGCCCGCTGTTGGAAATCGCCGCATCGCCGTACATGTTGGTCGGCTCGAGCATTGATCGGTAGCGAATGCTGAATTCCCCGTCGCAGCCCGTGAAGTTCGGGCCGAGGGGGTGGTTGGAGCGGAAGCGCCACTCGACCCAAAGTGTCGGGGGCCGAGCCTGGGGCGGCTGACTGATCCAGTAGTGGTAGTTCGCGAGGTTGTCTGCTTGAGCCCAGGATAACCGGAACCGGCCACCCTGAACCGACTCGCTGCACGGCGGGTCGCAGGCGTCGGCAATAATCCAACCGGCGGACGGGTGATACGGCGTCGTCGTCGCTTCGTACTGGTAGATGATCTCGTCCGCCGCCGCCAACCGGGCGACAACGGCTACGACTGAAACGAGACAGGCTCGATGCACGAAGCATACTCCGATAGGGCCCTCCGGGCGATACTGCGAAGAGCTATTCGATCACGCAGCGCGGGTGGCCGCAAGGCCCACTACTCGTCGCGGCAATCCAGCGCAGGGCAATCGCATCTAAACTCCCTGGCTCAGGAGGCGGGTTAGGTACTCCTCCTTCAGGCAGGCCTGGAGCCGTTTTCCGTTGATGCCGGCACGGCAGGTTCTATCCTTGCGGAGGAGGTTCAGGGCCAGTCGGCGGATTCGGGACAGGTTCTCCGCCGAATGGCCCACTCGCTGTCGTAGTGTGTCTTCCCGAAACGCCACGTCGAGCGACCAGTGAAGCTGGTTCTCGATGCCCCAATGCCCCCGGACGTACTCCAGCATGGTCGGTGCGTCGATCCCGCCCAGGTCGGTGATGCAATACCGCCGGTCGGTCGAGGTCGGCCCCTCGGCCATGCGTTCCGACTCCACGCACACAAAGCTCCGCAGCCCCGCCCACTCCCCACGCTGGGCGTACCAATCGGTCCAGTCGGTCGTCCAGAGGCGGCGCGTCTCAATCCGGCCGTGCCCGGCATCCACATCCTCATGGAACGAGACGGTCACGCCGCCAATCGGACGGACGGTTAGTTCGTCGAAGGTTCCCTTGATCCGTTCGTAAAGCGTGTCCTGGTTCTTCTTGACCTGAAGCACATAGTGCCCGCCCTGCTCGACGATTTGACGGGCGATGGTCGTCCGGCAGCCCATGGCGTCAATCGTCACCACCGCATCCGTGACATCCAGCAACGCCAGAAGCTGCGGACTCGCCTTGATTTCATTGCTCTTTTCGTCGGTTGCCCGTTGTCCCAGGACCAAGCGATTGGCCTGACACCAGGCGCTGACCATGTGAATGGAGGCCCTGCCGTTGGCCTTGTCGAAGCTGCGGCCGATGGTCTTGCCATCGAAGGCGATCAACCGTCCGCCGCCGGCGGTGGCCAAGGCCTGAGTCCAGGCCTGGAAACACCGCTCCAGTTCGCCCGGGTTCAGGCGCGCGAAGACCCGCCCGAAGGTATCATACGACGGAATGCCGTGCGGCAACGGCAGGAAGGTCCGAAGCTACTCGAACTTTGCCCAACCGAAAAGCTCGATCTCCGTCCACGTTTCCGCGCCGCAAATCACGGCGCAAAGGGTGATGATGAGGATGTCCGACAGGCGGTGGAGCTTGGTCCGCTCCACGCGGGGATCCTCCACTTGTTCAAACAGACGCAGCAGACCCTATGGGGCTTCGACATCCGTGCTGACGCTCCTTTCAACGATCGTATCCCTAGATCGCGAGGCCTCGCTGAAGAACCGATCTCTATGTATCGACCGTGCCCAGCCACCGACCTGGTCCAAGCCTCTGCCCGAACCGACCCCTTCCGGGACGCCCCCATCACCCCATGATTAGATGCGATTGCCCTGCCTGCAGGATGAGCGGAGTTTCCGGACTTGAGTCCGGCGCCGCGATCGCGTACACTGTTGGGTCTACGAGGACGGTGGGGATGCTGGGTGCTTTCAAGCCTCCTAGGAGCAGATACATGCACGGACCAACTGGAACTTGTTTGCTGTCAACCACTTGCGCATTCCCTGGCCCTCTCGCCTCGGTTCTCGCGTGCGGTGTGCTCCTCGCGACGCCGCTCGCGCCCGTGGACGCGGCGCCGGCGCCGGTCCTGAGCGCGGTAGATGACGACGGGGGCGCGACGCACCTACACCCCGCGCTCCTGCGGCGCGCAGCGGAGCGCGGCGGCTTGCCCGTGAAGGCGTGGGTACTGTTCAACGACAAGGGTCAGTCCACGCCGGCCGCGCGACAGGCGGCGCTCGACGACCTCGCAGCGCACGCTAACCCACGTGTGGTTCAGCGCCGCCAGTTTCGCCGCACGCTTCCCGGACTGTTCGATGAACACGACCTGCCCGTGCCACAGCGCTACGTGGACGAGGTAGCCGCTACCGGGGCACAAGTGCATGTGGTCAGTCGTTGGGTGAACGCGGTGAGCGTCCTCGCGACGCGCGAACAACTGCAACGCATCGACCGGTTACCCTTCGTCCGACAGATCCAGCCGGTCCGCCAGGGCCGCAAGCCGGAACCGGTCATCGCGGATGATCCGCCGGCCGGCGCCCGCGCCGCCCTGGGCTTCTACGGCGAGGCAGAGGAGCAGCTTACGCAGATCAACCTCCTGGCGCTCCACGCCGCGGGGTATACGGGCATGGGCGTTATCGTGGGCATTCTCGATACCGGTTTTCAACGGACGCACAACGCCTTCAACGACGCCGGCCACCCGTTGCAAGTCGTCGCGGAGTACGACTTCGTCAGCAACGATCCCGACACCAGCTTCAACCCTGCCGACGCTCCCGGCCAGCATAACCACGGCACCTGGATCCTCGGCACGCTCGGCGCCTATAAGGCAAACGAACTGGTGGGGGGCGCGTACGACGCTTCGTTCATCCTCGCCAAGACGGAAGACGTTGGCGGCGAGTACCCGGCCGAGGAGGACAACTACGTTGCCGGTCTGGAGTTCATCGAGCTTAACGGCGGCGATATGGCCACGGCCTCGTTGGGGTACATCGACTGGTACACGCAGGCCGACCTCGACGGCCTGACCGCGGTGACCACCGTGGCGGTGAACGTGGCGACGGCAAACGGCCTGTACTGCCTGAACGCCGCCGGCAACCAGGGGCACGACAACAACCCGGCCACGTCCAACCTGATCGCCCCCGCCGACGCGCTTCAGGTGCTCGCCTGTGGGGCGGTGGACAACCTGGGCATCATCCGCGGTTTCAGCTCTGACGGCCCGACGGCGGACGGCCGGGTTAAGCCCGAGATTCTCGCACGGGGAAGCAATACCCGGACGGTCTCCTCTTCCGACGATACGACCTACACCGGGGTGGGGGGCACTTCGCTTTCCACGCCGCTCGCCGCCGGGGCCGTGGCGTGCCTAATCCAGGCGCATCCCACCTGGACCGTCGAACAGATGCGCACGTACCTCATGCTCACCGCGGACTATTACGTCGCCAACAGCACCTACGATCCGGAATACGTGCTGGGCTACGGGATCATCAACGCCTTCGCCGCCCATGCCCAGGACTGCAACGGCAACAGCGTCAACGATGCCGTGGAGATCGCGGGCGCGTCGGTGCCCGATTGCAACGGCAACCAGATCCCCGACTCTTGCGACATCGCCGCGGGACACGCCTCGGATTGCAATGGGAACTTCGTGCCGGATTCGTGCGACGTGGCAGGCGGAGGCGCGGACTGCAACGGCAACCAGATCCTCGACGCATGCGAGCTCGCGGCGGGCGGTGACTGCAACACCAACCTGGTGCTCGATGAATGCGAAAGCCCGAACCCCGCGACCGTAGGGGCGTGCTGTGACCGCTGCAACAACGTCTGCATCATCGCGCCTCCGGAAACCTGTCTGGCGCCCGATTGGGTCTTCGCGGGGCTATGCACGGTGTGTCCCGCGGGCGGCTGCGGAATCGGTGATCTGTTCGCTCCGCCGGCTGCACCCGCGCCGTACGATCAGACAAAGGACCGGTACATCAGCTTCATACCCTGGCCGGGGTCGTTCCTCTACAAGGTGTTCTACAATGGAACGCCGATCGGTTGGGTGGGCGTGCCGGACGCGCAAGGCATTGCCCGCGTGCTGCCGCTGATTCCGACTCCGCCGCTGCGGAACTGGACCGAACCGGTGGTACACGTGGCCGATTGCGAAATCGTGCCGGATTCGTCATACGGGATCATGACTGCGGTGGATGACATCTGCCAGGGGGGAACGCTGCCGGTTGCGACGACGGTCCGCCCGGCGCCGAAGTTCTGGGGCGATACCGTGGGTGATTTCTCCGGCGGCGCGTGGTCGCCTCCTAACGGTGTGGTGAACACCAACGACTTCGTGGCGGCGCTCAAGTACTTCCAGGGCGACCCCGCGAGTCCGCACTTCACCCGCGTGGACGTCCACGACCAGGTGCCCAACGAGGTAGTGAACTTCTCCGACGTGTTTCTGATCCTGAAGGCGTTCCAGGGGGAGGCCTATCCCTTTAGTGCGCCGGGATCGTGCCCCTGACCGGCCGGCCGGGGCGTGTGACCCTTCCGCCGGAGCGGCGGTGTGCCCCAACGGGGCACCGGGATGTAGCCACGGGTGGAGTTCGGCGCAGCCGAACGTAACCCGTGGTGTGCTGAAGCTCGTCGCCCCGCCGTCCAGTGTGTTGGCTGGCACTCCAGCCGCACGCAGAGTCGTACGCGGAAGTTGACGCTCGTCGTCCCGCCGGAGCGTCGGTGTGCCCCGACGGGGCACCGGGCTGTAGCCACGGGTGGAGTTCGGCGCAGCCGAACGCAACCCGTGGTGTGCTTTCCGCCCCGGAGGGGCGGCGGAACCACGACGGAGTGAGACTCCTCCGCCCCGTTCGGGGCGGTCGGCGCACGCGAACGCCGGTTTCCACGGGTTCCGCGTCGCCCGCCTTTCGGCGGGCGGCGCTCCACCCGCGGCTACAGCCCTCGGTCCTTCCGGGACCGCCACAACGTCACCCGGAGAACCGAGGCGTACCCGGGCGACGCTTGTCCGCCACCGGCGGACGCAATAGACCGGCTGGAAAGCCGGTCCCACAGCGCTGAAGAGCTGAAAGTACTTGTCCGCCGCTGGCGGACGTAAGAGTCCGGCTGGAAAGCCGGTCCCACAGCGCTGAAGAGCTGGAAGTGCTTGTCCGCCACTGGCGGGCTCGCTTGGCCGTGCCCCCCGGTTTGCGCGCTTGGCCACTCCACCCGCCGCCTTTCGGCGGGCGCCGCCCTACCCGCGGCTACAGCCCTCCGGGAACGCCGCAAGGTCGCCGGAGGTGTCGCGGGCCGGGCCGGCCGGAGCACCTGCCGCGTGTGTTGGAACCGGAACCTACGCTTAGTACGATGGTACGCGTTGGCACGCGGCAAGCGCCGCCGCTGCGCCCGTCGCTTCCCGGAGCGTGACGCCGCACATGGTCCACCTCGCGCGAGTTGTCGCCATGATCGCCCTGCTTGCGGGCGGGTACGCCTGGCTCGCGCCGCGCGAGGAGCAACCGGCCGCCCCCGAGGTGCGCTTCGAGGAAATGGCCGAGCGCGCCGGCTCCCAGAACCGCCACAGCATGGTCCGGCTGGCGGAGGTGTTCGAGAACATCATGCCCTGGCTTTCGTCGGTCGGCGCGGCGGCGGCAGCGGCGGACTACGACGGCGATGGATACGCCGATCTCTACGTCACCAACTCCGGGCGGGGCGACTCCAACCGCCTCTTCCACAATCGTGGCGACGGCACGTTCGAGGATGTCACTTCCCGCGCCGGCGTTGGCTGTGGGAACGCCGAGGGCGCATCCATGCACGCCGTGTGGGGCGACGTGGACAACGACGGCGATCTGGACCTGTTCGTCGGCAAATGGGCGGAACCCAACAGCCTCTTCCGCGACAACGGTGACGGCACGTTCGAGAACATCGCCCCCGATGCCGGCGTGGACCACTGGGGTTACGCCAACGGAGCGACGTTCCTGGACTACGACCGCGACGGGCGGCTGGATCTGTTCGTGGGCAATTACTTCGCCGAACGCGTCGTCGATCCGAAGTCCGGCACGCTGGTGCGGAATGACCTGTGGAACCCGGTCACCACGCGGGTGATGCACGAGACCTTCACCCATGCCGACAACGGCGGGCGGAACGTGTTCTACCGCAACGTCAGCGAGGGCGGCAGCGTCCGCTTCGAGGACATCACCGAATCACTGGGGCTTACCTTTACGGGTTGGACGCTGGCTGTGGGCTCCGGCGATCTGAACAACGACGGCTGGCCGGACCTGTACGTCGCCAACGACTTCGGACCCGATGAGCTGTACCTCAACACCGGCGCCACCGAGGCTCCGCCGCGCTTCCGCCTGGTGGTCGATCCGCGCGGCCACCCGGGCGTGGGCAACGACTGGTGGAAGGGGATGAACGTGGACATGGGGGACGTCAACAACGACGGCTACCTGGACATCTACGTCACTAACATCCTGGAGCGCCGCTACAAGACCGACGAAGGCAACATGCTCTGGCTCAATTGCGTCGATCCGCTTTGTCCCGGCGGTCGCGGGTTCAAGAACATCGCTGAGGATTCCGGCACCAACGACGGCGGATGGGGCTGGGGCGGCAAGTTCGCGGACTTCAACAACGACGGCCTGCTCGATATCTACACCGTAAACGGGTTCGTAACCGGCAGCGCGGAGCGGAACTACTGGTTCGCGATTCAGGAGATGGTGACGCAGACCAAGAACCAGACCGCCGATGCCCGCGACTGGCCGGTGATGGGCGACCGCGACCTTTCGGGCCACGAGCGCGGCCGGTTGTTCATGCAGCAGGTGCAAGCGACGAAGCGACGAAGCGACGAAGCGACGAGGGACGAGGAACGGCGCGACGGCACCGACATACAGAGCCGCGACCGTAAGGGAGCGGGCAATAGCGGCGGAGGCACGGAGGCACGCAGGCACGAAGGCACGAAGGGGGGAGGCAACGACGACACCGACATGCAGAGCCGCGACCGTAAGGGAGCGGGCAATAACGACAAAGCCACGGAGGAACAGAGCCGCGACCGTGAGGGAGCGGGCACTGAGCCGCGGGCTTCAGCCCGCGCGGCCCGACGGAGCGACGAAGGGATTGGATCGGTGAATCATCAATCGTCAATCGCCCATCGACAATCGACCAGCGCATCGCCGCGGTTCGTCGAGATGGCCGAGGCCGCCGGTATCGCCGACACCTACAACGGCCGCGGTATCGCCCTCGCGGACTTCAACCACGACGGTTGGGTCGACATGTACATCGCCAACCAGGGCGCGCCGTCGTGTTACTACCTGAACCGGACGGGTGCGGCCGTGCCGGGATCAGTGGAAGGCACGGAGGCACGAAGGCACGAAGGCACCGACACACGGAGCCGCGACGGTCACGGAGCGGGCAGTGAGCAGCGGGCTTTAGCCCGCGCGGCCCGGCGAAGCGACGAAGCGACGGAGCGACGCGGCGACGAGGGGAGCGGATCGGTCAATCGTCAATCGACAATCGTCACCGCGTCACGGCGCGGCAATACCGCCTCATTCCTCTGGCTCAAACTCGTCGGCCGGCCCGATCTGCCCAACCGCGTCGCCGGCCGGGCGCTCGCCTCGACACGTGACGCGGTCGGCGCCCGGGTTACGCTCTGGAGCGCGGGCGGCGGCCGACAGGTTCGAGAAGTGCAGGGCGGCATGGGGTTCGCGTCCCAGTCTGAACACGCTGTGCACTTCGGCGTCCCGGACCCTGCCGCGGTCGAGCGCATCACCATTGACTGGCCCAGCGGCCGGAGGCAGGAATTTACCGGCGACGACGCGCGAACGATGATGGGCCGACACATTCTCGCCCGAGAGGCGGATGACGACCTGGCGGCCCGATAAAACGCCAGCGATATCACGGTCCCCAGGCGGGCACGGCTCCGCGGCCGGGGCGGCATCGGATATGAACTCTACTGGTCAACAACGCAGCCTCTCGGTACGGCTCCTGATTGCCGGCGGCGCCGTCATCCTGGTCGGCACCGCCGTCCTCGCCTTTTCCCGTGTCGGCTTGTTCGACCTTCCGTCCGCGCCCGCGGCGCTCACCGCCCAGGCCGCCGGACTCGCGGAACTGGAACGCATGCGTCGGCTCGACCGCTACCTCCGCGCTCCGGCTGCTAGCAGCGAAAGCGCTTCGGCGGACGAGGAGTCACCTCCGCCCGGCGGTTTCGACGAGGCGGCACGCATGGTCCGCGAGGGACTTCTTGCCCTCAGCGAGCCGCGGGCTTTAGCCCGCGCGGCCCTGTTCAGCGACGAAGCGACGGGGCGACGAAGCGACGAAAGGGGAGCGATCGCCAGACGCGAAGGCACGAACGAACAGAGCCGCGACCGTGAGGGAGCGGGCACTGAGCCGCGGGCTTCAGCCCGCGCGGCCCGGCGAAGCGACGAAGGGGGAGCGATCGACAGACGCGAAGGCACGGGGGCACGAAGGCACGAAGGCACGGAGGAACGGAGGCACGGAGAAACGGAGCAACAAAGCGCGGAGAGCGCTGGGCCGATCAATCGACAATCGAGAATCGAAAATCGACAATCGCCCCCCCCGTCCGCCGACACGCAGGCGGCGGGGTTGGCGTTGATGCGCGAAGGCGTCCGCCGGCGGCCCGATGACCTCGTTCTCGCCAACGCCTATCGCATGACGGTCTTTTCGCTTCGCCGCGATTTTCTGACGGAAGCACATGCCCGCGGCGTGCTGGCGCCGCAGTTCCCGCCGCATCTGGACCGTCAACCCCTCGCGTTCTTTGAGGAACTCGTCCGCGAACACCCCTCCCGCGAGGCCAGGCTGCAACTCGCCCTGGCCTGGGTTGACGAAATGCTGCTCTTCCCGGCACTGGAGATCAAAGCCCCCGCCAGCGTGCAGGCGGTGGATGTCCTGACGCAAGTGCTCGAGGAGCCGGGAAGCGAGTGGTATGTGCCGGCGCTGTTTGCAAGGGGTCTCAACCACCTGCACCGACCCGCGCGCCTGGTCTGGCCGGAGTCCGACAAAACCGCCCCCGACGCTGCGGCTCAGGATATCGCGCGCTGCGTGGCTGCCGGCCGCCGCCTCGGCGTGGGTTCCCAGCGCCTGCAAGCCACGCTGACGATGACGCTCGGCGACGCGTACATCAAGGCCGGGCGGTTCAATGTCGCGCGCTCCTGGTGGCAGATCGCCCTGAACCTCTGCTCGGATGCCGACCTGCGGGAGGCCGTTCACCGGCGTTTCGGCTGGCGGGATGAGGACATTCTGGATCGGCTGGAGGAGGAGCTGGATCGCGCGCGGGCCGAGCTGGAACATCCCATGACCGACCTGGCGCTGATGTGGAGCTGACGTGCGCTACGGATCACAAACGGCGAGTCGAATCAGACACCCGGCGGCGTGGTGCCGGCCCGCCGCAGGCGGCGCTGTCAGGCGCGGTCGATCACCGTCCGATTCCCCGGACGCGGGTCGGCGGGGAGGTGGGAATTGAGCGCGGCGCCGCAGAAACCCGGCGGACTTTCGCTGGTTGTTCCCAGCCTGCGCGATCCGCGCATCATGATCGCCGCGGCGCTGACGTTGTGGACGTTGCTGGGGCAAACGAGCTACTACTTCAACCGCGACTTCGACGACCTGGCCGCCACGCTCGCCACCTGCTGCGGTCTGGACCTGGTGCTCACGGCGGTGGTGCTGCGCCAGGTGGCGGTCCCGCTCAGCGCCTACATCACCGGCATGAGCATCGCCATCCTGCTGGAAAGCAACGACTGGCGCGTGTACGTCGCGGCGTCGGTCTGGGGCATTCTGTCGAAGTACCTGCTTCGTGACAGCCGGCGGCATTTCTTCAACCCTTCGAACTTCGCCATCGTCATGGCGTTGCTGTTCACGCACGGCACGGCCTCCGTCGCCCCCGGTTCGCAGTGGGGGGCCGACTACCGCGTGGCGTTCGTGATCATCGCCCTGGGGCTGATGATGATGCGGCGCGTCAACCGGTTGGACCTCGCCCTGGCCTGGCTGGGCGGCTACACCTTCATGGGGCTGCTGCGGATGGCGTTGGGACAGGGCGGGTTGATTTTCGCGCTCGGCCCGGTCACCGGCGCGGAATTCGCCTTGTTCACCTTCTCCATGATGCCGGACCCCAAGGCCTCGCCGCCCACGCGCCGGGCGCGTATCGTGTGGGGCTTGTCGATCGCGGTCATGGACGGCATCCTTCGTTATTTCGAGGTACGGTATTCGATGTTCTATGCCCTCTTCGCACACACCGCCATGCTGCCGATTCTGCATTGGGTGGCGGACAGGGCGGGGATCGCCGAATCCGACCCCTGGAGGCTGCTGGAATTCCGCGCCCGGGCGCCGAAAGTTCCGATGAAGGATGGTCAGGCTCCGCTGGCGGAGCCCGCCGCTGCCAACTGACGAACCCCAACGGTCCATGAACCCGCTCCGCACCCCGACCACCGCAGCACCCACGCGATTGCTGACTCCGCACTTCGCCATGGCAGTGGCGATGTTGTCCGTGGCGGCCGTGCTCGCCGGGCCGGTCACCCGCTACATGAAGATCAAGCAGGTCAAACTGCCGCTGCCGCTGAAGGCGCCGTTGGAGGGCTTTTCAGCGGCTGCCCTGGCTCCCTACCGCGTGGTGGATAAGCAGGTGCTTGACGCCTCCATCGTCGAAGCGCTGGGCACCGAACAGTATCTAAGCTGGCTCCTGGAGAACCCCAGCGTGCCGGAGCAAGATCCCCTGCGCCTGGCAAGCCTGCTGGTCACCTATTACTCCGGCGGCAAGGACATGGTGCCGCACACGCCGGACGTCTGCTACTTCGGCGCCGGCTACCAGCCGGCGCAGCCGCACGAGAACCTGACCCTCACGCTCGCGGGCCTTCCGCCAGGCGCGGAGCGCGTGCCCATACGGCTGCTGACCTTCGTTAAGACCGCGATCCACGACCACCGCAAGCTGTCCGTAGTGTACACCTTCCACTGCAATGGGCGCTTCGCGGCCACGCGCCAGGACGTTCGCTACCTGATTAACGACCTTCGCAATACCTACGCCTACTTCAGCAAAGTGGAAGTGAGCTTCCCGCTGGCCACCCGGGAGCAGAACGTCGAAGGGGCGGGCCGACTCCTGGAACGCGTGCTCCCCGAACTGATTCGCAACCACTGGCCGGACTTCGCCGCGGCGGAATCGGCCGTAAGCGCGGCGCCGTAATCCGGCCACGTGCCCTGTGCTGCCCGCTTGCACGGACTGCGCCGGCGACTACCGACCGTTTGCGTGGGACCGGATCCGTACCGCGAGTGCCAGCGAGCGGTCCGTCAGCCCCGGGATCGTCGGGGTTTGACGGGTGACCCGACCATCATCGCTCCGTCGCGAACGTTGCCCGCTCCCTGACGGTCGCGGCTCTGTTCCGTCGTGCCTTCGTGCCTCCCCTCTTCGTGCCTGCGTGCTTTCGTCACTGTTGCCCGCTCCCTTACGGTCGCGGCGCTTTTTCTGCATTCATCATTCCGCATTCACCGGGTGGCCCGCCGCTTCAGCGGTGCGGGAGCCGAATGCGCCGCGAATGCGGAAGGTGGAATGCTGAATGCGGAATGGCAAATCTCGCAGCGGAGTGGAGATCCCCGCGCGCCGGGGCGGAATGCGGGAGGAGAGGCACGAGGCGACGGGCGAGTGGGGGGAGGGAACACGGAATGGAGAACAGGGAACAGGGGCAGCGACGAAGCGACGAAGGGACAGAGGTGGTTCGATCAACAATCGACAACCGTCAATTGTCCATCGTGACGGGCGATCGCGCGGTATGCGTTCGAGGGGGACGCCCCAACGCGTCACGATCGTGCCCGCAGCCTGTAGGGCTGCTCGATAGTAGCCGTGGGCAAGCGCAGCGCCGCCCACGGTACGGAGACGAGAGAACATCCCCAACCCTGTAAGGGTTGTCTTGCGCGCCGCGGGTGCGGCGATGCGAGCGTATCCTCATACCTGTAAGCTTGTCTTACGGCCTCCAAGCCGACCCCTACAGGGTCGGCGTGGAATAATGGCCGACGGGACCGGTGGCGGTGCTGCGCTTGCCACCGGCTACTGTCTGTCAGGCTTACAGCCTGAAGCTCGCGGCGAGCCATCCCGGCGGACGGCGTGCTCCATCCAGGGCCGCGACCGTAAGGGAGCGGAGGGAACGCAGAGCGGCGAATGTCGCAGCGGGCGGAGATGCCGGCGCGCTGGGGCGGAATGCGGAACAATCGCTGCACGCCCATGCGCTGCGTCACGTCGACGAAACCCCACCCGGCAGCGTGCACGCCGTGCTGCATTCCGGGCAGCGCGGCTCGGTAAGGCCGGTCAGGTTGTAGCCGCATCGTGTGCATTCGCCGCGCAGCCGCCGCCCGGCGCGGCGCCACGGGCCACGAAAGAAGGCGATTGCCGGATAGAGCGCGAGGACAGTGAGCACGGCCGGAACAGGCGCTATCGCACCGCCGGAGACCATGGTCCAGCCGAGTGGGAAAGGCGCAACCAATAGGGGCGACCCCGGGCTGATGGGGACAAAGCTGAAGTGGAACCCCCAGGAGTTGCCTCCGGTACCCCGGTAACCGTAGAAACCGTTCCAAGTGGGCAAATCACGCTTCAGGAACAGCGTCCACCGCCCGCCAACTATCCGCGGAGTGACCCACACGTGCAAGCGCTCGTCGTCGTCCGAACCCGACAGCACCTTCGGCACATGTTTTGCGTCCCCGAGGGGGTCGGGGAGCGCGAGGTCCACGCCCCAAACCTGCGTCAGCGTCATGCCAACGAAGCCATCCCCACCAAACCGGGCGGGCAAATGCCCGCTCGGATCAGAGGGCGGGACGCGGGATCCCGGTAATGCCAGCAGTGTCACCCATGCCGCACCGATGCCCGCCGCAGCAAGGGAGAGGAGTGCAAGCAGCGTGAGGCGAGGCAGCCACACCAACCACCCAAGCGGCGTCCTCGGAAGTCGAGGGTGGAGCTCCTTGAGAGACAGCGCGATTCTCCGGCGGAATCGCAGCGCAGCAGCCAGGAACGCCAGTCCCGCCGCGACCAGCCACAGGTTTGCAGTGAGGACCACCGAATCCACGATCGTCCCGTCGTGGAGCGGAAAGGTATGGCGTCGGAAAGGACTGACCGGAATGCCCTGGTGCCAGCGATTCGCGTACTCGGTAAAGGCGCGTTGCTCGTTGGGCGCGCCCGAAAGCCGGGCATCCAGGAGCACGTACCGCAGGTAACCGCCGCGAAGCGCCCCCTGCACCTCGCGAGTCTCGGACCGGAAGAGGCGCCCGCTGAAGCCCCACCAGTAGCTGATCGCTGCGAGTAACGCGGCAAGTGCCGCGGCCGCGAGCAGCCCGTTATGGAGGCCTTTGCGGATCATGTCATTCGGATCGAGCGATCCCGCCCACCGCGTGATCCGGCCATATCGGCTCGGGCTTCGAGAATGCGGCGCCGTCGCCGCAGCGGCGATGCGCGCACGTTGTCCGCAAGATCCACCAGGAGATTGTACCCCGCTGCGGGGGAGAGGTTCCAATACCGCACCCAGGCGTGCTCCCGACGCTTTCGGCTCACGGCCCTTCAATGCTGCGTTGCAGCAGGGCATAGTCGGCGAGGTCCTGATCGCCGTCGCCGTCGAGGTCGGTAAGGGTGCAGCAGGGTTCGGAGTACAGCGGCGGGTCGCAGGGCGAGGCCTCGCACGGGCCGGTAGCGCAATCGGGGAAACCCCCGTAGTCGCTCACGGTTCGCAGGCCGTCACCGTCCAGGTCGCCGCCTTCGCACTCGTCCGGGGCCAGCGTGTCATTGCAGTCGAGCGCCGGATCGATGCCCGGGTATTCGACGGTAACCTGGATGTAGGAGCAGTTCGGGGTCCCGCAGCAATCGGTTTCCACGCTGGGATCGGCGAACATGATGATCGTCGCGTTGCCGCCGCCCACCGCGGCGCGGAACACGTCGCGCGGGATGATCATCTCACCGGTTCTGGCGCCCGCCTGGCAGTTCGGTACGATGAGCGACACTGTGCCCAGCGGCGTGGCGTTCAGTTGCACGTCGAAGTGCTTGACCCCGCCGCTGAGGTTGGCCAGGGCACGAAAACGCAAGTGGACGTCGCAAAGCGGCTCCGGGGGCGCGAAGAGGTTGAACACCTGGGGGGAATCGGGGTTGCCGCCGAAGGGCCGCAGCTCCGGGGAGGCGAAGGAAACGTCCGTGGCCACGTCGCACTCGTCCGGCACGGCGTTGGCGTTGCAGTCCGCACTGGTGAGGCGGGTAAGATCGCACTCATCGAGCACGCCGTTTTCGTTGCAGTCGGCCGGGGGTTCACACCGATCCGTCACCCCGTTTTCGTTGCAATCGACGAATCCGTCGCATTCGTCGGGGATGCCGTTACCGTTATCGTCGGCGCTGGTGCCGTTGGCGACGTCCGTACCGTCGTCGGCGCCGTTGCTGTTGCAGTCCACTTTGAGCAAAAACAGGCCGCCGTTGATGTCCGAAATGGCGATGGTCTTATTGGGCAGCAGGGCGTACACGCCCCAGGCACCGTTGAAGCCCTCCGCGTCGCTTGCCGGGTAGGTGTCGAACCAGGCGATCTCCTTCGGGCAAATGGGGTCGGTCACGTCCCACACCCGCAGCCCGCTGGTGTAATTGGCCTCGTAGAGCAGATTACCGCGGACCAGGAGGTTGTGGTCGATGCAGTTGATGCCGTTGGTAAACGAAGTCACGAACGTCGGGTTGGAGAGGTCCCGCACGTCGATGACGTAGGTGGTAGACGACGGGGCGAGGTTGTTAAGCTCATCGAACTCGTCGTTGATAAACAGGTATTTGCGGTCCTCGGTCAGCCATCCCTGGTGGCAGTAACTAAGCCCGGGGTATTGCAGCGCGCCGAGCTGCTGCATGTTGGCCTTGTTGGTCACGTCCACGACGCGCAGACCGTTCCGGGCGGCGAAGGCGAAGGCGATCTCCCGCCCGGCGTAGGGGCCGGTGGTGTAGGAGAGCACGGTCACGTCGTGCACGTAGAGGTCGCCCCAGGTGCCGGCGACGGACGGATTCGTCGGGTTGCTGAGGTTGAGAACCAGCAGCCCGGCATTACGGTTCGTACCGCAAAGATAGGCATAGCCGCTGGCAGGGTTGATGTAGATGGTATGCGCCGTAAAGAGGGTGTTGCCCAGGGTGACGGTATTCACCAGGCTGACCGTGCCGTTGTCGATGTTCGCCAGGTCCATGACCTGCATGCCCACGCCGGAGCCGTCGGAGACGACGTAACAGTACCGGCCGTAGGTCTTCATCTCCCGCCATAGCTCGTCCACGCCGCCGCTGCCCACGAACATGAGGTTGCGTGTGGCGTCGTTGACGTCCACGAACGCCGTGCCGCGGTTGAGGCCCATGATGGCGTATTCCGTGCCGCCGGGGGAGGTGTATCCCCAGACGGCGCTGCCGCGGGTTTGGCCGCTGGGGAAGCCGGTGAGCGGGATGCGGCGCACCAGCGTGACGCCCGAAGCGGAGTACTGGGCACGGGCGGGGGTTGGGGCCGCGGCCACCAGGGCGGTCAGCGCGACAAGGACGTGGTATGGCTTATCCGTTCCGCACAACTTCATCATGTCCTACCCCGCGTCAGGAATGCAGTTTCCGATGAAAAACCCGTGGACGGGGATTATAGCCCGGCGCTGCGGCTCGGGGAAGCGCGACGCGTTGTCGGAAATGGTGCGGGCGAAGAGGCACGGAGGCACGGCGGCGCGAACGCACGAAGGGGGGAGGCAACGAAGGCACCGACGTACAGAGCCGCGACCGTGAGGGAGCGGGCAATAGCGACGGAGGCACGAAGGCACAACCGGGGGAGGCGACGAATGCACCGACGTACAGAGCCGCGACTGTGAGGGGGCGGGCCTTGGTCGCGACGCAGCGATGCAGCGAAATAGCGACACCCGATCAGCACCGCGACAGTATGGCGGGTGCCATGGCCAAGCGCAGCGCCGCCATGCCCGAACATTGGGTGACATCACCTGAGGCGGCGGCGCCAGGCTCCGCGGCACGGGCGCCTAGTCCAGGACGTGCTCTTTGATCTTTCGCAGCGCTTCGTTCTCGATTTGCCGCACCCGCTCGCGGGTAAGCTGGATGGCCACGCCGATTTCCTTGAGCGTCATGGGCTCCTGGCCGTCCAGCCCGTAGCGCATGCGGAGGATCTTGGACTCGCGCTCGTCCAGTGCCTCGAGCAGGGCTACGACCTTGCCGGCCTCGGACTCGCTGAGCAACGCCTCGTCCGGTCGGGGCGTTCGCTGGTCCGGCAGACCCTCCGTAAGGGCTTGTCCGCTCGCGGTGTCTGAATCCTGGGTGGGGGTGGAGACCGCCTTGACGGCATTGCGGATGTGATCGACCTTGCTCACGGTCATTTCCAGCCGCTCCGCGAGTTCCTCCGTGGTTGGCTTGCGGTAGAACTCCGCTTCGAACTTGTCGCGCGCCTCGCGGAAGCGGGAGATCATCTCCACCATGTAGGCGGGAATGTGCACCGGTTTGTCGCTGTTGATGAGGCTGCGTTTGATCGCCTGTTTGATCCACCAGGAGGCGTAGGTGCTGAAGCGCGTATTCTGGTCCGGGTCGAAACCCTCGACGGCGCGGATGAGTCCCAGATTGCCCTCGTTGATGAGGTCGTTGAGGGGCACGCCGCGCTTGGCGTACTTCTTGGCGATGTTGACCACCAGGCGCAGGTTGGACTTGACCATCACCTCGCGGGCGTCGGCGGCGGCGGAGGCCTCGGCACGCTCACGCTCCGGCAGCGACAGCTCGCCGTGGGCGAAGCGCTCCGCGGCGACCTGTCCGTTGCGGACGATCCCCGCCAGGTGCTTTTCCTCCGGTGCCGTCAGCAGCGGGGCTTCGTTGATCTTCCGCAGATAAACTTGTAGGCCGGTGTCGACAGCGATGGTCCCACCCTCCCCAGGTTTTCAGCCACAGGGCACCGCCGGTGGCGGCGGGCTTGGCATACCCCCATGCGGGCTCCGGCTTCGCATGCGGCGTCGCGGACGGCGCTGCCCGGCGCTGGCGCGACGCTGCCCGTCGGCACAGTCGTGGAGGAACGCGGCGAGCGCGCCGCGGCGTTCGCGAAACCTGCGCCGCGCCACCGCGCGGCTCCGGGCTGCCCCGCCCTACGGCACGTCCTTCAGGACGGTTCGGCGGAATCATCGCCCCCGCCCGGCTCGCTCGATTCCGCTTCACCGGCGGGCGAGGCGGCTTTCCGCCTGCTCTGCCGCGGCGGCGTGGGCGGCACGAAGGGCAGCGGCTGGATGATATCCGTGGTTTCCTCGCCGGGCCCGTGCAGCCCGCCGCGTCGCGCCTTGGGCCTGCGTTCCTGCGTTGAATCGGCATCCTGATCCGCGGACCATTCGGCCCGCTTCTTGGAGAGACCGATCTTCCGCTCCCCCGCGTCAACGCGCAGAATCTTGACCAGAATCCGGTCGCCGATCTTCACCTCGGCGTGGGGGTCTTCCACCTTGTGATCGGCTAATTCGCTGACGTGCAACAGCCCTTCGAGGTCCTCTTCCAATTCCACAAAGACGCCGAAGTTGGTGATCTTTGTGACCGTGCCCTCGACGATCTGTCCGGGAATGTAGTTTTCCAGCACCGCCCGGGCCCAGGGATCCTCATGAAGCTGCTTGAGCCCCAGGGCGATGCGCTGCTTCTCCTGGTCCACATTCAGCACCACGCAGTCGATGACATCGCCCTTCTTGAGCATCTCCGAGGGGTGGTTGACCTTCTTGGTCCAGCTCATGTCCGATACGTGCAGGAGCCCGTCGATGCCCTCCTCGATCTCGACGAAGGCCCCATAATTGGTGAGGTTCCGCACCCGGCCGGTGATGCGCGTGTTGGGCGGGTACTTCTCCGCCACGTGCATCCAGGGGTTGTCCTGAGTTTGCTTGATGCCGAGCGAAATCTCCTGTTTGTTCTTATTGACCTCCAGGACCACGACGTCGATGGTGTCGCCGACGGTGAGCATTTCGGAGGGGTGGTTGATGCGCCGGGTCCAGCTCATCTCGCTGATGTGCACCAGGCCCTCGACGCCCGGTTCGATCTTTACGAAGGCGCCGTAGTTCATGATGTTGACCACCTCGCCGCGCAGGCGCGTGCTTGGCGGATAGCGCTGTTCGACCTCTTCCCAGGGGTTGACCTTGAGCTGCTTGAGTCCCAGCGCGATCTTCTCCTTGTCGCGGTCGATGTTCAGGACCTTCACTTCGATCTCGTGATCGATCTTCACCAGTTCCGAGGGGTGACCGATGCGGTCCCAGCTCATGTCGGTGATGTGCAGCAGGCCGTCGATGCCGCCTAAGTCCACGAAGGCGCCGAAATCCGCGATGTTCTTTACCGTACCGCGGATGATCTGCCCCACCTGAAGGGTGGACATGAGCGCCTCCTTCGCCGCGTTGCGCTCCTCGTCAATGAGCTTGCGCCGCGAGATCACGATGTTGCGGCGCTCGGTGTCGATCTTGAGGATCTTGGCGTCGATGTCCTTGCCGATGAACTCGCCGATATCGCCCGGCCGGCGGATGTCCACCTGCGAGGCGGGCAGGAACACCGGGTAGCCGATATCCACCAGCAGCCCGCCCTTGATCTTGCGCATGACGCGCCCGCGAACGTTGTCCCCCTCCTTCTTGGTGTCCACGATCCGCTGCCAGTTAAGGATGCGGTCCGCCTTGCGCTTGGAGAGAATGATGTGTCCGCTGTCGGATTCAACCGTTTCCAGCCAGACCTGCACCTCATCACCAATGTCGATGCCCTCGGGATCGTCCCACTCGGTTCTGGGAATGAGGCCTTCGCTCTTGAGCCCGACGTCCACGACGATGTCGTCGCCGGACCGAGCCACGACGCGCCCCTTGAGGATTGACCCTGGCCGGTACTCGTCGTCATGCTTCTCGATGATCGACGTGACCTGCGAAACCGCGTCAACCCCGGCGAACATCGCATCCAGCTCCGCCGCGATGTCCGCTCCGGTCGCGTCCAACTCACTGATGAGGTTCTGATCTACCATGTCTCCCTGACTTCTCCGAAGTTCGAACTGCCTGTCGCGCTGTGAGCGCCGCCCGCCCCCTGGCTGCCGCACTCCGGCCTCGTGCGCCCCCGGGAAGACGAAACCGCGCCCCAGCCGACAAAACAACCACCGCCCCGGATGCGGAACGGTCCGCATCGTCTTCGGGGGCGAGTACGCAAGGTCTGTGAGTATAGCCGCCCCCGTACGCCGCGGCTAGCCGCGGCCGGAGTCAGGTTTCGTGGCGGGAATCGACCGGGCGCGCAGGCGTCCACGTCGTGGCATGTGGCGGCGAGCCGCGCTCTGCCGCAGGCGCCAGGCCACGGGCGCATCCGGCAGAACTACTCGCAGACGCTGATGCGGTGCCGGCCGGCGCGGCGCTGGCGATTGATGACCTTGCGGCCGTTGTGGGTGCGCATGCGGGCACGGAAGCCCTGTTTGCGAGCACGCTTGATCTTGCTGTTACGTCGTGGATAGTGCATGGGTCCCTTTCCCGCAAACAAAGTCCGCCGGAGGCGGACAACTAAGAACCACCAAGGTCGCCCTCCGGCGTTCGGCCCACGGGCTCGGCGGCGGATGTTACCAAACTACCTCGGCCAAGGGAATCCCGGCCGACGGGAAACCTGCCAGTCGCTTCGGTTTCGGAACACGTTGGCGGCAGGCGCGTCGCCCGCTAACTCGCGACCCCTCGACGCAACGGTGCGGAGCTACCGCACCCGAGCGCAGGGTAAGGTAGGGGGATTCCCGGCGACCCGCAAGGGGGCGCGCGAAGGGGGCGGCGACCCGTCCGCCTCGGAGGGCAATGTCGCCCGGGCCCATCCGTGGTTCTGGATTTGTCCGCACAGGACGCCGATGGTACCATTCGAACGCCGTTTGCGGCGTGATGGTCTTTCCTGATTTGCCCAGATTGTCAGGGCGTTGGCAAGCGGCACGAGTGCTGGCCCTTGGCGAAGGTCGCTGAGACGCCGAGTGAGGCGGCGAGCTCCGCGGTTTTCGCCAAAGGCCCGTGGAACCCATTCCGTGAACAACGAAGAGATTGCTGCCCGCGCGCAGCAGATTACCGGCCACCAGTTTGCCGATTCCGAGTTGCTCATTACGGCGCTGACGCACTCCTCGGTGGCCGACACGCGCTTACAGAGCAATGAGCGGCTGGAGTTCCTCGGCGACGCCGTGCTGGGGATGGTCATCTGTAACGATCTGTACCATCGCTTCGGCGACTGGGATGAAGGCGACCTGACCAAGGTGAAGTCGGTGGTCGTTTCGCGGCGGATTTGTGCCGACGTGTCCGATGCGGTGGGGCTCACGGATCTCCTGATCCTGGGCAACGGCATCGACGCGCGAAACTCGCTGCCTACGTCGCTGCGCGCCGCGGTGTTCGAGGCGGTGGTGGGGGCGGTGTTCCTGGACGGCGGCCTGGAGCCGGCGGAGCGCTTCATCCGCAGCGCAATGGCGCGCCACGTCGACGAGTGTTCCGCCTCGGAACACCACGAGAACTACAAGTCGGCACTCCAGCAGTATGCCCAACGGTACCTCGCCGCCACTCCGCAGTACGAGTCCCTCGACGAACAGGGTCCGGACCACAGCAAGTGCTTCGAAGTGTGCGTGGTGGTCGGGAGCGAGCGCTTTCCCAGCGCCTGGGGGCCGAGCAAGAAGCACGCGGAGCAGGAGGCGGCCCGGCGGGCGCTGGAGGTGCTCACGGCCACCGCACGCACGCCGACAACGTAACCACGGAACGGGCCGCCGCGCCCGCCCATTCGGTCGTGCCCGCCGCCTCTCGCCCTGGACGCGCGCCAGGTCGCATGCCAAACTCCGTCCCGCGGTCGGCGTGGCGCAGCGTGCCCGCCGCCCCGGGGACGGCCGGCATGGACCACTTTGTCTACCGCGACGGCGTTCTGCGCTGCGAGGAGGTCGACCTGCGCCGCCTCGCCGAGCAGTTCGGTACACCGCTTTATGTGTACTCCGAGCGGACGCTGCTCGACCACTTCGACCGCGTGCGCGAGGCCTTCGCGCCGCTGCGGGCGACCATCTGCTTCTCGGTCAAGAGCTGCCAGAACCTCAGCATCCTCCGCCTGCTGCGCGATCGCGGCGCCGCGTTCGACGTCGTCAGCGGCGGCGAACTGGCGCGGGTGCTGGAGGCCGGCGCCTCGCCCTCCACCGTGGTCTTCGCCGGTGTGGGAAAGACCGATGCGGAGATCGTCGCCGCGCTGCGTGCGGGGATCGGCTGGTTCAACGTCGAGTCGGAGGAGGAGCTGGCCAACCTCGCGCGGCTGGCCCACGCGGAACGCACGACCGCCCGCGCCGCGCTGCGCATCAACCCCGATGTGGATCCCAAGACGCATCGCTATACGACCACCGGCAAACGGGAAACCAAGTTCGGCGTGGACCTCGATCGGGCTCGGAACGTCTTCCGTGGTTTTCGCGACGAGCCGGGGCTGGACCTTTGCGGCGTGCACCTGCACATCGGCTCGCCGGTAAACACTGTGGAGCCGTACACTCAGGCCCTGACTAAGGCGCTGGCGCTCATCGACGAACTCCGCGCGGAAGGCTGCGGAATCTCGGCCATCAACCTGGGTGGGGGGTTTGGTGCTCACTATGACGGCAGCGAGGCTCCGCCCGCCGCGGTCTATGCCCAGCGACTGGTGCCGCAGCTCGCGGACCGGCGGCTGAGCGTTCTGCTCGAGCCCGGCCGCTGCATTTCGGCGAATGCCGGAGTGCTTCTGGCCCGCGTGCTCTACACCAAGTCAAGCGGCGACAGGCAGTTCGTGATCGTCGACGCCGCCATCACCGAGCTGATCCGCCCGGCACTGTATGGCTCGTTCCACTTCACCTGGCCCGTGGCTCCGCGGGACGGGCTGGCTCCGCCGGCACGCCGGGCCGATCTGCACCTGCCGGGAAGCGTCCTGGTGGATGTGGTGGGGCCGGTGTGCGAAAGCGGCGATTTTCTGGCGAAGGACCGCTGGCTGCCGCCGGTGGCGCGCGGCGACCTGCTATGCCTGTTCTCCACGGGTGCGTACGGGTTCGTGATGAGCAGCCAGTACAACTCCCGCCCTCGGGCGGCGGAGGTTCTCGTCAGTGGATCGCACACGCGCCTGATCCGCCGCCGTGAGACTTTCGACGACCTGGTGGCCCTGGAGCGCTTCTGACGCGGCGCGCCGAGCAGCCCGTGGCGAAACTTGCGGCATGGGCTTCCAGCCCATGGTTTCACCGGCAGGATGCCCGTGCCACACCTTATCTCAGGACCTTCGCCACAACCTAAATCAAGGTGCGCGATTGGTGTGCGCCCTTCACGCATGGAGGCGACGACACGGCGTGCTACCCGAGGCGGGCCCGCGAACCGAAGGCGTCTGGGGCATCGCGCTGGGGCCCCGCCGGGTAGGGCGAACGATCGTTGCCAAGGTCCTTAGACCCTGGAATACGGGGCCGGTTTTTCTGGCTTTTCCAGCGGGCCGGCGGGCGTGCCTGTGCACGCTCGCCGGCCCGCTGGAAAACCCCGGAGACCGGGGTGACCAGGGATTGAAATCCCTGGCTACGGCCGAACGCCCGGCCGGGCGGCGCCGCCGCGTCAGGTAGCGTGGCTTGGGGGCGCTGCGGCAATGCGGCGCGGTTTCGCGCACGGCGGTTTAACCGTCGAAACGCAGGTGCCGGGCGTGCGCCGGCAGAAAGTTGCGGAGCACGGTGGTGCTGCGAAACTGGTGGGCACGGATGTGGTCGGACAGGTAGGCGGACACGGAGCGAATGCGGCGCCGACGCTTGCCGAGCGCCAGCACCCGCGAGGTGCGCCGCAGGCCGATGTACTCGAAATAGCTGAACACGCCTCCGGGCCTCAGGCAGCGGCGGATTACGGCGAACACCGCTTGTACGTCCTCCAACTCGAACACCGTGAGCGGCAGACCGGAGATGATGAAGTCGTAGCGGTCCTGCTCCGTTAACTCCTGGATGGGGCAGCGGAACAGGCGCACCCGGCCGGCACGCATGTGCCGGTCGAACACCGGCATCGAAAGCACATCGCGCTCCAGGATGTCGGCAAAGTCGGGTTGGATCTCGCAGACATCCAGTTCGTGTTCGTCCTGCAGCACGGTGCCGATGTAGCGTGTGATGGCACCCGTTCCTGCACCGACCTCCAGGATGCACGCCGGGCCGGCGTGGGCTCGAAGCGGCTCGCACAGCGCCTCCGCCAGGGCACGCGAGCTGGGTGCCACGGCACCCACCACATTGGGATCGCAAACGTACTGCTTGAGAAACTTCAGGCTATGGGTTAGTTCCACAGCGTGTCCTTTCCAGCCGCAGGCGTAACCGCCGTCGCGCGACGGTCTCGCGTTGGTGAGGTGGGCACGAGCTCGCCGTTCGCGGCGGCCGCGCCTCCCGGTCCGACCCGGTGAGGACGTTGCCGTGCACCTGTAAGCGCCACTTGGAAGCCCCGGTGTTTCCGGGCCGCGGCGCCCATCGTCCGTCTCCAACCGCGCCGGGGAGCGGACGCGGCGAACGCGGCCTCATGCAGCGACATGTTACGGCCTCCCGCCCCCCGTCGCCAGCGGCGGGCAACTCGCGCATTATGGGAATCAGTTCGCCGGGCGTTCGTCCGGCGGCTGACACGAGAATTTACAATCGCCCCCTTTATCGGCGCTACGGTTTATGGTACAATACGGCGGCTTGTGGGCTGCGGCCGCTAATAATCCTGGGCCGCATGCGGGCAGGCACGCGAATTAGTTCACACACCGTCCAAACCCCCATTGGACGGTCCCCCAAGGCCCGGTTCACCCCACCGGGCCGCTTTTTTTGCCGAACCTGTGCCTCGCCGCGAATGGCGTCGCAATAGCGCCGAGGCGGACACCGCGCGGCGCCGGTCCGCTTTTGTTCCCCGCCTCGCGTGAACGAGGTGCGCGTCGGCGGCGCGGATTCGTTGTCTGATGTATCGTGCTATAGGCTGTCACCCGACGACCGCCGGCGTCGCAACCCTGCCGCAGTGCCGTCTCACCGCCTCGGCGGGCGCGGGGGCCGGGGGCCTCGCGCTGCATTCCGCCCCGCGTTGTTCCGGTCATGGCGGGTTTGTCGAATTCCGCATTGTCAACCGCGCCGGTCGCTGGTTCAATCCCCGGCGTGCCGCCACCCTCGCCCAGCCCGGTGTTTACCCTGGACCGCGTCGTGCGGATGGTGCTGACCGCGATCGGCGTGGTGGCCGGCTTCGCCCTCGTGCGACATCTCTCGGATGTGCTGCTGCCTTTTGCCGCGGCGGTGATCCTCGCCTACCTGCTCAACCCACTGGTTAACGTTTTCGAGCGAAAGACCCGGCGTCGCGGCCTGGCGGTGCTGATCACCATCGGCGGCCTGGCGGTCTCCGGGCTTGCGGTAGTCGCGCTGGTCGTGCCGCTGATATTCAGTCAGGCGAACCGGTTGCGTTTGGACCTGGAGCGTCTGCGCGAGGACCTCTCGGCCACTGCCCCCGGCGATTCGACGGGGCATGGCCGCGGCGACGGGAAGGACGATGCCGCGTCGGTTGTCGAGCCGGCGCCGTCCCTCGATGCTGCACGCGCACCGAGCGGTTCGGATTCGCCCTCGGCGCCCGCCGCGGAGGAGGAGTCGGCGCTGGGCTGGCGTGAGCTGGCCGAAGGATGGGCACGCTATCGAGGCGACGCGGGCGTTGTGTCCCGTGCCGCGCGCCTGCGTCAGCTCCGGGAGAGTGTGGCGGGTACGTACGTCGGCCAGCTACTTGACAGCGCCGTGGAGTACACGCGATCCGACGAGTTCCGCGCGCTACTCATCGGACTTGCCAAGCGCCTGGCGCTCGGCGGATGGACCGTGATCGCCTTCGGGGTCAATGTGGTTCTGGCGCTGACGGGCCTGGTGATTGTGCTGGTCTATCTGGTTTTCCTGCTGCTGGACTTCCCGGAGTACCAGCGGCAGTGGAAGGCCTTTCTGCCGCCGGACTACGCCGGCGCCATCGTGGAGTTTCTGGACCTCTTTAACGGCGTCCTGCGCCGGTACCTTCGCGGTCAGTCGCTGGTGGCGCTATTCACCGGCACGTTGTACGTGGTGGGGTTCACGCTCATCGGGCTGCCCATGGCGGTACCGCTGGGGCTCTTCATCGGGCTATTGAACCTCGTGCCCTATTTGCAGGCGGTGGGGCTGGTGCCGGCAGCGATGCTGGCGGGGCTGCGGGCAATTGAAGGGGACTCGAGCTTCCTGATGTCCCTGGTCTGGACGCTGGCGGTGTTCGGCGCGGTGCAGGTGATACAGGATACGCTGATCACGCCGCGGGTGATGGGCGAGGCGACGGGCCTGAAACCGGTGGCCATCCTTCTGGGCGTTTTCATCTGGGGCAAGTTGCTGGGGTTCATCGGGCTGTTGATGGCGATTCCGCTCACCTGTCTGGGCATCGCGTACTACCGGCGCTATGTGCTCAAACACAGCACGGCGGCGACGGATCCACCGCGCGATTGAGGGCAATCGCCCCCGCACGCAGGCGCGGCTGGTTCCGCGCGGGTTGCGCGCGGCCAAGGACGCTGCCGCAGGGCGGGCGGCGGGCCAAGACTGCAGCGCCCACCCCGCGGCAGACAGGTTAAGCGATTGTAACGATCAGGTGCCGTCACCGTAGGGCACGCAGCCCGTGGCGCACTGCTGGTAGGCGTAACAGCCGTTGCTGTAGATGTTCCCGTCGCTACAGATTACGGGGTCCATGACGTCGGGGCACAGGATGTCGCGCGGGCACTTGCTGCCGCCGCCGCCACCACCGCCGCCCGGCTTGGCCTGCGCGCCGCCTTCACCATAGGGCACGCAGCCGGTGGCGCACTGCTGGAAGGCGTAACAGCCGTTGCTGTAGACTACGCCGTTGCTGCAAACGACCGGGTCCCAGAGATCCGGGCATTGGATGTCCCGCGGGCACTTGCCGCCGCCGCCACCGGGCTTGGCGGCAACCGGGCCGCCGTCGCCGTACGGCACACA
Organism: Planctomycetota bacterium; assembly: GCA_016208685.1. Taxonomy (GTDB): domain Bacteria; phylum Planctomycetota; class Phycisphaerae; order UBA1845; family UBA1845; genus JACQXM01. The sequence goes on along the minus strand of JACQXM010000061.1, from coordinate 912 downwards.
GCCGGTGGCGCACTGCTGGAAGGCGTAACACCCGTTGCTGTAAACGACTCCGTCGCTACAGATGACGGGGTCCCAGACGTCGGGACAGCCGATGTCCCGCGGGCACTTGTCCCCGCCGCCTCCCGGCGGCTTCTTGCCCGCCTCCGCGGACAGGGCGAAGACGAGCACGCCGACCACGCTGCCGGCGGCCACCAACCGCTTCATGGCATACAACCGTCTCATGACCCTTCCTCCTTTCGTTAACACTCTTACTTTTCTACGTGCGGCCGGGCGATCGGGCGCAACTCCCGATGCCCGCCGAAACGCCACCTTAGTCGGCCCGGCCGGGATGTCAACTTGACGATGACCCAACGGCAGCCGTAAGCGCGATCCGTACCGCGGGAGAACGATCAGTGCCGCGACAGAATGGAGCGGGCATAGTACTCCCCGTAGCGATGTAGGGTTCGTACCGCGACAGGGCGAGCAGTACCGCGACAGAATGGAGCGGGCGACTGCTCAACGATCCGGCGGCGCGTCCCAACGTACCTTCGTCGCCCGCTTCGCCCGCTCCCTGACGGTCGCGGCTCAGTGCAACCGCTCGTTGGCACTCGCGGTACCGAGCGATCGCCAGGCTGCCACGCGCGGTGGCTTACCCACGGCACGCACCCAGCGCAGCGCGTAGAAAGGGCCCGGCGATCGAACCCACCGGGCCCCGTGTGTACAACGTTCGTCAGGCCGCTTCGCCTGACGCTATGTCAACCGGCCTAGCCTTGCGAATCAATGTTCGCAGCGGTGAGCTGGTCGTGCGTCGCCTGGGTGGTGATGTTGGTGAGCCGACCCAGGAGCACCGCGCCGCCATCCGTGTCCGCGTCCGCGTCATAGATGATGTGCGTGGTGCTGTCGGTGGTGTTGAAGTACACCAGGATGTACTCC
>JACQXM010000004.1:31986-74021 GCA_016208685.1 Planctomycetota bacterium | reverse complement strand
TCGCGGCTCTGTACGCCGCGCGGCGGATTTCGTTTCACGATTCGAAACCCGCTATTCCTTCCGCATTCCGCATTCACCATTCTTCATTCGCGAAGCGCTCGGCTCCCCCACCGCTGAAGCGGTCGACCACCCACTGCGCCACTGATGCACTGGGCCACTGACCGGAAGGTCAGCCATCTTCGTGGCCTTCGTGCCCTTCGTGGTGAAAGCCATTACCACGAAGGACACAGAATACACGAAGGAGGGCGGCACTGAGGAGTGAGGCTGCGCATGAGTGCCGCGGGCATATCATCGGTCCGTCGGCCACACGCCGATCGACCATCGCCGATCGACAATCGGTTTGCAAATCGCCTGCCCCACCGCTAAAGCGATGGGCCACCCGCCAGCCGACTTCGTGGCCTTCGTGCCCTTCGTGGTGAAAGCCATTACCACGAAGGACACAGAGTACGCGAAGGAGGATTGCGCTGAAGAGTCAGGCTGCGCATGAGTGCCGCGGGCATATCATCGGTCCGTCGGCCACGCGCCGATCGACCATCGACGCTCGTCAATCGGTTTGCGAATCGGCTCCCCCACCGCTGAAGCGATGGGTCACCCGGCGAATGCGAAATGAGGAATGCGGAATGCAGGAACAGAGCCGCGAGCGTAAGGGAGCGGGCAACGTCCGCGACGGAGCGATGATCGTCGGGCCACCCGTCGAAGGTGCCACCCCGCCGATCCCGGGGCTGACGGACCGCTCGTTGGCACTCGCGGTACAGATAGCGCGCCAGCCGTTCCCCTGCGGCGAAGGCCCGTTCGCTCATCCCGATTTCATCGGGACGGCTCGGTTTCCGCATTCCGCATTCATCATTGCTTCATTCGCGGAGCGTTCGGCTACGCCACCGCCGCCTGGTCGAGCTGCACGCCCACGCGGGTGGAAACGCCGGGCTCCTGCATGGTGATGCCGTAGAGCCGGTCGCCGATGTTCATGGTCCAGCGCGAGTGGGTGATGATGATGAACTGCGACTGCGCGGCGAATTCCTTGACGATGCGGTTGAAGCGGTCGTTGTTGGCCTCGTCCAGCGCTGCGTCCACCTCGTCCATGATGGCGAAGGGGGCGGGACGGCTCTGGAAGATGCTCATGAGCAGGGCGATGGCGGTCATGGACTTCTCGCCGCCGGACATCAGGGAGATGACCTGCAGGTCCTTGCCCGGGGGCTGAGCCACGATCTCGATGCCGCACTCCAGGGGGTTCTCGGGGTTCTCCAGCAGAATGTCCGCCCGACCGCCGCCGAAGAGCTTGCGGAACATGGCGCGGAAATGGTCGCGGATCTGCTCGAAGGAGGAGAGGAACCGGTCGCGCGATTCCTGATTGAGCCGGTCGATAAGCTGCTGGAGCTGCCGCTGGGCCTCCGCCAGGTCGTCGCGCTGACCGGTCAGGAAGCGGTGCCGCTGCTCCAGCTCTTCCAGTTCCGTAATGGCGTCCAGGTTGACGTTGCCCAGGCGGTCCATCTTGCCGCGCAGCTCGATGATCTCCGCCTCGACGGCGGTCCAATCCTGCTCCGCATGCTGGTAGTGGGCATAGCGCTCCGCCAGATCGATCGCCATCTCCTCGCGCACGCGAGCGGTGAGCTCGTCGCGCCGCACCCTCGTTTCCGCCAGCGCCATCTGCTGCTCGTGCAGTTGCCCCTCCACGCCGGAGAGTTCGCCGCGGGCGTTGCGGATGGCCTGGCTTCGCGCGTCCATGTCCAGCCGCAGGGTGTCACGCTCGTGTCGCAGCCGGCCCGCCGCGGCATCCAGTTCGGCGATCTTCCCCGCCAGCAGCGCCAGCCGCTCGATACCCGAGGCCACTGTCTGCTCCGCGTCCGCGATGCGCGCCTGGTACTGCTCCCGGTCTCGTTCCGCGGCAGCGAGCGCTTCGTCGAGCTCGCGCAAGGCGCGTTCGATGGCGCTGACGCGCTCGACGGCCGCCGCCCGCTTTTCCGCCAACTGCCCGGCGGCCACCCGCGCTTCGGTCTGTTGCTCCTGCACTTGCCGGCGGGCGAGCACCACGGCGTCGATGCGTTGCTGGTGCGCTTCGACCTTGGCCTCGCGCTCGCGATTCTCGCGATCCAGCTCTTCCAGCGACCGTCCGCCGGCCTCGGCCTTCTCCAGCACCTCGTTGATCTGGTGTTCGAGCAGTGCCGCCTCTCCGGCGATCAGCGGCCGCTCCGAAGTGAGGCGATCCACGGCGTCGGTGATGCCCTGCAAGGCCGCCACCGCCTCCACCCGCGCCGTGTTGGATTCATAGATCGCCGTACGCAGTTCCTGCTGCACGCCCTCCAGGTGCTCCGCCTCGGCGTGCGTGCGGTTAAGCTGGTCCGCCAGAACTTCGATCTGATCTACCAGAAGGGAAAGCTGCACGTCGATATCCCGCAGCTCGCTCTTGCGGGAAATAAGTCCCGCGTCGGAGTCCGGCGGGCCGACACTCACCCTTCCGTCCGGCTCCACCAGAGCACCGCCCAGCGTGACAAAGCGATGGCCCGACACCTCATCCCGCGCCAGCGCCAGGGCATCCTCCAGGGTCTCGGTGACGATGGTGCGCCCCAGAAGATGCCGCGCCAGATGGGTGAAGGCCTCCGGCACGCGCACCAGGTCCACCGCCCGGCCTACCACGCCCGGACGGTCGCTGAACTCCCGCTCGTTCACGATGGGGGGCAGCCGGTCGGCGCACAGCACCGTTAGCCTTCCCGGAAGTTCCCCGTCCAGAGTCGCCAGGTAGCGCAGGAAGGCACGGCCATCGGTGACCACCAGACACTGCTCCCACTCGCCCAGCGCCGCCTCGACGATCGCCGCGTGGGCAATGTCGGTTTCGCAGATGTCGGCGACCAGCCCCGCGAGGCACGCAAGCTCCGCCGGCGGGTTCTCCCGCCGTTGGCGGTCGAGCAGCATGCGCACGCCGGCGCCCACGCCCTCCATTTTGCGTTCCAGGTCGGCAAGCAGCTCGCGGCGGCTTTGCAGGGCGCTGCGCCGTTCCTTGGCGCCGGCGAGCTCGTCGACAAGCTGCTGCCGCAGGCAACTGACGCGGGCGGCCTCCGCCTTCTTCTCCTCCAGGCGGCGCGTTTCCACGGCAATCAGTTCGTCCACCTCGCGCAGGCGATGTTCGAGTTGGGCCTTCTGCCGGAGCTGGAGCTCCAGCTCGGCGCTGATGACCGCGTCGCGCTGCTCCAGCCGGCCCTTCTGATCTACCAGCGACTCGCGGTGCGTGTTGAGGCGGATGATCTCGTTGTGCGTCTGGGCACTGCGGCGGACTAAGTCGATGATGCCCGCCTTTTCGTCCTCGAGCGTCGCCTGTGCCGCGGTGAGGTCCCGCGCCAGGGCGCGGTCCTGTTCGTTAAGGCCGTCGATGCGGGCATGCCGGTCCTGCATCTGCCGGTGCAGCTCGGCGGCGGAATCGCGCACCGACGCAAGCTCGCGCAGCGATTCCTCGCGGCGCGACTGGTCGGCACGGGAGCGTTCCGCGGCGCGCTGGAGCAGGGCCGCCTGCTCCTCTGCACGGCGGCGGGCGGCCTGTATGCGCTCCTCGCAGGCGGCATACTGCGACTTGGCTTCCACCAGATGGTTGTCGGCGGTGCCGATCTCCTCCGCCAGGCGGTCGAGACGGATGGTCACTTGGACGTTCTCCGCCTCCTGCCGGTCGATCAGCGTCCGCAGCTCGGTCACCCGGTCGGTGCGCGCATCGACCTCGCGCGTAACGCGCTCGATTTCACCGGTGAACCGATGGTATTCGGCCATGGCGAAGCTGGAGCGCAGTTCGTTAAGCCGCGCCTCGTATTCCCTGTAGCTCCGCGCCTTGCCCGCCTGGAGCTTGACGCTGCGCAGCCGTTTCTCCAGTTCGTCGATGACGTCCGCGACGCGCAGCAGGTTCTGCTGCGTGCGTTCGAGCTTGCGCTCCGCTTCGCGGCGGCGGACTTTGTAGCGGCTGATGCCGGCGGCCTCTTCGAAGATCACTCGCCGGTCCAGCGGGTTGCTCTGCAGCAGACTGTCCACCCGCCCCTGTTCGATGACGGAATACGCGTCCACGCCCACGCCCGTATCGAGGAAGAGCTCGCGGATGTCCTTGAGGCGCGCCCCCTGCTGGTTGAGCAGGTATTCGCTTTCGCCGGAGCGATAGAGCTTGCGCGAAACGGTGATCTCCTCCTGATCCAGCGGCAGGGCGCGGTCGGCGTTGTCGAAGAGCAGGTCCACCTGGGCGACGCTGCTGCTTTTCCGCGTGGAGGAGCCGTTGAAGATCATGTCCATCATCTGTCGGCCGCGGAGGGAGCGCGCGGACTGCTCCCCCAGCACCCACTTGAAGGCATCGACGACGTTGCTCTTGCCGCAGCCGTTGGGCCCGACGATGCACGTCACCCCCGGCCCGAAGTCGAAGTCCACGCGGTCGCAGAAACTCTTGAACCCGCTGACGGTGATGCGTTTGAGGAACATGCGCTGGGGTACCTCCCTGTGCCCACCCGGCCCGCCGTCCGTGGCGGCCGAAACGCTGTCGCCCCGCGCTCGTACGCGAGTCGCTATGAAGCTCACAACCTAGCACGGTCGGACGCCAAATGCAAATGCGGCGGTCGGACGCCGCGGCGTGCCGGCGTGCAGCCCTCAAACAGCGGCACGATTCGCTTCCCAACGCGCCAAACAGCACCTCGACGGGGCGCCATGGCGTAGGCGGGGACCAACCTCCGGCGATTCTTCAGGACCCTGCACAGGGTCCTGCGGGTGCGGGAGAGCCAACGGGCCCGGGCGAGATCGAGGGTCTAACTGTGCAGCAGCGACATCACTTCGCTGCGTGTGCGGGCGTCGCTGCGACAGAGCCCGCGGATGGCCGAAGTGACCATCAGGCTCCCGGCCTTCTTAATGCCGCGGCAGGTCATGCAGGTATGCGTGGCGCGGATGACGACGGCCACCCCCTTGGCCTTGAGTGTCTCCATCAACAGGTTGGCGATCTGCGACGTCAGCCGCTCCTGCACCTGCGGGCGATGCGCGAACTCATCCACGACGCGGGCGAGCTTGGAAATACCGACCACCTGTCCATCGGGCAGGTAGGCAACGTGGGCCACACCCTCGAAGGGCATGAGGTGATGCTCGCAGATCGAATGAAACGGAATATCGCGGAGCACCACCAGCTCGTCGTAAGATTCGGTAAACGCCGTGCGGAGATGCTCGGCGGGATCCTTGGTGAGCCCGTTGAAGAGCTCTTCGTACATGCGCGCCACCCGGCGCGGCGTGTGGCGAAGCCCCTCCCGGTCGGGGTCCTCCCCGACGGCCAGGAGGATCTCGCGAACGGCTCGTTCAATTCGCTCTCGGTCCATGGTTCGCGCCACGCCCACGCAGAGTCAGCGGCCAAGGGTGTATAGTGTGCTGTGCAGCAAGGGTCAAGCGGCGGCCGTTGCGGGGTGGATTGGGCCCAGGCCAAGCCGTGCTTGGCGCCCGGGATCACCGGCGGGTGTCACGCGACCCCGCCGGGCGGCGCGGGAACCACGGACCAGCATTGATGCGCCGCGTCCGCGTTGTGGGACACGGTTACGTCTCGAACGGGGCCGAACGGCTCCGGTCGCGGAACTCGAACCGGCCGTCGGGCCGGACCCGAGCGTACCACCGACTGCGCGGGCGATCCGGGTTCCAACGGGCAACGCCGAAGACCGACATGCGGTATTCAATCTCCTCCGTGCGGTCCAGCAGGGGGATGCCGAAGAACTGCGCCAGATTCTCGGCGACGGCATGAGCCCGCGTGACGTTCGACATCCGGCCGACATAGACCGGCGGGGCGCTACGGCGCGTCAGGCTAATGACCTCGACGAACAACGGGTTGGTGTCGTCGATGACGGCCCGCTCCAACATCACGGCCTCCGGCTCCACGCTGGTGACGCGCCGGAACATGGGCGCCAGCACGCCACACCAGGTCTGAACCGTCCCGGCGGCGCGATCCACGATCGTGCCCCGCCGCCAGGTGAATAGGTACAGGGCGGGCAGCGCGGCGGCGACGGCCACCGCCGTGCGCGCCGACCCCGAGAGGTCCGTGTAGCCTGCCAGCGGCGACACAAACACGCCCGTCACCGCCAGGAAGCAGACCGCGACCCACACTGACTCCGCGGTGATCGTGGAGCGCAGCTCGAAGCGGTCTGAGTCGGTAGACATCACCTGCCGCATGTCGCAGTTACTCCCGCCAGACCGACGCCGAGTGCGTCAGGCCGCGATCGCCGTACGCCCCGCGTCCTCCATCCGTTTGTTTCCTGGACGGCGCCGCCGCCGCGCGAAGGGGCGCGTACGCAGACGATCCGATACGCCCGCCGTCACTCACAGCGTACGTTATGTGCACCGGCCGGCGTGGTCCGATAGCCGGGCGAGTATCGGCGACCGTGGGGCGATACAATCCGCCCATGAGCCGCGGACGATCGAGCCACATCCTCGATGAACCGATTGTCGGCCACCTGCGGCGCGACTGCATCACCCTGCGCGCCGACGCCTCAGTGGGCGACTCACTGGCGTCGCTTCGCGCCCGCGACGTGGGCCAACGACCGGTCTACTTCTACGCCGTGGATGAGTCGGGCAAGCTCGTGGGCGTGGTGCCCACGCGGCGACTGCTGGTCAGCCCGCCCGAGGCAACCGTGGCTTCCATCATGGTGGATCGAGTGGCCGCGATTCCGCACACCGCCACCGTGCTCGTCGCCTGCGAGTTCTTCCTGCAATACCGCTTCCTGGCCTTCCCCGTGGTGGACGACGAGAACCGCCTGCTGGGGGTGGTGGATGTCGACCTGTTCACCACCGAGATGTTCGACGTGGCCGCCCGCCACACCCGGGAGGACGTGTTTCAGCTCCTCGGCGTGCACCTGGCGCGGCGGCGCGAGCGCTCCACCTGGCGGGGCTTTCGCAACCGTTTTCCCTGGCTGCTGTGCAACATCGGCGGGGGGCTGGCCTGCGCCGTGCTGGCGGCGCGTTATGAGGTGTTCCTGGACAGTGCCATTATCCTGGCACTTTTTATTCCCGTGGTCCTGGCCCTTTCCGAGAGCGTGAGCATGCAGTCTACGACCCTCACACTGCAGTGGCTGCACCAGGGCAGGCCGGCGTGGGCGGCCGTGGGGCAGGTGCTGCGGCAGGAGCTGGCGACGGCGGCTCTGCTGGGCGCGGGTTGCGGGCTGGTGGTGGCGCTGGTGATCCAGGGGTGGAAGGGCAAGCCCGTCGTGGCCGGCGCCGTGGGGCTGAGCATCGCACTGGCGATGATCACCTCCTGCCTGTTCGGCGTGCTGTGGCCGACGGTGGTTCGGGCGCTGCGCGGGGACCCGCGCATCGCCGCGGGTCCCATCGTGCTGGCGACCGCCGACGTGGCTACGCTCTACCTGTACTTCAGACTGTCGGCGTGGCTGCTCGGCGAGTGATCGCGCTTATACGGGGTCGGAGCTGTGCCGGGCCGTCAGCCGCGCTGTGGGCCGTCAGGATGGCGGTTCAGACCCCTAGTCCCGTTCCCCCGCGATCGACCGTAGCCAGCCCGCGCAACCACGACACCCAGCGCGCGAAATGGGGGCAGCACTCACAGATTCGGTCAATCCCGATGCGGGTCGCCGCGCGTGCGCCACTGAGGACCTTCTGATATCCCGGCGACAGGCGGATGAGTCGTTTCGAGGGTGCACCGTCCGGGGTGTCGTCGATTTCTTCCGGCGCGCCCGCCTCGTTCACGATGTTCTGCAACGCGGCGGCGTTGCCTGCCTGGTCGATGATCTCCGCGAGCACCTGCGGGTCGCTGAACAGGAGCGCCTCGAATTCGTGCTTCTGCAGGTAGGGGAAGAATCGCTTGGGGTCGAAGGACGAACCCAATTCGCGCTGAATGTCGTCGGCGATGGCCTGTTCGACCGATTCAATCGGGTGACGTGGCTCTCGCCTCGCCGTTCGCGGCGCTCCGGGCCAGTCCTTCGGGAGACCGTAGTAGTCGATCATCGTCGTACAGAAGCGGGACGAATCCTGTTTGAGCGCGGCAAGAATGTCGCCCCGCACGGCCTGGTACGAACGGATGCCGCCCTTGCCGAGAAGTGTAGCACTCAGGAAGACACCACCAGACGCGAGAACCGGCGCAAGGACCTCCTTCACGAAGGCGCTTTCGGTGTGGCCCTCCACTAGAGCCAGCACCCTACTCATGGGCGGGCCCGCCTTCGAAGACGTTCTTCGCCCATAGTTCGCCGAGGGAGTATTCCTTCAACCATTCCTCGAGGGACGCGCGCTCCAAACGGCGGAACGTGGAGGCACCCGCCGCGCGATCCACGACGATGATGTCCTCCGGCCCGAAGTAATCGACCAGCGCCGCCGATTGGGTGGAGACGATTAACTGCGTCCGGGTGGCTGCCTGTTTAAGGAGGCCGGCGAGCACGTTCAACGCGTAGGGGTGAAGCCCAAGTTCCGGCTCGTCAATGATCATGGTCGACGGCGGATCGGGTTGCAGCAGTGCCGTGGCCAGGCAGATGAAGCGCAGCGTTCCGTCAGACAACTGGCTTGGATGGAAGGGGTAGTCGCTACCCTTCTGCGTCCATTCGAGCAGGATGCTATCGTCGGGACCGCTCTTCTGCGGGCGAAGCTTGAAGTCGTCGAAGAAGGGAGTCACGCCACGCACCGCATCTCGGATCGATTCGTAGGCGCGCGGGCTTTCCGCGCGCAATCGGTGCAGAAACGCGGCGAGGTTGGCTGCATCTTCACGCAGCCTCTCGTAGTCGCGGACCGTTCCAGGTCGCCTGACCCCCGCTGTTCCGCTTGTATCTTGGAAGTGAAACGCACTCCACGTAGTGACATTCCTCGAAAGCAACTCATTAATGCTGCGCACGGCTTGCCGGAGCTTCGGGTCATCATCGTCGCGAATAGCCCTAGCAAGGGACTCTCTCACGGAATGATGGACGTCGCGGAGCTTCGGGTCATCATGGTCGCCAATAGCCCCAGCGATGGCCTCTCCCTGGGAATGATAGACGTCCACTCCGGCGGGAATGCTCGGTTTATCAAACGTCTCGTACTCAACGACCAAGGCGTTCGTCGCTGTCGGGACGAGCGTGAACCCATAGTGATGCGGGCCAAAGTAGAGACTGCCAACGATTTCCCTCGTCACCCTTGGTCCAAGGAAGAGGTGAATATCGGCGCCTCCGCCCTCCGCTACGAACTGCTGCAAGCGCGTGCCGTAGAGCGCCCTCACCAGACGCAGGAAGCTGATGAAGTTGCTCTTACCCGCCCCGTTGGCGCCAATCAGAATGTTCAGCGGCCGCAGCTCGAAGTCCTCGAGCGATCGGATCGACTTGTATCCCTTGATCGTGAGCTTGGTAATCGGTGATCCCATGAGCGGCTAGCCTACGGCACCCTACGCGGGATTTCCACTACTTCGCCCGGCTGGCGCGGCGGCGGTCGGTCTCGCTGAGCATCCGCTTTCGCAGGCGGATGGCGTCCGGGGTGGCCTCCACCAGTTCATCGTCGTCGATGAACTCCAACGCCAGCTCCAGCGTCAGTTCCCGCGGCGGTTTGAGCACCACGGTCTTGTCCGCCGAGGCGGCGCGGATATTGGTCATGCGTTTGGCCCGCGCCACGTTCACGTCGATGTCGCTCTCGCGGCTGTTTTCCCCCACGATCTGCCCGGCGTAAACGGGATCGCCGGGCTTGACGAAGAAGGTGCCGCGGTCGGCCAGGCCGTCCAGGGCGTAGGCCGTCACCTGCCCCGCCTCGCTGGCGACGAGCACGCCGTTGGCCCGGCCGGGAATGGCCCCGCGCAGGTATTCGTACTCATAGAACGTGTGGTGCATGATCGCCGTGCCGTTGGTCGCGGTGAGCATGCGGTTGCGCAGTCCGATGAGCCCGCGGGCGGGGATGGTGAAGCTGAAGTGCGTGCTTTCCCCGCGCGTCTCCATGGCGGTGCAGACGCCGCGCCGCCCGCCCATCAGTTCCATCACCGCTCCGACGTGCTGCGTGGGCACGTCGATGACGCACAGCTCGATAGGCTCCGTCTTGCGCCCGTTGAGTTCGCGGTAGATCACCTTCGGCTTGCCCACCGCCAGCTCGTACCCCTCCCGGCGCATGTTCTCGATGAGCACCGACAGATGCAGCAGCCCCCGCCCGGACACGTGGAACTCCTCGGGCGTATGCCCCGGCTCCACGCGCAGCGCGACGTTGTGCTGAAGCTCCTTCTCCAGCCGGTCGCGGATGTGGCGGCTGGTAAGGAACTTGCCGGAGCGGCCCACGAACGGCGAGTCATTGATGCGGAAGGTCATGTGCAGCGTGGGCTCGTCCACGCGGATGATGGGCAGGGGCTCGGGATGCTCGGGGTCGGCCAGGGTGTTGCCGATGTCCACGGATTCCAGGCCCACGACGGCGCAAATGTCCCCCGCGACCACGCGGTCCACTTTCTGCCGCCCCAGGCCGTCAAACAGGAACAGCTCGCCGATCTGCTCGTTTTTCTGGGTGCCGTCGCGGTGAATCACGGTCACCGTCTGCCCGGCGTGCAGGGTCCCCGCGCACACCCGCCCGATCCCGATCCGCCCCACGTAGTCGTTGTAATCCAGGGTGGTGATGAGCATCTGCACCGGGGCCTCGGTGTCTACATCCGGCGCGGGGACGTGTTTCATAATCAGGTCGAACAGCGCGTACACGTTGTCGGTGCGCTGTGCCGGGTCCAGCGTGGCGAACCCCTGGGTGGCCGAAGTATAGATGGTGGGAAAATCCAGGGCGTCTTCGTCGGCGCCCAGCTCGATGAACAGGTCCAACACTTCATCGAGCACGTCGTGCGGGCGAGCGTCGCAGCGGTCGATCTTGTTGATCACCACCACGGGACGCAGGCCGTACTCGAACGCCTTGCGGAGCACGAAGCGCGTCTGCGGCATGGGCCCTTCGAAGGCGTCGACCAGCAGCAGCGCCCCGTCGGCCATCTTCAGTACCCGCTCCACCTCGCCGCCGAAGTCCGCGTGCCCGGGCGTGTCGATGAGGTTGATCTTGGTCTCGTGGTAGCGGATGGCGATGTTCTTGGCCAGGATGGTGATGCCGCGTTCGCGTTCCAGATCGTTGGAGTCCAGAATCCGCTCGCCCTTGAGCTGCGCCTCGCGGAACTGGCCGCACTGGCGGAGCATCTGGTCCACGAGCGTAGTTTTGCCGTGGTCCACGTGGGCGATGATGGCGACGTTACGGATGGCGTTGTTGACGGTCATGTTCAATCCCGTGTCGGGCCCCGGCGGCTCGGCGCCGACCCGTGGCCCGCAGCCCGCGAGCCCGGTGGGCGATCCTCGCCATTCGCTTGACAACCGGAACGCCCCTCGAGCGCCCCGGAGGGCGCCGATGCTGCCTCGTGGTCCGACGCAGCGGATGGCGGCTCGGGCCGGTCAGGACTCGCGGATGAATTCAGGCGGCCCGCTCCTTGCCGCTACTTGTATCCGCAAAGCGCGAGGTGGGCAATACCGAGACACGACGGCGTCCTGGAGTGGCGGAGCGTGGGCCACGGCCGTGGAGCCGTCGGCGCTGCGCGAGGCGGGGCCGGTTCGCAACGCACCGACGCCCACCGCCGCGGGCTTGCCTCTGGCACCCGCGGCCCCGGCACGTTAGGCTGCGGGGCATGACATCGCCGTGGTGGGCGCGGTACGCCACGGTCAATTCCCCGAAAGGAGACAAGAACATGAAGTGCGTCGCAAACAGACAGAGGTGGCACGTGTTGGCACTGGCGCTCCTGGCCGCTTCCGGGTGCGCCGCCCCGAAGGTCGACTTCTCGCAGATCAAGCAGCCGGATCGATCGGCGAAGCTGGACGCCTACGACGTCTTCGTCGGCTCGTGGACCTGGGAGGCCGATCTCGCCAACGTCGAAGGCGAGACCGGCAAGAAGTGGAAGGGCACGGCGGAATGGCGCTGGACGCTGGACAAGCGCTGTCTGCACGGCAGCATCACCGCAGAGAGCGGCAAGACGAAGTACGAAACCGCCGGCATCTGGAGCTGGCACCCCACGAAGAAGCGCTACATGTGGTGGATGTTCAACAACTGGGGCTTCCCGCAGGAGGGCACAGCCACCTATGACGAAGACGGCAAGTGCTGGTGCATGCCCTACACCAGCGTGGGGCTGGACGGCACCACCAGCCACGGCTGCTACGTGATGAAGGTGAAGGATCACGACACGCTGGACTGGTGCATGACGGAGTGGGCCGACAGCCTGCACACGGTCAAGAAAATGGAGATGACCGGCACCTACAAGCGCAAGAAGTAGCGCCGGCAGCGCTGTCCATCCACGCGCCACGCAGCGGGCCCTTCCGGGAACGCCGCATGAAGTTCGTGAACGAGGCCGGAGGTCTCGCGATGCTCGACCTCCGGCCTCGCGCGCGTGCCAACGACGTCGGACCTGGCCGTCCGCGCACGACGGGCGCCCGGCCGCTCCGGCGGCCGCGCACGCTGCGCGCCGCGTGGACGACCTTACCCCAACGCTGGGCCCCGCCGTGATCGCGGCGAAGTCGGCACTGTGACCCGGACGCGCGTGGCGCGCCGATAGCTCAGCCCGCGTCAGCGGGTGGCACCTTCGTAGCCCACGGCGTGAGGGCGTGTCGATTTAGTGACTCTCGGCATTCACTAAAGGGCTGCCAAGAGTGGAAACCGGGGTTTGGACCACCGATTGTGGTTCCTTCGGCGCTCGATTAGGACTAAATCGACAAGCCCGTGAGCCGTGTGGTGGCGACCCCATCGCGGTAGAGCCCCGTCAGGGGCGACACGCGCAGCGCGCATCAACCTCCCGACGCAACCCGCCACGCGCACCCCCCTCCCGCGCCATCCGCAGCGCTGTGCCATATATGTGTCGCCTCTGACGGCGCTTAGCCTCATCCTGCCCGTCGATTCCCACGGCTTACGCCGTGGGCAAACGGGTATCGCCCCTGACGGGGCTCGCGCACGGCTACGAGACACGCGGGTTGTTGCGCACGACGCCCGGGTCTCCGACGTCGTGCGCCGGGCATCCCCAGCGCGGCCGCGGAGGGCGCAACCAAAAGAGGCCCACGCAGAGCGCGGCCGCGAATGTCGAATCCTGAATCCGGAAGGCTGATTGGGCGGTTCCTCGCGGTTAGCGGAGCCGTTTTCGTGCACAAGAGGACGCGCGCAGAAAGCAAACATCTTTCGCCGTAAAGAACTAATCGCGGTCGTGGCAGGGTTCGCGGGATGCACCCCGACCCGGCAACGGGCGCATCGCACTTTGACATCGCACGTCGATGCTGATAAGCTCTTCGTCGGAAGGGGTTGGTGTGAGTTCATCCCCTGGGGCTTACGGAACGCAAGCTACTGCATCGGGGCGGTCTTGATGCGGTAACCCTGGCGCGCGATGGCGCGAGCGCCGGCGACGGTCCGTAGTTTGCGACCATGAATTGCGAGTCTGCGTATGCGCCCCGTCCCCGCACGGACGACCGGGCCACGGGGCTGCCCTCGTTCATCGTCGTCCTGAGTGGTACGTACGAGAAGGAGAATAGGATGAAGAACACGCAAGGAAACAAGCCGCGTGCATCGGTGCGGCCGGCACAGCCCGGACAGAACCGCAAGCCTGCGTTTCCCAAGGTCAAGACGAGCCTGAAGGCCGGACCGCGGAACCCCCCCGCGCTCCGCTTGTTCTACAACGACTAGGCGCCGGGGCGGCGCGGCCACGGCAGGCGCTGCCGTGCCGACCCCGGAGCAGGCGCAATCCAGCGCCGTCGAGATTACACCCGCGCTCCGCGATTCCCACACCGCGGAGCGCGGCCTTTTTTGGGTCGCACGAAGGCCTTCAGCAAAGGTACGGCACGGAGAGGGCACCCCGAGTTACCGGCTGGCGAGGGTATTCGCGCCTCAGGCGCGCAGGCGCGGGATACGACGGGGGATCAACCGAGGCCGACGGGATTCGAACCCGCAACCACCGGATCGACAGTCCGGTACTCTAACCAATTGAGCTACGGCCCCATACTCACCGGGAGGGCAGGCGATCCGCACGGCGGACCCACCAGTCGCTCCCGCGACGACGGCGCGGCGCATCCGCCCGCGCTGCCGTCGTCCGCTTACTCTTATCGACCGGGCGGTGTGGCGTCAAGCGGCCGCCGCGCCCCGCGCGCCGTCATCCGGCAAACGGATTGGGGTCGAGCAGAGAGTCTTTCCCTTCCTTCTTGGCGTTCTCCTCGGCCGTGGGAAGCGGCTCTTTCTGGGAGTCAATCACCGGCCAAAGGGGGGCGTACTTGGCGTTGATGGCCACGTAGTGCTTCCACTTCTCCGGCAGGTCCTCCTCCGCGAAGATAGCGCTCGTCGGGCACTCCGGCGGGCACAGGCCGCAATCGATGCAGGTCTCCGGATCGATGGCGAGGAAGTTCACCCCTTCATGGAAGCAGTCCACCGGGCAAACGGCGACGCAATCCGTGTATTTACAGGCTACGCACGGCTCGGCAACGATATGGGCCATCCGATATACCTCCGCAATCCACGCGATTTTTCGGCATCGGACGCAGCCGCCCGACGCCCCCATAGGCTCCGCCCGCCAAGGGCGTTTGTCAACCGGGAAAACCGGCTGCAAGCGCCATGCCGAAGCCGCCGCAGGCGCTTCATGTTCGGCGACTTTCTCGCCGGCCGGTCCGTGGCGGAGCATGCGGCGTAGGTGTTGTGCCCGCCACCGGTTGGTCGATATGGAAACTTCGTTGCGTTCCGCCTGAGCGGGTGAACCCATGGCCGCCCCAAGCCGGTTGATCAACTCCGCACGCCTGATCGCCGCGCTCACCCTCGGCTCGCGGATTCTCGGCCTCATCCGGGAATCCGTGTTCGGATACTACTTCAGCACCTCCGAGCTCCTCTCCGCCTTTCGCATCGCCTTCATGGCTCCCAACCTGGCGCGACGGCTCTTCGGCGAGGGGGCGCTCTCGGCGGCGATGATTCCGGTGCTGACGCAATGCCTCAAGGAGCAGGGCGAGGAGGCAGCGCGACGGTTCGTCGGGCGACTGCTGACCGTGCTGACGGTGGTGCTGCTGGTGGGACTCGGAGCGGTCGAATCGGTTCTCCTTGTGTGGCGGGTGTTGCACGACGACCTGGCGCTGCGCCTCACAGCCGTCCTGATGCCCTACATGGTGCTCATCTGCCTGGTGGCGGTGGGCAGCGGGGTTCTCAACGTCCGCGGCCACTTTGCCGTCCCCGCGGCGGCCCCCACCATCCTGAACATCGCCATCATCATCGGGGCCCTAGGCGGCTCTCTAGCCCTGGGCATGGACGGCGCCCGATTGATGACGCTGGTGTGTGTGGCGATTCTGCTCTCCGGCGTCTTGCAGGTCGCGGCCACGGGCGCGGCGTTCCGCCATGCGCGTTTCGCGCCGCGGTACGGCTGGTCGAGGCATGACCCGCAGATTCGAGCCGTGATGAAACTGATGGGGCCCATGGTGCTGGGTTTGTCCGCGGTGCAGATCAACCAGCTTGTGGACTACGTTATCGCCTACCTGTTCGTGTTCGATCAGACGGGCGAACGAGTCGGCCCGGCCGTCCTGGGTTTTGCGCAATACCTCTACCAGCTTCCCCTGGGCGTGTTCGGCATCTCGCTGGCGACGGCGATCTTCCCCGTACTCTCGCACAAGGCCGCGGAGGGCGACCGCGCCGGCATGTGCGAGACCATCGGCCGCGGCATTCGGCTGGGCGCGTTCGTTTCGCTTCCTGCCTGCGCCGGTCTGGTTCTCGTGGCAACGCCGCTGGTCGCGGCGCTTTACCAGCGCGGGGATTTCGACGCCCAGGACACGCAGCGCGTGTCGGCGACCCTCATCTGCTACAGCCTGGGGCTTCCGGCGTACTTCGCCCAGCACGTGATCGTCCGCGCCTTCTACGCCCTGCGCGACAGCGGCACGCCCGCGGCGCTGGCGATGCGCATGGTGTTCATCAACGTGGCGGTCAACCTGGTGCTGGTGTTCGTCATGGAGGAACGCGGACTGGCCCTCTCCACTTCACTCTGCGCGACCGTTCAGGCGTTGTGGCTCATTCGACGCCTTCGCGGCGTGCTCCCGGAGATGCAGTGGGCGGAGGTAGTTGCAGGTCTGGGGCGAATGGCGCTAGCGGCGGTGGTGATGAGCGCTGCGGTGGTGGCGGTGGATTCGCCGCGGATTCTGGGGAGCTGGGCGTACGCCTGGACGCCCTTGCGCCTTGGCGTGCTGGTGGTCGTGGGGCTGGCGGTGTACGGCCTGGCAGCGCTTGCGCTACGTATTCCCGAGCTTCGCGCGGCGCTTCGCGGCGAGCGCGCCGCCGTCGCGGCGAGCGTGTGAAAGCCGGTAGAGGATTCCTGCGTCTCTCGCCGCCGGGTCGACTTTTTTGTCGGCATCGCCACTGTCACGGCGGCGGGAGGAACCGTTGGGGGTGGCGGGGGGGAGCCGTTGCGTGTGCCTTGCCCTTGAGCCTTGGTGGCTCGGTGAGCGCCACTGCTGACACAGCAGTGGCACGCATGTACGTCCGGGCGCGCCACGCTACACAGGCGTCCGGAGGCGTCGCACTTCGCGCCTCACGAAGCGCCCGACAATCGCGAACCGGGCTGGGTTGACCGGACGTCCGCCCCCGTTCTCGGAATGCCCCCCTTTCGCGAACACCGCCCGTTTCCCTTTGGGACACGGTCCGCTACCTTGTCCGCGGCACGAGGTTGAGGCGCCCGGCCTTCGGAAGTGTCCGGTGTCCGGTGTGCAGAGGTGGAGGGTCGGCCGCTTGGTCACCAACGTGAAAACGGCGGCGGTCGTGGGTGCTGGAACCATGGGCGCGGGAATCGCCCAGGTGGCCGCGGCACACGGCTGCACCGTCCACCTGGTGGACGTCAGCACTGACGTGCTGCATCGGGCACGCGCCGGCATCCAAGCTCAGGTCGACCGACAGGTGGAGAAGGGAAGGCTCACCGCCGCCGAGCGCGAGGAGCAACTGGCACGGATTCGGACGTGCCAGCATATCGCCGAACTGCCGCCGGTGGACCTGGCCATGGAAGCCGTCGTCGAGGATATGTCGGTCAAGCACCGCGTATTTGCGGAGCTGGACCGCGCTACGCCGCCGGAAGCGATCCTGGCGACCAACACTTCCTCGCTCTCCGTCAGCCGGATCGCGGAACCGGTGCGAGATCCGTCGCGAGTGGTGGGCATGCACTTCTTCAACCCCGCCCCGCTGATGCCGCTGGTGGAGGTGATTGCCGGTGCTGCCAGCGGCGCTGCCGCGGTCGACGCCGCCCTCGCCTGCGCCGCCGCCTGGGGCAAGACGCCGGTGCGGGCGAAGGACACGCCCGGGTTCATCGTCAACCGCGTGGCCCGCGGCTATTACCTCGAGGCCCTGCGGCTGCTGGGGGAGGGCGTGGCGGGCGTGGATGAGGTCGACAGCGTGATGCGAACGCATGGACGGTTCCGCATGGGACCGTTCGAACTCATGGACTTGGTGGGTTTGGACGTCAACTTCGCGGTGAGCCATTCGGTGTGGCAGCAGCTCGGCCGCCCGGCACGGCTGGAGCCGCACTCCATCCAGCAATCGCTGGTGGCCGCCGGGCATCTGGGTCGCAAGGCGGGTCGCGGGTTCTATCAGTACGATGGCGAGCTGAAGGTGCCCGCCGTCCCCGTGGATCGCCGCAGCTACCGTCTCTCGCCGCTGTTTGCCGACATCTGCCGGGCGTTCACGTCGGCCGGCGGCGCGCTCGACGCCGGCGCCACCGAAGGGTATATCTTCACCCGAATCCTCGCCGCGATCATCAACGAAGCGGGATGGGCGCTGGCGGAGGGCGTGGCCTCGGCTTCGGACATCGACACGGCGATGGTGCTGGGGACGAACTATCCTCTGGGACCGCTGGCGTGGTGGGAGAAGATCGGGCCGCGAACCGTCCGCGGTGCGTTGAAGGCGCTGAATGAGATGCACGCCGACGGCCGCTACGCACCGGCCCCGAGGTTCGCGGATGCGTAGCCTCGTGACCGTACCTCGGGACGGCTTGCCACCGGTCGCGCTGTCGTGGGGCTCTCCAGTCCGTTGCGCTGTAGGACCGGCTTTCCAGACTGTCGCGCTGTGGGACCGGCTTTCCAGCCGGTCAAACAACGGAACTTCCATCGCGCCCGGTTTCGAGTGAGAAGATGACATGCGTCGCGCCGTGGTCATTGATGCGGTCCGGACTCCCGTGGGGCGATACGGCGGCGCGCTCGCCGGCGCGCGGCCCGACGACCTGGCAGCCCTGGTCCTGCGCTCGCTGATCGGCCGCACCGGCCTGGACCCCGCGATCATCGACGACGTGTACCTGGGCGCCGCAAACCAGGCGGGCGAGGACAACCGCAACGTGGCGCGCATGGCCGCCCTGCTCGCCGGATTCCCGGAAAGCGTACCGGGCTCGACGGTCAACCGGCTGTGCGGCTCGAGCCTGGACGCGGTCAACATCGCGGCGCGGATGATTGAGGCGGGGCACGGCGAAGTGATGATCGCCGGCGGGGTGGAGAGCATGTCCCGCGCCCCGTTCGTCATGGCCAAGGCGGAGAGCGCCTACAGCCGGTCGATAGAGGTATTCGACACCACCATCGGCTGGCGCTTTACCAACCCGGCGCTGGCCGCCCGACATTACCCCTACTCCATGGGCGAGACCGCGGAGAACGTGGCGCGGCAGCACCGGGTCTTACGGGAGGCGCAGGACCGCTTCGCGTACGAATCGCAGATGAAATGCAAGGCCGCGGTCGACGCGGGCCGGTTCGCGGACGAACTCGTGCCCGTGGAGATCAGCCGCGGCAAGGGGACACCCGTGATCGTGGGTGGTGACGAGCATCCCCGCCCCGATACCACGCCGGAGGGTCTGGCCAAACTCAAGCCTGCTTTCGCCAAGGACGGCACGGTGACTGCGGGGAATTCCTCGGGGATTAACGACGGCGCCGCGGCGTTGCTGCTCATGGAGGCCGCAACCGCCGCCCGCCTGGGCTTGTCGGTGCTCGCTGCGGTGGGACCCTCGGCCACCGCGGGCGTGGACCCGGCGTGCATGGGGCTGGGGCCCATCCCGGCGACGCGCAAGGCGCTTTCGCGCGCCGGCTGGACGATGCGCGACGTCGACCTGGTGGAGCTCAACGAAGCGTTCGCGGCCCAGGCCATTCCCTGCATGCGCGAGCTGGCGATGGACGCGGCGCGGGTGAACGTCAACGGCGGTGCGATCGCCCTCGGGCACCCGCTGGGATGCAGCGGGGCGCGAATCGCTACCACGCTGTTGCACGAGATGAAGCGGCGCGGGGCGTGCCGCGGGCTGGCCACCATGTGCGTGGGCGTGGGGCAGGGTGTCGCCACGCTGTTCGAGCGCGTACCGTGACCTCCCAGCGCGGGGCTCCTCCCGACGCCGGACGGGTCGCCCGCCGTTATCCCCAGATCCTGATCACGTCGTTGTAGGTGACAAAGAGGAACGCGCCGATGATCAGAAACAGCCCGATCACCTGCGTGGCCACCTGGACCTTAAGGCTCACCGGGCTGCCTTTGATCCACTCGATGATGAGAAACACCATCAGCCCGCCGTCGACGATGGGCAGGGGCAGAAAGTTGATCACCGCCAGGTTCGCGGAAATGATGGCCATGAAGAAGAGGAACTCCACGAACCCCATGCGCACCACCTGCCCGCCCGCCGAAAGGATGCCCAGCGGACCGGAGAGGTTCTCCACGCCGACGGTGCGGGAGAAGATCATGCGGTTCATGGTTTCATAGACCTGGATGATGAAATACCACGTCTTGCGCAGACCGATGTCGACGGCCTCGAAGAGCGTCTCGCCCTTCAGCGGAATCATCTCGTCGCCCACCAGGAACTTGGGGGCAAAGACGATGCGGCTGAGCCAGGGGTCCACCATGTCGGCGGTGACATTGATGTACGCCGTCTGCGGAGCGGCCACGGGCGTGGTGCGGTAGGTTACCGGCACTTTCTCCTGCCCCACCAGCGACGCCAGCAGCGAACGCGTACCCTCGTGGTGGCCTACGTGCACTTCTTCCTCGCCGCGCGAGGTCCGCGTCACCACCGTGTGGCGGTTGTCGACAGACACGATCCGCGCCTCCGGCCCCACGCCCAGCAGGGTTCGCATGCAGTTCGGGACGGGGAAGGGCGCGGTGCGTAACTGGCCGGTCGCGGTCGTATACGAAAGGTCCACCGTACCGCCGGCGTGCCGGCGAAAGGCAGCGATCAACTCCACCCAGGTGGAGACCGCTTCCCCGTCGGCGGCGGTGATCGTTGCCCCGGCGGGAATCCCGGCGACGACGGCCGGGCTGGGCCGGTCATTGATAGCTTCCACGATCTCGCCGGTTTGCAGTACGTCGTCGGCGATCAGGGTGTAGTTGGCATCGATGGAGCCGGGCTCCTGGGTGGTCACGCGCGCCACAACCCGCCGACCGTCGGGCTTTTCGATGTCGAGGGTAAGCTCCTGGCCGGTGGCCGAGCGAATGGTGCGCAGCAGCGCCGCCGCGGTCGGCGTCGGCGTCTTGTCCACCCGCCAGATAATGTCCCCCGACTGGATGCCGGCGGCCTCCGCCAGCCCGAAGCGCCGCACGTTCGTGAATCGCGCCTGGGGCCCGTCCGGTTTGCGCTCCGGCATCGGAATCGGCGACACCCCCGCCTGGATGGTCGCCGGCCCCACACGGTTGCGCTTCGGTCGGACGAAGCCGGAGTACAGTCGCCCATCGCGTTTGCGAACCTGGAAGGGAATATCCCATTCCGCCAGGTCGCTGATGGCGCGGCTGATGTCCGCGCGGTTGGGATGCGGTATGTCGTCCCAGCTCACGATGGTATCGCCCACCTCGATCCCCGCCAGCGCCGCGCGGCCCTCGAGATCAACGGCTCCGAAGCGCGCCAGCGGCGTCAGCCCCAGAATGCTGAGGCTGTCGGGGTCGCGGCTGTCCGCGGGATAAACGGCAAGCTGCGGGGAAACCGTTACCCGCACGCGCTGCGGCGGGGCCGAGGCGTTCTTGGGGTCCTTCCGCTCGACGTACACTTCCTTGGCGTACACCGGCATGTCACGGAGGGCATTGACGTTGCCGGCCACCACCGGCACGCCGTCGATCTCCACGATGGTGTCGCCGATGTGAGGCTGGTCCGGTCGGTCCGAGTCGACGTCCGGTCCGACCCAGACGATCTCGCGGGTCACACCAGGCATGATGCCGATGATTTGCCGTCGGGCCTCGCGGGTGTTCTCCGGGCGGCGGTAGTCGGGCTTCACGTAGATGGGCTTGAGAGCCTCGCCCTCGCGCTCCACTACGAACTCAATCGGTTCGTGGGGCGCCGCGAGCTGGACGGCCATGCTCACGTCGCGAAACTCGTGGATGGGCTCGTCGTTGATGCGGAGTATCTTGTCACCGGGCAGAAGACCGGCCTTGTCCGCGGGGCTGTCGGGGTCGACGTAGCCGATGCGCGTGCCCGGCGCCAGCATGCCGACCTTGAACACCACGGCAAAGAGCAGGCAGGCGAAGAGCACGTTCATGACCACCCCGGCCGAGACCACGCCCATGCGATGCCCCACGGGCTTGTTGATGAACGAGCGCGGGTCGTCGCTGAACTGAAGCTCGTTGCTTTTGTCGTCAAAATCCTCCTGCCCCAGCATCTTCACGTAGCCGCCCAGGGGCAGGATGTTGAAGGAGTAGCGCGTCTCCCCCCAGGTAAAGCCGACGATTTCGCGCCCGAAGCCGATGGCGAAGCGTTCCACCCGGACGTCGGCCCACTTGGCGACCAGGAAGTGCCCCAGTTCGTGCACGAACACGATGGCGGAGAAGCCCAGGATCATGAGCAGGTAGGGCCAGACGGAGTCCCACAGTGCCAACAGTGAGGCTTGCGCCAGCACCATGGCGGCGGCGCCGTCGGCTAGAACTTGTATGTCGTGCATCGAGCGACCTCTTGTCGGGCCCAGCGATCGGCCGCCAGCAGATCATCCAGCGTGGGAGCGGCGCGGAAGTCGTGCCGCTGCACGGCGTGTTCGGTCAACCGGGTGATGTCCTGAAAACGGATGGTCCCCTCACGGAAAAGCTGCACCGCGGCCTCGTTCGCCGCGTTCAGCACCGCCCCCGCGGTCCCCCCCCGCGCCGCCACCTGGTGTCCCAGGCGCAGGGCGGGGAAGCGTTCCGGGTCCGGCGGGTGGAACGTCAGTTGTCGCAACTCAAACAAATCCAGCCGCTGCGACGGGCCCGGCCGGCGCGCCGGGTAGGTCAGGGCGTATTGGATCGGCGTACGCATGTCCGGGGCCCCCAGTTGGGCGATGAACGAGCCGTCACAGAATTCCACCAGCGAGTGAATGATCGACTCCGGGTGCACGACGACTCGAATCTGATCCTCGCGCAGATTGAAAAGCCAGCGGGCTTCCACGATCTCCAGGGCCTTGTTCATCATGGTGGCGCTGTCGATCGTGATTTTCGGACCCATGGACCACGTGGGGTGCTGCAAGGCGTCCTCAACCGTGATGTCCTCCATCGCCTCGGCGCTCCAGGTGCGGAACGGGCCACCGGAGGCCGTGAGATAGACACGAAGCACGTCGCCGCGACGACCGGCATGCAGCGCCTGGAAGATCGCGGAGTGTTCGCTGTCCACGGGGATGAGAGCCGCACCCGAACGCTCGGCGAGCGGCACGAGGACGGAGCCCGCTGCCACCAGCGCCTCCTTATTGGCGAGCGCGACGCGACGCCCCAGCTCCACGGCGCGGACCACGGCCTGGAGACCCTCGGTCCCCACCACGGCGGCGACCACGCAGTCGCAGGAAACTTCACTGATCATCTGCGTCAGTGCATCGGGGCCGCTGAAAACTCGCGGCGAGTAGGTCAGGGCGGCATCGAGGCGGGAAGCCTGATCACGACGGGCGATGGCCAGGGCCTGGGGGCGGAATCGGTTCGCCTGCTCCGCCAGGTCGCGGGCGCGGGTACCGGCCGCCAGGCCCACGACCTGCCAGTCATCGAGCATGGCGGCCACCACATCCAGCGCGTTTCGACCCACGGACCCCGTGGAGCCCAGGATGATCACCCGCCGCTTTGAGCTTTTTTCACACACGCGGCGAATGATAGGTACGCGCGCCGCGGACGACAAGTTTGCGGCCCCTTTGGCGGACCACGGGCCTCCGCATAGAATGGGCCCATGGACGGCCTGAGAACCTTCGACACCTCCGGCATGACGCGCACCCACCTTCTGACGACGCGTCTGTTTTCGGTGGAGCATCGCGAGTTTCCCCGTCCCGGGCGGCCACCGATTGGTCGCGACGTGGTGGTGCACCCCGGTGCGGTCGTGATTCTGCCGCTGCTTTCCGAGCAGCAGATCGTCATGATTCGCAATTTTCGCTACACCGTGGAGCGGGCCTTGTGGGAACTGCCGGCCGGTACGCGCGAACCGAATGAATCGCCCCTGGAAACCGCGAAACGCGAACTGGAGGAGGAAACCGGGTACCGCGCCGCCGTGATGTCGCCCTTCCTGGAGTTCTATCCCTCCCCCGGAATCCTCACGGAACGCATGTACGTGTTCGCCGCCTCCGAGCTCACACAGGTGGGGCAGGGACTCCAGGACAACGAACAGATCACGGTCGAGGTGGTCGGCGTCGATGTGGCCCGGGAACGATTGGTTCGCGGCGAATTCGAGGACGCCAAGACCATCGCCACACTGGCCACGTACTTTCTGCGCAACGCGCCCCGCCGGCGCGGAACCTAGGCCACGCGTACTGCCGCCGACCCAGGGCCCGGCAGCAAGCTACCGGCCTGTGGCAAGACTCGTGGCCTGGGCTTCCAGCCCATGGTTTCACGGGCAGGATGCCCGTGCTACATCGCGCACGCAGCTTTTCGCCACGGGCTGCTACGCCACGTCCACCAGCGGCAGGGAATCGGCATAGACGCGGAGGAGCTCTTCGCGCAGCAGGCGGTGCTCGGGGTGTGTCAGTCGAGGATCGCCGCGAAGCAGCCCCGCGGCATCGTCGCGCGCCTGCTCCAGCAACTCGAAGTCCGCGACTAAGTCCGCGATTTTGAACGCCGGGATCCCGTGCTGCCGCGTCCCCAGCAGTTCGCCCGGCCCGCGCAGGCGCAGGTCCTCCTCGGCGATACGAAAGCCGTCATTGGTGGCGCATAGAATCCGCAAGCGAGCCAGTGACGTCTCCCCGAAGCTCTCGGGAAACAGCAGGCAATACGACTGCTCCTCCCCCCGCCCCACCCGGCCGCGCAGTTGGTGAAGCTGGCTTAGCCCGAAGCGCTCGGCGTTCTGCACGATCATCACCGTGGCGTTGGGCACGTCCACGCCTACCTCGATCACGGTGGTGGACACCAGCACCTGGGTAGCGCCGCCGCGGAAGCGCTCCATGATCGCCGCCTTGTCCGCGGGGCGCATTTTGCCGTGAACCACCTCCAGCCGCGCCCCGGCCAGCTCGGACCGCGAAAGACGCTGCCCCTCGGCGCAGGCGGCCTTCAGGGGCAGTTCCTCGGACTCATCCACCAGAGGAAACACCACGTACGCCTGCTGGCCGCGCTGCAACCGCGAGCGGACGAAGGCCCAGGCATCCGCCTGCTTTCCTTCCGTGACCAGACGTGTCACCACGGGCCGCCGACCGGGGGGAGCATCGGTGATGGTCGTGACGTCCAGATCGCCGAAGACGGTCATGGCCAGCGTCCGGGGGATGGGCGTGGCGGTGAGCACCAGGGTGTGCGGGGCGCGTCCCTTGGCACGCAGCGCGGCACGCTGCACCACGCCGAACTTCTGCTGCTCATCGACGATCACCAGTCCCAGCCGTGCGAAGCGCACCTCGGGCTCCAGCAGGGCGTGAGTACCGATCAACAGGTCGACCTCGCCGGCGGCCAGGGCCGCCAACAGCGGTGCCCGGCGCGACTTGGGAATCGCGCCGCTGAGGAACCCGACGCGCACGCGGCTGCCGGCGAGGTACTGCTCCAGCTTGCCGCGATGCTGCTCGGCAAGTACCTCGGTCGGTGCCAACAGGGCTGCCTGCTGCTTCTGGGCAATCGCCGCCAGGGCGGCGTACACCGCCACGGCCGTCTTTCCCGCGCCCACGTCGGCCTGGAGCATGCGGTTCATGGGCTGCGACCGGGCGAGGTCGGCACGGATTTCAGCGACGGCGCGGTCCTGCCCGGCTGTCAGCGCAAAGGGCAGGCGGCGGCGGATGCGGCGGTCGACCTCGTCGTTGACGCAGATGGGCTCGGTGGACGCCGATTGCTGCGCGCGGCGCCGAGCGAGCTGAACGGCAAGCTGGCAAAGAAGCAACTCATCATAGGCCAGGCGGCGGCGCGCCACCGGGACATCCTCGATCTTGACGGGCTCATGACACCGCTGAAACGCGGTGCGTCGCGGCGGAAGGCCGTGACGGCGGCGCAGCGTTTGGGGCAGGAAGTCGACGAGCTGATCCGCGACCTGCGGCAGCGTGCCGCGGATGATGCGCGCGATGTGCCGGCTGGGCAGGGCCGCGGTGGCGGGGTATACGCCGTCGTGGCGATCTTCATCGTCGGCGAAGGGGTCCTCGCCGTCGCCAAGAATCGCCAGTTGCGGGTTCGTGAATCGGGCGCGGTCCTGGTGAACGTCCACCTTCCCCGTCAGCCGCACCACCTGGCCGTGATGCAGCTTGTCCACCAGGTGTGGGGAATGGAACCAGCGCACGGTGCATTCGCCGGTGCCGTCCACCACCGTCGTCTGCACGGTTGGGTCGTGCAGCGGGCCCCGAGTACGAACGCCGCGCACCTCGCCGACGACAGTAGCCACCGCGCCCAGCTCTAAGGAGCCGATGGGGACGGATTGCGGTCGCAGCGCATGACGCGACGGCAGATGCGCGATCAGGTCTCGGACGGTGCGCACGCCAAGCCGGGCGAACTCCCCGGCGCGAATCGGACCGACCCCGGGGAGATACTGAACCGGATCGTCAAGAGTCGGTCGGGCGCACAACGACGCAGCCTAGGGGATTACCAGCCGCTGGCCGACGCGGATCTGATTAGGATCGCTGATCTGGCCGCGGTTGGCCTCGTAGATCTCGCGCCACTTGGTGTGGTCGCCGTTGTAGTACATGCGAGCGATGGAGTAGAGCGTCTCCTTGCGACCCACGGTGTGCGTCCGCCCGCCGCCCGGCGTGCCGTACATGGGCTCTGCCGGTGCCTGCGTGTAACCGCCGGGTTGCGCCGCGGGTTGGTCGTACACCGGGTATTGGTCCGCGGTCTGCGCTTCCGGCTCCTTCTTCTTGAACCATGCGCAGCCGGGAAGGGGGAGGAGAATGGCCAGGGCGACCAGCGCCGTCAGTACGTTCCGTCGCATGAGAACGACCTCCTGTCAAAAAAGGACCGTGTCGACGTCGACAACTGCGGGGGAAATATAGTCTTCCAGGGGCGCGGTGTCAATACAATCGGCGAACTGGGCAAGCAAGGCGGACTCGCCTGCGGCCGCACCGCCCGGGTGGCAGCAAGCGGCCGCACGGGCGGTGGCTCACTCCGCCGCCACGTCGGCGCCGCAGCGTCGCGGTACCCCTGCCTTTTGAGGGCAAGCGACAAGCGCAACAGGTTCCGCAAACCTGTCCTGCGAGTTTTCTGAACGAACCGACGATCGCTTTTGACGCGGACGCTGCAGGTAATCGAACCTGCATCGCGCCAGGTCGGCGGCCGACGACACAGCTTCTTTGCACGGCCCCGCAGGGCGATGCGGATGCTCGATGCCGACTAACGTTTCAGCGATTGAAAGCAATCACGGCAGTACACCGGGCGCGACCCGGTGGGCTTGAACGGAACCTGGGACGGTTTGCCGCATCCGGCGCAGGTGATCTCGTACATTTCGCGGTTACCGCCGCTGCTGCTACCGCCGCCGCCGGAACTCCCGCGATACATGCCGCGCGGCCGTCCCCCGCTCCCGCCGCCACCACCACCACCGCCACCGCCGCCGCCGCCCGAGCCCGACGCCTTACGCCGCTCACGACACTGCGGGCAGCGCTTCGGTTCGTTGGTGAAGCCCCGCTCCGCATACCGCTGCTGGTCCACCGCCGAGTGGACGAATTCGGCTTGGCAGTCGATGCAGGTGATGAGCTTGTCTTCGAAGGTCATGAGTACTTACTCTCGCGGGGTGAACGCGATGATGCTGCATGGGGGATCCGATGGCCGCGCGGCCAACCAAAAAGGGGCAGGATGCTCTCCAGACAGATCGGCGGTCAAGCCCGTATTCCAGGGTTGTATCAAAGCGAACCGCGCCGCGAATGTCAAGCTACAATTCCGTTTTCACACGGTTTCCCGGTTCCCCACCTCGCATCCCGCACGGCGGACCGCGGGAGACAGCGCTCGACCCACGACACCACCGACTCGGGCTGCCGTGCACGCCATGGGCTCGAAAGCCGAGCCTCGGCGCCGGGATAAAGCGGCACGCGAGCGACAAGGCAGTCAATCCGCGCAAGCACACCCTGAGCGGCGTGGTCGCAAGGTGCCGGTTCAGGCGGCTCGCGGCGTCGCAAACTCGGAGAGGTTCGAATCGGCGCCGCTGATGCGGTTGGTACCGGCGGACGCGGTGCCCCCGCTCCGGCGGTCCCGAAACTCCTGGGGCACAACGCCAAGTCCTCGCTGTCCACATGTTCGTCACCAGCGGAGTCGGAACCGACGAACCCGCCCCCGGCTCCCGCCAAGCCGAAGCGCTGCGCCCGCCGGCTCGCTGATTGCCGACCACACGCAGCTCGGCAGCGACGGCGCGGTCGGCAGCAGCGCCACCGCACGCGAACCCCCGCTCGTCGATACCGGTGAG
This sequence comes from Planctomycetota bacterium, assembly GCA_016208685.1. Lineage (GTDB taxonomy): Bacteria > Planctomycetota > Phycisphaerae > UBA1845 > UBA1845 > JACQXM01. The sequence continues at coordinate 46,387 of JACQXM010000004.1, read as the reverse complement.
CGCAACGTCAAGTCATGTCGCCCGCCGTCCGATAAGCCCGTGCTGCGCCGTAGTTTGCAAAAGGATGACCTCGATGACCACCCCCCTGGCCGCCAATGCCACCGGCGTGCCTGTCGCAGCGAACACCGTCGCGCTCTGGGACCGCGTCTGGCGCCAGGTCCCGCCCGACACCAAGGACGACGCGCGGCTGGCGCGCGAGTACCGCAGCCCGCGATGGCGGCTGATTGTCGACACTCTGCAACGAACCTTCGGAGGCCTACGGGGTTTGCGAACCATCGAGCTCGGATGCGGGCGCGGCGATTTGTCCGTGTTGCTCGCCGAACAGGGCGCGGAGGTGACGCTGCTGGATCGCAGCGAAACGGTACTGGACCAGGCGCGGCGGCGTTTCGAGCGGCTGGGTCTGTCCGCCGCCTGCACCGCGTCCGACCTTCTGCAACCGCCGGCGGACGGCGACGCTCGGTTCGATGTGGCGCTTTCCATCGGCGTCCTGGAGCACTTCCAGCGTGACGACCGCACGCTGGCCCTGCGCTCGCACCTGAACTGGCTTCGTCCCGGCGGCATGGCGATCGTCAGCGTGCCCAACGCCCATTGCGTCTCGTACCGTGCCTGGAAGTGGCACCTGGAACAACGCGGCTGGTGGCCCTACGGCGTTGAGATCCCCTTCAGCCGCACCGAGTTGCAGCAACGAGCTACCGACGCCGGTTTCGCGGAATCGCACGTTCACGGACTGGGATTCTGGCACTCCATCGGCGATCACTGGATTAAGCACCTGCGCGGGCGCGGACCGGATTGGGCCCACCGCCGTTCGTGGCTCGACGACCGGTTCGGGTTGGTGTTGCTGCTCATGGCGCGCAGGAGCACCGATGCACTCGGCCGCTGCGGATCGCGGCCTACGGAGGGAGACGGCGTGCCGCGGGGCGCGTAGGAGTCGAGCATGTCCGCGGGGAAGGTGTACTACGCACTCTGCCGCACCCGCGCCGGGCACAGCGCCGCGCGGCTGGCGGTACGCGCGCTGCGGCGCTGCGGACTCCTGCGCGGCTTCCGACTGCCGCTCGAGATTCTGACGATGGACCATGCCGCGGTGCGTTCGGCGATGCGCCTCTGGTCGCGCGTCCACTGGTCCGCCGGCGACGGTATGATGCCGTCGGAGCAGCTTCTGGCAATCTATCGGCTCGCGGCCACCTGGCCGGCCGAGGGCGACACCGTCGAGCTGGGCGCCTGGGTGGGGCTGACCACCAGCTATCTCGCCACGGCATGCCGGGCGCGGGGTCGCGGAACGGTCTTCGCCGTCGACACCTTCGCCGGTACCAGGGAAGGCGGCGCTCGCTACCCGTCCGTCGCCCGGTTCGGGGGAAACACGCTGCGCGCGTTCCATGAACAGATTCGCCGCGCCGACGTCGAGCGTTATGTCGTGCCCCTGGTGGGCTACACGGCGGATGTGGCCGCACGCTACACCGGCGGCCCGATCCGCGTTCTGCTGATCGATGCCGATCACTCGTACGACGGTGTGCGGCAGGATTTTGAACTTTGGTCGCCGCTCGTTGCACCCGGCGGTGTAATCATCTTCCACGACTACGACGTCCCCGAAGTGCGGCGGTTCGTCGACGCCGAAGTGCGCGGACGCGCCGGAATCACGCCGTCCCCGGGACCGGTGGCGCCTAACGTCATGGCGGTTACGAAGCGCGTCGCCGGCGCCGATCGGGCCCCGCGCCTCGCCGGCCAACGTCGGCACGAGCCGTTCGCCGCCGCCGGAACAACGTCGTGAGGATTCTGTTCTTCGCACATCGCTACCATCCCAGCATCGGCGGCGTGGAGAAGTACATCCACGAACTGGCCAGGGCCCTGCTCGCCCTGGGCCATGAGGTCTCGGTGCTGGCGGGTGCCCATGCCGACGGACTGCCGCAACACGAGCGGCACGAAGGCGTGGTGGTCCATCGCTTCCCCGCGCAGCGCAGCCCCGCGCGCTGCCGACTCTGGCTCTGGCGGCACGCCCACCTCTTGCGGCGCGCCGATGTAGTAAGCGTCAGCAACACGCACATGTTGGAGTACCTCTGGCGCATGCTCGGCCCGCTCCTCGACCGGCGCAGGCTGTTTCTCATTCGCCACGGCATGGGCTGCGTGTACCCGGTACCGGAGGAACACCGCCGCCGGGCCCGGCGCTCCTGCGCCTGGGTGGCGGGGACCATCCATGACGGAGTGTTCATCGAAAAGTGGCTGGCGGTTCGGCCGGAGCTGTGTCCCGACCAGGGCTTAAGTCCCGAGGCCGACACTCTGGCGCCGGCGGCAGAACCTCCCCCGACCTCGGCGGTCTATATCGGCCGCCTGGAACCGGACAGCGGCATCCGCCTATACCTGGACGCCGTGCGTCGCCTGACCCGGGAGCACGGGCTCGACTTTCGCCTTGACGTCTACGGTGACGGGAGCCTGGCGGAGGCACTGCGGGCGGAGGTTCGGCGCGATTGCCTGTCGGTTCGGTTCTTCGGGCGGGTGGCGGACGCCCAGACGCGAATCGCGCATTCCTGCTTCGCCTTCCTCGACGGACGCATGGCCATTCAGGAGGCAATGGCCCGGCGCCGCCTGGTTGTCGCGGGGTACGTGGATCCACTCAAACGCGATTACGTGTGCGGCGAGTCGTTCAGCCCCTTCCTCGTGCCCGCCGGCAGCGGGGCGGAGGTTGCGGAACGGACGCTTTACTACAGCAACCACCCCGCCGAGCGCGCGGCGCTCGTGGCGCGGGCCTTTGAGCATGCGCGCGGCCTGCGCTGGTCAACGACGGCGGGGTCCTTCCTGGCCCTATGGCGCGAACGCCTCGCGGCGCCGGAGCCGAACATCCCCCTGCTCCGGCGGCTGGCCATCTCGCGCGCCCTTCAGCGCGAGGCGACGCGTCCTCCATCGCCCCTGGCCAACGCGCACTCCCGGAATTGCGAGAAACCCGGCGCCGCCCGCAGTGGGCAGCGGACGCCCACCTCCGACCGACCGATCCAACCGCGGCCGACCGCCGACGTCGCGCCGTAACGCGCCGCGGACCCAGCCCGGACCGAGGAACTCCGCACGCGCGGTCACCGGCGCCGCCGCGGCGGCGGCCGGCGCCCCTCGCGGGTCTCCTCCTCGAGCGTCCGGCGGCGGCGCAGCGTGTGGTGGTAGTGCTGCGCGAAGCGGTGTGCCTCGTCGCGCATCTGCTGGAGAATGCGCAGGGCCTCGTTGTTGCGCGGCAACCGCACCGGGGCCTTGCGCGCCTGGATGTGCACCTCCTCCTCGCGCTTGGCCAGCGAGATGACCATCGGCGGGCGGATGGCGGGCGACTCCGGGTCGGCGCAGAGCCCCTCGAAGGCTTCAAGCCCTGCATGGAGCTGCCCCAGGGCCGCCGTCGATGAGGATCACATCCGGGTAAAGCTCCTCGCTGCCCGTTCGACCTATTCTCCGCCGCTGCGGACAACCACCCAAACCGGCGAGTACCTGTGAGATACCGTGATTGCCGGTGGCACGTTGGAGTCGGTCTGCCAGATGATGAATACCTTCTCGTCGCAGGTCCAACAGCCCCCGACCCATGACCGCACGCCTTGTATGTCGATCCGAAGCGCACTGTCCGTCATCCGCCGGGACGCTGTAGAATAGATTTCGATGTAATGCTGGCCAGTGGAACCCACCGGCGAGGTTCCCCGCGAAACCCTGTCGATCAAGCGAACCCCCGCCGTGGAGATGAGGGCTGCGAAGGCCCGAGACGGTGACGGAATCAGGCCGACTGCCGTTTCCCCTTCGGTCGAAATCTCCCGTCCATCGTGCACGAATCGCGACCTTTCCTCGCCGACGATTTCGAGCCCTTCGATCACGGGCGCGTCGAATGTGTCAACACATTCCATCACATCACCGCTCGCGAGGGTCCAGTCCTCCGCCTGGGCCGACTCGAAAACCCCGCTGACTCGATCGAACCGCACTATCTCTCGTGGCATGTAGCGACAGCCGTCAAGCGGGTAATCCCCGCAAGTCCCGAACGTGCAAGTGTTGGTGTTTGCCGAGTCCTCCTGTGCGATCAGTAGCCGTCCTTGGTTTTCCGCCTCCATCCGGACCATCAGCTCGTAGTGCTCGTCCGACCACATACTCTCTTCGAACGACGGCACATCGCTTTTCGCCGGCGGAAGTGCGTCGCGAAGAGTTTCGGCGACGCGGACCACGCACACCTCCTCTATCCGTTCGGCGTCACGAAAGTAGACTACGTACTTCTCATCGGCAGACCAAAACGCACTAAGGTCCCGCTGTCGTCCGGAGTGCGGCAGACGGAGGGCCCGCCCGAGCGGCGCGCCATCAACCTCGGAAAACAGTTGATGAAACCGCTGTGCCGCCGAAGCGGAACTGGTGACGAGGAAAAGGTACGACTGCGAGGCCGTTCCTGCCGAGGAAAGAACCGCGGCAGCGTCGGTGTGAGGGGCCGGATAGACCGCGATCGTAGTACCCCCCGACGTCCCCACTGAATCACCGATGAACGTCAGGTTCGGCCGCGCCACGTTGAACGGCCCAGTGGAAAACGCGCTGGTCGGTCTCACGTTATACCGATCGGCGACGGGTCCAACTGCAAGGTCCCAAGCCTCATCTCCCACGCGTACAAAGCTGGCGTCGGAGGGGTCAAACCGATACACGGCCGCGTGAGGCGAATAATCGGCAGCAGGGTCCTGTGCGTCGATCCGTTCGTGCTCCAAGGACTGGGCCGTAAAGAGGAGTACATCACTTCCCAAAGTCTCCGCGCGCACCAATAGCGTAGTCTCTTCTGGGTTCCAACTATCGATTTGAGTGCATGGGACGTCACTTGGGAACGATCCGCTACTCGCTCCGCAGGCGCCGAGCACCGGGAGAGCAAAAAGGAACGCGAGGCGATAAGAACTTGGGGGCAGCATTGCGAGTTCCCATCTTACGCTTCTGCGGCGACACCGCAACCGGCCTGATAGTATCGGACCGCGCTATGCGGCACGTCACGCCGACTGCGTTCCGCCCCGCCTGCCCCTCGGCGGGCGCCGCCCCTCGCGGGTTTCCTCCTCGAGCGTCCGTCGCCGGCGCAGCGTGTGGTGGTAGTGCTGCGCGAAGCGGTGTGCCTCGTCGCGCATCTTCTGGAGAATGCGCAGGGCCTCGTTGTTGCGCGGCAACCGCACCGGGGCCTTGCGCGCCTGGATGTACACCTCCTCCTCGCGCTTGGCGAGTGAGATGACCATCGGCGGGCGGATGGCGGGCGACTCCGGGTCGGCGCAGAGCTCCTCGAAGGCTTCAAGCCCTGCATGGAGCTGGCCCAATCCCCCGTCGATCAGAATCACGTCGGGATAGAGCTCCTCGCCTCCCGCGGCATGTCGGTAGCGCCGCGTGATGACCTCGCGGATGGCGGCGTAATCATCGACGCCGGTCACGGTTTTGATACGGAACTTGCGGTAGCCGCTCTTGAAGGGCTTGCCGTCGATGAAGCAAACCAGCGAGCCCACCATCTCCGCCCCCTGAATGTGCGCGATGTCGATGCACTCCATGCAGCGCGGGCGGGCGTCCAGGCCCAGGAGCTCGGCGAGTTTCTCCAGCCCGGCGGTGGGGTCGATATAGAACACTTCCGGCTGCACGTCCTCGCGCACGTCTCCCGAAAGCGAGAGCGCCCCGATGGCCTTGATACGATCGCGCAGGGTGGCCGCCTCCTCGAAGCGCTGCGCCTTGGAAGCGGCCTCCATCTCCTGCGTGAGCTGCCGCATAACCACGCTTCGCTTGCTGGCCAGGAACTTGCGCAGGCGTTTGATGTCTTCGGCGTAGGCCTCGCGGCTGATGAGGGCGGCGCAAGGGGCGGTGCACTGTTTGATGGCATAGAGCAGGCAGGGACGGAAGAAGCGCCGCGACTCATCCTCGTCGCGGATGTCCAGTTCGCAGGTGCGGTACTTGAACACCTTCTGCAAGGCGTTCACCGCGTCGCGTATGGCGGAGGCGGAAGGAAAGGGCCCGTACAGCTTGCTGCCTTTCAGGCGCGGCGTGCGCGTCACGTACACCGCGGGAAAATCGTCCCCGGTGGTGATCTCCAGATAGGGGAAGGTCTTGTCGTCCTTGAGCAGCACGTTGTGCGGCGGCTGGATGTCCTTGATGAGCCGGGCTTCCTTGAGCACGGCGTCGACCTCGGTGTCGCATTCCAGGAAGTCGATGTCGGTGACCTTGTCCACCATGCGGCAGATGTCCGGTCCGCGGGTGTTGAGCAGGTCCGCCCTTGGCTGGAAGTAGCTGGACACCCGCGAGCGCAGGTCCTTGGCCTTGCCCACGTAGAGCACCCGGCCCTCGGCGTCCTTCATCAGGTACACGCCGGGGGTCTTGGGGAACTCGGCGATGCGCTGCCGGATGGCTTCCAGGGAGGCGTCGTCCATGCGGGGTATTGTAGCCGAACGGCGGCCGCGCACGCGCGGTGTCGGGCGGCACAGGGCATTTGTTGGGCGGGACGGTAGACCGCAGCGGCCGCGCACGCGCGGAGCCGGGTGGCCCTTCGCGGCGGGTGCGTGGCCGAACCCGGTTTGAACCTTCGAATGCCGAATTCTGAATTCTGAAATCTCAAATCCCAAGTCTGAAATCTGAAGTCTGTAATCCGACCGCCCGTGGGGTTGGGAAACGCCTGTCGCACTACCGACCTGCCGGCCGGAGCTACCGATCGTGCGCCTGCGCGCCTCCCGCCTCCGGCCGCAAGACCGGTAAGTCACTATACGAAGCATATCCGTACGTAACTCATTGTCCACAAGGACGTTACGCGCTGCCGACTCGCCGGATCGCCGACCGCTGCCGCCGCAGGAGGTCTGCACGGCGCCGCCGCCCAGGCTGTGGCCTCGTGCCCGGCCGTGGCATTCTCCGCCCGCGCCCCGACCCGCCGGCCGGGAAGCGCACCGTCCCAATCGTCCGCCGGCTTTTTTGTGCGTTCCGCCGGAAATCACCCGCCGCGCCGGCGTCTGCGGTGTTGAAAGGTATGTGGGACCGGGCTAGAGTGATAATGTCTTGCGCCGCACGGCGTTCCTCTCGTTTGCAGACCGACATTCTGGGGGTGCGTGGGATGTACCATCAGGGCCGCTGGCGTTTTCAGCTTTTCGCGTGGGGACTTTGTCTGCTTCTTGTGCCGGTAGTGTGGACGGGCCGCGCGCGGTGGGCGACCGCGGGTGCGGTCGCGGCGGGAGAGGGCGATGACGTGGGCGCGACGGTCGCGGGAGACGGCTCAGCCTCCGACGGCACCGCGCCGGCGGCCACGCGCGGTTCGGCCGGTGTATGGACCCTCGGCCCCTATGTAAGCGTGCAGGTCAACGTTGACGCCCTCGGCAACAACATCACCGGCGACGCCGCCAACAGCCCCGCCATCGCCGTCGACCCGGTGGATCCGAACCGCATCGTCATCGGCTGGCAGAAGTATCCCACGGTCTCCTCGAGCGTCAGCGTCGCCGGCCTGGCCTACAGCCGCGATGGGGGAGGAACCTGGTCGGTGCCCGGCGTTCTGCACGGCGGCGTAGCGCACACGGATCCCGCGATCGACGTCGACGCCGACGGCACGTTCTACTACCTCACGCTGCGCTCGGACCCGGCCTATCAGCCGCCGACGGTGTGCGACCTGTACCGCTCGTATGACGGCGGCGTCACCTGGGACTGGGGTTTGCCCGCGCTCTGCGGCGCGCGTCCGTGGCTGGCCATCGACCGCACCGGGGGCACCGGCCGGGGCAACGTGTATGCGCTCTGGGAGTACCGATGCTGCGGCGAGGGGGTGTTCGCGCGGCTCAAGCCCGGCGCAACCGCGTTTTCCTATCCCGTGCCGGTCCCGCTGTATCGTGGCGCGGGGTGTGCCGCCGTGGCACCGGATGGCACGGTGGCGGTCGTGGGCGGTGGGGCCGTCAATCCGGGGCCTGTCGTTGTCGCGCGGTCATCCAGCGCCCGAGATCCGGCCACTCCGCCGGCCTTCGAGTTCGCGTCCACGTTCAACCTCGGCACCCACCACCGCCTGGGGCGGATACTGCTGGCGATAGACGATACCGGCGGCGCACACCACGGGACCTTCTACGCACTCTCGCTCCAGGATCCACCCGAGCCGGCAAGTCGGGCCGTCATGTTCGCCCGGAGTACCGACAACGGGCAAACGTGGAGTGCCCCGATGACGCTCAATGGCGACAGCATCCGGCCCTATTCGACGGCAGCACAGCATGCGGCCATGGCCGTAGCACCGACCGGACGCATCGACGTAGTCTGGGGCGACGGCAGCGCCGACAGCTCGTCGTACTATGCGACACAGCTCTACTATGCCTACTCGTTCGACGGCGGCTCCTCGTGGTCGTCGCCCACACCGGTGACGCCGGCGTTCGGGCCCGCGTTCTTCGGCCCGCCAGACGGCTTCGGGGCGGACCCATGCGCGCTGGCCTCCCGGGAAATGGGTGCTTATGTTGCGTATGCCGCCACCTTCAACGACGAGATGGACGTCTACTATCTCTGGATATCGCGCGACTGCAACGGGAACGGCATCGCCGATGAAACGGACCTCGCCACGGGCGCGAGTACCGACTGCAACCGCAATCTTATCGTTGATGATTGCGAGCCGGATTGCCAACCGAACGACGTTGCCGATGAGTGCGATATTGCGTGGGGTCACAGTGCCGACTGCAACGCTAATGCGATTCCGGATGAATGCGACATCGCCACAGGAACCCATCAGGATTGTAACGCCAATCAGGTACCGGACGAATGCGACGCGGTCAATACTGGGGCCGCAGACTGCAATGGAAACGGCATACTCGACGTGTGCGACCTGTTCGCCGATCCTACGGCGGATTGCGACCATGATGGCGTTCACGACGGGTGCCAGCTTGCCGGCCGTGACTGCAACGGCAACGGACAGCCGGATGATTGCGATTTGGGTACCGGCACCAGCGCCGATTGCAACGGCGACGGCCAACCGGACGAGTGTGGAGTGCTCAATGACTGCACGGCGGACCGCCTGGGCCTGGACGAGTACGCGCCCGCATCCCAGTTCGGCGCCGCCTGCGCAGCCAGTGGCGAGTGGGTCGTCGTGGGCGCGCCGGGATACGTAAACGGCTGGGGCACCGCCTATGTATTCCAGCGTGAGGCGGTTCGCTGGTCCAGAAGCGCTGAACTCGTGCCGTTCGATAGCGTGCTGGGCGACGAAACGGGGCGCTCGGTTGCCGTCGATGGGAATCACATCCTCGTTGGCTCTCCCCAGGCGGCACTCGTCAATCCCATCGGACAGCAATTCGCTGCAGGCAAGGCGACTGTCTTCGAGCTCACGCCCAACAATACCTGGGAGCAACGCGCGTCGCTCACCCCCCTCATCCATGATATCCACGCGCAAGACCACTTCGCGGCGGCCGTAGCGCTGGACGGCAAACGGGCGCTGATCGGGCGCCCGGACAGTGACGAGGTCCGCGGTGCGCTTGGTGCGGGCAACTCCGGATCGGCGTTCGTGTTCCGTCGCGATTGGGACCGATGGAGCTACGAGGCGAAGCTCGTCGCCGACGATGCCGATGAGAGCGACCAGTTCGGCTCCGCCGTGGCGATCCGCGGCGACGTTGCCATGGTCGGCGCCGTCGGCGATCGGCCGCCGTCACTTCCCACGGGGGCACTGGGGTCGGTCTATGTTTTCCAGCGGTTCGGCTCGCGTTGGTACCAGACGCAGCGCTTAAACGGCGATGCGGCGCTTAGCCCGCAACGTTTCGGCGGAAGCGTGTCGATCGACGGCGGCCGGGCGGCCATTGGTGATTCCACGGCGCAGCTCGTCTACGTCTTCCGCCGCGAGGCAGCGGCGTGGGTGCAGGAGGCCATCCTCCGGGGCAGCGACACCTCCACCGAATCCACCGGGGACCGCTTCGGGGCGTCCGTGGCTCTGTCCGGCAAGTTCCTCGTCGTCGGCGCCGAGCGCGACGATGACGGCGGCCTGGGCAATTCCGGAACGGCCTTTCTCTTCCAGTACGAAAGCGGGACCTGGGTGGAGCGGCGCAAGCTGCACGCGCCGGACGCGGCCGCCGGGGATCGATTCGGAAGCGCCGTGGCGACTGATGGCCGCAACCTGGTTGTCGGCGCGCGCCTGGCAGACGACCCCTCGGGGGCGACGGATGGCGGCGCCGCCTACGTGTTCCCGATGACCAGCGAGGACTGCAACTGCAACGCCCGGGCCGATGCCTGCGAGCTTGCCGACGGGAGCGCAACGGACTGCAACACCAACCGCGTTCTCGACGGCTGCGAACTCGACGCCGGTTTTGCGACGGACTGCAACGCCAACGGCGTTCTCGATGAGTGCGACTTGGCGGCCGGCACCAGCGCCGACTGCAACGGCGACGGCCGGCCGGATGAGTGCGGAGTGTACGCGCCCTGCGCCGTGGAGGGCATCGTCCCCGCGGAGAATGTCGAACGCAGCGGCTACGCGAGCTCGCTGGCCGCGGAAGAGACGATTGCCGCCGTGGGCGCGCCGCTGCCCACCGCCGAGACCGGTGCCGTTTACGTGTTCGAGCGCGTCGGCCTGGACTGGGTGGAGTCCGCGGTGCTGCGACCGGATTGGGAGCACCAGGTTCGGGACTTCGGCCGGTCGGTATCCGTTAGCGGCGGTCGCGTGCTCGTGGGCACTCCGATGACCAACGTCCCGAGGTACGGGTCGCTCCAGTGGCGTTCCGGCGCGGCGTTCATGTACCAGCGGGACGACGCCGGAGCGTGGCGGCAGTCCGCCGTGCTCGTGCCCGGGCCCAACGACATCGCCCGCGACGATGCTTTCGGAGCTGCGGTGGCTCTGGATGGTGACCGGGCACTGGTGGGGATGCCACAAAGCGACGAGGTATTGACGCCGGCATCCTTCGGCGCGTCGGGCTCGGCCTTCGTGTTTCGTTTCGACGGCACGCACTGGCGCCTGGAGGACAAGCTCCTCGCAGCCGATGCCGACGTGAACGACCAGTTCGGCACGACCGTGGCGCTCCAGGGCGATTGGGCCATGGTCGGGGCGATCGGCGACCGCATTCCAACGGTAAGTAACGGCCCCGTGGGCTCCGTCTACGTGTTCCACCGCGAAGGCGGCGTCTGGACGCAGGTGCAGCGCTTGAACGCCTCCGATGCCTCCTCGCCGCGGCTGTTCGGCGCCAGCCTTTCGATAACCGGCGACGTGGCGGCGGTTGGGGACCGCCTGGGGAATTTCGTTTACGTGTTCCGTCGTCACGGCGCGCAGTGGATCGAGGAAGCGAAGTTCCGCGGCGACGATACCGTGTCCGGAACGCACGGCGATCGCTTCGGGGTCTCGGTGGCGGTCCGCAACGACCTACTGGTCGTCGGGGCCGATCGTTACAACCTGGGATCGCTTTCCAACAGCGGTGCAGTGTATCTGTTCCGCCACGCCGGCAACCAATGGATGCAGGTACGAAAAGTAAACCCCCCTGATCCGGGCGACCAGTTCGGGTACGTGGTGGCTCTGGCGGAATCGCAAGTGCTGGCAGGAGCACGGCTGGGTGGTGAAACCCACGACACAGGGGTCGTTTACGTCATCGGAACGTTTGGGGAGGACTGCAACTGTGACGGCTTGGCCGACATATGCCAGATGCAGGAAGGCGACCTCGGCGACTGCGACGGCGACGGCATTCCTGACGTCTGCGATCCGGACGACCTAACGGCGGGGGATTGCGATGTAAACGGCGTCCCCGATTACTGCGACCCGCAGGCCGATTGCAATACCAACGACGTGCAGGACATTTGCGACATCGCGGCCGGGACGAGTCGGGATTGCGATTCGAATCGCGTTCCCGACGAGTGCGACCCCGACTGCCAACCCAACGGACAGCCGGATGCCTGCGATTTCCTCACCGGAGTAAGCGCGGATTGTAACGCCAATCAAGTTCCGGATGAATGCGACCTGACCACCGGCGGCAGTGTGGATTGCAACGCGAATTACATACCCGACGAGTGCGAGCGCCCCGGACATGACTGTAACGGCAACGGCGTGCTCGATGAGTGCGACCTGGCATCCGGGGCAGTCGCGGACTGCAACGAGAACGCCGTTCCGGACGCGTGCGAGCTGGACAACACCGACTGCAACGGCAACGGCGTTCTCGATGACTGCGACCTGGCGGCAGGCTCCAGTGCCGATTGCGACGCCGACGGCCGGCCGGACGAGTGCGGAGTTCTCGCGGAATGCGCGGCGCAAACGCTGGTCGCCGGCGATGGCCAGCAAGGCGACCGATTCGGCAGTGCCTGTGCGGCGAGCCGCAGGTGGGCGGTCATCGGCGCCCCGGGGCGCGGGAGCGGCGCCGGCGCCGCGTACGTATTCGGCCGTGGGGCGGACGGGTGGTCCCAGGCCGCAAGACTCACCCCGAACGGGGTGCAGCCAGGCGACGACGCCGGGCAGTCGGTGGCGGCAAGCGGTGAACGCATCGTGATCGGCATTCCGGAGGCGACGGGCACGCCCACCCAGGGGCCACAGTTCAGAGCGGGCGCAGCGGCCGTGTTCCGGTTCGATGGAGCATTCTGGGTCGAGGAAGGCAGGCTCATCGCCGCTCCCGCATATGTCGAAACCCACGCGGAGGACGAGTTCGGGTCGGCGGTGGCCATGGACGCCGACCGGATCATCGTGGGAAGGCCGAAAAGCGACGAGGTCCCCGGACCGGCCGGAATCGGAGATTCCGGATCGGCCTTTGTTTTCCGTTACGATGGCGCTACGTGGGTACAGGAAGCCAAACTCCTGGCGGCGGATGCCGGCTCCGGCGACCTGTTCGGGATTGCGGTCGCCATTGACGGCGACTGGGCGATGGTGGCGGCCATCGGCGACAGGATCCCGACTGTGGTCGCCGGCCCTGTGGGATCGGTCTACGTTTTCCACCGGCAGGGTGCTGCCTGGGTCCAGACCCAAAGACTCAACGCATCCGACGCCGCCGCGTCGCGCTTATTCGGCAGCAGTCTTTCGCTCCTCGGCGATACCGCGGCGGTCGGCGACCGCTCCGCGAGCGGCCATTACGCCTATGTGTTCCGCCGTCACGGCATGACCTGGATCGAGGAGGCGAAAGTTCGCGGCAGCGACACCACGGCGGGGAACGCCGGTGATCGTTTCGGCGTCTCCGTCGCCCTGGCGCCGAACCTGCTGGCCGTGGGGGCGGATCGCGATGACGATCTTGGTGTGAGCGGTTCCGGTACTGTGTTCATCTTCGAGTACCAGGCCGGCCGGTGGCTTGAAACCCGCAAGCTGCACGCACCGGGCGCCGCGATCAACGACCGGTTCGGTGTGGCAATCGCCGCCGCCGGCGGAAGTCTTTTCGTCGGCGCTCCGCTAGTCGACCTGAGCGGGTTTGCCGACGCCGGGGCCGCATACGCCCTACCCATCGTTGCCACGGACTGCAATTGCAACCGCTTGGCGGATGCCTGCGAGATCGCTGCGGGCGATTTGGGCGATTGCGACTTGGACGGCGTGCCGGACATCTGCGATCCGGACGACCCCGACGCTACGGATTGCGACGGTAACGGCAAGCCCGACTATTGCGACCCGCGCACCGATTGCAACCGCAACGGTCTGGCGGATGCCTGCGAGATCGCTGCGGGCGATTTGGGCGATTGCGACTTGGACGGCGTGCCGGACATCTGCGATCCGGACGACGCCGACGCTACGGATTGCGACGGTAACGGCAAACCCGACTACTGCGACCCGCAAGCCGATTGCAATGCGAACGGGGTACAGGACATTTGCGACATCGCCGCCGGAACCAGCCAGGATTGCGGTGCGAATCGCGTTCCCGACGAATGCGACCCCGACTGCCAACCCAACGGCGTCCCCGACGCCTGCGACATCGCAAGCGGGCGCAGCACCGATTGCAACGCGAACGGCATCCCCGAAGAATGCGATCTGGCGTCCGGGGCAGTTGCGGACTGCAACGGAAACGCTGTTGCGGACTCGTGCGAGCTGGACGGCAACGACTGCAACGGCAATGGCGTTCCCGATGAGTGCGATCTTGGAGACGGAGCCAACTCTGATTGCAACGCGAGCTCGATACCGGACGAGTGCGAGCTGGAGGACAATGACTGTAACGTGAATCGTGTGCCCGACGAGTGCGACACCGACTGTCAGCCCAACGGCGTACCTGACGAGTGCGAGCTGCTCGACGGAACCGCCACAGACTGCGACGACAACGGCGTGCTCGACGAGTGCGACCTGGCGGCCGGGGCGGTTGCGGACTGCAACGGGAACGCCTTTCCGGACTCGTGCGAGGTGGACAACAACGACTGCAACGGCAACGGCGTTCCGGATGACTGCGACCTGGCGGCAGGCTTCAGCGCCGATTGCGACGCCGACGGCCGGCCGGACGAATGCGGCGTTCTCGCGGAATGCGAAGCGCAAACGCTGGCCGCCGGCGATGGCCAGCAAAGCGACCAATTCGGCAGTGCCTGTGCGGCGAGCCATAGG
>JACQXM010000004.1:0-31929 GCA_016208685.1 Planctomycetota bacterium | reverse complement strand
TGTGCGGCGAGCCATAGGTGGGCGGTGATCGGCGCCCCAGGGCGCGGCAGCGGCGCCGGCGCTGCATACGTATTCGGCCGTGGCGCGGACGGGTGGTCCCAGGCCGCAAGACTGACCCCGAGCGGAGTGCAACCCGGTGACGACGCAGGGCGGTCGGTGGCGGCAAGCGATGAACGCATCGTGATCGGTATTCCGCGGGCGACGGTCACGTCCGCCCAGGGGACACAGTTCGGGGCGGGCGCAGCGGCCGTGTTCCGGTTCGATGGAGCGATCTGGGTCGAGGAAGGCAGGCTCATCGCCGCGCCCGCAAATTCCGAAACCCACGCGGGGGACGAGTTCGGGTCGGCGGTGGCCATGGACGCCGATCGGATCATCGTGGGAAGGCCGAAAAGCGACGACGTCCCCGGACCGGCCGGAAACGGAGATTCCGGATCGGCCTTTGTTTTCCGTTACGACGGCGCTGCGTGGGTACAGGAAGCCAAACTCCTGGCCGCGGATGCCGGCTCCGGCGACCTGTTCGGCATCGCCGTCGCCATCGACGGCGACTGGTCCATGGTGGCGGCAATCGGCGACAGGATCCCGACTGCGGTCGGCGGCGCTGTGGGATCGGTTTACGTTTTCCATCGACAGGGTGCTGCCTGGTGCCAGACCCAAAAACTCAACGCCTCCGACGCCGCCGCGGGGCGTTTATTCGGCAGCAGTCTTTCGCTCCTCGGCGATACCGCGGCGGTCGGCGACCGCTCTGGGAGCGGCCATTACGCCTACGTGTTCCGCCGTCACGGCATGACATGGATCGAGGAGGCAAAGGTACGCGGCAGCGACACCACGGTGGGGAACGGCGGTGATCGTTTCGGCGTCTCCGTCGCCCTGGCGCCGAACCTGCTGGCCGTTGGCGCGGATCGCGATGACGACCAGGGGCTGCCGAGTTCCGGCTCGGCCTTCATCTTCGAGTACCAGGCCGGCCAGTGGGTCGAAACCAGAAAACTCCACGCGCCGACCCTGACCGCCAACGATCAGTTCGGGTATTCGCTCGCCGCGAGCCACAGTACCCTTCTTGTAGGTTCACGCCTGACCGACGTTGGTGGGCAGGCCGACGCCGGCGCGGCGTATGCGTTCCCTCTCCTGGCGGCCGATTGCAACTGCAACCGCCGGGCGGACTCCTGCGAAATCACCGACGGCCTGGCGGCCGACTGCAACGGGAACGGCGTGCCGGACGAGTGCGAGGTCTTCCGCTCGGGCGATTGCACCTGCGATGGCGTTCTCGATCTATTGGACTACCCGCGCTTTCACGACTGCCTTGCCGGTCCCGAGGGCGGTCTGGCCGCACCCGACTGCGCCTGTGCCGATGCCACCGGCGACGGCGCCGTCGACCTCAGGGACTTCGCGGAGTTGCAACGGGTGTTTTCCCTGCCGTAGCATTCGCGCTCGAGGGGCTTGGCCACGGGCCGCGTCTCACCGACCGCCGAGCCCCAGGGTTGGGTTGCCATCCGGTTTTCGCGTCTTGAAAGCCAGAGCGGCTCCGCGTCAGCATTGCTGAACGGAGCCGGCGCTCCCCGGCATTGGGAGCAGCAAGTGCCGCGCGGCGACGCACCAACCAGAGATATCAGCGTTGGAGGCTAGATCCCCGCGGATCTGGGACTGCGGTGTTGCGCTATGGTTGGGGCGCGACTGCTTGCCGGAAATCGGCTACCCGGGCCTTTTTTTCTGTTGCGGTGCGTTTCCGGCCGGGGTATACTGCAAGCTCAGATAGCTCGGTCGCGGGGTTATCGGGATCGTGAACGGGCCGTCGCCGGGACGTCGCGCAGCAAACTGAAGGACCGGCTTGGCACGCGATCCGTGTTCGACGCACGTCGCTTTCCGGTTCTTCCGCTGCGTACTGGCATTAGTCGGGGAGATGGTGCCAGGCGTCTGTCGCTGAACGGTGCGGCACGGGTTCGCTTTTCGCCCTTCTACGTGCCGCCCAGGTTGTTCAGCGCGCGCCGACCTTCCTGACATTTCGACGCACCGGTCTATGCGTTCGGCAACGCGGGATCACGTACGCTCGCAGCGTGTCGCTGCGGGATCATCGGGACTGACTTAGCGAAGGGGCGCGAACTGCGCCCCTCGTCGTGGTTACTTCGAGGAGACGAGCATGCGTAGGGATCGTGTCGCAAGAGCTACCACCTGTCGTCCTGTCTCGCAGCGTTCCGTGCCCTGGCTTGCCGGCGCGGCGGCGCTTGTCGGTCTCACCCTGGCAGGCGGGGCGGGCGTACTGGCGCTCGCGGGGGACGCCCCGGACACCTCGGGGCTGCGCCAGGCAGCGGACCGCGGTCCGGCAACCGCAGCCGCCGGACCCGGTGTCGTGATTCAGCCCGGCATGGACGTTTTCCGAACCGTGGCGCCCACCGACGTGACCTTCGGCGGCCCGAGCATACCGCCGATTCCGCCCGGCTTCTTCTTCCCCGGTTCGCCGCCCTTCTCGGGTACGGTGCAGATGACCGGCCGGCCGATCGACCCGGCGACCTATGACCTGACCGACACCATGGTGCGACGACTGGCGCCGGGCAACCTGCCGGGCCTCGGCTCGTCCACGACCATCCCCATCGAACTGGTGGCCATGGAGCTGCGCAGTGTTGCGCCGATCACGGTTTCGCCGGGAAGCCAATGGGACGTGACGGTCGTGCGCAGCGGACCTTCGCCGGGCAACATGACGGTGCGCCTGCTGGTTCCGGACGGCGGCGACTACAACTGCGTGGTCCAGGTCACCACCGACATCATCTTCACTCCCGTGGGCGGCGGCCCGGAGCAGACGATGCCGGGCGTGGTCGTGAACCTCCAGGACTTCGGGGCCTCCAACGAATGGCAAACCACTCCGGTTACGCACAACTACCCGCAGACGGGGCCGAACTTCTACTCGCGCCTGAATCCCTACACGCTCCGTGACCCGGGGTCGGTAACGCACACCATCGAGCCGCCGCCGCCGCCGCCCGACTACCACGAGACGTGGCTGCCCTATGACCACCTCACGGAACAGTCGGGAGTTGATTTCGGTTCGCCCAGTAATCCGCCGATCCCGGCCGGCTTCTTCGGCCCGGGCTCCGACCCGTTCCTCGGGCACGTTAGTCTGCGCGGAGCGCCGTTGGATCCCGCCAACCTCGGCCAGACGTCGGCCGTCCTGCGACGGACGGCGGACCCCACGTTCCCCGTGGACCTTCCGGGCACGATGGGCACGGTGCCCATCGAAATCGTGCAACTGAGCCTTGTCTCCGCCAACCCGATCACCGTCACCTACGGCGGCGGCAGTCCGGAACAATGGGATGTTCGGGTGGACCTTTCCCCCACGGTGACCCCGCCACCCGGCTCGCTGACGGCAACGAAGACGCACCCCAACGGCGGTACGTATGACTCTGTCATACACGTGCAACCGCGATTCACCTTCGTACGCCAGTCGCTGCCGGGAACGGCCGTACTGGACACCGGATCGGCAGGCTTGCCGTTCTACCAGTTCCAGTTCTCGAACGTCCCCTACGTGCAGGTCGTGAACCCCAGCCTTGCGGCGTCCATCGTGGTTTACCCCGGCGCGCAGTGGGTGGGGGGCGTTGAGGAACAACCATCGAGCGGGCAGCAGCGGCGCGTGCCAAGCTCGGGCACCGATCCCAGCATTCCCGCCACCCACACCGTGGATCCGCCGCCGCGTAAACCGCCGGATTACCACCAGACCTGGGTGCCGGACAACCTGAGCTTCGACGGCACCGTGGTGCTCTTCGGCTCCGCCGAGGTGCCGCCCATCCCGGCTGGCTTCTTTAACCCCGGCTCCCAGCCCTTCGAGGGTACGGTGGCGCTGCGTGGTGAACCGATCAATCAGGCGGAGTTCGGCGACGCCTCGGTGATTCTGCAACGTGCCGATGATCCGGTTCGCCCCAGCGATCCCGACGGGACTATGGGTACGGTTCCCATCGAGATGGTGGCGCTGAACCTGGTTTCGGCTCAGCCGATCATCGTGTCCTACGGGACCGGGACGCCCGAGATCTGGGACGTTCGCGTGGGGCTCTCGCCGCTCCCGGCACCTGCCGGCTCCCTGACCGCCACCAAGACCCACGCTAACGGCGGCGACGCGAGCGTGTCGCTCAACGTGAATGCGCTGCTCACGTTCACCAACGTTCACACGGGCGACGTGCGGATCATGACCGCGTCGATCTCGTCTCTGAGCGCCATGAACATGGGCTTCGTGTTCAACGTCAACCCCACGCTGGCGAGCGATCTGTACTTCGACCCCAACGCCACGTGGGTATCGGGAATTCGCGAGCTGAATCCCGGCGATCCGACCTCGCAGGTTCCGGAGACGGCGACACTCGCGAACATCGATGGCGGAGTGCGCCACTCTGTCTGTCCGCCGCGGCGGGTCAAGCGCGTGTGCGTGTACAACGTGACCTGTGCCGACGGTCCGTGCAAGCTGTGCCCGCTGTGCACCGGCGACGTCTGTCAGGGGTTCGCCTGCCCGAACCTGACCTGCGCGGGCAGTTACTCGGCGCAATGCAACGATTGCTGCCTGGAATTCACCCTCATCAACTGCCAGCCGCCCAACAACGAGCGGTTCTGTCCGGTGACGCAACCGTGTCCGTGTGATCCCACACCCGGGGCCTGTTGTTTCGCGGACGGCACCTGCACCGTCGTCCCGCAATGCGAGTGCAACGGCACCTACCTGGGCGACGGAACCACATGCAGCGGCAACGTGGGCGCCTGTTGCTTCCCCGGCGGCGGGTGCGCCGAAATGGATGAAACGTGCTGCGTCATGCAAGGCGGCATCTTCGAGGGCGGCACCTGTGATCCGCCCGTGGGATGCTGCTTCAATGACGGTTCCTGCCAGATGCTGGATCCCGAGTGTTGCGTCCTGCTGGGCGGAACGCTCGATCCCGACGGAGCCTGCAACCCGCCGGAGCGTTGCTGCATGCCGGACGGCTCGTGCCTGAATACCGATCCCGGCTGTTGCCAGCTTGCGGGCGGCGTGCCCGGCGGTCCGGGTAGTGCGTGTGGGCCGCCCCGCCGGTGCTGTGTCAATGGCACCTGCATCGACACCGATCCGCAGTGCTGCCTGCTTGCCGGCGGCGTCGTGGGACCGGGTCTTTGCCAGCCGGCGCTGGAGTGCTGCGTGGGGCTCGTTTGCGTGGACATCGACCCGTTCTGCTGCCAGTTACCGCCTCTGGGCGGAACGCCGGGCGTCGCGCCTTGCGGGCCGCTGCAGGAGTGCTGCGCCGGCGACGGGTCGTGCATCGACGCCGACTCGACGTGCTGCGTGCTCAACGGCGACACGCCGGGGCCGGGTCTGTGTGATCCGGTCGAGGCCTGCTGTCTACCGGTGGGCGCCGGCGGCGTGGCCGGCTGCGCCCAGGCGGAGCCGGATTGTTGCGTCACTGACCTCAACGGCTTCCCGGACGGCGTCGGAGCCTGCGTCCCCAACCAGGCCTGCTGCCTGGCCAACGGCGACTGCATCTCCGACGATCCGCAGTGCTGCCCGAACCGCGGCGGTACGCCGCAGGGACCGGGCTCGGTATGCACAGCGCCGGAGGCCTGCTGCATCAACGGCACCTGCGTACTGATGGAGCCGCAATGCTGCGTGCAGAGCGGCGGCGCGCCGCAGGGATTCGGTTCGACCTGTCCCGCGGCACCGCAGGCGTGTTGCTTGAACAACGGACTGGTCTGCCAGAATCTGGATGCCATCTGTTGCGACGATCAAGGCGGCGTGCCCGCCGCAGGCAACTGCCAGGGCAATAGCAACGCCGATCCGCGCGACGACGCTTGCGAGGGCGGTCCGGGTATCAACCCGCCGCAGCCCGCGCCGTCGCCCCACGATCGACGCAAGAACCGCTACGTGTCGTTCGCGCCCAACAACGGCGCCGCGGTGAAGTTCCTGGTGCGGCGTATCTATCCGCCGCCGGTGACGGACATCGGTTGGGTGGGTCCGCCGGACGGCAACGGCATCTCGCTCATCCTGCCCCTTAACCAGAAACCGCCATTGCGGGTGTGGAATGAACCGGTGATCCACGCCGGCGACTGCGAGATCCACCCCTGGCCGGAAAGCGCCACGGCGCCGCTCGTCTGTTCCATCAGCGGCGCTCCGTGCCTGCTCATGTGCGGTGCCGGCCAGTGCCCGCCCGGCCAGGGTGAGTGCCAGCCGCCGCCGAGCACGTGGCACATCCTCGCCACGGTGGACAACACCAACTTCTCGCCGCCGCTGGTGGTGGAAACCGTGCCGCGGCCGTGCCCGAAGAAGTGGGGCGACATCGTTGGCGATTTCAGCGGCGGATCGTGGACTCCGCCCAACGGCATCTCCAGCGTCAACGACTTCCTGGCGGCGCTCCAGTGCTTCCAGGTACTGCCGACGCGGCCGCATGTAACGGTCTGCGACGTTGTCGGCGCCGGCGCGCTGGGCTTCGAGGCCTGCATCAACCGCTCCGGCAACATCGGTGACGTGTTCAACCTCATCAAGGCGTTCCAGGGCGGCGCATACCCGGCCTACGTGTGCAGCATCAGCGGGCACGGGTGCAGCAACCTGGGTGCTCCGTGCGTTGCTCCCGGCGTGGGTACCTGCTCGGTGCCCGACGGGACCATCTGTCCGGCGTGTCCGTAGCGACGCGGGCACCTCGGGCGACGTAGCCTGAAGCTGGCGGGGTGGGGCGGGCGTAACAGCCGGTCCCACCCCGCCGTGTTTCTCCCGGGCGCGTTCGCATCGACGCCTCGCCGATGCACCCACGCCCACACGGCGTTGCCGCAGGCCGCACCTGGCTCTAGAATCCAGTACGGGAGAGAAACGGGCCGGATGTCGCCCGAAGTACGCTCTGGCTAAGGCAGGAAAACTCCGATGAACGACGGCCCGGTGCGCGACTACTTCCGCAACATCTGGCAAACGGTCTCCACCATCCTGGTGGGCATGCGCATCTCGCTGAAGTACTGCTTCGCCAAAACGGTGACACTCCAATACCCCGACGTGGCACCCGCCATCGCTCCCCGCTACCGCGGCTTCCACTTCTACGAAATCGAGAAGTGCATCGCCTGCGACCTGTGCGCCAAGGCCTGCCCGGTGGACTGCATCTACATCGAGAAAACCGGGCCACGGAAAATCGACAAGGAGACGGGCGTGGCGGCCGGCGGGCTCATGACCCGCTACGCCATCGACTACGCCAAGTGCATGTTCTGTGCCTTGTGCGTGGACCCTTGCCCCACGGAGTGCATCCACATGGGGAACCTGCACGACCTGTCGGGCTACACCCGCGAGGACATGATCGTAGAGTTCACGGAACTGGCCAAGGACGGCCTGCAAACGCCGCAGCCGCTCTGGATGCAGAAGGACGACCTGCCGGAGTGGGCGGAGAAGCGCAAGCGCGAGTGGCTGGCTTACGGACACTCGACGGACAAACTGACGGGCAAGCCGGAGCAACGGCGGCAGGAGATGGTCAAGGCGCTGGACCCCGCCCGACCGACGGGCAAGTAAGGCGGCAACCCCGGGCGGCTTTGCGCCCGTCTCGGGATGTGCGTGAATCCGGAAGCCGCCCGGCACTGGGCGGCCCGCGACGAAATCGCCGCCGGGCCTCGAAGCTCCGGTCCGACCCCTGGGTGAGGCTGGACGTTACCGGCCGCCAGAACGGAGAAAGCCGCAGCGCTACGTTCCTCGCAAGAACGCAGCCAACCGGCGTGACGACGCGCGAGCCAACGAGCGACGAACGCAGCGAACGCACGGGTGGAAATGACGATGACAACGATGGTTTCGATACTTGCGATCCTTGGCCCGACCGCCGCCGCCAATCCCGCGGCGCACGGGGGGACCAACATCGAGCTGGTGGTGGGCATGGTCCTCTTCATTCTGGCGGGTGTGGGGATCGCGCTTGGCGGACTACTGGTGGGCAAGATCGCCCGCCCCACGATGCCGCACCCGGAGAAAGAAACGGCCTACGAGTGCGGCGAGCCGGCCGTGGGCGATAGCTGGGTGCAGTTCGACCTGCGGTTCTACGCCGTGGCGCTGGTGTTCATCGTGTTCGACGTGGAGGTAGCGTTGCTCTGGCCCTGGGCGGTGGCGTTCAAGGAGATGGGCGCCCCGGCTTTCTGGGCATTCCTGGTGTTCTTCGTGCTGATCGCTGTGCCCTTTTTGTACGAGTGGAAGAGCGGGTACCTTGACTGGGTGCGGGCCAGCACGGGGCAGCGACGATCTTCGGGGCTGGAGAAAGCGGCGCCGGGCTCGACCGCGTGATGCAACAGTAACAGGGAGCGCTGCCGAGACAGCCGGATTGCCGCCGCCGGGCCGCGCTGCGGGCTGCCCGGCACATGCTCCGCGGCGTACGGCGCAACCGTGATCGGGATGCGGCGTCGCAGGGTTGTGCCTTACCACCTGAGTTGGGATTGGCTGCGATATGATTGCCCAGGATCTTCGGAAGCTGCTGAAGAAAGAGCCGTTTGAGCCGATGCGGCTTTGCCTGAGCGACGGGCGGGCGGTGGTGATTCGACATCCGGACCAGGTCGTCGTGTCAGACCGGCACGTCTACGTCGGCCTTGCGACGCTGGAAAGCAGCCGTCGCCTAGCCACTCCCACAGGCGGCGACACCGTCGGAAAGGACTGGCTGTGGATCAGCATACTCCACGTGGCCGCGGTGGAGCCGGTCAACGGGCAATCGGCGCGCCGCGGGCGCCGTTCGCGCAGGAGTCCGCGCTAATCGGGACGCAACATCCGTTGGACAGGACAGGTTCACCATGAGCTGGATCGAGAACCGCTTTGAAGAAGGCCTGATCGTCACTTCGCTCGATTGGGCGATCAACTGGGGTCGCAGCAACAGCGTCTGGCCGATGACCTTCGGCCTCGCCTGCTGCGCCATCGAGATGATGGCCGTCGGGGCCTCGCGCTTCGACATCGACCGCTTCGGCGCCGGCGCCTTCCGCGCCACGCCGCGACAGTCGGACCTGATGATCGTCGCGGGCACGGTGACCTACAAGATGGCCAGCCGCCTTAAGCGGCTTTACAACCAGATGCCCGAGCCCAAGTACGTGATGGCCATGGGCGCCTGCACCATCGGCGGCGGGCCCTACTTCAAGCACGGCTACCACGTGGTCAAGGGTGTCGACCTGGTGGTCCCCGTGGACATCTACATCCCCGGCTGTCCGCCGCGCCCCGAGGCGCTGCTCGAGGGCCTGATGCGGCTCCAGGACAAGATCCGCCACCAGACGCGCGCCAAGAACGTCATCACCAAGGCCAAAGAGCTGGCACTGAATTGACCGCCGGGCCCCCAGCCCGCGGCCGACCGGAGCGGAGCGGACCGCCCGCCTGCGCTCAAGCCTCCACCGGTAGGTTCCGAGCCCCGGCACGGCATCGGCTCAGGAGACGACCTCAAGCACTCCGGCGGGTTCTGTGTCCGCGCGCGGGGGTGCCAGCGCGCAGGGCGCCAGCGCTCCGCTGGCCTCGCTACGGCGAAGGTGCAGCGGCAGGCCCCGGCGGCGCAGACGCTGATGCTCGCGGCGGCGAACGTGGGCGCCCATCAGCGCCGACGTGCCGTTGGGGTCTTCATGCAGTAGTGGCGAGCGCGGGCCTTGGCACAAAATCGAGATGATGCGATCCACGCACTCCTCGCGATAGCCGCGCAGCAAGGTGGGACTCAGGTACCAGCGCGAGTAGCGGTTCACGGCCTGCATGGAGCGGCGAAAACCGCCAGATGCGACAGATACCCCCAGCCAAACGCCCGCTGTTCCTCGCCGGCGGCGGAATCCAACAGACGAAAGCCGGTGGACCAATGGTGGCAGAACTGCTTGATCCGGCTGAGGCGCTTAGCGAAGACGATGTCGGCGGCGATACTGCCATAGAGATAGGCGGCCGTGTGCCGCGCCAGCAGCGCCGCGACGGCCGCCGGCAGCAGCGAAAGCCGACCGAGCACCTCGCCTCCCAACCCCACGTGCACCGCCGGCCCCCAGGCAAACGCCGCCGGAACATCGCCCAGCAGAGCCAGCACCAGTACCACCAGCGCCAAACGTGTCAGCCGCATCGTCGACCCCGCGCCCACCCCTGCCCGAACCCTAAAGCCTGCGATATCCCCCGCCGCGCGACCAGGGGCTCGCCCCTAGTTATACACCGCCCATCACCTTCGGTCGACGCAGCGCGGATGCTTGACACTCCCGCCCTCGGGCCTACACTCCAGGCAGGCGGCGGGATGCCGGCCCGGGACCCAACACGGAGACCATGCGCAATGTCCGATGAGCGAACCCACCTGTCGGTCCGCACCTCCGGCGGGGTCAGTGTCGTTGAGTTCGCTGACCGCAAGATCCTCGACGAACTCTCCATCAACGAGATCGGCGAAGAACTTTCAAAGGTAGTCGCCGAGGGATCCTCAAAGAAACTGCTCCTTTCTTTTAAGAACGTCGACCATCTTTCAAGTGCAGCACTTGGAATGTTGATTAGGCTTAATAAACAGGTTGCCGAGGTGTCGGGAAGCCTCAAGCTCGCGGAAATCTCGCCGCAGATATTCGAGGTCTTCAAGATAACGGGGCTCAACAAGATCTTCGAGATACACCCGACCACGGAGCGGGCGCTGGCCGCCTTTTAGCCCGGGGCTGGAAGTCGGCGGGGCCGCGGCCGGCTTCGCTTCTCGCAGGTCAACACGCCGCTCGGGGCATCGGCACGAGTTTGCCGGTGGCAAGCATGTCCAACGTTGATCCGGACAACGAGGCGACTTACGAGGTGTGCACGATCCGCAACGACCTGCGGGAGACCGCCCGCCCCAAAGAGACCATCGTCGATCTGCTCAGACAACACGCGTACAGCGAACAGGCGGCCTTCGGCGTCAAGCTCGCCCTGGAGGAAGCGCTCACGAACGCCGTCAAGCACGGCAACCGCAACGACCCGGCTAAGCATGTCACCATTCGCTTCGCCGTGTCCGACGAGAAAGCGGTTATCATGGTGCGCGACGAAGGCCCCGGATTTGCCCCCGACCAGGTTCCGGACTGCACTTCACCGGATCGGCTGCCGCTGCCGAACGGCCGGGGGATCATGCTCATCCGTGCCTACATGGACGAAGTATGCTTCCGCGATAACGGACGTGAAGTTTGCATGATGAAGCGCCGCACCTGAGCCGGAACCTCCGCGTGACCGAACACGAATCCAACCGAACCATTCGCCGAACGCTGCTCTACTCCGGACGAGTGCAGGGCGTCGGCTTCCGCTATACCGCGGTCGAGATCGCGGCGGATTTCGACATTCGCGGCACCGTGTGCAACCTGCCCGACGGCCGCGTGAAGCTGGTGGCCGAGGGAGTCGGCGACGAGCTCGACCGCTTCCAGGCCGCCCTGGCTCAAGTCATGCAAAGCAACATACGCGACGTGTCCGTCTCGCCATCGGCCCCCACCGGGGAGTTCGACGCTTTCCGCATCGTTCGCTAACGCGGCCGCGGGGGCCGCAACCAAAACAGGCCCACGTAGGGCGCGGCCGCGAATGTCGAATGCTGAATTCGGCATGCTGAAGGGGCGGTTCGTCGCGGTTAGCGGAGCCGTTTTCGTGCACAAGAAGATGCGCGCAGAATGCAAACATCTTTCGCCGTAAGGAACTAATCATCTCGCCATGCGCACCCGCCGAGTGCGGGCGCAACCCCTCGCGGCGGATCCATCTCGGCTGGGTGCCGGCGCGGAGGGACCGGCTTTCCAACCGATGAGGGGCGCAACGGTGAGGGGCGGAACCACCCAGGGGTGGCCCGCCCACCCCGATATTCGGCCGAGCCTGGCCGCTTCCGACACGATTCCGACCCGGGCGGCACGTAAAGTGCAAGGTCACTTTCGGGCGGCCGGGGGTGAGGTGGGGCGCGGCAACTTGGCGCAGCACTCCGCGCCGGCGGGGCACCGGTTGCCGGGAGAACGTGACTGCCCAAACGCGGCTCCCGCCGCTACCATAACCGCCCCGCGCCGTTCGGGAGCGCCGGGTGTGAGTCGCTGTCCGCGAGGCATGGGAGGTCGACTTTGAGAATCCTGACCGTGGTTAAACAGGTGCCGGACTCCAACGCCCCGCTGAAGGTCCTGCCCGATGGCAGCGGCGTGGATCAGACGGGGCTGAAGTTCGTGCTCGATCCTTTCGACGAGTTCGGGGTTGAACTCGCCATCCAACTGCGCGAAAAACGCGGGGACGTTGCGGAAATCGTAGTGCTGACCCTGGGCACGGATAAGGCGGCGGAAGCCTTGCGCGTGGCCCTGGCGATGGGCGCCGACAGCGGCATCCACGTGGTCGCCGACGCCGCCTTCGACGCCCGCAACGAGCTCTACTACACGGCCCTGCTCGCCGAGGCCGTCAAACGCGAGCCGGCGTTCGATCTCATCCTGTGCGGCAAAACCAACATCGACTTGGATAGCGGCGCCGCAGGGGCGGCGCTCGCGGAGTTCCTGGACCTGCCGCACGTCGCGGCGGTTACCGCGCTGGAACTCACCGCCGACGGAAAGTCGTTCACGGCGCGCCGGCGCGTCGAGGGCGCCGAGGAGGTAGTCGAGTGCGCGCTGCCGGCGCTGCTGACCATCGAGAAGGGGCTGGTTGAGCCGCGCTATCCCTCGCTTCCCAACCTGATGAAGGCCAAGAAGAAGCCCGTAAAGGCGTTGCCGGTGGGCGATCTGGCGGGCGATCCCGGGTTCCAGGCCGCGACGCGTTTCGTCCGCCTGGCGCCGCCGCCGCCCAAGCCTGATTGCAAGTTCGTGGACGGAGAACCACCGCAGATGGCAAGGGAACTCGTCCGACTGCTGCGTGAGGAAGCAAAGGTAGTGTAAGTGCCCGCGCGGCGCTTGGTTCCGCCCGCGTGCCATCGCCCCGGGTGTAAATCGAGATCTCGGACCGGGCGAGTGACTGCGGAATGGTGGATGTGGAATACGGAACCTCGCTGCCCGGTGGGGATCGTTGCGCGGCCAGGCCGGGTGGCGGAGTCGAAGAGCGGCGCCCGGGCGCGCGATCAGTGCCGCGACAGCATGGAGAGGTCGTCAAGTATGAAACGGCCGCCGCCCCTTAGGACCGCTCGTTAGCACTCGCGGTACGGAGCGCCCGGGTGGCGGAGTCGAACTGAGGTGAACTGAGCATGGCGAACATACTGGTGTTCATCGAGCAGCGCGGGGGGAAGGTGCTGCCCGCGTCGTACCAGCTTCTGGCCCTGGCTGACTCGCTCGCGAAGGCAGCCGGCGGGCAGGCCGAGGCGTGCCTCGTGGGCCAGGGTGTTGCCGCGCTCGCCGACGCCGCCGCGGCGCAGGGCGCGAAGAAGGTGTACCTGGTGGATGACGCGGAACTGGCGATGTACCGCCCACTCCCGTACACCTCGGCGCTGGTGGCGGCCATCGACGCCGCCAAGCCCGGCACGGTGCTCATCCCCACTACCGCCATGGGCCGCGACCTGGCGTCCCGGGTCGCGGCGCGTAAGCGCGCCGCCCTGGCCATCGATTGCACGGAGCTGGCGCTGGACGGCGGCGACCTGGTAGCAGCCAAGACCATGTTCGCCGGCAAACTCAGCGCCACCTTTCGCCTTTCCAAGGACCGCCTGCAGGTGGCGACGGTTCGATCCAACGTCTATAGCGCGCATCCGCCGCAAGCCGGGACCACGGCACAGGTGGTGGCCGTGCCCTTCATGCTGCGCGAGCAGGACCATCGTCTTAAGATCAAGGAGATCGCGGCCACCGGCTCGGGGATCAAGGACGTAACCGAGGCGGACATCATTGTCTCCGGCGGCCGTTCTCTGAAATCGGCTGAGAACTTCCAGATCCTCTACGATCTCGCCCAAGTGCTTGACGGCGCCGTGGGCGCTTCTCGTGCCGCCTGTGACGCCGGCTATCAGCCGCACACCCGGCAAGTCGGCCTTACCGGCAAAGTGGTGACGCCCAAGCTCTACATCGCGTGCGGCATCGACGGCGCCATTCAGCACCTGGCGGGCATGCGGGGCAGCAAGGTGATCGTGGCGGTCAACAACAAGAAGGAAGCCCCGATCTTCAAGGTGGCGACCTACGGATGCGTCGCCGACCTGTTCACTCTGGTGCCGCTACTGACCGAGGAGCTCAAGCGGCTGAAGGCATGAACCGCGTGCCGCCGGGGCGCGCAACCACGGGAAGGACGCCATGGGCCCGCTTTTCATGGGAATCCTCCTCGTCGCCGGCTGGGGCATCTTCGCCTGGTCGGCGCTGCGGCGCTGGCGACTGCTGCGGGTGGGCGCCGCGGAAAGCCGCTTCGATCTGCCACGGGAGCGCCTGCGCCGCACCTGGCTCTACGCCTTTGCGCAGTTGCGCATGCGCCGGTACCCTCTCGCGGGCCTGGCGCACATGCTCATCTTCACCGGGTTTCTGGTCCTGCTGCTGCGAACGTTGATTCTCTGGGGCCGGGGATTCGACGAATCGTTCGATTTTTGGGTTTTTGGCGCTCACCAGCCACTCGGGCAGGTCTATTCGTTTCTCAAGGACCTCTTTGCGGTACTGGTGATCCTTGGCACCCTGGTGTTTCTCTACTACCGCGTGGTCAAGCGCCTGCGGCGCATGACCCTCAGCCGCGAGGGCCTGCTGATTCTGGGGATCATCCTGACGATGATGGTCGCAGACATCGTGTACGACGGGGCATCGCTGGTGCTGGCGGCCCGCGCGGCGCCGCCTCCGGGTGTGGTCGTGACACCGCGAACGTTTCCCAACGAGCCGAACCGCCGCGAGGTGATCACCTGGCGCGAGATCACGGATGGAACGGGTGCAGTGCTCAAAGTGCCGTCCTCGACCTTCCGGGACCTGACTGAGGAGGAGCTGCGTTCGGTGGGTGCCGCCGCCGGCTCGTTTCGGATCCTGGAACCAGCCGGTTCCCTCGCGGCAAAGCTCATGGCCGCTGCGTCTCCGGACACCCTCCGGCGGTTACGGCATTGCGGCTTCTGGACCCATTCGGCCCTGGTGCTGCTGTTTCTGAACCTTCTGCCCTACTCCAAGCACTTCCACGTCATCACCGGCATCCCCAACGTCTTCTTTCAGAACCTCAACCCGCCCGGGCGGTTGCCGCCCATCGAGGACCTGGAAGGCAAACTGGAACGAGAAGAAACGCTCGGCATCCGGCGCATTGACCAGTTCAGTTGGAAGGCCATTCTGGATTTCTACACCTGCACCGAGTGCGGTCGGTGCAGCGATCACTGCCCGGCGACGCGTACGGGCAAGAAGCTATCGCCGAAGCACTTCACCCTCGACCTGCGTAACTTCCTCTACCAACATGAGCGGGAGCTGGTCGCGAGCCCCCACCCTGCGGCGGGCAACGGCAAGGACGCACCGCCGGTTGATCCACCGCAAGCGCGCAAGGACCTGGCGGACGGCGTGATCGACCCCGAGGTGCTCTGGGCCTGCACCAGTTGCCGCGCCTGCGAAACCGAATGTCCGGTATTCATCACCTACGTGGACAAGATCGTGGACATGCGCCGCTACCTGGTGCAGGAGCGCGGCGAATTCCCCACCCACTTGCAGGCGGCCTTTCGCGGCCTGGAGTCCTGCGGCAACCCCTGGAGCTTCCCCGCCGAGGACCGCACCAAATGGGCGGAGGGTCTGGAGGTGCGCACGCTGGCGGAACATCCAGAAGCCCCGGTGCTGTTCTGGGTCGGGTGCGCCGCCTCCTTCGATGAGCGTGCCAGGAATGTGACCCGCGCTACCGTGAAGCTCCTGCAGCGGGCCGGCGTGGACTTCGCCATTCTCGGCAGCGAGGAACAGTGTACCGGCGACCCCGCACGCCGCGCCGGCAACGAATATCTCTATCAAACGTTCGCCAGGGCCAACGTCGAAGTGCTCAACGGGTACGGCGCGGATAAAAAGAAGATCGTGACCACTTGCCCGCACTGTTTCAACACGCTCCTGAACGAATACCCCGACTTCGGCGGGCGCTACGAGGTCGTGCACCACAGCACCTTCCTGGCCGAGCTCATCGCCGAGGGCAAGCTCCGCCCCACGAAGCGCAGTGACAAGCGCGTGGCGTTCCACGACTCCTGTTACCTGGGCCGCTACAACGAAGTGTACGACGCGCCGCGCGACGCCCTGCGGAGCATCCCCGGCTTGACCGTGCTCGAACCGGCCCAGACCCGCGATCGCGGCATGTGCTGCGGGGCGGGCGGGGCGCAGATGTTCAAGGAAGAGGAGCCGGGCACCCAGCGGGTTAATGCGGCGCGCACGGAGCAACTGCTGGATACCCACCCCGATGCTGTCGCCAGCGCCTGTCCGTTCTGCATGCGGATGCTGACGGACGGTCTGGCGGGCGCAGGGAAGGACGAGCTTCCCCAACTCGATATCGCCGAGCTGCTCGCCGAGGCGGTCGAGAGTTGACCTCGACCCCCATCGCCCTGCCCGTGGCCCGGGGAGCCCGGCTCGGGGGGGCCGCAGTCTGGTTCTGTCAACGCGCGCGGGATTCCGGGCTCCGCACCGGGTTCGACTCTCCCCCCGCTGAGGCGGCGGACCACCCACCAGCCGGTAACTTATCGGGGCCGCCTCCGGCAGGGGGCGGAAAAAAAGCCGACCACCGTGACACCCTGGACTCTGAACCGCTCCTATGATTGGAGTGACGGGCCGGAAGGAGTCGGAAA
Source organism: Planctomycetota bacterium (assembly GCA_016208685.1). GTDB lineage: Bacteria > Planctomycetota > Phycisphaerae > UBA1845 > UBA1845 > JACQXM01. The sequence goes on along the minus strand of JACQXM010000004.1, from coordinate 15,385 downwards.
GAAGTATCCTCCGGCGACCGGGGACATCGAAAAAACGCGGGCGGCCGCGAAAGGTCCGGCAGCCACCGGGACAATACCCGATAGCTGTCGGCGAGAACCCGCCGAAAAAAGCCGCAAACGTGAGCGGCCTTCGGCGAGTCTAACCAAGGGAGGAGGTAACAGCCATGGAAACGCCCGAAACCGAACGATTCGAACCGATCACCAACCCGCGACCGCGCTTCGTCGAACACCGCCAGGCCATCGGCGCGTACTTCTTCGAGGACCCGGATGCCTTGGACATCCGCCACCTGTGGACCCGGGGTACGAAGAACTTCTTCCGTGTGAATTTCTGGAGCACGGACCCGGAGAGCGGCGAGCCGCGCATCCGTCATTCGGCGTTCATCGTCGTCGAGAAGAACGAGGAAGGCTGCCACGTGACCGAGCGCACCATCAGCGCCGGAAACGTACGGTCATGAGTCATACGAGCAGGTTGAACAGACCGTCGATGCCCGCCAGACACGACCAACGTCGCGGGTCGGCGCCCGGGCCGATCCGCGACGCTTACGCGAGGCCGGCTTTCCCCGCCCGCCGTGGCTCGCGTCTGTGTGAAGCGCGAGTCGGCGGCGGACCCGGCGTCCTCCGTCAGCCAGTGAGCTTTAACCCGGCCAGCGCCCAGCCGCAGTTGGTGTCCACGCGCAGAGCGCGCTGATAATACGCCCGCGCCTCCGCCCTTCGCCCCTGTCCCCGCAGCACGTCGCCCAGAAGACACAGCGCCCCGGCATCGACCGGTCGCTGCCGAACCAGCGCCTCCAGTCGGGCGCCCGCCGCCGCCGCATCGCCGCGCCGCCAATCGAACACCGCAAGCAACCAGGGCAGCTCGGGATTCTCGCGATCACTCCGCTCCAGTTGTTCGATCGCCTGCCCGGCGGTCAGAAAATCCGACAGGGCGATGCCCGCCTGCGCCAGCAGGAACTGTGCCTGGATATCCTCCGGCGCAATCCGCACATACTCCGCCAGAACCTCCCGCGCCTGCGCCGCGTCGTCTTGCGCCATGTAGCACCGCGCCAGGGTTCGCCGAATCGCGCCGTCGCCGGCGCTTACCTCCGTGAACTCCGCGCCATCGCCGCGCCGACGTGGTCGTGGCGCGGATCGCCCGCCACGCGACGCTTCTCCATCCGCAAGGTACCGAGGTCGCGCCCACGACGCGCCACCGTCGCTGACCGTAGCCTCGGACGGAATTACCAGCGGCGCCAGTACCGTGATCGACTCCTCACAACGACCAGCACGAGCCAGCAGCAGTCCTAATTCCTCAGCCACACGGCGCTCTCCACCGGAGGCGGCGAGGGCGTTTCGGTATTGACGGATCGCCGCTTCGCCATCATTGCGGAGGGCGGCAACCCGCGCCGCCAGCAGGGCCACCGTCCCGTCGTCGTTCACGGATTCGGCACCGGCATCCAGCAGGGCGGCGGCCTCATCGTGCCGCCCCAAAGCCACGAGGCATTCCGCGAACGCCACCAGGTGATCGACCTGGGTGGGGTCCTGGCGATGCGCCTCGGCGAAGCGTTCCAGGGCCTCCGGGAGTTGGTCCCGCAACTCGTAGATGACCCCGTGCGTGTAGGCCAGGTCGGCGGAGGCGATGTCAGCGCCGGCGGCGCCGGCAACGGCGCGCTCCGCGGACGCGATTTGCCCCAGCTCCAGGTGCGATCGAGCGAGCAGCACGTAGGCGTCGGGCAGGGTCGGATCCAGCGCCAGGGCCTCGTTGATGGTGTGCACGGCCTCCTCGAACATCCGGCCGCGGTACTGCTGTTCGGCGAGCTGTAACTTCACACGTGCCCGGACGTTGCTCCAGCGCTGCTCCGCCTCCACCCTGGCCACCGCGTGTGGCGGCGTGTGACACGCCGGCAACGTCAGCAGCGCTCCGCCGTATGCGAAGGCGAATCCTAAACGCCGATGCCGCGGGCGCCGGCGATCATGGTGCGGGGTCCTGGTACGCATGCTCGTACTCCATGCAAACGGGGGGAGTAACTCCGTCACTGCATGATCCAACGCTGCCCCGCCCGGTTTTGCTTATTCCCTTGACGGTCGCGCCGCGGTTCCTGCGGCGCCGAATCGCGCTCGCTGATCTAGTTTGTGCCCGACTCGCCTGCCTGCGCCTTGCTGCCCGGCGTCGTGGGTGGGACGGAGCCGCCGGAGAACGGCGGTCCCGGACGCGCGAAGTACGCGGCGTCGATCCCGCGTTCCCGGGCGATCAAACGGTAGATGAATGCTCGGGTATTGGCGCCCTCCTCGTCCCAGGCACGCCGGCGCAAGAGCTTCTCGCGCATCTGAATGGCGGGTAGCAGACGGCCGTTGTTGTGCAGCGCCAGGTTCACGTGCCACAGCGCCTTGCGTTCGTTGCCGGAGGCATAGCTGGCGCAGGCCCGCTGGTAGTGCGATTCCGCCAGGCGCTCCCGGCCATGCCACATCATGCCCTGCCGCAGGCCGACACGCAGGCGCTCCACGTTTTCCCATTGTTCTTCGGACTGACGGGCGTACTCGGCATGGTCCTTCACCACGTGAACGGTCAGGAGGATGATGACCTCCTCGCGCGCCGTGGTGTCATTCTTGGAGCGGAAGAAATTTCCCAGGCCCGGAATGCTGCCCAGGGCAGGCACCTGGTTCCGGGCGTCGGTGGCCACCTCGCGGAACAAGCCGCCGATGAGAATGGTGTCTCCGTCGCGTACGATCACGTTGGTCGTGACCTCGGTCGTCTGCTCGGAAGGCAATCCCTGTGCGTTCACGAACCCCACGCTGTCCTCCGGGTGCAGCTCCACGCGCACGAAGCCGTCGTCGCCGATGAAGGGGCGGAAGATGAGCTGGGTGCCGGTTTCCAGGAACTCAACCGTCTGCACCGCCTGGGTTTCGGTCACCGTGGTGGTGAGGAACCCGTCGCGCCGGCCGACGATGACCTGCCCTTTCTGTTTGTTCAGCGCCAGCACTTTGGGATTGGCCAGCACCGTAGTATCCGTCACCTGCTCCAGGGCGCGCAGGAAGATGGCAACCTGGTCCTTGATGACGCCCACGGTGATGCCCCCGCCGGGAACGTCCTTGGTGAAGCTGGTGATCGCCGAGGCGTTGAAACGCTCCAGGCGATCCTGCGGCAGCTCGCCGAGTGTGACGTTTTGAATCCCCGAGGACGTGGCACCCAGTTTCTCGAGATCGACGCCGCCCACGATGGTGAAGTCGATGCCCAGGGCATTTTCGTCCTTGAGTTCGGCACGGAGGATGGTGGCCTCGATGAGCACCTGCTTGGGCCGAACGTCGAGCTCCTTGAGCAGCCGCTCGATCTCCCGCATCTTCTCCGGCGGCGCGGTGACCAGGATGAAGTCCTGCGCCGTGCTGGCGTCGCCGCCGCCGTCGTCGGACCCGCTGCCGATGCCGGTGGCGGGCAGCGGCGACGGCGTGATGGTCCCCACGCGCTCTTTCTCGTCCCCCAGCAGGGGCATGAGGTAGGTCAGGGCGTCCCGGCCGGAGAGGTAGCTGAGGCGGAACACCCGCGTCTGCGAGCGCTCCGCGGCGCGGGCGGCCATCTCCGCGAGCTGCGCCAGGGTGTAGACGTAGATGAAGTTTCCCGAGCTGCGATAGCCGGCGCCGTTGGGGATGAGCACCGCGTCCAGCGCCTCCTCGAAGGTGACGTCGTAGAGGTTCGCTGTGACCGAGCCCTTGACCTCGGGCGAAGCGATGATGTTCCGTTTGCCGTGCACGGAGAGCAGCTTCAACACCTCTGCCAGCGGCAGGTCGGCCACGTGCAACTGCACCCGCCCCCGGTCGCTGACCCGCACCTTGGAGGTCCCGTCGGGCAGTGCGTCCGCGGGCGACCCCGCCTCCTGCGCCGCCGCGCGCGGCAGCGCCGCGGCGACGATGACCACGCCAAGCACTCTGAGGAGCGTGTTATGGTGTCGCATATTTGCCACTACCGGCCGCGGCTGCGGCCGCGACGACCGTCCGCGCGCGGCGCTGCGGCGCCGGCGGTCCGTGCCGCCCCGACCGACGCGTCCGGGCCACGGTTATCGGCACCGCCCTACGGGTTATCGGCACTGCGGATGCGCACGTTAAGCGTCTGGGTGGCCAGGAGCTGTTTGATCTCCAGCAGCAGCTCGTTGGTTCGCCGCGTTTCCTCCAGTAGCTGCTTGCGCTGGAGCCCGCTGTCGGGTATCTGTGCCTGTGCTTCTTCCACCAGGGCTATCGGCCCCAACCACACGCGCAGACAGGTCGCGGCGACAAGCAGCGCCAGCGCTGCCCGGGGCCAGGTCGGCCTGCGACTCGGTACCGTGGACCTCATGGTGTGCTCCCTGTAGGACCTGCGGGAACGCTGCGCCGGCGCTCCACGGCGCCGGCCCGTACCTTCCGGTTATCGGCCGTTTTCCGGCGCGTCTGTGGGAGGGCCGAGTCGCGCGCCGGGGGCCGCGAGCCCTGGCGGACCGCCGGCGTACTGGCGTCGCGTATCCCGAGAGCAAGCGGTGCCAGACTTCGAACGTTCCACCTGGATCCTCGCGTAGCGACGGCTCCGCGTGTGGCCGCCTCTCCGGGATCGGTGGCTTCCCGTCCCTGGCGTGCACTCACCGACGGCGGTCGTGTCACGCATACTATTCGGCGGTCACCCAACGAGTGTATGCCCGGCAGCCTTACGGAATCTCACCGCGCCGGAAGGTTACCCCCCAGGGTGGCTGGGCTTGCGGAAGCCTCTGGCCACGCCCGCCCGAGCAGGGCCCGTCTGTCCTGCTACCCTGTGCAATCCCTCCGGTTGCTTGTGCTGTTCATGTCACTTTCATTGCTTCGGATCGAGCTTAACCTGAACGGCGGGAAACTCCATTGGTTCCTGATGCAGCGAATTCCGCGTCGGAGACGCGAGCCCGACCGCCGGGAGCTGTTTCGTACGCGCGCAACGGCGGCGCCCCACGACCTCGACACTCGGGGCAACGTGGGAGTGCCTCACCGATGTTTTGGATGCCAAGTTTTCTTGATTTTGGCGTTGCCGGAAGCCGATGCTAGCTTAGAATCGCAGAAGCAGTACCGGCAGGACGCGGCGGCGCGCGGTTTCGAGCGAACTCGCCCCACTCCGCCGCGGTTGAGCGCAATAGTGGGTCGCACGGGAGTGCCCGTGTGGTCCTTCGATTGTCCCGACGAGAAGTCGTAGGATCCCGCGATGACGAGGATGTCGCCGTCGCTGACCCGATAGCGCGAGGCGAGGAGGCTATGGTTCCGTTTCAAGAAGGACCAGATACGACCGACGATCGCGAACCGCAGGGTTCCGCGATGGAACCCGAGGAGACCGACGAAGAGCAGTTTGCTGGCGGGCTAGGGCCGAAGGTGTGCGACGCCGCCGGTACAGAACTTTGTACCGGGCACGCTCTGAGTGAAGCATCGTATTGTTGGAATGACCTTCGCCGCCGCCCAAAGCTGTTCAGGGATTGGTGGAACGGCTTCCTCTCCCCGAGGCTGAAGAGCGACCCTCCGGATCTTTCAGACCTGTGGCTGGAACATGTCGACTTTTCATCGCGTAACCTCGACGGTGCGAGGTTCTCCAAATCGCAGATGGTGGGTGCGCGGTTTGATCGTTGCAGCCTAGGCCGCGCCTCGTTTGCGCAAGCTAACGTTTCGCGCACGACCTGGGAGCAGGCGATCCTAGCACGAACGGACTTTGGCCAAGCATCGCTTGCTCGTGCAAAGTTCTACCGTACGCAACTCTTCGAGCGATGCCTGTTCAATGATGCGTGTGCGATCGCCATCGACCTAAACCACGTTCACGCCGTTGAATGCGATTTTAGCGGCGCCGACCTTCGTAGTGCAATCGTTGAACGAACCTACTTTGAGCGCTGCCGGATGCGCAAAGTGATTGCGGAGGCAGCTACCTTCTATCTGTGCGGCGTACGCGAGTCGGAGCTTGAGCACACCACGTTCCGCTCCAGCAAGCTGTTTGGGATTGATTTTACGCGATCGAAGTCGCTGGCCAACTGTGTTTTCGATTCTGCAGACATAACAGCTCCCGTGGTCGTGTCGCAATCCTCCAACGCCGGTGCCAAGGCGCTGAAGGGACAGAGGACCCATATCCGACAGATTATAAAGGTGCCAGATGCTGACATCATCCCGTCCCCCTTGGACGACGCACTAAACGTGCTGTCGGCGTTGATCGCCTTCCGCCGGTGGGGTGGGCACTTGAAGCAAGGATCGCCGATTCAGGAGAAGATCGATGCCATTCGCGAGGCTCGCGATCGCGTGGAACACCACGTTTGGACGCAGCCTTTCGCCCTCCGTGCGTTTGAGCACGTTCTCGGAGAGAGTACCGACGGAACGGCGTTGGCGGCAAGCGTCGCGCTCGCTGTTTGTGCAGTTGCTGGTTTGCTACTTGGAGGGGCGGCATCTTGGGCTTTGCCGCCTGTAGGTGTGGTCTGTGGCGGAGCTATGCCCCACGTCGCTCGCCGGCTTCACCTTCTCAGTGCGCGCACGGGAGCCCAAGAGCAGGAACTAGTGCATCAGTAGCGGTGACGAGCGACGACAGCATACAACCGATCGAGCTGAGTGTCGGCGAGCTCGTCAAGCTGGAACGACGGTCTACTGGGACACTCCTTGCGTCGTTAGCCACCACCGGTGTAGTGTTTCTTTGATCAGCGTATCTATGCTTTATTAAAAAAAGAGAATCGGAACCGCTACTGATCACTAGCGGCGCGCTACTGGTAGGCACACTCGTCAAGTTTATCTATCAACGTGGAAAACGCCTAGAGATTGCACTGCAAGAACGAGTCGAACGCCTCGATAGACTAAGGAAGATATACACGACATTCCGTGACACGGTAAACGCGGCACTTGCTGCGTACAAGGGAAAGTTGCTTACGAGAGAGCAGTGTGAGGCAATCCTCGACGAGATCTACAAAGCTGCCGGTGTTGTGCGGCGAATGCGGGTCAAGGACGACACCTTGAACGACTAGCGGTGGGGTCTTGGGCGGGCGCAGCTTGACTCGTGGACGTCATGTCCGTTTCCCGCAGCTTGCAGACCACCTGCTCCGGCGTGTGTCGCTTCCGCTTCATCAAGAATCCTCCTGCCCCACCCGCGGGCGGTCAGACTTTCATAACCGCAGGATCAGCTTCTGGAGGGCAGGTCAGGATCACGCGCGGGTGGTCTACGGAGCTGCGGCGGCTCGCTACGTGAGAGAAGGCGTCTGGTCGCGCGCCGGGAACCCGCAGATGCACGTGTACCAGCGCTGCGACGGAATCGCCACGCATTTCTCGCATGACATGCGCTCGATGGACCTCGATCGTCCACTGGCTAATGTGCAGGCGACTCGCCATGGTCTTCTTCGCGAGCTCCGCGACCACGAGACGAAACACTTCCTTCTCGCCGGTGGTCAGACGGACGTAGCAGGCGGTCACCTCGTCGCTCCCTTTCGGCTTCGAAGGTCGCCCGGGCGCCGTCAAGGCGGGCTATCGGTAAACGCGCCGGTTCCGAGCACCTTCATGTACATGCGAACCAGAGTGGCGACGGAATCGGCCTGCATCTTCTTCATCACATGCGCTCGATGCACTTCGATAGTTTTCGGGCTCAGGTGCAGGTGGGAGGCCATGGCCTTGTTGGCGTTCCCCTCGACGACAAGCCGCAGGACCTCCTGTTCGCGAACCGTCAAGGTAAGGAAACGGGTCATCAGTCCGTCGCGCCAATGGCTGGCATTCCGCCGTCGAGCATCGACCTCGATCGCCGCGAACACGGCATCGCGTACCCCTTGTTGATCGAGCGGTCGCTGGAGCACATCGATGGCGCCGGCCCTCATCGCCCGCACCGCGAGCGAAACGTCGGCGTGGGTCGTGAGCACAATCGTGGGCACCCAGGGAGGCACGTTGCGCAGCATCCGCAGATCATCGCGGTCCAGCACGGACGACGAATGCATTCCCAGCAGCACGCATCCCGGCAAGTCGAGATCGAGCCGCCGGAGCATGAGATCCGCGCGTTCGTATTCCTTGGGCGTGAAGTGGAGGGAGAAGACCCAGTCACGCAGGGACTGCCGCTCCGTCGCATCGTCTCCGACAATGTGCACAACCGGCGTTTCCATACGCTGCTCCTGGCCATTGCAGCCAAGTAGAGAACGAAACAGCGACGTAGGATTTTCGTCGCGCTGTGACGGGCAACATAAGCTCTGCAATCAGCTTCTGCCATAGGTATTTCGCCTAATCCTGTACCCACTACTCAAACAACAGGAAGCGGCGCTCGAATACGACACGTATTGACACCGCGTAGGGGCAGACTGAGAAAGTGGAGCAAGCGCCGGTCGGCGCTCTGGAGCATGTTTCTCGCAATAGAGAAACCGGGCAATGACGAATCGCCAAGCTGGGGCGCGTCGTGCGACGCCGAACGCGGCCGAGGATTCAAGGAATCCCCGCAATACTACACAACGCTGGGTGCATCCCGCGGATCGTGGCGCGACCTCGATTGGGGATGCCCGGCGCACGACGTGGGAGACCCGGGCGTTGTGCGCAGCGATCCGCGTGCCTCGCAGCCGTGCGCAAGCCCCGCCGGGGCAACGCCGTGAACTAAAGGTCTCGCACGACCACGAATCACCACCGAGGCCGCCTGCAAGACACCAAAAAAACGCCTGCGACCTCGTCCGAATGCTTCGTCGCACAGTTCACCGCGTTGTCCGCCCGCGGCGCGCGTGCCCCGCCCGCTCACCGTGGGCGAGTGCCGGGCATGCGGCACGCTCGAGCCCCGCCAGGGGCGATACCCCCTAGCCCACGGCGTAAGCCGTGGGAATCGACGAGCAGGATGAGGCTGAGCCTCGTCAGGGGCGCCACATATATGGCACGGCGCTGCAGATGGCGCCGGAGGGGATGCGCGTCGCGGGTTGCGTCGGAGGGTTGATGCGCGCTGCGGGTGTCGCCCCTGACGGGGCTTTCCGCGATCGGCGTTCCCACCCGCACGGCTCACGCCGTGGGCTAGGAAGGTGCCGCCCGCTGACGCGGGCTGAGCCATCGGAACGCCGCGCGCGGGTGCCGCCCGCTGACGCGGGCTGAGCGATCGGAGCGCCGCGCGCGGGGATGTGGACAGCATCGTGAAGCAAGCCGCCCGCCGGCGCGGGCTGAGCCATGGGAGCGCCGCGCACGGGGTGTCGGCAAATGGACCGTGCCACGAGTCGTGGGATCACATCCCAACGCGCCGCGAGCCTGTCCGCGCTTAACCTCGTTGCACAGCCCAGGGCGCGGGCGGTTGCGACCTTCGGCCTCAGCATCCGGCCATGACGGATCGTCTAAAGCCAGCCCTCCGATGGACCTGCAAACGCCGAAAGTTGCTGCTGGCGCTCCACCATGCGGCGATACAGGCCGTCGACGGACATCAACTGCACATGCGTTCCCATTTGCTCCACCCGGCCGTGGTTGAGCACTACGATGATGTCGGCGTGTGTGATGGTGCTCAACCGGTGTGCAATCACGAACGTGGTTCGCGTTCCGAGCAGGTTGGCAAGCGACGCTTGGATGAGCTGTTCGCTCTCGGTGTCCAGGTTGCTGGTCGCCTCGTCCATGATGAGAATCTCCGGGTCGGCGAGGATGGCCCGCGCGATGCTCAAACGCTGGCGCTGTCCGCCGGAGAGCTTCACCCCGCGCTCACCGATGACCGTGTCGTAGCCTTCGGGAAGCCGCTGGATGAATTCGTGGGCGTTGGCCTTCCGCGCCGCGGAAGCGATCGCATCCCGGGACGCCGAGCGCCGCCCGTAGGCGATGTTATCCGCCACCGTGCCGTCGAAAAGGAACACTTCCTGGGGGACCACGGCCAGGCGCTGCCGGTAGCTCGCCAGGCGCAGCTTGCGCAGGTCGATGCCGTTGACCAACACCGCTCCCGCTGTGGGGTCATGGAATCGTGCCACGAGATCGGTCAACGTGGTTTTACCGCCGCCGCTGGGACCGACCAGGGCGATGGTGCTCCCCGCCGGCACTGTAAGATCCACCTCGCGCAACACGGGAAGCCCCGGACGATACTCGAAGCTGACATGGTCGAAACGCAGTTCGCGGATGGGCCGGGGCGTTTCCAGGGCGCCGGGGGCATCCGGCTTGTCCTCGGCGCGCTCCAGCACGTCGAACACTCGCTCCAGCGCCGCGACCGCCTGCTGAGTGCCGCTGAAGGAGCTCACGATGGCGGACACCGGCCCAAGCAGCATGAGGGCGTACATCTGAAACGCCACGATGTCCCCCACCGTTGCCCGGCCGTGAATGACCAAGTAGCCGCCGAAGCCCACGATCGCCAGCGTGGTCGCGGGAACCACCAGCCCCCACGCCGAGGTCACCACCAGTTGCAGCCGTTCGGCGAGCAGGTTCCGGCGGATGTTGGTGTGATTGGCCACGGCGTAGTCGCGCTCCTCCTTGCGCTCTCGGCGGAAAGCGCGGACCACGCGAATGCCGCCGAAGGTCTCGGTGATGCGGGCGTCGATCTCGGCACGGGCGTCGGCCATGGCGCGGTAGATGGGCTTGACCTTGCGAATCCAGATGAAGTTGATGGCGACAATCGGCGGAATGAGCATCCCCGCCACCAGAGCCAGCCGCCAACTGAGAAACACCAGTAGCGACAGCGTCAGGACCACGCGCATCCCGGCGACCCCGGGCGTGATCACCGCCGTCTGCACCATGCCCGTCACCTTGTCGACGTCCTGCGAGAGCCGCGAGACGATGCCGCCGGACTTAAACTCGTACAGGTCGCTCAGCGGCAGCCGCAGAAAGCGCTCCAGCAGCTTCTGCCGCAACCGCGCGATGACCTGCGAGTTGAGCACCGACATCATGTGGGTGCGCACGGTATCCACGCCCTGCGATAGAAGCAGGAGGATGAGATTCAGGGAGCACACCACCAGCAGGCGCCGCAGTTTCTCCGCCGCGGGCGTGCCGGGGAGAGTCAGGACGGTGTCAATGATGTAGCGCGTGACCAGCGGGGTCACCAGGCTTAGCGCGGCGCTGATCAGCGCCAGGAGGAAGACCACCGCCAGGCGCCCCAGGTACGGGCGGAGGTAGCGGCGATAGGCGCGAAGGTAACGTCTCCTCCGCGCCGGGTCGCGCGCCGGCGCATCCTGGTCCGTCGAGGTAGTTCCCGTCGCGCGGGCGGCACGATGACGGCGCAGGTAATCGCGAAACTCCGTCTTCGACGAGCGCAAGGACCCCATTTCGCGGAGCGTAGGGGGCGCGGCGCGGGTTGGCAACGTGGACAACGGCGCGACCGGTCCGTAGGCTGTGCCCGTAACGACGGGGGTGGGTCCCCGCCCCGCCGCGAGCCGTCGGCTCCGCGGGAATTCGAACACGCACGCGCGGCGGCGAGTGCCGGAAGACCGTGATGCAAGCATCCAGCGCAGACCTGCCGCGGTGCCTTCGCGGGCGGTTCATCGTCTTCGACGGACCCGACGGCGCGGGAAAGTCCACGCAGCGGCAACGGCTGGCGCAGCGCCTGGAGGCGGAAGGTCTGCCGGTAGTCTCCTGCCGCGACCCCGGCGGCACGCAGATCGGGGATCGCATCCGCTCCGTGCTGCTGGACTTTGACCTGAGCACCATGGACGTGAGCTGCGAGACGCTGCTCTTCATGGCCTCCCGGGCGCAACTGGTAGCGGAGGTGATCCGCCCGGCGCTGGCCGCGGGGAAGACCGTGCTCTGCGACCGCTTCGTCACTTCCACCTGTGCCTACCAGGGAGCCGCCGGCTACGACCCAAAGCGCGTGATCGAACTGGCGCGATACGCCATCGGCGACTGCTGGCCGTGCGTCACCCTGCTGTTCGACGTTGACCCCAAAGAGGGCTTCGCCCGCATCGGTCGCAAGCCCCACCACGCGGGCAGGAACCGGCGCGCCGACGCCGGCGACGCCACCCTTTTTTCCGGCAGCCGACCGGACGCTATGGAGGCCCGCTCGCTCGAGTTCCACCGGCAGGTGCGCGAGATGTTCCTGGGCGTCGGGACCTACTACCCCACGCCCGTGGTGGTCATCGACGGACGCGGCGACGCTCACGCCGTCGAGTCGCGGGTGTGGGAGGCGCTGGCCCATGTCGCTTGGTGACGTGCGACACCAGGAGCACGCGCAGCAGGCAATCCAGCATGCGCTGCGCAGCGGCCGGGTCCCCCATGCCTACCTGTTCCACGGTCCGGACGGAGTGGGGAAGGAAATGCTGGCGCTGGGGCTGGCGGAGGTGCTGCTGTGCGGGGCTCCGCGGGAAGTGCGTGTGCCGGACGATAAGCACTCACCCGCCGCCGCGAAACCAGTGCTCGCCGGGTGCGGCGCCTGCGAGGACTGCCGGTTGGTAGCGGCACGCACGCACCCCGACCTGCACCTGATCTACCGCCAGCTCAATCGCGAGCACCCCGACTCTCAGGTGCGGCAACGCAAGGCGCTGGACCTCGGGATCGACGTGCTGCGACATTTCATGATCGCCAGCGTGGGGCTCACACCGCAGCGGGGGCGGCGGAAAGTGTTCATCGTCCGAGAGGCCGACCGCACTTCCGATGGCGCGCAAAACGCTCTGCTGAAGACCCTCGAAGAGCCGCCGGGGGCGGCGGTCATCGTGCTGCTGGCGACCGCGCTCGACGACCTGCTCCCCACCACCGTCTCGCGCTGCCAGGCGGTGCGGTTCGACGCCCTGCCCGAGAGGTTCGTGCACGCGCGACTTTCCGCGGCGCTGCCGCACCTTCCGCCCGATCAGGTGAAGTGGTATGCCCGCGTGGCGGATGGGAGCGCGGGGACTGCCCTGCGAGACGTCGGGGACGACCTGTACGGGCTGAATGGACGGCTCATCGAAGATCTGGCGCGGCTTGATCGGCTGCGTCCGAATCAGGTCGACGCGCGGTGGATGGAAGCAGCTAAGGGACTCGCCGGGCGCTTCCAGGAGCGCGACCCGGACGTCAGCGACTCGGAGGCCACTCGTTCCTCCCTGATGACCATCCTGCGGCTGGCGAGTCGGTGGTACGCCGACGTGCTGCACACGGCAGCGGGCGACGCCGACGCGGTCGTTAATGTCGGTTGCGGCGGCGAACTGCGGCGGGCGGCGGCTGTCGGTGCGCGGACCGCCGCGGATGCCATCGCGCGGATCGTGACCGCCGAACGACAGCTCCACCTGAACGCCAATCCGCAGCTCTGCGTGGAGACCCTGCTCAACGACCTGGCACGGATGGCCTGCCGGCCCGACACAACCGCAGCAGCGCCGCGATAGGCGCGCGGCGCCTTGGTCCGACAGTGCGTGATCGCCGACCGCAGCGAGCGACGGACCGTCTATCGGGACGTTACGCCGGAGCGCACGCCGCGTCCGTAGTAAAGCTTGCCGCCCACCAGCAGCAACAGGCCAAGCACCACCAGGCCCCACTGCGACACGGTCGGAATGGCCCCCACGCAGCCCGGGGCGAAAACGTGATCGTCGACGCCGGGGCACTGATCGCAGGGATCATCGATGCCGTCGCCGTCCGAATCGGTGCCGCACAGGGCGGCGCCGGCCACGAACTCGCCCCCTTGCGCTTCGCACGCGGTCGTCTCCAGTTGGTTGACGCACGAATCCGCGAAGCAACAGACGCCGCAGTCACCGGTGTTCACACAGCCGTTCGGCGTGCATTGGTCGAGCGTGCAGGGGTTGCCGTCGTCACACAGCGCGTCATCCGGGGTGTACTCACAAACATCACCCACCTCGTCGCAGGCGTCGGTGGTGCACACCGCGGCGTCCGGATCGCAGGGATCCGTTCCGCCGACACAGCCGACCTGATCCACGCACACCTCCAGCCCGTCGCAGTACAGCCCATCGGTGCATAGGTCGTCGTTGGGCGTACGGGTGCAGGCATCGGTGTCTTCGTCACAGCCGTCCTCGGTGCAGGCGATGGCATCCGGCGGACAGGGGTCGGGGCCGGGCCGGCAGCCCAGCAGCGGGTCGCAGATCTCGACGCCGTTGCAGAAGAGGCCGTCGTCGCAGAGGGCGTTGTCGGGGTTATGCTGGCATTCGTCCGTGGACTCGCTGCACACGTCTACCGTGCACCCGAGGGCGTCCGGCGCGCAGGGGTCGGGGCCGTCGAGGCAGCCGGCGCTGGCGTTACAGATTTCCTGGCCGTTGCAAAACTGCCCGTCGTCGCAAAGCGCGTCGTTGAGGACGTGGAGGCAGGTATCGGTGGCCTCGTCACAGGAGTCGGCGGTGCAGGCCACGTTGTCGTCCGGGCAGGGGTTGCCGCCGGGCCGACACCCGAGGAGCGGGTCGCAGACTTCCGCGCCGTTGCAGAAGACACCGTCGGAACAGGCGGCGTCGTCGGGAGTGTGCAGGCACAGGTCGTTAACCTCGTCGCAGGTATCGAGCGTGCAGGCCACGCTGTCCGCCGGGCAGGGGTTGCTTCCCGGCTGGCAACCGGACTGCGGGTTGCATACCTCGACGCCGTCGCAGAATAGACCATTCTGGCAGGTGCCGTTGTCCGGCGTATGCACACAGCTATCGGTCGCCTCGTCGCAGGTGTCCGCGGTGCAGGCGACGCTGTCGGCACAGTCGGGCGCCGTGCCCGGCTGGCACACGCCGTTGACGCAGGTCTCCGTGCCGTTGCAGTACAGCCCGTCGTCGCAGCCGGCGTCGTTCAGGCAATCCACGCAGCGGTCGTTGGGCTCGTCGCAGATCAGGGGCGCGACGCAGGGATCGGCGGCGTCCTGACAACCAATCTGCACGTTGCACACTTCCTGCCCGTCGCAGAACAGGCCGTTCTGGCAGGCGTTGTGGTCGGGATTGTGCACGCAGGCGTCGAGATTCTCATCGCACGAATCGGCGGTGCAAGCGATGTTATCGCTGCAGTTCGGCGGCGTGCCCGGCTGGCAGACGCCGCTCACGCAGGTCTCCGCACCGTTGCAATAAAGCCCGTCGTCGCAATCGGCGTTGGTCAGGCAATCGACGCAGCGATCCGTGGCTTCGTCGCAAAGTTGCGGCGGACTACAGGGATCGGCGGCGTCCTGGCAGCCGGTGGTCGGGTTGCATACTTCCACGCCGTCGCAGAACAGGCCGTTCTGGCAGGCGCCGTCGTTGGGCGTATGCGTGCACACATCGCCGGCCTCGTCGCAAGCGTCCATGGTGCAGGCGACGTTGTCGTTGCAGTTCGGCGGGGTGCCCGGCTGGCAGACGCCGTTCACGCAGGTCTCGGCACCGTTGCAATACAGCCCGTCGTCGCAATCGGCGCTCGTCAGGCAATCCACACACCGATCCGTGACTTCGTCGCAAAGCTGCGGCGGAGCGCAGGGATCGGCGCCATCCTGACAACCGGTGGTCGGGTTGCACACTTCCATGCCGTCGCAAAACAGGCCGTTCTGGCAGGCGCCGTCGTTGGGCGTATGCGTGCACACATCGCCGGCCTCGTCGCAAGCGTCCATGGTGCAGGCGACGTTGTCGTTGCAGTTCGGCGGGGTGCCCGGCTG
>JACQXM010000060.1 GCA_016208685.1 Planctomycetota bacterium | reverse complement strand
CCTCGAAGATCTGCAACCGCTGGCCGCACTCGTGGGCTGAACTCATCGCCCGCTGCGCGTACCACCAGCGTCGAAACCGGATGTCCTACGAAAGCCGACAACGCCGCGCGACGCGAACCAATACCTCATAGCGCTGTCGTATTAGCCTCACTACCATCATCGGTACGGGTAACCGTTGGAAGCGACTCCGATCCCGTTTAAGGCGAAAGACGGCGTTTCGCCGGGAATCGTATTTGTTGGGTACAGTCTTGCTGTTCGTGCCTTGTCATTGTTGCTGGTCGCCCGCGTTTGCTTCCGATTGCAATTCCAACGGCATTCCAGATGAGTCTGAGGTTACGGCGTGCCCAACTGTTGACGTTGTATTCGCTATGGACACCTCGGGATCGTACTCCGAAACGGAGCTGACCTCGCTGTGCGATAGGATCCACAATGCGATGGCACAACTACAAGCAGAGCGTGTGCCCGTCACCTACGAGATCCGAGCGATTGGCGCCCTCGGCGTTAGCTGCGAGGGGTCCGGGCAGTCGTTATGCTGCGACGGTACGATCCCACAGTTCTACGGAACGATCATTCCCGGTTACCAGGAACTTCTGGGTCAGTGCGGTACGAATCAATCCGGACATTTGGAAGACTGGGGGCCGGCCTCGGCGATAGTGGCAGCGAACAAACCTTGGGGGGCCGGCGCACGCGCGGTCGTTTTCTCAACGGATGAGGGACCACGCTGCGGTGGAGGCGCCGCTGACCCGCTAAACGACCCTGAGGTATTCGATCCGGGAAATGACCGGGACGCCGTGACTCACGCCATACCGGTCGTCCGCGACGCGCACGTTGCCGTCACCTTGCTCCTGGGCAACGCCGACAGTCCACCAGCGGTGGATCCGAAAGTCAAAACGTTGGCGCAGGACTTGGCCTACGGCGGCTACCCCGGCGGACGCATTCTGGAGGCCGACGATCTTGAGTTGGCCGCTCAGATCGCTGAGACCGTACGGGCACTATGTCCCAAGGACTGTGACGCTGACGGCGTCCTCGATGAGTGCGAAATATTCTCCGGGGCGAGCACCGACTGCAACCACAACCGGATCCCGGACGAGTGTGAACCGGATCTGGACTGTAACGATAATGGGGTGAGGGATATCTGCGATGTGGGCGCGGAAACGAGCGCGGACTGCAACCGCGATTACATCCCCGATGAATGTCAAGTGGTAGCCTATGTCGACGCTGATGCCGTGGGCGGCGACACCGGTGCAAGCTGGGCTGATGCTTTTTCGACGCTTCAACAGGCGTTTGATTTTCTCAGCGAACCGGAAGGATGTTCGACGCGGGAGATCTGGGTCGCGCAGGGCACGTACGTTCCGAGCGCCCGGTCCGATACACAAGACCCGCGCTCGGCCACGTTTAATCTTCCCGTCGACACCCAGGTTTACGGCGGGTTCGCGGGCTTCGAAACCTTGCTGGGCCAACGAAATCGTGGGCTGTACCCTACGCTTCTCAGCGGTGATCTCGCCCACAACGACGTTGGCGCCCATGGCGACCCCACGCGAGGCGAGAACGTGTATCACGTGGTAACCGGCGGGAATGTCCAGGCGACGACTGTCCTCGACGGTTTCGTGATTGTTGGTGGCGCCTCGGACGACGTCGGCGGCGGAATGCTCATAAACGAGGGGAGCCCGACGATCCGCAACTGCATATTCGTCGGGAACGAAGCGGCGTTGGCAGGAGGCGCGGCCGCGGCCGGGGGCCAGTCTTCCTCTCAGACTGCGCCGGTGTTCGTTAACACCGTGTTTTCGGGCAACTATGCCGGCGAAGATGGGGGAGCGGTTCGCTTTACGAACGCGGAGGTGACCTTCGTGAACTGCACGTTTGCGACCAACGGTACGGATGGTCAAACTGGCGGCGGAATCGCCGGAAATTCGAACGCCGACAACACGAGTATGCTGGCGGTGATCAATTCGATTCTGTGGAGGAACACGGCAGGTTTCAATGGGAGACAGATAGCGGTTCTTGATCCGGAAGCCATCAACCCTGGAACGTGCACGGTAGCCGTGTCATACTCCGATGTGCAGGGTGGGCAGCTTGGGATTCGCATGCCGAATCCAGCGGCCTATCCCGGCAACACCCTTGTCTGGGAAACCAATACCAACCTGGACGCCGACCCCTTGTTCACGGACGCCGACGGCGCGGACGACGTTGCAGGAACTCCTGACGACTGTCTCCGCTTGGTCGGCGCATCTCCGTGCGTCGATGCGGGAAGTAACGAGGATGTGCCGAGCGACGCCGCGACCGATCTCGACGGCAATCCGCGCATCGTCGATGGCGACGGAGACAGCAGTGTTGTCGTCGACATGGGTGCCTACGAATCCAACCCTCTCGAAACACCGCTGTCGGCACCTTTGCCGCATGATCGGTTGAAGAACCGGTATATCTCCTTTCGCCCAAACAACGATGGGTTCGTTGCCCTCAACATTCGGCGCACGAGCCCCGGACCCCCGACTCAGGTCGGCTGGGTCGGAGTTCCGGATGGAGCAGGATTCGCTGAAGTGGTCCCGAGCATGCAGTTCCATCGGCGATTCTGGAGCGAACCGGTTGTTCACGTGGGCGACTGTGAAATCATGCCGGATGCAACGTACGAGGTTCAATCAACCCAAGACGGCATTACATATTCAGCACCGCTGGCGGTTCCGACGGCGGCACGACCAGCTCCCTTATGGTGGGGAGATGTTGTCGGATACATGGATCCATATCAGAACCAGTGGACGGAAGCCAACGGGGTCGTGAACATGAACGACCTCATTGCCGAAATCCACGGATTCCAACGATGGGCCGACGCGCCGCACGTTACGGTTCTCGATCTTGCGGCAGTTGGCAGCGCGAGCGCCTGCCTGAACCGGATCGTGAACTTCACAGACGTGTTCCTCGTGATCAAAGCGTTTCAGGGTGAAGCCTACCCCTTTTACGTATGCAGCGCAAACGGGCGGCCGTGTAGCTCACTTGGCGCCCCCTGCCCGACGGTTCCAGGTGATCAATGTGGCGTCGGTTCGTGTGTACTCCCCGATTCCGCCTCGTGCCAATACGGCTGCGCGCAGAGTTGTGAGAGAGGGGCGTGTTGCAGCCCTTCTCTTCATTCCACCGACTGTGAGGAGAACGTCCAGCGGTACGCGTGCGTCTGGAGTGGGTTGGCGTACGCAGGAAACGGTAGTACCTGTCTAGAGTGTCCCCACCGCTGCGACCACCTGGGGGTTACGTGCGACAACTGCTGGCTCGGAACTGCGCTTCAGGGAAACTGCCCGGGCGGTTATCTCTCCGACAGCTCGTGCGATTGCGGCTGTCAATGGGACCCGTTACTCGAGGCGGCATGTGAACCGGCGGATGACTTCGCCAGCGGGCAGGGATTCGCCGGGCAAGAGTTCGGCGGTGATGGACCGATGGGGCCGGAATCGGGCGAGGTGGCGCTCTCGGTTAGCGTCGAACCGTACCAGATTCAGGCCGAGCAGACGGCCACCATTGAGGTGTTCGTGGATTCGGTTGCCAATCTCGGGGCGTACGAGACGGCCGTGGTGCTGACCCCGACGACGGGAAGCACGGGAACGCTGACGCTCGAGGCGCTCACTATCGAAACCACGCGCGCCGACTTCGCCTTCGGCGCGCAGAGCGTCGTCAGCGGAAGCAACCTCACGGACGGCAAGGCCGGCGCAGCGCTGGTGAGCGGAAGCGGCATCTCCGTCACCGGTCCGGCGTACCTGGCAACCTACACCTACCGCGCCTCGACCGACGCGGTTGGAGTGTGGGAAGTCACCGCCTCCGACGAGGCGTATCTGCTCGACGGCGCGGCCGCCCGGGTAGAGTGCTTCGCAGGCAATGTGGAGTACATCCGCGTGGGCGTGGAATGCACGCTCGACGGGCACTGCGACGACGGCAATCAGTGCACGAGTGACGCATGCGTGTCAGGAACGTGCGCGCACACGAACCTGCCCAACGGCACGCTGTGCGACGACGGCCTGTTCTGCACCAAGACCGACAAATGCAACGGCAGCGGCGTGTGCGTCGGCGGCTACAAGACCCCGTGCACCGGCACGGACCACTGCTGCGAGGACTTCGACGCCTGCTTCCCGGAGGAAATCCCCTGCGGCGGATGGTGACCGGCGCGGGCCGGGGGCTGCAGTGGATCAAACGCCGGCGTGAATAGGTGCTTCACATCGGCGGGCATTCATGTGCCGCGGGCATGGAGCGTGGCCTGGTCAATCCGGCCCGTGGTGACACGCAGGATCCCGTCCGTCGGGGCTGCGGCTCGACACCGAGGTGAGGAGAGCCCCGCCCGTTCCGTTTGGCGACGCCCGCCGGCGGTCAATGCGACGGCTGCATGAGCCCGATGGTGATGCCTTCGGGGTCGGTGATCATGGCGAAGTGGCCCACCTTGGGGATGGGCGTACGGTCCACGAGGATGGTGCCGCCGAGCTCGGTTGCTTTTCTAAGGGTCGCGGCAAGGTCGTCTACGTGGAAGTACACGTTTACGCAGCCGGCCGGCGCGGACGGCGGCCTGGGAAAGATGCCCCCCGTGGGCTCGGCGCCGGGCTGCACCAGCGTGTAGCCGGGCATGGAACGGTCGTCGAACCGCCAGTCAAAGAGCGCCCCGTAGAAGGCCTTGCACTTCTCCGGGTCGGAGGTCATGAACTCAAAGTGGCACAGTGGATTGGGCATCTCGTGGAGTTCCTGCCGATCACGGGGCGCCGGGGGGACGCCCGCACGTTCGGTCACCGCTCGTCGAACGCAACCCGCGGGGGTCGGCTCGACCTGCTGCCTTTGCAAAGCCCGCCGCCGCCTCGCCCGCCCCCCGACGGCCGCGGCTGCCTTCCCACTTCAGTCAAACAACCGAGGCGACGACGTCGAGCGGCCAATCCCGGCGGTTCGCGGTTTGTCGGCCGGTTGGGACCATTCGCTCGGGGTCGCAGCCCTGCCTCGCAGTCGAACGTACGGTAGAGCGAGCCCGCACGCAGGTCAATCAGGGCGCGAACACGCGCCCCTCGTGCCACACTTCCACGGGCTTGTTCGCCCAGCTTATCGGCGTCTGAAACCAACGGCGCGAGACCCGCTCCAGTCGCGCGAACAGGGGGCTGGGGCGCTCGCCGGCCGTCGACCCGGGGTCCGTTGGGCGCGGCCCGACATCGGTCGCATCGACGGCGCGCAGGAGAACCTGGACGCGCCCCGTCTCCGCGCTAACTGCGTCCCTGGGCGGGGCGTTCGGCGTCAGGCGCACGTCCACGCTGTTAAACGGCAGTGGCGGACACGAGTATGGGGCGGGCTCGGCGGGCACCGCCACCGTCAGCGGCAGAGACGTCCAGGCGTCGTTGTCCGTCACCCTCCCGTCGAGCGGACCCGCCCGTCGGGCACGCAGCCGCGACGCCGCATCCGTGGCGTCGGTGCGGAAGTTGGTGAGGTAGAGGTTCCCACAGGCCGCAACCCAAAGCAGAGTTAGCACCACCAGCGCCGACCGCCAGCGCCGCGGCACGGCCGGTCGTGACGGCGCAAGCACGCACGCACAACCGATCGCCAGCGCCGCGTTGGTGAACACGCCAAACCGGCCATATTCCGCCGGCTTCCCCGCGCCGATGAGCACGAATTGCAGGAAGAAGGCAACCGCCGGCACGATCAGCGGCAGGGTACCACGCTGTTTCCGCAACGCCGCGGCAAACAGCGCCGCCGCCCCCAGCAACGCCACCGGCAACGTCGCGCCCTCCACGGTCAGGCTTAACACCCGCATCAGGCCTTCCGCGACTCGCGCCACCTCGTACATCGCCAGGGAGTTGCCAAAGTTGCTCCGCAGCACCTCGCGATTGGCAAAGATGTTGATCACCACGTAGGGGTTGGCGGCCACGTACACAGCTGCGGCAACCGCCGATCCCCCTGCCGTCCGCACCAGCCAGGGACGTATCGCCCCGGGCGCGAGTCTCGCCGCACGAGGCGACGCTGGCTCGTTCGCCTGCCTCGAACGTCTCGGCCAGGCGATCAGGGGGATAAGCACCATGATCGGCCACGAGGAGAGCACCATGGCCACCGCCGCGCCGCAGCACGAACACATGAGCCACCAGGCGCGGGGCGCCGGCCGCGAGCGTTCCGCGCCATGCTGGTTCCGGTCCGGCGATAGCGCGGAGGCACGCGCGTCTTCAAGCCGCATGGCGAACCAGACCGCGGCGAGCATGAGCGTGGCTCCCGGCAGGTGCGGCTTGCCCTCGTGCGCCATGCAGACCACGACTGGAAGGAACGCGAACAGCGTGGCGGCCAGCAGCCCCGCCGCCTGTCCGCCCAGGCGCCGCGTGATGGCGAACACCAGGAGCAACCCGACCGCCCCCCAGGCGGCGGAGTACGCCCGCGCCACGACGTAGAACTTCGCGAACTCCTCGGGATGATCCAGATAGAACACCACGTCTGACCGCACGTCGATCAAGCCCATGGCGCCGCACAGCCGGATCAGCGCCGCGACGGGATAGAGGAACAACCCACCGTACTGATAGAGCCGCGGGTCGAAGTCCCACTGCCCCGGGCGCATCCGCGCCAGGGCCATCATGGTGATCATCTCGTCGGGTTGGTACGTGTAGAGTCGATAGCGCAGGTAGATGCGCGCGATGTCCCCGTCGGTGGCGGTGAGCGGAACGGTTGCGGCCTCGCGCCGTGAACGCGGATCCACATCCACGTCCGCCCCGCGGTCGCCGGTGAACTTGTCGCCGGCGTTCGCCAGGCGGTAGATCTTCTCGCCCGGCCAGGGCGGTTCGGCGCCGAAAAGGCCGGCGTCGATCTTGCGGCTGGGCAGGCCCCAACGGATCCCGGCCGTCGAGAGCACGGCAAACAACAGCAGCAGACCGATGAGCGAACCGAGCGGAAGGGGGGACCACAGCGGATGCCCAGGGGCGGCGATGCCATCGCTCGCCGCACCAGGGACGGACCGCGGAACCGTGGGAAGCATCGAACCGTTCCTACTCGGTAAGAGAGGCATCGACCGTCGCGCGCTGTGCCAGAACCTTCGCCACCTGCCGCGCCACGACAATGGGTGTGAGGGAACTGTCTCGATGGGCGATGCATTCGGCGTACCCCAGCGGACAGGCGCCCTCGGACACGCGGCACGGGCTGCATGCGGCGCGGGACGGCAGGGGCACCACACTGTCATAGTCCGACGCCAGAACCGCGTCGGTGCTGGTAAACAGGGCGACCGTGGGCACCCGCAACGCCCCGGCTAGGTGCAGCGGGAACGAATCCCCGGTCACCACGACGTGCATCTGCTCCAGCAGAGCGGCCAGGTCGCGTACGGTCGCTGTCCTTCCCGTATGGTCAGCGACGCCGCCCGTCGTGGTCGCGGCTGCGAGCGGGTGCGCGAACGTGCTGCCGTCGGTCTCCGATGGGCTGAGTGCTTCGTTCGACGATCGACCCTCGCCAAACAGGTGAACCTCGTAGCCCCGGTCGGCGAGTTCCCGTGCCAGCTCCCGGCATCGATCCGCGGGGTAGGTTCGCAGGCTGTCCGGGCGGCCGACGTGCAGCCCGACGCGCGGGCGAGTGGAGGGTGGCAGCCGCCAGCACCGGCGCGCCGCGTGCGGGATGTTCAACGCCACGGAATGTACCGGCCGCGGGGTGCGTAGGCATTCACTGAAGACGTCGCCGCAACTGCGGGCGGCCGCGTTGGGCATGGACTCGATATCCTCGAACGTCAGGCAGAAGTCGTAAGCGGTCAACCGATCGGCCGGCACCGGGTAGGGCAGCAGCTCGCCGAACGTCGGCATCAGCTCGAACACCGCCCGAGCGGCGTCCCGGCAGGCGACATCGACGCGGACGCAGGGGAATCGCTCCTGCAAGGCCGCCAGGCAGGAGCCGGTCACCAGCGCATCGCCCAGCCGTCCGATGAAGGGCAGCAGCAGGCGGTGGTTGCCCAGCGGCTCGCCGCCGTAGTGCCGAATGGTGGCACCGAGTGTGCTCACCCAGGCCGCCGCCCCGTCGCGCAGGGCCGGCGCCGTTTCCTGATCGTGCAGCACGTAGCGCTCGCCGCGCCGCAGGGCATAGGCAAAGCGGCCGGCGGAGTCCAGCACCCGAACGTCGCCCATGGCTTCGACGATCTGCATAACTTAAGAGCCGTAGCTCGGCGCCTGTCCCCAGTGCAGCTTGCTGATGAGCTGGTGCCAGGGGGCGTAGCGGGCGTTGCGCACCACCAGGAAGTCCGCCGCGTGGCGGCGGATGCTCACCCGATCTCCCGGGCCCAGGGGGAAGGAGACCTGGCCGTCAATAATGGCCGTGGTGCCGGGGTTGACGTGGCAGGCGAGGATCTCGATCACCGACTCTCGCGTCACCACCAGCGGGCGATGGGTGAGGGAGTGCGGGCAGAGCGGTGTCAGTATGATGGCATCGACGTCGGGCTGCATGATGGGCCCGCCGGCGGAGAGGTTGTGCGCCGTCGACCCACTGGGCGTGCAGACGATGAGTCCGTCGCCGGCGACCTGGGTCAACGGGGCGCCGTTGATGGAAACTCCCAGGTCGATCATGCGGAACGGGGGGCCGGCCTGAAGCACGCAGTCGTTGATGGCCAGGGCCGTCTCCGAGCCCGCGCCGCGGCGCTGCACGTTCACGTGCAGAATGGTCCGCCGGCTGATAAGCGAATCGTCGCCGAGAGCGCGGTCGAAATCCGCCTCCAGCTCGCTCAGGGAGAACTCCGTGAGGAAACCCAGCTTCCCGACGTTCACGCCGATCAGCGGGAGCTGCCCATCGCCGAGCGACCGCGCCACGCCGATCAACGTTCCGTCGCCCCCCACGACCACCACGCGCCGGGCCCCGGCGGCCACTGCGGCACGAGCGTCCACGCCGAACCCCGTGCCCACCACGGTGCAACGCGGGCCCGCGAACTTCGCCAGCCGCTCCACGGCGGCGCCGGTATCCCGCTTATCGGGGTTGCCGAGAATGTAGACGCGTTTCGAGCCAACCAGGTCAACCATGGCCGCTGCGCCATCCTGCCGCCTCAAGAGCGCCGGGTGCCCCATCGGCGGGTGCCCCATCGCCTTAGCGGTGGGAGAGTCGAATCCCCGTGTACCCGTGACGGACACCTGGCATCACCCGGCGCAGCGACGCCGCGAGGCACGGGCACCGACGCAATCTCCGGCGCCGTCGACGGGCTGGAAAGCCAGTCCCACAGCGCCAGTCGAACCCATACCCTGTCGTCAACGATGCCGCGCCACGAGCGACCGCACACGCACACGACGCGCTGTGTCGGTGCGCGGGACACCCGATTCCAGCACCCGCTGCACCGACGCGGCGATGCCCGCGGCGTCCAGTCCGCACTCGGCGAGCTGCCCGGAACGGGCACCGTGGCTGACGAAGCGATCCGCCGGCATCCCGAGTCGCAACACGCGCAAGCCGGTCAATCCCAGCTCCTGGGCGGCCTCCAGGACCGCCGATCCAAACCCACCGGTAATCGAATGGTCTTCGACGGTCACCACCGGTCCGCCGGCGCGATGCGCCGCTTGGACCATCTCCGCGTCGATCGGCCGGGCGAATCGCGCCGCCACCACCGCTGCCTCGATGCCCGCGCTCGACAGCAGCTCCGCTGCCTCGAGCGCCGCCGTCGCCACCGTTCCATAGGCAAGGATGGTCGCGTCCGCGCCGTCGCGCAGGCGACGGGACCGACCCAGCTCAAAGGTCGGACAGTCAGGGAGCGGTTCAGGGACATTGTCACGCGGAAAGCGAATGGCACAGGGGCGGGAAAACGCCAGGCCGAACCGCATCGCCTCCATGAGTTCCGCCTCGTCGAGCGGCGCCATGAGCACCATGCCCGGAAAGCCGCGCAGGTAGGCGATGTCCAGGAACCCGTGGTGGACGGCTCCGTCTCCGCCGACCAGTCCGGCACGGTCGAGGCAAAAGAGCACCGGCAACCCCTGCAACACCACCTCCTGAAAGACCTGGTCGAAGGCTCGCTGAAGAAACGTGGAGTAGATCGCCGCCACCGGCCGCAGGCCCGCCTTGCACATCCCCGCCGCCATGTCCACGGTGCAGCTTTCCGCGATGCCGACGTCGCGGCAGCGCTCCGGAAAGGCCTCGGCGAACTTGTTTAAGCCCGTGCCGTCCGGCATGCCGGCGGTGAGGGCGAAGATACGGTCGTTCGTCTCCGCCAGAGTGATGAGGCAATCGACGAAGGCCCGTGTCCAGCTCTTGCCGGAGCCGCTCTTGAGGGTGACCTTGCCGGCCTCCACCACGAAGGGCTTGGGGCTGTGGTATTTTCCGGGTTCGGCGGTCGCCCAGTCACAACCGTTTCCCTTCACGGTATGCACGTGCAGCAGCACCGGGTGATGGGCTCGCTTCAGGATGGCGAGCAGCTCGATGAGGTGTCGGATATCGTGTCCATCCACCGGCCCGACGTATTGGAGTCCCAGGGCCTCGAACACGTGCCCCGGCGAAACCGTAGCTTTGATGCCCTCCTTGAGATGGGCGATCATGTCGAACACCGGCTTGCCCAGCAGCGGCAGTCTGGGCAGGAGCAGCTTCGTACGTGCTTTGACATCCTCGTAGAAGTTGCTGGCGCGGAACTTGGCGAGGTACTCGGCGATGGCGCCCTGCGTGGGCGAGATGCCCCATTCGTTGTCGTTGAGCACCACGAGAAACTGCCGCTTGAGCAGCCCCGCCTGGTTGAGTCCCTCGAAGGCCACGCCGTTGACAATGCTGGCGTCACCCACCAGCGCCACGGTGCAGTTGGTGCGCCCCAGTATCTGATCGGCACGCGCCAAGCCGACCGCGGTGGCGATCGAAGTACCGGCGTGCCCGACACTGAACAGATCGAACTCGCTCTCGTGGATATCGGGGAAGCCGCAGAGCCCTCCCGCCTGACGTAGCGTTTCGAACCGCGGGTGGCGACCGGTGAGCAACTTGTGCGGATAGCACTGGTGCCCGACGTCCCACAGCAGCCGGTCAACACTGAAGTCGAAAACGCGGTGCAGCGCGATGGTCAGCTCGGTAACGCCCAGGTTGCTCGTCAGGTGACCGCCGTTGGCTCCGACGACCGCCAGTACGCGCTTGCGTATCTGCTCCGCCAGGCGCGGAAGTTGTTCCAGCGGCAGCTCGCGCACGTCG
This sequence comes from Planctomycetota bacterium, assembly GCA_016208685.1. Taxonomy (GTDB): domain Bacteria; phylum Planctomycetota; class Phycisphaerae; order UBA1845; family UBA1845; genus JACQXM01. Next base: position 7,754 of record JACQXM010000060.1, on the reverse strand, counting down.
GCGGGGGACTTGATTTTTTCCAGAAGATCCATGGGCGGTGCGGGCTCCGACGGCTCGCGCGAGGATACGGGCGGCGGCCACACGCGGCCGGCATTCTACCAGCCACCGCGGCGACCGCGACTCCGCCGCAGCAGTATAGCAGCGTTACGGGGGCGACGCCGTGTTTCAGTCCTTTCAATAATTCCGATGTACCACGTAGGCGGCGAGCTCACGCAAGTCGTAAGCCGCGGCACCGAACCGCAAAAGCCCGCTTACCGCACGCTGCACGGCCTCCTGTGCCGCCTGCCGGCTGGCCTCCCTACCTACGCAGCGGGGAAAAGTTTGTTTGCCGCGGCGCTCGTCCTTTCCGCAGTCTTTTCCCAGGGTCTGGGCCGTCGCCGTCAGGTCCAATAAGTCATCGGCTATCTGGAACGCCCGGCCTAAATCGGCTCCGTACCCGCCCAGCAGCGCGATCAGCTCCGGCGACGCCCGGCCCGCCCGCGCGCCCATGCGGCACGCCGCCGCGAAAAGACTCGCCGTTTTGCGGTCGTGAATGTACGCCGCCAGAGTCGCCTCCGGCGGCCGCGACTCGCCCAGAATGTCCGCGGCCTGGCCGCCGATCATGCCCGCCCCGCCGGCGCTGCCGGCGAGTTCCGCCACCATCGCCGCCGCCAGTGCCGGATCCGCCATGCGTGTCGCAAGCAGCTCGAAAGCGAATACCACCAGCGCGTCGCCGGCGAGGATGGCGAGGGCCTCTCCGAACTGCTTGTGGCAGGTGGGTCGGCCGCGGCGCAGATCATCGTCGTCCATCGCCGGCAGGTCGTCGTGAATGAGGCTGAAGGCGTGAACGCATTCCACCGCCGCGGCGGGTGCCCAGGCGTCGGCGCGCCGGCCACCCACCAACTCGCAGCAGCGAACCACCAGGTACGGTCGGACGCGCTTACCGGGCGCCAGCGCGGAGTAGCGCATCGCCTCCTGAAGCTCGGACGGGATATCCCGGAAGGCACCGAGGTACTCCGCCAACCGGGCATCGAATTCCGTCGCGAACCGCTTCAGACGGTCCGCAATCGCGACCGACGGATCGTCGGCGCCGCTTGCGCCGCAGCCGATGTCCTGATGAGTTGTCATGGGCTGGAATCCGCCGGCACCGGCCGTGGGCAGTCGCCAGTCGAGGGAAGTCAAGTCCGCGGCACACCGTCACCCGTGGCGTGTACTCTACGCGCCGCGCGGGCACGCAGCAACGACGGCGCCGGCGTGCGACTTTTCGGAACGTCGGTGACACTCACGGCCGAGGCCGGTCGCCCCGGCGGGCCGCCGGGATGTAGTGCGGCGACACACACGCCCGACTCGGAAAGCGCGACGTCCACTTGGCCCGGAGGGCCACCGATCGTTGCCAGGAGCTCCAAGCCGCTGGAAAGTGCAAATCGCCGCATTCGCGGTGATCCTATGGCACCCGTGTGATCCAGCGCCACCGGCCTTCGTTTGACATTCCCTGCGGGGAGGGTTACCGAACCCGGAAAGGCACGGTTGATCGCGCCCGATACCCCAGGGCGGCTGCGCGATTCGCGCGAAGGACACCCAAAAGATGCCCCATCGCGGACTGCCCCTCCATTGGCGCATCCTCGTCGGACTGATCGTCGGCGCGGCCGCCGGACTGCTCGGCGGGTCGCTTCTGCCACCGGAAGCCGACGGGAAAGCAAATGCGTCGTTGCTGTGGGCGGCACGCAACGTCGCCGAACCCCTGGGTCAGATCTTCCTGCGGCTTATCTTCATGGTCGTGGTGCCGCTGGTGTTTTGCGCGCTGGTGTTGGGAATCGCCGGCATCGGAGACGTGCGGCGCCTGGGGCGGATGGGGCTGCGCACGCTCCTGCTGACCGTGGGGTTGTCGGCAACCTCGGTGGCGATCGCTCTGCTGCTGACGAACTCTCTCCGACCTGGCGCCCGCCTTCCCGAGGCGAAGCGGGCCGAGCTGCGCGGCCGCTACGCCGCCGAGGCGGAGACACCGATGGCCCAGGCGAGAAAAAGCAAAACCACGCGCGACGCGTTGCTGGACATCATCCCGCGCAACCCCTTGCAGGAGATGGTCGGTGCGCTGGATGGCAGCTCTCCCGGAGGCGGCATGCTGGCGGTGATGTTCTTCGCCATGGTGTTCGGAGTGGCCGTCACCGTCGCGCCGCAGCGAACCGCGCCGCTGGTCTCGGTGCTGGAGGGCCTGTACGACGCTTTGATGGTCATCATCGGCTGGGCCATGCGCTTGGCACCGATCGGCGTGGCAGGACTCATGTTCTCGCTCACCGCACTGCTCGGGTGGGACATTCTGCGGACTCTGGGCTGGTATGTGGCGACCGTGCTGGCCGGGCTGGCGATCCATCTCCTGGGGGTCTATTCGCTGGCGACGTCGGTCTTCGCGCGCATGAGTCCGGCGCGCTTCTTCGGGCGAATTACGGAGGCGATGCTCACCGCCTTCGCGACCTCCTCCTCCAACGCCACGCTTCCGACGTCGCTCCGCGTCGCGGAGAAGGACCTGGGGTTGCGGCGCGAGGTGGCGGGCTTCGTGCTCACCGTGGGCTCGACGGCGAACCAGAACGGAACGGCGCTGTACGAGGGTGTGACCGTTCTCTTCCTGGCGCAGGTGTTCGGCGTTGATCTGACCATCGTCCAGCAGATCACCGTGGCGCTCATGTGTGTGCTGGCCGGGATCGGAACGGCGGGAGTTCCCGGAGGTTCCCTGCCGCTGGTAGTGCTGGTGCTGCAAACGGTGGGGATTCCCGGAGAGAGTGTCGGTATCATCCTGGGCGTGGATCGGCTGCTGGACATGTGCCGCACGACGCTTAACGTCACGGGAGATCTCGCCGTGGCGGCGTGCGTGGACCGGGCGGAGAGTGGCGGCCGCTGACGAAAGGAGCTGGCGAGCACGGCACCCATGGATGAAGCTGCTGACACCACCGCTCCCCTGCTGGAGCGCCTGCTGACGCGCGGTTGCGCGTTCGACTTCTTCCAGGCCGTCTGGCTGCTGGAGCGCTACGCCGCGGAGGGAGTCGCCGTCGGCGGCCGCGGGCCTGCGGCTCAGGAATCGGTTCGCTTCCGTCCCGACGTTTCCGTCGGCTTCCCCGCCTCGGACGTGCGGAGCGTCACCCAGGTTCACGAGCGCGAGACCGACCGGACTCAGTTCCTGATGGACGTTACGTTCATGGGCCTGTACGGCGTAAGCACACCGCTGCCGCTGCACTACGCCATTGACATCCTGCGTGCCGTCGACCGCGACGCCAAGGTGCGGACGGAATCGCGAGGCGGCGTTCCCTCCGCCGCGGACGGCGCGGCATCGGGCGGAGCCGTCGCTTCGGAAGACGTCGAGGGCTTGAGCCCGACGCGGGATTTTCTCGACATTTTCCATCATCGCCTGATCTCCCTGTTCTACCGAAGCTGGCTCAAGTACCGCTATGAGCGCGCCTACGGACTGGCCCAGCGCGACGCGATCACGGATTACCTGCTGTGGCTGATCGGCTATCCACGGCAGTACGACGAAGCCACCGTCGGCGTCTCGCCTCATCGTCTTTTGCGTTACGCCGGAGTTCTCACGCAGCGCCCGCGTTCGGCGGCAACCCTGGAGGGGTTCCTGAGCGACTACTGGCTGGGTTTGCAGGTGGAGGTGCACCAATGCGTGGGCCGCTGGGTGACGCTGAGCGCCGCGGATCGCAACGCCATCGGCCTGGGCAAGTGCTCGCTGGGGCGCGACCTGACGGTGGGCGCAGAGGTGTACGACCTGAGCGGCACGTTCCGCGTGAGCGTCGGGCCGGTGCTCTGGGACACCTATCTGGCCTTCCTCCCCGACGGGCCGTGTTATGCGGAAACTCGAGCGCTGGTGGAACGCTTCCGCGTCGACCCTCTGGCCTTCGGCGTGGAAGTCCGCCTGGCGGCGGACCAGGTTCCCGAGATGCAACTGACCAGCGGCGATGACGCAGCCCGACTGGGGTACACCAGTTGGGTGCGAACCGACGCCCTGCCGGAGACGAACGTAATCTTCGCGCCTTCTATCGCCACGCCGCGCCCGCGGGCGCCGGGGCCGGACGCGGCCGCGGCCCTGGCGGCAAGCACTGGTGCGCTGGCCCGCTGAGCGGCTATCATGCTCCTGTCGTAGCCTAGATATCCGGAACCAGGAACCTGACCATGAGTACCGCACCTCCAAAAGCTGAAGAACTCCGCCGTTTGATCGGGCGGTTTGACGCCGCCAGCATCCGCTGCTTCCAGGGCGCCACCACGCTGTGCCAATCGCGGATGCACTTTGAGATCGCGCCTGAACACGTGCTCATGCGCCTGCTCGACGACACCGCGGGCGACGTGGCGCAGATCTTCTCCACCTTCAAGGTGGACCGCGGGCAGATTCGCAAGGCGTTGCAGCGACTTCTGGACGACATGCCCACCGGGCACAAGGGCAAGCCGGCGATATCGCCCAAGGTGGTGGAGCTTTTCCAGTCCGCCGCGGTCTTCGCCGACGAGTTCGGGTTCGCGGAAATCCGAACCGGGCTGCTGCTCCTGGCGTTCGCGCTCAACCCCGGCCACACGCGCGTAGGTGAGTACACGTCCGAGATGGAGCGGATCGACGTCGATCAGTTGCGCGATCATTTCCATCAGATCGTGCTGGGATCGGCGGAGGCCGGCGCGGGAGCCGGTGGTCCGGCGTCGGCGGCGGCCACCGCGGAAGGCGGCGCCCTCACGCAGTACACCGTGGACCTTACGGCCAAGGCGGCCTCGGGCGGCATCGACCCCGTCTTCGGCCGGGACCACGAAATCCGGCAGATGATCGACATCTTCGCCCGGCGGCGTAAGAACAACCCCATCCTCGTCGGCGAACCGGGCACGGGAAAAACGGCGATCGTTGAGGGTCTGGCGCTGCGGATCGTTCAGGGCGACGTGCCCCCGGCGCTCAAGGGCGTGAAGCTCATCTCGCTCGATCTCGGCCTGCTCCAGGCCGGCGCGGGCGTCAAGGGCGAGTTTGAGAATCGGCTGAAGAACGTCATCAAGGAGATCAAGGGCAGCGCCGAACCGATCATCACTTTCATCGACGAGGCACACACGCTCATCGGCGCCGGCGGCACGGCCGGCGGCAGCGACGCCGCGAATCTGCTGAAGCCCGCCCTCGCCCGTGGCGAGCTGCGTACCGTCGCCGCCACCACCTGGGCGGAATACAAGAAGTACTTCGAGAAGGACGCGGCGCTGGAGCGCCGCTTTCAGCTCGTCCGTTGCGAAGAGCCCACGGTAGAGAACGCCGTCGTCATGCTCCGCGGCCTGAAGGACATGTACGAGAAGCACCACAAGGTGGTGATGCTCGACGAGGGGGTCACCGCGGCGGTTCAGCTCGCCAGCCGCTACATCAGCGGGCGGTTCCTGCCCGACAAGGCGGTTGATCTTCTGGACACGGCCTGTGCCCGAGTGGCCGTGGGCTTGAGCTCCCGACCCGGCGCGCTGGAGGACTTCGACCGCGAGCTGGGACACCTGGACACCGCCATCGCCGCCGTCGAACGCGACTTCGCGGGAGGCGTTCCCGCGGATGAGGACAAGCTGGCGGAGATGGCGAAGACGCGTGAGAAGGTGCTGGCGGATCGCGAGGCCCTGGAGGCGAAATGGAAGGCTGAACTGGAGGCCGTCAATCGGGTCATCGAGCTGCGTTCCCAACTGCGGGTCTTCACCAAACCTGCGGCGACCTGCGGGGACGGGAAGGCGGCCTCGGGCGGCGACGGAAAGGCCGCGACGGACGGCAAGGAGGCGGCGGGAGCGCCTCCGGGCGTGGACGAGTCCACGCTGCGCAAGCAGATCGACGAGGCCATGACGGCGCTGCGAAAGGTGCAGGGCGACGAGCCTATGCTGCATCCCCACGTGGACGCCGCGGCGGTTGCCGCCGTGGTCTCCGACTGGACCGGCATCCCCGTGGGCAGCATGGTTAAGGACGAGATCTCGGCGATTCTTCAGATGGAAGACCGCCTGCGGGGCCGCGTGGTGGGCCAGGATCATGCGCTGAAGATCATCTCAGAGAAGCTACGGACCTCGCGTGCCGGCATCGGCAACCCCGCGCAGCCCATGGGGGTGTTCATGTGCGTCGGCCCCAGCGGCGTGGGCAAGACGGAGCTGGCGCTGGCCATTGCGGACCTGCTTTTCGGCGGCGACCGCTTCCTGACCACCATCAACATGTCGGAGTTCATGGAAAAGCACACGGTTTCGCAGCTGAAGGGCTCGCCCCCGGGATACGTGGGTTACGGCGAAGGCGGCGTGCTCACCGAGGCGGTGCGGCAACATCCTTATTCCGTGGTGCTGCTGGACGAAGTGGAGAAGGCGCACGCCGATGTCATGAACCTCTTCTACCAGGTGTTCGACAAAGGCACGCTCGCCGACGGCGAGGGAAGGGTGATCAACTTCAAGAACACCGTAGTGATGATGACCAGCAACCTGGGCACCGACGTCATCCAGAGCATGTGTGAGTCGGGCGAGCCCGTGAATCCCGACGAACTGAAAGAGGCCATCTATCCGCACCTGCGCGAGCACTTCAAGCCGGCGCTGGTGGCGCGCATGACGGTGATTCCGTTTTTCACCCTCGGCAAGGAGGTGCTGAAGACCATCGCCCGCATGAAGCTGGCCAAGGTGGGCAAACGCCTGGTGGAATCGCACAAGATCGCTTTCGAGGCCTCGGACGCGGTGTACGAGCACATCGCCGGGCGCTGTACGCAGGTCGACGTCGGAGCGCGGAACGTGGACCACATCCTGGACCAGTCGGTGCTTCCCGTTCTGGCGCGACAGCTTCTCCAGAAGATGACCGAAGACGAGATGCCGCGTCGGCTCGCCATGGGAATGAGCGACTCCGGCGAGTTCACCTACTCGTTCAGCTAAGTGCCCGGCACGCGAATCCGCGCGGGCGATTCAGAGCCACGGGCCGACGGACTGCGGAATGGTGAATGCGGAATGCGGAGGGAGAGCCACGGGGCGCCGAAGGCAGCTCAATCGCCAAAAGGGGCTATCTACTTGACCCAACCACTCCCTACCGGTTGCGCTTGGACTCGTGAAGCAAAGGGCACGGGATCGATCTGCACGGCCTGCTGGGCCAGGCGGTAGAACAGCTTGCGGCGCGAGGCCGAAGCCCTGCGGTTGAACCGGGAGGTGAATTCGTCCAGGTAGTAGTCAAGGTACGCATGCTCCACAGCGCCCTGATGCGTCCCCAGCAGCCAGCGCTTCAGCAGCGACGCCACGCGATGCACCTGCGGCAGCAGCGTGCTGGCGTACGCCGATTGCGTCTTCACGACAAGGACCTCGTGGCCGAACCGCGACTCGAACTCCATCAGCGTGCCGGGGCACTCCTCGCCCATAGCGCGGCACACTACAGGTATAACAGGTTGAGCCAAGTAAATAGCCCTTTTGCCGATTGGCGATCGTCGATTGGCAATCGCCGATTGTCGATTGGCGATTGACCGTCCTTCGCCTCTTCGTCCCGCACCATGTTACCCGTTCCCTGTTCCCTCCCTTCGTCTCTCTGTGCCTTCGTGCCTTTCCTTCCGCATTCCGCATTCACCATTCTCCATTCGCGAAGCGCTCGCCGCCCCCACCGCTGAAGCGGTAGGCCACCCGCCGTGTTGGATGTGCCGCTGCCTTTTGAGCAGTGCCGGTTCGTGGGCGGGAGCCCGGCGATGAGGCGATGGTCGTTCGGCGAGCGCTGTATGGGAGATCACTGCTCACAGAGCAGTGGCACCTGCCACCGCTGAAGCGCTGGACCACCCCGCCGTTGGCGGTGG
>JACQXM010000063.1 GCA_016208685.1 Planctomycetota bacterium | reverse complement strand
CCGCCGCCTGACCGGCATCGTGTTCGCCATGCTCCGGGACCGGCGACCCTATGACTTCGAGTGGTACCTGTCGCAGAAAACCGCAGCCGCATAAGAAAGGGGCCAAAGACATATTGACTACGTCTCAAAACTCACCCGGCCTATCGGCGCGGTTGTATCAGGCGGGGGTCCTGCTTAACGATTCCGGCGCCGATGTCTCCGTGGTCGACATTCGTGCGGAGGTGAACGCCCTGGTCGCCCGCATGGTGGTCACTTTGGTTACGCTACTTAAGGGAACCGGCTACCTCGCCGCCCACCCCCTCCAGCGGCTTGCCCGGGAGGCGCTGTTTCTGCTGGGGTGGTCTGCGCCCCCGGCGGTACAGGTCCGGACCCTGGAAGGGACCTGGTCCGCGGCGCCCGCACCGGGCGAAACCTGACGCGGGCGCGGGGCGACCCGCTGTTTCTGCCCTTCTTGCGCGAGGTTCGGCCGGGCCGACTGTAGAAACCACCCCTCCGGGCCCGGCGGCGCCCGGTTCCGGCATGGAACGTGCAAGCCGTTTGCCGGGGGCGTTGTCGGAACACCCCACCCGGAGTGCTATAATGCCCCCCGGGTACGGCCGACAAACATCCAGACATTTAAGAGGAGCTTCCGTCATGGCGCAAAAGAACGTGTTTCCCCCGCCCGCGGACTTCGCGGCACGGGCGCACATTAGGTCCCTCGCTCAGTACCAGGAGATGTACCGGCGATCCATCGAGGAGCCCGACGCCTTCTGGGGCGAGATGGCCAACATCTGCGACTGGAAGCAACCCTGGACCAAGGTCCGCGAGTGGGACTTCCGCGACAAGATCTCGATCAAGTACTTCATCGGCGGGAAGACCAACATCACCCACAACGCCGTGGATCGACACTTGAAGACCCGAGGCGACCAGGTGGCCATCCTCTGGGAAGGCAACGACCCGGACACGGACGGCAAGCTGACGTACCGCCAGCTTCACGCCCAGGTCTGCAAGTTCGCCAACGTCCTCAAGAGCCACGGCGTCAAGAAGGGCGACCGGGTCTCGATCTACATGCCCATGATTCCTGAGTTGGCGGTTGCCATGCTGGCCTGTGCCCGCATCGGGGCCGTCCACTCCATTGTTTTCGGCGGCTTCAGTCCGGACTCCCTCGCCGACCGCATCGTCGATTCGACATGCACCGTGCTGGTCACCGCCGACGGCTCCTTCCGCGGCGCCAAGCCCATCGGGCTGAAGGAGGCCGCGGACGCGGCCATGGACATCTGCTCCCGCCGCGGCGTGGACGTGCGGACGTGCATCGTCGTCCGCCGCGCCGGAGACAAGGTCAAATGCGCCATGAAGCCCGGCCGCGACCATTGGTGGCACGAGCTGATGAAGGATGCGTCCGCCGCCTGCGAACCGGAGTGGATGGACTCCGAGGACCCGCTGTTCATCCTCTACACCTCGGGTTCGACGGGCAAGCCCAAGGGCGTGCTGCACACCCTGGGGGGGTACATGGTACACGTGGCGTGCTCCTTCAAGTACATCTTCGACTACCACGAGGGCGACATCTTCTGGTGCACGGCGGATATCGGCTGGGTCACCGGGCACTCGTACATCGTGTACGGCCCGCTGTGCATCGGCGCCACCAGCCTGATGTTCGAGGGCATCCCCACCTATCCCGACGCCGGGCGCTTCTGGGACGTGGTGGACAAGTACAAGGTCACGCAGTTCTACACCGCGCCGACTGCCATCCGCGCCATCATGCGCGAGGGCGACGACCCGGTGAAGAAGCGCAAACTCACCAGCCTGCGGCTGCTGGGCACGGTCGGTGAACCCATCAACCCCGAGGCATGGATGTGGTACCACCGCCTGGTGGGCAAGGAGAAGTGTCCCATCGTCGACACCTGGTGGCAGACGGAGACCGGCGGGGTGCTCATTACACCCCTGCCCGGCGCCGTTCCCACCAAACCCGGCTCCGCCACTCTGCCGTTCTTCGGCGTCAAGCCGGTGATGCTCACCGCGGAGGGCAAGCGCATCGACGGCCCGGGCTCGGGCGTTCTGTGTATCGAGGAACCCTGGCCGGGCATGATGCGCACCGTCTACGGCCAGCACGAACGATTCAAGGAAACTTACTTTACGACCTACAAGGGACTGTACTTCACCGGCGACGGCTGCCGCCGTGACGAGGACGGCTACTGGTGGATCACCGGACGGGTCGACGACGTGATCAACGTTTCCGGCCACCGCATGGGCACCGCCGAGGTGGAAAGCGCTCTGGTATCGCACGCCGCGGTGGCGGAAGCCGCCGTGGTCGGCTATCCGCACGAAATCAAGGGCCAGGGCATCTATGCCTACGTCACCCTCAAGACCGGGCAGGAGTACACCGAGGCGCTGAAGAAGGAGCTGGTGTCACACGTTCGCAAGGAGATCGGGGCCATCGCCCAGCCCGACGTGATTCACTGGGCTCCCGCGCTTCCCAAGACACGATCGGGCAAGATTATGCGGCGCATTCTGCGGAAGATCGCGGAGGGCCAGCCCGACCAGGTGGGGGATACCACGACGCTCGCAGACCCGGCGGTCGTGAAGCATCTCGTGGAAACCTACAAGAAGTAGGCGGGGACGCGGGCGGAAGGAACGACGAAACGAGGCGACAAGGCAAGGAAGCAACAAGGTAACGAGGCGGCGGGACAACTACGCGGCGCGACACGCGCGTGGTGCTCATTCGCATTGCCGCGTCGGCGTGTTCTCCGTACCGCGAGTACACCGAGCGGCCATTCAGTGCTGCGACCGCCTATCCCGGACGTCCTATAGCGACGCAAAGGGCGAGGGAGTGGCCAAGGCGGGGCGGGGCGAGGTCGCACGGTCGTTTCACGGCGGTGTTGCCGGGCCGGGCTCCGCCAGCTTGAGTTGCCCTACGCCGCCGGCGCTGTCCAGCTCGACCTTGGGCAGGTCGGCCAGCGACGACAGCCCGAAAACCTCGAGGAAGCGGGTGGTGGTTCCGTAAAGCAACGGCCGGCCGACCTCCTCGGCCCGGCCCACGATCCGCACCAGGTTCAGCTCCCGCAGGCGAACCAGCATGTCGCCGACGGCCACGCCGCGAACCGCCTCGATGTCGGCACGCATCGCCGGCTGCTTGTACGCCACCACCGCCAACGTCTCCAGCGCCGCCGCCGACAGCCGTGAGTCCGCCCGCGCCTTGTGCAGTTTGCTGATCCAGGTGTTGAAGGCGGGGAGCGTCATCATCTGGTAGCCCCTGGCGATGGCCTCGATGCGGAATGACGCACCCTCGCGCCGATAGCGTTCGTTCAGCGTTTCGACATGCCGCCGCACGTCGCCGGCGTCCCCCACGCCGAGAATCTGCGCCATGCGCGCCGCGGGTAGCGGTACGTCGGTGGACATCAGCAGCGCTTCGACAATTGACTCCGGAGTGACTTCGGAGGCCGGCGCGTCGATCGGCGTCGTTGGTTCTTCCATGATCTCAGTCATCGCGGCCATCCTAACGCACGATGCCGCGGATTTCGAGTGGGCATCACGTCGCCGGCGGCGTTGCGGTCCCGCCCGTCGTTAGTTATACCAACCGCTCCGCGGCGGCGGTGGAGTGGACTGAGTGCCTCGCAAGGTCAACGTGGTTTGCAATCCGGATTTCGCACGCGGCCGGCGGACGCCGGCGCGGTGGACGTGGCACGGCGGCGCCGATGCGACCTGGCGACGGCAAGACGCGGCGGACGCCGCGCCGCGCCGGAATGCGCCCGGCCATGCGTCGTGTCGCGCACGCAGGGGCGCCGCCGCGGCAACCGCGACGCCGCCCCCCGAAGGGGAGGCGAGCGCCGTCTCCGCCGGCATCACCATCGAGGTCTCCGCGCGACCGGCGTCCGCCTCGTGGTCGCAGACGGTTGCCTGCAAACCGGGCGAGTACTACCGCGTCGAGGCTACGATCAGTTGTGCGCTGGAGGCCGAGGATGAGCGCCACGGCTTCGTGCTTCGCCTTGAACCCGCCGTGCGATACGCTGCCCGAGGAGGCCAGACGCTCCGCACGCCTGCGATTCACCGCTCCACGGCGCCCATCGCGGTTCGGGCCTACTACCACGCGCCCGGAAACGTGGCGGCCGTGCGTTTGTGCGTGGGGATCGAAAGCGCTCGGGGCTGGGTGACGATCCACCATGTGCGGTTTATTCGGATACTCGAGCCCGACGAGGAATCGCACCTTCTCGCGGTTCCACCGCCGCGCTGGTCGCTACCGGCGCCGCGCACGGTTCAAGGCGTCTGCGTGTGCTCGGAGCGGGCGGCCGGGCGACCCATCACGGCGATTCTCAAGGGTTTCTTGGGTGAGCGCGGGGTGCAAACGCTTGCACCCCCGGAGCTGCGCGGTCGCGACGTGCGCACCGATGCTCTTCTGCTGCCCGATGAGGCTCCCCCTCCCGGTGTGCGCACGTTGGCGGCGCTGATGTCGCTGGCCGAACGGCACCTGGTAGTGATATCGCTCCCGGCGTTCGCGCGTCTGTCGCGCGGCACTCTTCGGGTTCGAACCATCGTGCAGGAGGACGATCCCATCCATGCCCGCGTTCTGTACGCTGGATGTGCCACGCACGGCTTTGCGCTGCACGACGTGTTCGCGTATGCCTGGGCGGGCGAGCCGGTCGGTTCGTTCGTGCAGCGCCAACTCCGCAAGTCGGCGCAGCTCAAGGCATTCTGTGCCCGCCACGCCTTGCAACCGGTGTTGGAGTCCATGTGTGACAAGGAATCGACATCGGAGCACCCGATCTGTCTTCAGAGATTGACGCCGGGCGGCGGGCTTCTTGTCCTGGACGTCGAGCCCGCGGAAGCGCGGAACTCGACGATGGGCGAGCCCAATCTGGCGGTGCATCTGCTGCTCTCCATTCTGGGGCGAACGCAGGCGGGGCTGGGCCAGTACGTGGTTCCGCAACGGTCAGAGGCGGCGTTCCGCGATATCATCCGCGAGACGGCAGCGCGGTTCCCGGCCATGGTGGTCCATGACGCCGACGTCCCGGCGGCGGAGGTGGCCGAGCAACTCGTCACCGTTGGGCGCGAGGATCAGTCCTTCGGCCTGCCGCTTTCACCCAAACCGGTGATTTTGGTCCGCAGTGGGCTGAGTTCCGGCGACCTCGTGGGGGTGTACGCGGCGCATCTGTGGTTCAAACAGCTCCTGCGCGTCGCGCCGTTCGCGTGCCCCTATGCCGAGGCCCTGGCGGCACGCTTCCGCCTGGCGTGGATGCCCTGCGTGGCGACGTATGAGTGGCACGAGGGATGGCAACGCCGTGCCGGACATGCGCCCCACGCCATGAGCCTGGAGGCCGATGCGGGAGGTATCGCGGCGGTGATCGACCTCGTGTCCGCAGCGGTGGCCGAACCGCGCGTCGTGCTTCCCGAGGCCGATGGTCACTACGCTCCGTACGCCCGATGGCTTCCGCGGCTTTCCTTAGCGTTTTCGCCCTATCAGGGTTTCACCCTAACAGCGCCGGAGGCCCCCTCCGGTTGCGATCGCGACGAGGTGTCGTGGCGGCGACCCTTGCATAATCTGCGCGTCCTTGGGAACCCGCCGGCGTTTGAGGGTGACCCCTTTTATGACGAAGTACGCCGCGCCGGCGGGCAGTTGGTGCGCGTGGAAGTGCCGGGGGCGGAGGCGGATTTCTGCGCCCATTCCATTGCCCGCACCGCCCTTGCCGCGAATCTGCTGGAACATGTCATCGGCATGCAATACGGGTTGATAGCGGTCAACCGCGGTCTTGCCCCGGTGCAGCTCGACGGATTCCCGCCCGTGGCACCCGGTCAGGCCCTCCTCGTCGAACGTGGCTCGCCGGCGTTGGACGCCGCCGCCTTGCAAGCGGTTTGACGCCCATCGCATTGTCTCGCCCCTCCCCAGGGGCTCAACTCTCCGCGGACCTTATCCGACGAACCAGAATCCCACGGTGGCGTTGGGCGTACGCCGACCGCCGGGGCCGCGGGCCGGCGCGGCGCCATGCAGGCAATCCGCGCCGTGAGAAGGGCAGGCGTCCGTCCGCATATCGCGGCGCGCGGCCTCCCGGTCGGCGCAGAACGTGGGTCCGTCGGCGTCGACCGTACCGACCCGGATGTTTGCCGACAGGCCGCGCCTGCGCCGAGGCGGACGGCGGAGCTTTGCCGACGGGCGCGCACTCCGGCGGCACAGATTGGAGCGCGGCTCATGGGTCACAGCGGAACCGACGCCGCGAGCCAAGGAATGGAACGGCACCGCCGCAGCCTCGTCGGCGTGCGGTGCGACGGGACGTAATGGTCTACCGCATCCTCGGCGTGGGACTGACGACGGTCGCCCTGGCGATCGGGGTTCCGTCCGCGCGCGGCGATGAGCAGGCCATAGACGCCGTCAAAACCGCCAGGGTCAAGGCTGCCTTTCTCCTGAACTTCGCGCGGTTTGTGAGCTGGCCTGACGGAGCGTTCGGCAGCGAGCACGATCCGCTGGTGATTGGCGTTCTGGGCTCGGACCCCTTCGCCGCGATTCTCGGAGAAACGCTCCAGGGCAAGTCCGTGGGAGGTCGAGCGCTGGTGGCACGCCGGCTGAGCCTGGCGGATGCCGGCGCGGCCGAGGCCCTGCGTCATTGTCACGTGTTGTATCTGCCCGACCCGGAGCGGAGGCATCTGAATGAGGTCACCCGACTGCTGACCGGTGCCCCAGTGCTGATCGTGGGCGAGGGGCAGGAATTTGCGGCGGAAGGCGGGATGATCGCCTTCGTCCTCAGCGAAGGGAAGATCGCGTTCCATATTAACCAGGCCTCCGTGGAGCGGAGCGGGCTGAAAGCGAGCGCCAAGTTGTTGCAGCTCGCAAGATTCGTTCATTCGGAGAAAAGGTGACCGTGGCAGGCGGGGTGCCGACTGCTCCACGGTCGGGGGCGTGTACCCTGCAACAGGAACCAACTGATGCGGCGATTCCGAGACTTCCCTCTCCGCTGGAAGATCACGCTGATCACCATGCTGGTAAGCAGTGCGGCGCTGACGCTGGCGTTTGGCGTTGTGCTGCTGCACCTTTGGAGCGAGTTCCACGCGGTCGTGGTGGATGAACTGGGGGTCCGCGCCGACACGCTGGCGGAGAACAGCACCGCGGCCCTGAGTTTCGACGATGCCGACGCGGCGCGCGGCGTGCTCCGCGCCTTGCGAACCGATTCCCACATCGCGGCCGCCGCCGTGTACGACCGAAGCGGCAGCCTGTTTGCCACGTACCAGGGCCCGGCCGGTGACGGCGTCGCTCCGCATGGCGCTCCGGCGGAAGGTCACGCCTTCACGTCGTCCTCGGTCAGCGTCTGCCGCCCCATCGTGCTCGACGGCGAGCGCATCGGGTCGTTGTGGATGAAGTCCGACCTTCGCAGGCTCTACGAGCAATTCAGCCACCTGGCGACCATAGACGCCGGCCTGGTCCTCGGAGCGCTGGTGGTCACGTTCCTTCTGGCTTCGCGGCTCCAGCATCTGGTTACGGCGCCGATTCTGGATTTGCTGGCGACGGCCCGACACGTGTCCGAAGGACAGGACTACTCGTTGCGAGCGCACAAACAGGCCGGCGACGAGCTGGGACGCCTGACCGACGGGTTCAACCACATGCTGGCCCAGATTCAGGCTCGCGATGCCGCCTTGCGCCGCGCCCACGATGAGCTTGAGGAGCGGGTGGAGGAACGGACCCGGGAGTTGACGCACGCCAAGGAACGGGCCGAGGCCGCCGACCGCGCCAAGAGCGAGTTTCTCGCGAACATGAGCCACGAGATCCGGACTCCCATGAACGGCATCATCGGAATGACGGAACTCGCCTTGGGCACCAGTCTCGACGACGAGCAGCGTGACTATCTGCAAACCGTGGAGCGCTGCGCCGAGGCCCTTTTGGCTCTGCTCAACGACATTCTGGACCTTTCCAAGATCGAGGCGCGCAAGCTGACCATCGAGAACGTCGCCTTTGACCCGCTGGCTCTCGTGGAGGGGGTGGCGGACGTCGTCGCGGCTCAGACGCGGGAAAAGGGGCTCGAGCTGGTCTGCGACATTCCGCCCCACCTGCCGACCCCGCTGGTGGGCGACCCGGTTCGCTTGCGGCAGGTGCTCCTCAACCTCACGGGCAACGCCGTCAAGTTCACGGAGGCGGGCGAGATCATCCTCGCCGCAAGCGCCGACGAGAACGCCGACGGCGGGGTAACCCTCAGGCTCGAAGTGCGCGACACGGGCATCGGCATTGCCCCGGATCGGATCGACGCCATTTTCGACGCCTTCACCCAGGTGGACGGAACCGTCACGCGTCGCTACGGCGGCACCGGGCTAGGGCTGACGATCACCCGGCAACTTGTGGAACTCATGGGTGGCACCATGAGCGTGGAAAGCCAGCCCGGGAAAGGCAGTACCTTCCGCGTCCGAGTTCCGTTGCGATGCTGGGTTGACGAGGCTGCCTGCGACGTGGGGTTAGTCCCCGTGAAGGCCGAGTCCCCGGAGGTACTGCGCGACCTGCGGGTCCTGGTCATCGACGACAACGCCACCAACCGCCGCGTCCTCCAGTCGACGCTGACCGCTTGGGGCTGTCGGGTGGCCGCCGCGGTCAGTGGAGTGGAGGGGCTCGAGCAGTTGCGCCTGGCGAAGGACCAGGCAGCGCCCTACGCGCTGGTGTTGCTTGACATACAGATGCCCGACGTCGACGGCGTCAGCGTGGGGCGTGCCATTCGTGCCGGGGACGCTTACGGACGCCCGAAGGTCATCTGCATCAGCTCCGTCGGTTCGCGAAGTGAGATCCCGGGATGCGATACGGCGACCGGCGACGCGTGGCTGATCAAGCCGGTAAGGCAGTCGCTACTGCTCGATACGCTGGTCACGATCATGGGTCGAACGGCGCCGCCTACCGTGGGACCGGCGCCGGGAGATGAAAAGCGGCGGCGGCAGTCGGCGGCGCGAGTGGGCGTTGAACGCCGGCGCGGGTTCGCGCGTGTACTGCTAGTGGAGGACAACCCGGTCAACCGCCGAGTTGCCCAGGGGATCCTGGAACGCGGCGGTTATGACGTGACCACCGCGGAAAACGGGTGCCAGGCGGTCGACAAGCTGCGCCAGTGGTCCTTCGACGTCGTGCTCATGGACGTGCAGATGCCGGAGATGGACGGCCTGCAGGCCACCGAGCTTCTGCGGCAGGACCCGCAATTCGCCCGACTACCGATAATCGCCATGACAGCGCACGCCATGAAGGAGGATCGGGATCGCTGTCTGGCCGCGGGAATGAACGATTACATCACCAAGCCCGTTCGTGCCGAGGAGCTATACAAGATGGTCGCGAAATGGATGCCCACGCACCCTGAAGGTCCGTCCGAAAAGTCGCCGTGCTGTGGCTCGGGCCCGCACCCGGTGGAGCCCGCCGGCGCCTGCGGCGATCGTCCGCTGGATCTCGAAAAGGCGCTGGACCAACTGGGTAGAGACCGCGCACTTTTCGACGAGGTGGTTGCCACGATCCTAACCACCACGCCCGGCCTGCTCGCTGAACTGCGTGAGGCCGGCGCCGGCCGCGATGCGGTGAAACTGCGCAATGTGGCGCACAGCCTCAAAGGAGCGGCGTCCAACATCTGCGCCGAACCGACTCGTGCCGTGGCGCAGCGCATGGAAGAGATGGGCAAGGCAGGCGACCTGACGCAGATCGAGGCATCGCTGGTGGAGATCGAGGGGCACGTGGAGCGGTTGCGGGCATACGTCGAAGCCCTGGGACCGCAGGGGATCTGAGCCATGTCCGACACCACGGACCGAGCCACCGGTCCCGACGACGCTGGTGCGCCCGCGCCGCGCGTGGTTGATGCCGACGCGCAGGGGGCGACGCGCGTCCTGGTCGTCGACGACAACCCCACGAACGTGGTGGCGCTGGTGCGCTCGCTGCAAAAGTCCGGCTACGAAGTGCTCACGGCCGAGGACGGGGTCCGCGCCGTGGAGGTAGCCACGCGCGAGAAGCCCGACCTGGTCCTGCTGGACATGGTGATGCCCGGCCGGGACGGGTTTGAAGTCTGCACCATCCTGAAGAGGCAGCAGCAGACCGCGTCCATCCCCGTCATCTTCGTTACCGCGACCTCGGAGGCCAGCCAGATCGTGAAGGCCTTCGCCGCGGGCGGATGCGACTACGTCACCAAACCGTTTCGCGTGGACGAGATTCTGGCCCGTGTCAGTGTACACATACGACTGCGCCGGGCGGAGCGGGAACTGCGGCAGAAGACCGACCAGCTTCGCGACCTGGCGCACGCTCTGGCGGAAACCAATGTGAACCTGGCTCAGCAGGCGCGGGTGGACCCGCTCACTTCGCTGCTGAATCGCGGCGCCTGGCAGGAGTCGGCGCGCCTGGAGCACGAACGGTCGGTGCGCAAGGAGCACCCCTACAGTGTGGTCATGCTGGACGTCGACCACTTCAAGGCGCTGAATGACTCGCTGGGTCACCCGGCGGGCGACGATTGTCTGCGGCGGCTGGCGGCCTGCCTCACCATCACTTGCCGGCGCATTGACCTGGTGGGGCGCTACGGCGGCGAGGAATTCGTGGTGTTGGCGCCGGAAACCGACGCCGACGGCGTCAAAACCCTTGCGGAGCGGGTGCAACGCGCCGTCTGGGAAATGGCGCTGTCTCATCCCAGCAGCCCGGTCGCGGACCGCGTGACGGTCAGCATGGGCGTGGCCACGTACGTCGGCGGCGCGCTCGCCGACGTGATCCGCCGGGCGGATGAAGCCCTCTACACCGCGAAGCGATCGGGTCGCAACCGCGTCTGCGTGGCGCCGGCCTCGACCGCTGCCGCCGGCACTTCGGCCGCCTCCGATCCCTTCTCCTCCGCGGCGCCGAGCACTCCGGCCGAAGCCGCGCCCGAGGGACAGATCAACGTCCTGGTGGTCGACGACAATCCCACCAACCGTGCTGTCTGCCGGGGGTGCCTGACGCGCAAGGGCTACCGCGTGCGCGAGGCGGGCGACGGTCGAGCGGCGCTGGAGGCCGTGCGGCAGGAGGCGCCGGACGTCATCATACTGGATGTGATGATGCCGGTCATGGACGGCTTGGAATGCACGCGCGTGCTGAAAGCCGACGCACACACCCGCGACGTTCCCATCATCATCCTCAGCGCTCAGGCCGACGCCACAGACATACTGGCGGGACTGGAGGCGGGAGCCGACGAATACCTGACCAAGCCGATCCGCACCACCGACCTGGAAATTCGCGTGCGTTCCATGGCCAAGCTGCGCACCCAGCACGTGGAATTACTCACGGCCCGCCAGGCGGAGGCTGCCCGGCGGCTGCTGGAGGCCGAGGTCGCTGAACGTCGCCGCGCCGAGGCGAGGCTCAAGGATGCCAAGGAGGCCGCCGAGGCCGCCAGCAAGGCCAAGAGCGAGTTCCTGGCCACTATGAGCCATGAGCTGCGCACGCCGCTCAACGGTGTGATCGGCATGACCAACCTGCTGCTGGGCACACCCTTGGACACGCAACAACAGCGCTACGCCGCGGCGGCCCAACGCTCGGCGGATTCGTTGCTGCGGCTGATCAACGATATCCTGGACTTCTCCAAGATCGAGGCGGGGAAACTGGAGCTGGAGCGCGTTCCCTTCGACGTGCGCGACGTACTGGACAGTACGGCCGGCGCCTTCACTTCCGTCGCGGAGGCCAAGCAGCTTCGGTTGGACTGCAAGCTTCACGCCCCGGGCGCGGTACCTGTCTGCGGCGATCCGGCGCGGCTGCAGCAGGTGCTTGCCAACCTCGCCAGTAACGCCATCAAGTTCACCGAAAGCGGGCGGATCCTCATCCAGGCGACCATCGAAGAGGAGTCCGCCGAGGACCTGGTAATTCAGTTCACCGTGACCGACACCGGCATCGGCATCCCCGCCGATCGTGTAGATCGGTTGTTTCAGTCCTTCTCGCAGGTTGATGCCTCGACCACCCGCAAGTTCGGGGGCACGGGGCTGGGGCTGGCGATCTGCAAGAAACTGGTGTCGGCGATGGGCGGACAGATCGGCGTGCAGAGCGAGCTGGGACTGGGATCGACGTTCTGGTGCACCGTTCGCCTGGCCAAGCCCACGCAATCGACGCCGGAAGCAGGTCGTTTCCTCCACGACCTGCGCCGCGTCCGCATCCTGGTGGCCAGCGAAGACTCCTTCAGCACTACGCTGCTTAACGAGCAGCTCACAGGCTCGGGGCTGGCGCACGTGATTGCGGCGTCAGCCGGTGACGCCTTGGCGCGCCTTGAAAAGGAAGCCACGTCCGACAACCCCTTCCACATGATCATCATCGATCAGCAGTTGACGGATATGTCCTGCGAGCAACTGGCCGCCGCCATTAAGGCACAGCCCGCCATCCGTGGCACCATCCTCATCCTGCTCACGCCGGCGGCCACGCACGGCGAGATCGATCGCCTTATCACCCTCGGGTTCACCGGCGTCCTGGCCAAACCCGCCAGCCAGTCGCGCCTGCTGAACACCATCGTGGACGCCCTGGCCTGCGCCCGGGCACGCACCTGGCATCCGGCGGAAGACGCCGTGGGAGCGCACGAGCCCGTCAAGGGTGAAACCGCCGAGGCGCGGATCCTTGTGGCCGAGGACAACGAAATCGGACAGATGGTGGTGCACGATACGCTCACCAACGCCGGTTACCGCTGCGCGCTGGTCGCCAATGGCCGGCAAGCCGTGGAGGCCGTTGCCCAGGGCGGCTATGACCTGGTCCTCATGGATTGCCAGATGCCGGAGATGGACGGCTTCGAAGCCACGCGCCGTATCCGTGCCGCGGAGGCGCTCCCCGCGAACTCGACCGCAGCGCCGGCGCGCATCCCCATCATCGCCCTTACGGCTAACGCGATCCGCGGCGATCGGGAGGTGTGCCTGGAGGCCGGCATGGACGATTACGTGCCCAAGCCGCTCGATCCGGTGCAACTAGTGGCAGCGATCGAAGCGCAGCTCCGCCGGGTGGGAAAGGCCGGGAAGCCGCCTGCCGCGCCGCCTGCCCCCGCGCCGGCGCATGCCGAACACGTGACGACGGGCGCGCATGCCGCGCCGCCGTTCAACCTGGACGCGATTCTCAAGACCTGGGGCGGCGACCGCGGTCTGGCGGGCAAGCTGATCGCCAAGTTCCAGTTGCAGGCGCCGGCCGACCTCTCGCGCCTGCGCGAGCTGCTCGCCGCGGGGCAAGCCGCGGAGTTCGGGCGCATCGCGCACAGTCTGAAAGGCGCGGCGGCCTACGTCGCGGCGGAGCGGGTGCGCGAACTCGCCCTCCGGCTCGAGCAGATGGGGCGGGCCGGCGACCTTACCGGAGCGGAGGCCGACCTCGACGCGCTCAGCGAAGAGGTCCGCCGATGCCTGAAGTTCTCGCCGCCGGACCTGCCGCTTCCCGCTGCCACGCCGGCGCCGGCCACCTCAGCCTGACGCTACCGCGCCTGCGCGTCGGCTCCGCGGTCCCTGGCGGCGATCCCACTTACATCTTCGCGTGCACCACGCCGAGGATTTCGCGCTCGAGGGCCTCGGCGCGCTGCTCGAGCGCCTCGCCCTGCGAGATCACGCCGCCAACGAAGGCGCGGTCGTCGACGCCCTTGGCGTTGATGCGAACGTTCAGAAAAGCGCCACGGACGGCCGATCGGGCGCACAGCGCCGCCACGCCGGCATCGGAGACCGAGTTTGGATTGCCGCTCTCGGCCATCGCCTTGATGAGCTCGAACGAATCGAACGCCACGCGCATGACGCGCAGCGGGACCTCGATCGCCAGCTTCGTGGCTTCCTGAATCGTCCGCTTCCGTTCCGCCTTCTCCGTGTCGCTACCCTGCGGCAGGCCGAACGCGCTCATCAGCCGGTTGAACGCCGCCGTGTCCTCATCCACCAGGCCAAGCAGCTCGTCGTGCAGCGCTTTGCCCTTCTCCGCCCAGTCGGAGAATCCCTCCCAGCGGTCGTCCCAGCCGGGCTTGTGCGCCGAAAGATTCGCGACCATGGTTCCCAGCGCTGCGCCCAGCGCCCCCAGCAGGGCGGACACCGACCCTCCACCCGGCGCTGCTGATTCGGATGCGGTCTCATGCACGAAACCGGTCACCGTGCGATCCACCAGCGTTTTGGCGCCGCGGTCGGCGATCGCGTACTCGATGATCTTCTCTTCCGGTTTGAACGGGTAGAGCTCACCGAGGCCCAGGGACTTGACGGCGATCTTGATGATCTCCGTGTCGGCTATGCCGGTCGAGCGTTTCTGCTTCCGCAGGAAATACCGGCCCGCATCGAGCATGGCGCGCAGCGGGATGAGTCCCACCAGCTGGGAGCCCGTGACCCGCACTCCGCGCTCCGCGGCCTTTCTGCAGGTTTCCTCGAACGCTACGTGCAACGGGGTGACAGCGAGGTTCGTCAGGTTGATAGACACCTGCGCGATTCCATACTCCTGGATGTACCACCCGATCGCCTTCACGCACTTCAAGCTGCCGGGAACCATGACCGGTTGGCCCGCGGCATCGCGCACCAGGGGACCGGTGACCGGGTTCCCCTCGCGCCGGGGACGGCCGCTCTCGCGGATGTCAAAGGCAATGGCGTTCGCCCGGCGCACCGAAGTGGTGTTGAGGTTGACGTTGTAGGCGACCAGGAAGTCCCGGGCGCCGACGGCACAGGCGCCGCTTCGGGCGTTGAAGCGCGGCGGACCGAAATCCGGCTTGCCCTCCGGACGCGCCAGCTTGTCGCGCAGTCCCTCGTATTCGCCGGCCCGCACGTTCGCCAGGTTTCGCCGCTCCTCACGGAAGGCGGCGTACTCGTAGCAGTAGACGGGGATGCCGAGCTCGTCACCGATCCGCTGCCCCAACCGCCGGGCCAGGGCCGCCGTTTCCTCCATGGTGATGTCGGCCACGGGCACCAGAGGGCAGACATCCGTGGCCCCGAAACGCGGGTGCGCTCCGTGATGCTGCGTCATGTCGATGAGTTCAGCGGCCTTTTGCGCCCCGCGAAAGGCGGCCTCCAGCACCGGCTCGGGAGCGCCGACGAAAGTGACCACGGTGCGGTTCGTCGCCGCCCCCGGATCGACGTCAAGCAGCTTCACTCCTTCCACGGATTCGACGGCGTCGGTGATCTGCTTGATGACCGCGCGATCACGTCCCTCACTGAAGTTCGGTACGCATTCGATCAGAGCCCTGTTCACGTCTCGATTTCTCCGTTCGTCCGGATGCCGGCATGATCCGTACCAACGCCGCGGATCAGGCCGGAAAGGAGGATGCTAACGGGAGCGTGCGGCGTTGTCTGCGTAAAAACGACACCGGCGCCCGTACCGAAGTACGAACGCCGGTGTCAGGGCATCGTCTGTTCCGGCCGTCCCGCCGCCGCGAAGGGCAGCCGGCGGCGCGGCCAGTGGATCACGGCCAGGACTGCGGGCCGGCGCACTGCTCGTACGAGCCGCGGCCGCCGCCCTGGGCGTGGATAATGGTGTCGATCAATGGAGCCGGTAGCGTGTCCTTCTGCCAGCCGTTGCCGCGCACGATGACGCAACGGTACGCATCGCGAAGTTCGTCGCGGGTAGCGCTGCCGCCGCCGTATCCGGCGTCGCCGCACCCGCTCGAGGCAAACTGCGGATAGGACTCCAGCTCCTCGACGTTATAGTGGTAGGCGTACCCCTCGGAATCCTCCGTTCCCTCGATCCACACCTTCTGGATGTCGGCATGGGCGTCGACGAAGGACCGAGTGTACGTCCAGTCCTTGCGGTGCCAGCCGCGAACCGCCTTGGTGGGTCCGGGGTTGGAGCCGGGAGTGACGCCCTGCAAATCGCAGCGGTCCTTCTTGCAGGTCCAGGCGAAGCGGCCGATGTTCTCTTCGTAGTAGAGGGTTCGAGACGGTGTGGGTACGCGCGATACCGGCCGGAGGTAGGGCGAGTTGCTTTGCACGCAGCCCTGGCCGTCGCTGCTCTGCACGCCGAACGAGTTCGCGGCGTAGCTGTTTCCGAAGTGGTCGTACGACGACCGCTCCGGGTTATTCACCCAGTCCTTGCAGTGCGCCGAGCGCGGCGGACCGTCGTCGGCGGGGCACTTGAAGAGATCTAGGTTGAGCTTGGTGTCGTCGACAGCACCCTGGCGGTTGTAGTTCACGTTCGGCTTGCCCTCCAGCACGCCCGGGTGATTGTCCTTAAAGCCGCCGGGGTACAGGATGGTGTTCATGGGCCGGGTAGCGGGGCCGAAACCCGCTTTGGTGCCGTACTTGCTGGTGAGGAAGTAAAACTGCCCGCCGGCACCCGGAACGAAGCCCGGCGCCCCGATGCCCGCCTTACCGCCCCACTCATAGGCGCCAATGTACGTCGGCTTGGTGGGGTCCTGCTGGTATTGCAGCGGGTGGACCGGAATGCCCCAGCCGCTCGGGTCGTCCGCCTCGTAAACCCGGCTGCTGGTGGCAATGTTCTTGATGTGCGCCGAGCACACCGACTGCTTGGACTGCGCCCGCGCGTTCTCCAGCGAGGGCAGCAGGATGGAAATGAGCAGCGCGATGATGGCAATCACCACCAGCAGCTCAATCAGAGTGAACGCCGGACGCCCACCCGCCCGGAGTCCTTGGTTACGCTTGAACACAACCGATTGCATGTTGGTACTCCTCGTTCGTGGCACACGCCGCAAGCACCTACGCGGTGCTCCAACGGGATAAACACCGAATCCGCCCGCGCGGCGGGCGGAAAACGGGAAAATCTTAAGGAAACGTGATGCGGGATGCAACATTCAGCCGTCATGGACAAAGGACGCTGATACTGCACCTGCCCGCGCCTTGGTTGTCTCTTCCGGCAGGGTTACAGCCGCCGGCTGCGACGCGAGGGACGGAATCGCCCGCCGAGCGTTTTTGGAGCTGCTCGATGGGCGGCCGCCGGCGCTGGGGAAGAAACGCCCGCTGACACTGCTTCTGGAGCGTGAACCGCGGGTGGGCTCATCCGCGGGGCGGCGTGGAACGCCTCGCGCGGGGCGCCGGGCACAAACCCCGGCACCGTTCGCGATGGTATCTCGCGGTTGATGAGCATCTCGATGGCAGTGAGCTCCTTGCCTTGCTCCCGCGTCACGAGGCTGATGGCCACGCCCCGCGCCCCCATGCGCGCCGTTCGTCCGATGCGGTGCACGTAGACCTCCGGATCCGGCGGGATGTCGTAGTTGATGATGTGGGAGACGGCCGAGACGTCGATGCCGCGCGAGGCAAGGTCAGTAGCCACCAGCACGCGAATCTGGTGGCGGCGGAAACGCTCCATGACCCGGTCGCGCTTCTGCTGCACCAAGTCGCCGTGGATTTCCTTGGCATCGATACCGGCGTCGAAGAGCTTTTTCGCCAGCTTCCGCGCCGCATGCTTCGTGTTGCAGAAGACGATGGCGATCGCCGGGTTCTCCTGCTTGAGGATCAGCCGCAACAGGGGGAACTTGTCGTAGCCTTCCACGGTGATGAACGACTGGTCCACGTCGTCGACCGTGAGCTTGTCCTGCGAAACGTTGATCTCCGCCGGGTCCTGCATGTACTGCCGGGCGAGCTGCCGGATTTCCCCGGCGATCGTCGCGGAGACGAAGATGGTCTGGTGCTGAGCCGTCACCTTGGACAGGATGCCGCGGATATCGTCGCGGAAGCCGATGTCCAGCATGCGATCGACTTCGTCCAGAATGACGTGGCGTGCCTCGGCGATGGAGAGCGAACCACGGCGCATGAAATCGATCACCCGTCCCGGAGTGCCCACGATGAAGTGCGGCCGGCGGCCGAGCTGGTGCACCTGGGCGGCCATCTTCTGCCCGCCGTAGATGGGCACGATGTGCAGGTTGGCGAACTCTGCCAGCCGGCGGAGCTCGGCGGTAACCTGCACCGCCAGCTCGCGCGTGGGGGTCAGGCAAATGGCCTGGAGCCGGCCCGCGGCGTCGACTTTCTGCAAAACGGGGAGCCCGAAGGCCGCCGTCTTACCGGTGCCCGTGCGCGCCTGCCCGAGAATGTCGCGCCCCTGCAAGGCCGGGGGAATCATCGCCTGTTGGATGTCCGAGGGCGTGACGAACTGCATCTTGTGGAGGGCCTTCAGGAATCGGACTTCAACGCCGAGGTCGGCGAACGATTGGGGTAGCTCAGGGTGTTTTTGCATAGCTTCTCGAAGCACGCGTAACCGCAGCGCGGAGCGCGTACTATAACGGGGCGCCCCCACGATGTAAACACCCACCGTCATAGGCGGCAGTAACCAGCCGCACCCTCCCCGAACCGATGCCCCAGGCTCACGCCTGGGGATGGCTCAGTTTGCGATAATAGCGCACCGGCACGTCGGCGCGGTAACCGACCGATTCGAACAGCGCGCACGACGCCGGGTTGTCCGTTTCCACCAGGGCAGCCACGATCTCGATACCCGCGGCACGCAGGGCGGCGTCACAGGCCCTCACCAGCGCGGCGCCGACGCCGCGGCGTCGATACCCCGGGAGCACCGCCAGCCGGTTGATCCATCCCTTCCGCAGGTCGTGGGAACCGAGGACAACCCCGACGATCCGCGCTGCGTCCACGGCGACCAGGTAGAGCCCGTCGAAAGCGGCGAGCTGCCGCGCGAAGGCGGCAGGACTCTCTCGCCCCGCCGGCCGTGCCGACAAACCGCCGGCCCGCCACATCGCGAGGATCTCGTCGTAGTCCTCGATCCGCGCCGGGCGAATGGATATTTCCGGCAGCTTCCGACTCGACGATGTCACGGCGTACCCCCGCGCAGGAACTGTATCCCGATGAACTGCGACAGGTCGAACAGGAAATGGCCCACGATGCCGGGCACCAGCGAACGCCGCCAGATCGTCGTGGCGCTGAACAGCAACGAGAGGATCGCGACCGGTATGAGGGCGGCGCGCTCCTGGTCCCCCACGTGCAGAACGACGAAAAGCAGCGTGCTGACGACAACCGCCGCCATCCAGCTACCCATCACACGCCGCAGCCGGGGCATGATAAAGCCGCGGAACAGAACCTCCTCGTAGACCCCCACGACCAGCGCCAGTTCCACGTACGCCAGAGGGTTCAGCGCGGGGAGCAGATCCGCGAGCCGCTCGGCGTTCTTTCCCATGCCTTGGAGCCAGTCTGGCCAGAGGAAAAGCGACAGCCCCACCCAAAGATAAATGAGCGCATACGCGGCAAGCATGGCGCCGATGCCGATCAGGATGTCCAGGCCCCGCTCCGGAGCCCCCAGGCCGATGGTCCGCGCTGATTGTCGCCGCGCGCGCAGAATGATCACGATGACGCCGACAACCACCAGCGCCCGAACCGACACGATCGGAACCAGCCAGTCCCGCAACTGTTCGGGCGGGGGCAGTGCCGTGCCGCTCGCGACCCCCGTGAACGAACGCACCACCGAACCGACCGCCAGCTCGAGCGTTACCAGCGCCAGGAGGAGTACGGCAAGGTCCCCCAGGGCCTGCCCGCGAGTGCTGGTCCGAAGCAGCAGTGGATCGTCGACCGGGCTGAGAAACGGTGATTCCGAGATGACGATCGGCCGCGCGGTAGGGATGAGCGCAGGTACAGCGTCGTCATGGGGTGGTTCCGCTGACCCCCTCGGCCCCACGGTTATCTCTCCGTTTTGCGGTTGCACTGGCATCGAGACACGAATCCGCCTGTGGGTAGGGGAACGGTTACCCCCAACCGGCGGCAGTTTGCGGACCACTACCGCCGTACACGGATGTTCTTCGGCGTGACGATGATGAGCGCGCCATCGATCGCCTCCAGGTCGAGCTGCCGAACCAGAGCGTCCATGAGTCGTACGTACCCTTGACGACTCTCCAGGTCCAACCGCAAAACGACTACGCCGTGGTGGGTTTGCTCGGTAAGCGCCCGCAGATCGCCGAAGCCCTTGTCCGCCGTGACAAGACATCGCCGTTCCGTCTGCGCGACCGCCCAGAGGGCCTGATCGGTGCTTCCGCGCATGCCCTCTTCCACCACGGTTGCGGCGTCGAAACCGGCGCCGCGGCGGCGACGCGCAACCGCCGCCGGCAGGTCTTCGTCGACTTTGAATCGTTGCGGCATGCTGCGGCTAATCCCGTAGCGGAACGAAGTCAAAGCGGTTCACCGCCTCGGCGGCAAAGCGCAGCGCCGCCTGGATGTCCTCGCGCACCAGTTGCGGGTAGTCCGAAAGCAACTGGTCTACGGAATCCCCTTCGGCGATGCTCCCCACGATTACGCTCACCGGAACGCGCGTGCCCTTGATGCACGGGTCGCCGTGGTGAATCGTCGGGGCGACGCTGATACGCTCACGCCATGCAGAGTCGTCGGTCATACGGCACCTCCGATCGATTTCACCGCTCGTGGGAACTCCGAATTCGGCGCGTGCGGGCGCACTAGAAGCCGTCGTGCCCTGCGACTCAGTCCGCCCCGGTCAGAGCAGCTCCGCCACGCTCTCCCCGATCTCCGCCGGCGAGTCCGCGACCACGACCCCCGCCTCGCGCAGCGCTCGTACCTTGGAGTCCGCCGTCCCTTCGCCGCCGCTGATGATCGCCCCCGCGTGCCCCATGCGTTTGCCGGGCGGGGCGGTGCGCCCCGCGATGAAGGCAACCACGGGTTTGGTGACGTTCTGCCGGATGTGCTCCGCCGCCTCCTCCTCGTCGCTGCCGCCGATCTCGCCGATGAGCACGATGGCGTCGGTGGTTTCGTCCTGTTCAAACAGCTCCAGCAGCTCGATGAAGTTAAGCCCCTTTACGGGGTCGCCACCGATGCCGACGCAGGTGGATTGCGCCAGTCCGCGGGAGGTGCATTGCCACACCGCCTCGTAGGTAAGCGTTCCGCTGCGCGAGATGATGCCCACGGCCTTCCGCCCGTCCTCGGCCGGCTGGTGGATGTAGCCGGGCATGATGCCGATCTTACATTCGCCGGGGGTGATGATGCCGGGACAGTTCGGCCCCACGAGCAGCGTGCCCTTGTCGTCGAGGTACTCCCGCAGGCGCACCATGTCCAGAGTGGGGATGCCCTCGGTAATCAGCACGATGAGGGCGCAGCCGGCGTCGGCGGCCTCCATAGCCGCGTCCGCGGCGAACGCTGCGGGCACGAAGATCATCGTGGCATCGGCGTCCGTGGCGGCAACCGCCTCGTGGCAGGTGTTGAACACCGGTAACCCGTGTTCCGATTTCGTGCCGCCTTTTCCCGGCGACACGCCGCCCACCAGGTTCGTACCGTAATCCAGGCAGCCGGCGGTATGAAAGGCACCGGCCTTGCCCGTGATCCCCTGACAGATCACCCGCGTCTCCCGATCCACGAGGATGCTCATAATCGTCGCTTTCCCTATGCCCGCCGTGTCGAACCGGTCGACAGGCGCCACGCGGATCGCGCGCCGGACGGCGAGCCTCGCGGAGTATCGCCAGGAACAAACGGCTTGTCCACGTCCGACGCGTCAGGGTCGGCGCGCCGGCCGATCGTGGTGGGTAGGGGCTCGCGGGGGCAGGGCGTGGCGCCTGCGGCGAAGTGCCGCGTGGACGGTTCGATATGGATTGGCGATCGCGCCTGTATAGGGCGGCGAAGGTCGCATCCGCGTACCGCCGCGCGCGGAGCGGCCGCGGCAACTGCGATCGGAAGCCCGCCTTCCAGTTCAAACGATCCGGAGTCGCGCTGCGGGAACCGACGCAGGCCAGCGCATGCCGCGGGCCTACATCCGCTGCGGGTTCCGCTATAACATGTCGCTGCCATGCGCTTGAGCATCGTCATCCCCGTCTTCAACGAGGCGGCCACGCTGGAAGAGTTGCTGGCGCGGGTGATTGCCGCGCCGGTAGGGATGGACAAGCAGATTGTCATCGTCGACGACGCTTCCAGCGACGGCACGCGCGAGCTTTACCCCAAGCTGAAGGCCCGCTGGCCGCAGGAGGACCTCGTCGTCCGCCTCCAGACGAAGAACAAAGGCAAGGGCGCCGCCTTGCGCGAGGGTTTTCGCCTGGCGGCCGGCGACATCATCCTCATCCAGGACGCGGACCTGGAGTACAACCCGGAAGACTACGCCTACCTGCTCAAGCCCATCGTGGAGGGCAAGGCGGACGTGGTGTACGGCTCGCGCTTCCGCGGCGGGGCGGCGCGGCGCGTGGACCGCTTCTGGCACATGGTGGGCAACCGCATCGTCACCGTGCTTTCCAACATGTTCACCAACCTGCACCTGTCCGACATGGAGACCTGCTACAAGGTCTTCCGACGCGAGGTGCTCGAGGGCATGACCCTGCGCTGCAACCGCTTCGACTTCGAACCGGAGTTCACGGCCAAGATCTCGAAGCGTAACCGCCAGGGCCGGCATTGGCGGGTGTATGAAGTGGGCATCAGCTACGCCGGACGCAGCCGGGACGAGGGCAAGAAGATCAGCTTCTTCGACGGCTTCCCGGCGCTGTGGGCGATCATCAGGTACCGCTTCTTCGATTAGCGACGGGGCGAGCTACGAAGGCACGGACGCGGGGGCACGTAGGCAGTCCGGCGACGATGCGACACAGCGATGTGGGAGTGAAGGCAGGAAGGGGAACCCGACGACGAAGCGCCGCGGATGGACGACGGGCTCCTGTGGTGTCTCGTCAGTCTGTATCGAGCCGCGGGCTTCAGCCCGCGCGGCCCCACGAAGGCCCAACGCTCGCCGCGAAAGCGATCTACATACGGTCAGGTAACTGCGAGAGCCTACACGACGTTGGGCATCTACCGGACGACTCCAGTCGCCGGATGAGGAAGAGGGCATGCGGCGATGAATGACGCGCGAGCCTCGGCCGTTCCTCACGATGACTTTCTGGTGAGTAGCGCATTGGCGGGAGACGAGGCGGCGCTGCGAAAACTTATGGAGCGCTATGACCGCCTCGTTCGCTTCACGATCTTCCGTCTGACGCGCCAGGAGTGCCTCCACGACCCGGACTGGCTCGACACGCTCGCCGCGGATGTGTGGACCGGTTGCATCCGTTCCTTGCGCGCCCGATTCGAACGCGACGACCGCCCGCAGTCGCTCAGCACCTATCTGATCCAGGCCAGCCGCAACCGATGCATCTCCGCACTGCGAAAGCGGAAGCCACCCGCGGCGGACCAAGTTCCCGAGCGTGCGGACACGGACAGGCCGGCGCCCGAGCCGGCGCCGGACGACATTGCAGCATCGCTGGAGGAAATGTCGATTCTGCGCGAATGCGTGGCCGAGCTTGCGCCTGAAAGACGCCGGATGTTCGCCCACCTTCAGGCGATCACCGATCGCCGCTGGCAGGAGGCGGCGGCCGCTTTAGGGGTGAGCGAATCCACGCTTCGGTCGCGCTGGCAGAGCGTCTTAGACGACTCCTGATGCGCGGGCGGCTTCGTGGGCCGGCTGCGGCCCGGGAAACGCGCCGGTATTGGACGTGCTTCCTATGACGGAAAAGAGCGACAACCGGCTTCCGCTCGAGCAGACGCTGCTCGAACTTGCCGAGGCGGAGCGCGCGGGGGTGTTCCGCCCTACGGCCGCCGACGCACAGGAAGTCCTGGCTCGCGCGATTGTTGCCGCGCCAACATCCAACGCCGCTGCGTCCCGGGAGCCGGCCGTAGTGCGGTTCCTCCGCGTTCGCTGGCTGCCGCTCGGTGCGGCGGCAATGCTGGTGTTCGGTGTCTGGGGTGTGTTGTTCCAACGCGAGTTGGTGAACGTGACGCAGCGGGCGAAGGTCGCAGCGCTGCTTACATCGGGCGGTGGGCCCGCGGCCAGGGAACACGACTGCGACGGCAGCATCACGGGTTGTTTCAGCGGTCCGACCCGCCTGGCCCTTTCCGGCTGTCGAACCTACGATTACGACGCGGACGGCGACGTCGACCTGGCGGACATCGGCACGTTCCAGTTGGCGTGCGAGGGTGCGTCGCGGCTACGCTGAATTGCACGGCCCGCTATCGCACGACGCGAGCCGAACGTTTTGGCGCTGAATCGGCAGCGCAGCGTCCCTGCGAACGGCCACGCACCGTAGCGGCCCCTGCCGCCAACATGCCCGCCGGACCGCTCCATCCTGTCGCGGCACGGATTCCCTCGTCGCCGCAAGCGGCGGCCTCCCCGGACCGCTCCATACCGTCTCGGCACAGATCCCCTCGTCGCCGCGAGGCGTGGTTCGCCCGCTCCCTGACCCCGATTTCATCGGGACGGCACGGTTCAGCTTTCGCGCCTTTGTCAAGCACAAGCGATAGTGCCTGCCGACGCGCGCTGGCGGCCACAGGCGCCGGCTCCGACGCGTGCGTGCCCCAGTGTGTGCTGGTGCCGGCACGGCCGGGTGCTTAAACTGCCCCCGCGGGATGTGCCGATAACTCCTTGCTGTGGGCGGCCCCAGCGGCTCCACAGGGCGACCGTGTGCCTATGCGATCAGTCTCCAAGTGTGGATCCCTGCTGGCGCTCCTCTGCGGCACGTCGGGCTGTTACTCGGTCATGAACGGCTGGCTCGACCCAACGGTGCTGGGGACGTTCGACCGCACCGCCACCACTGAAATCCGCACCTCGCTGACCCTCGAGGACGCGCCGACCGGGATTCCCGGGGCCGTCGCTCCTACGCCCGAGGATTTGAAGGTCCAGGTCCGTGAGTATCCCATCACGGCCGGGGACACGCTGGAAATCGAGATCAACGAACTCCGGCAGCGCCTGGCGCCCTATCAGGCCCAGGTGCAGGTCGCAGCGCCGGGATACGTGAACCTGCCGGTCGTGGGACGAGTTCAGGCGGCGGAAAGCACCGTTCCGGAGTTCGAAGATCGCCTGCGCCGGGCTCTTCACGAGAAGAACATCCTCGTGGAGCCCGAGGTAACGGTGAACCCGCTCTTTCTACAGAAGGCGACGTACTCCATCTTTGGTGTCGGGGTCAGCGCCGCCAACAACGCTCCCCTGCGCGCGGGTACGTTCCCCATTCGCCGCCCGGACCTGCGGCTGCTGGAAGCGATCAACCAGGTGGGCGGGCTGAACGAGTTCGTGACCGACGTTTTCATCTTCCGGTACGATGAACCGGCAGGCGTTTCCAACACTGGCGAGGCCGAAAGCACGGGTGGCCCGGCCGACACCGACGCGGCCGGGGGACGCGCCGCCGCGCCGCGCAAGGTTTCACAGGCCGATCGCGAGGCTGTCTTTGGCCGCTTCGAGAGTTCTGCGGACAGTCGCGCCGCGCCGGCGGTCGGGCAGAGCGCTCCGGAAGAGCCGCCGAGTGCTAAACCGACCGCCGAACGCGAGCTCGTCGAGTCGCTGCTGGCTCCCGAACCGGAGCCGGCGCCCAAGGCTGCCCCCGAGCCGGTCCGAGAGGAGTCGCGCGCGATCCTCGAGGCGCTGGAGGCCGACCCCACGCAGCCTTTTGTATGGGTGAACGACGAATTCGTTCCGAACCCCGCTTACCGTGGGTCAGCGCGAGCTGCGGCGCCGGTCCAAGGCGAGGCGGCTGCCATCGACTTTGCCACGCCGGCGGCCACCTGGGCACGGTTGGCGGGCGACACATCGTTCCGGATTCTGCAGATTCCCGCCGAGGCGCTACGCACCGGCGATCCCATGTGGAACATCTTCGTTCGCGCCGGGGACGTGATCCGCATTGTCAGCGGTGAGATCGGCATTTACTACGTGATGGGGCAGGTGAACCGGGTAGGGGCGTTTGCCTTCAACGCCGAGCCGATCACTTTGAAATCAGCGATCGCCATCGCCGGGGGCCTTTCGGGCCTCGCCTGGCCGGACCGCTGCACCATCTACCGCCGCATCGGGCAGCGCGAGCAGATGATCCAGGTGAACCTGGATCGCATCTTCGCCGGCGTGGACGCGGACTTCATGATCAAGCGCGGGGACATCATCAACGTGGGGACGCATCCATTTGCGCCGTTCCTGCAACGCATTCGAGCCCTGAGCCTGCCGAACATTGCTAACAACGTAGGCTACGGTTTCACCTATGCGCGGAACTACGCGGACATCGACTCGTTCGCGGTGCGGCAGAACCCGCACAACCGGCCGGATCGGTTCCCCAACCTTTTCCCGTAGGAGGCGGTGATGAGCGCAACCGCACCCGCGGCAACCCTGCATCCTCGTCCATGGCGCGAACTGCTGGAACCGGTGGCGCAGGCGCGCCTGGCGCTGGTCGCCGGGCTCATGCTGCTTACCTACTGGGACGTCATCCGCCACACCCTGGTGGCGAGGTGGATCAACGACGGGGACTGGTCGCATTGCTGGCTCATTCCGCTCTTCAGCCTCTATTCGCTCCATGCCCGGCGCGAGGAGCTGGGGCGCGTGCAGGCTCGTCCGAGCTACTGGGGCGCCGCGGTTCTGGCCCTTTCGCTGGGGCTCTACTTCTTCAGCGCCTGGCGGCTTTCCATGCGCTATCCCCAGGCGCTGACCATCGTAGGAGCGATCTTCGGGGCGACGCTCCTGCTCGGCGGATGGTCCGTGGTGCGGCTGGCGTGGTTTCCGATCGCGTTTCTCCTGCTGGCGATTCCGCTGCCGGAGTCGGTGTACGTGGCGCTGACGCAACCGCAGCAGGTGATTGCCTCGAAAGCGGCGGCGGCGGTGATGCCGCTGTTCGCACCCGGTCTGTACACCGAGGCGCAGGCGGTGGTGATCGACTACCTCCTGCCCGGCCGGCCGCCCAGCCAGTTGAACGTGGCCGAAGCGTGCAGCGGCATGCGTTCCATGATGGCCATTCTCACGCTGGGCGTGGCGATGGCCTATGTGGACGACCGTCCCGCCTGGCAGCGGCTGGTGATGATCCTGTTCTGCATCCCCATCGCCATCCTGTGCAACACCATCCGCGTGACCATCACGGGGCTGCTGGTGATCTACGGGCACGACGACTGGGCGCGGGGCACGCCGCACCTGGTGCTGGGCATGTTGATGTTCGCCGTCGCTCTGGGGCTGTATTCGCTGATAGGATACGTACTGAGTCGCCTGTGGGTGGAGGACACCACGGAGGGGCAGGAGGCCTGAGGCGCGCTTATGACCACGCTGACAACCACAACACCTCCGCCGCCCGGCGCGTTTCCCGCGTCGCTCGCCTCGCGCCCGCCGGGGGGGGAGGCGGGCGGACCACCGACGCTGGGCGAGATCGTGGCCATGCTGCGGCGCCGCACGGTGCTCATCGTGGCGCTGTTCGCGCTGCTGTGTGCCGCGACCATCAGCGTGTTTCTGGTCTGGCGCGTGTACTTTCCCGGTTACCGTGCCGAATGCCTCATCGAGTGCATCTCCAACATTCCGGATACCGAGCTGACCGCGGAGCTGGAACGCCTCAAGCAGGAGGAGCACGAGCGCTTCGTGATGACGCAGTCGCTGCTCATCAAGAGCCCGGGCACGCTGGGCGAGGCGCTGAAGCTCAACACCGTGCGCGAAACGCAGTGGTACAAGGCGGTCAAGAGCAACGACCACCTTCTGCAACTCACCGACGACCTGAGCGCCGTGCCCGTGCGGGGCACGAACTTCCTGCGCGTGGCCATGACCTGCCGCAACAAGAAAGACCCCGCCCTCATCGTCAACGAGGTGGTCCGCCTGTGGGAGGACTCGGTGCGCAAGCGCTCCGCCGAGGAATTCGCCCTCAAGGCCCTGGAGGACGCGCAGGACGAGGCCAAAGCGCTGGATCGCCAGATCGAGGAGAAGCGCAACGAACTCAAGAAACTCGCCGCCCGCCTGCCTGCCGGCGCCAGCCTGAACCCCGGCAATAACATCACGGCGCAGCAGGTGGCGCAGTTCGGCGAGCAGGTGGCGCAACTGACGCTGGAACTCTCCCAGCTCGAACAGTACCGGCAGATCTACAACGATCCCACCGGCGTGGCGGTCACCGCGGAAGATCGTGCTCTCGTGGAGCAGGACCTCCAGGTGGCCGAGCTGGCGCGCTCCGTGTTTCTGCTGGAGCAGCAGCTCGCGGCGGACGCCAGGGTCTACGGCGCTGAGCACAAGGTCGTTCGGCAGCTCGAGGCGCAGCTTGGCGCGGGGAACGAGAAACTCGCCGCCTTGCGCGCCGAGAAGCTCCAGCAGCGGCGTAACGACGCCCGTGAGGCCGTCAACACCGCCTATGCCAACTCGCAGCACGCGCTGTTCCTGGCGCAGGAAAACCTGGCGCGGGCCGAGGCCGAGCTCCAGGACCAGGACCAGCTCCTGTTCAACTACCGCAATCTGGAAGCGGAACTGCTCAAGGAAAGCGAATACCGCACGCAGTT
Organism: Planctomycetota bacterium; assembly: GCA_016208685.1. Taxonomy (GTDB): domain Bacteria; phylum Planctomycetota; class Phycisphaerae; order UBA1845; family UBA1845; genus JACQXM01. The sequence goes on along the minus strand of JACQXM010000063.1, from coordinate 71,364 downwards.
GGAGGCGTACATCAAGGGGCGCAGCCGCGTCATTCGCCAGCAGACGGCCATCCGGGTGAATGTCGCCCAGCCGGCGATTGACCCGCTCGAGATCAGCAGCCCCAGCGTCCTGGTGGTGCCGCTCGGCGTCTTCTTGTCGCTGGCGATCAGCATCGGACTCGCGCTCGGCCTGGAGTTGATTGACAAGTCCGTCCGCACGCCGCAGGACATCCTTCGGCACCTGGACATCGCCCTGCTGGGAGCCGTGCCCGACACTGACGACGAGGAGGTTCCCATCGAACGCGTGGAGACGGCGGTGTGGGATTCGCCGCGTTCCATGGTGGCGGAGGCGTTCCGCCGCATTCGCACCAACCTGCAATTCAGCGCTCCGCCGGAGCGCCAGCGCACGGTACTGATTGCCAGTCCCCGGCCGGAGGACGGCAAGACCACGGTGGCCTGCAATCTCGCCATCGCCGGCGCGCAGGGAGGCAAGCGCGTGCTGCTCATCGACGCCAACTTCCGTCGCCCCAGCCTCCACAAGATGTTTCCAAAAGCCCAGGGCAAGGGCCTAAGCCACATCCTGGTGGGTGAGGGTTCGCTCGCGGCGGGCGTCACTCAGACCCACGTGCCCCGGCTCGACGTGCTCGGCGCCGGGCGCGTGCCGCCCAATCCCGGCGAACTTCTGGGCAGCGATGCCTTCCGCGCCCTGCTGGCCCAGGCGGCGGCGCAGTACGACCAGGTCTTTCTGGACACGGCGCCGGCGCTGCTCACCAGCGACGCGGCGGTAGTGGCCACGGCGGTGGACGGCGTGGTGCTCGTGGTTCGCGCCAAGTCCGATTCCCGCGGCGAGGCGCGGCGGGCCTGCAACCTGCTGGCGGACGTGGGCGCGCGGCTGCTGGGGGCGGTGCTTAACGCGGCCCAGGTCACGCGCGGCGGTTACTTCCGTGAGCAACTGCGGGCGTACTACGATTACCAGTCAGAGGCCGACGGCGGCGGAGCCATTCAACCAACCCGGTCGCCGGACCCGGGGTCGACGTAGTTGGCTCAGGCCGGTTAAGTTTCGCCCGCCGTGCCGTCCACTCGCGTGAGATTCGCCCGCGCTTGGAGACTCGCCACTGCCATGGCCCGGAAATAACGAGCCACCAACAGCAAGGACCAAACGCAGATGACGAACCCCGCGGACGAAACAATGCAGATGGGCCACGCCATCCCACCGGGCGGTGGAGCCCCGCCGGGTGTAGCGATCGCCAGGAGCAACAGGGGGACGGCGAACAGACAAAGCACGATCGGTGCGGCCCACAAGAATCGCTTGGTCGAAAGTTCGAGCCTCTCGTCCGGGATGCGCATTGCCAAGCGTCGAAAGTACATTAACTGAAGGTAGGCCGAAACCAACCCGACGAGCCCGAGCCAACCTCCGACGGCGGCAAGGAGGCCGTACGTCAGGTTGGTAAGTGCGTCGGCATACGCAAGAAGCGGCCCGACGACGCCGATGACCGCGGAAATGCGAACCACCTTTCGGAGGCTCAGGCCGCTCTCCTGCAGGGAGCTTCGTGGCTCCTGCGCTGTGACGAACAAGGCCGCAAGCAGACCAACAAACGGGCTCGCGTGAGAAGACAGAACGGAGGCAACGCGAAGGCTGTCGGCGACCGTGGGGACGCCCGTCACCCTCATAAAAAACCCCAGAAAGATGTTCAACGATAGCAGCCAGGCACCCAGGCGCAGGCGTTCGAGCCAGGCCGGATCGGAAAACCGCAGCAGGTCGCCGCGCAGGGAAAGCGAGATCGCCCGACCGCACTCCGGGCAAAGTCCTTCCGTGGCCAGTCCGCGCAAGTTGTACCCGCAGTGCACGCAGGCGACATCTCTTGCGGTGGATCGCAGCGCGCCAGTGACGTCATTCTTCTGCATGGTGAGTTCGCTCCGGGCCGTGACGCTGCGCTTCGTCACGCCCTGATCCACACATGATCGCGCGGGCCGCGGTGCAGGCCGTGGCGAACGCGCGCCGGTAGCGCATCAGCAAAAGGACATACCACACGAAGAAGATGAGGCCGAACACTGTGGTGGAGCAAATCGTGCCCATCAGAATGTCCGGCGGCTCCGGTGGGGGCGGAGTCATGCGCTCGAATACAAGAGTAAGAACCAGCACGGCGATGGCGTGGATGCCGAGCACGATCGGCCCCGCCCAGAGCAGTCGCCCCGTCGACCGCGCCAGTTTCTCGTGCGGGATACGCCGGGCGAAGCGGCGGAAGTAGATGAGCTGCCCGAACGTGGCGACGAACCCTGCCAGCGAAAGCCCCGCGCCGAGTACGGCGAACAGACCGGCCGATACGTCCGTGAGTTCCTCGATAAACAGAAGCAGTGCGCCGAGCGTGCCGACGAACGCGCAAGAACGAATGACCCGGCGCAGGGAGGTTCGCCGTTCCTGCAGCGATACGCGCGGCTCCTGGGCGGTGACGTAAAACGCGGCCACGAGCTCCACCGCCTGGGCCAGAATCTGACCGAAGGTCCTCGCAAAGGCCATCCCCGGAAGCGGAATCGCCGTGAACGGAACGAGGATCGCCAGAACGATGTTCCAGAGAAGCAGGCCGATGCCGCTCCGGACGCGCGCCAGCCATTGGGGATCAGCGTAAGCCAGCAGGTCGCCGCGCAAGGATAGTGCGATCGCCTCGCCACATTCCGGGCAGCGGCCTTGCGGGTCGAGCCCCCGGAGGTTGTATCCGCAGCGCGTGCAGGAGGTGTCCGTCTGCACGGCCTGCAACGTGTCGGTGGCTTGCACTGGGTCCACGATGAGCTCGCACGCGGGCCCCGACCGGCGCCGCGCCACGCCTCGATCGACGCATGATAGCGCGCGCCGCAGCACGCAACAACCCCGGCGACCAGCGGCAGAGGCTTCCAGCGCCGGCCCCGTGGCCGAGGCGACTTCCGGACCGCCGCCCGTGTGCGTACGCCCTTGCGCCTCCGCCACGTCTGCCACGAACCGCCAGGCGGATCCGACTTTCCACCCGCCCACGATCGGCGTACCCTTTCCGGCGCGTGAACGTCTTCTACCTACTGGTCCCCGCGCTGGTGTTCTACCTGCTGGCCCAGCGGTTCTACGCGCGCTTCCTGGGCAGGGCCTTCGGCGAGGATGACACACGGGCGACACCTGCGGTGCGCTTGCGCGACGACGTGGATTACGTGCCCACCCGGCCGCACGTGCTCTTTGCGCATCACTTCTCCGCCATCGCCGCCGCCGGGCCCATCATCGGCCCGACCTGGGCGCTGCTGTACGGCTACGCTCCGGCGTTTGCCTGGATCGTGGTGGGGGCGATCCTCATCGGCGCCGTGCACGACTACGCCTGCCTGTTCGTGTCCATGCGCGAGGGAGGGCGATCCATCGCGGAGATCGCCCGCAAGACCATCGGGCCGACCGCCTTCGTGCTCTTTGCGCTTTTCATCGTTTTCAACCTCGTGGTGGTCAACGCGGTGTTTATCAACATGACCGCGGTGTCGCTCACGTCGCTGCGCGCCCCCGCGGACCTGGGCCTGCCCGCGGACCAAACCATCTTCCGCACCGTGTCGGGTCCGCAGGGGCAGCCGCTGGCGGTCGTGGGGGGCATCGCCTCCACCTCGGCGATCGCCCTGACGGTCATTGCCCCGGTCCTGGGGTTCCTGGTGGTGAGACGACGCATGCGCGAGCTGTTTGCCTACCCCCTGGCGACGGCGCTGTGCATCGGTTCGGTCCTCGTCGGCTTCGCCTGGCCGGTGGCTATGCCGGCCCTCCACCTGGGGCCGTTGCATCTGGACCCAGCGCAGGTGTGGGTTTTGATCATCGCGCTGTACGTGTGGTTTGCGGCGGCCGTGCCCGTGTGGCTTATCCTGCAACCGCGGGAATTCGTGTCCGTTCAGTTTCTTTACCTGGGGATTCTGCTCCTGCTGGCCGCCGCCGTGGGGACGGGAGTGCAGGGCACGCCGATCCAGGCGCCGCCCGCCGAGATCGCGCAAGGCGAGCGGGTGCTGGGGGCGATCTGGCCTTCGCTGTTCATCACCATCGCCTGTGGCGCCGTTTCCGGGTTTCACGGCCTGGTGGCCTCGGGGACCACGTCGAAGCAGATCGCGCGGGAGTCGCACGCCAAGCATGTGGGATACCTGGGAATGCTCGGCGAGTCGGCGCTGGCGCTGTGCGTGACCTTGGCCATCGCCGTGGGCATGTCGTATGCCGAGTACACCTCGTTTCTGGTCGCCCCCGCGGGGGTTGCGGGGTGGAAGGCGAATCCGGTACTGGCCTTTTCCGTCGGAGTGGCAGGTATATGTCACTCCGGGCTGGGCATTCCGCCCTGGCTGGGCGTGGTGTTCGGACTGCTGATGGTGGAGGGGTTCGTGCTCGACACGCTGGACGTGGCCATCAGGCTCAACCGTTATCTGCTGGAGGAGATCTGGGCGGCGCTGCTGCCCCGCGTGCCGCGATTCTTGAAGAACTACTGGGTGAACTCCGGGGTGGCCGTGGGGTTGATGCTGGCGCTGGCGTGGGGCGGCCGGGCCGAGTACCTCTGGCCGCTGTTCGGCTCCGGGAACCAGCTCCTGGCGGCGCTGTCGCTGACCACCCTGGCCATCTGGTTCTACCGCCAGGGCCGGCCGGTGGTCTACGCGCTGGTGCCCGCGGTGCTCGCGGGTGCCACGACCGTGGCATCGCTGGTATACCTGCTTACCTGCCGCTACTGGCCCGCCCGCGAGTACCTGCGCGCCGGCGTGGCGATCATCTTCCTTGCCCTGGCCGCGGGCGTGGGGCTTTGTGCGCTGCGTGCCGTGCGCGCCTTGCGGCGGGAAACCCGGAGATAACTCCCGGCCGGTGCAGGCAGCGGCCCTTCGCGCCGCTTAGCGGTCGCGGCGCGCAGCGCGGTTGCGGACGGCTCGGCGCGGCGCGTTTTTGCGGCCCCGGCTGGACGAAGGGCACGGTCTTGCCGTATCAACCCGGCATGGGCAGGCTGGTGGAAAAGCAGGTCGGCGACATCCGCGTCCTCGGCTTCTCCGTTGCGGGCGAGGAAAGCGTGGTGGCGGTGCCGGACTACAACGTCTGCTTCGACGTAGGCCGGGCGCCGCGCGAGATCATCGCCATCGACTACGTCTGCGTGACCCATGGCCACATGGATCACGCCGCGGGCGTGGCGTATTACCTTTCGCAGCGCACCTTCGTGGGCATCGCGCCCGGGAACGTAGTGGTGCACCGCTGCCTGGCGCAGAGTGTCCAGAAACTCATGGACATCTGGGGCGACATCGAAGGGCACCCCTCTCCGGGGAAGATCATCGGCGTTGAACCTCTGGAGGACGTGCCCATCCGCCGCGGATTGCTGGTCCGTCCCTTCGCCGTCAACCACGCCGCCGGCGCCCTGGGCTTCACGCTGATTGAGGCGCGGCACAAGTTGAAGGCGGAGTTCCAGGGCAAGACCGGCCCGGAGCTGGTGGCCATCAAGCAGCGCGGCATCGCCATCGACGAACACGTGGAGGTGCCGCTGCTCACCTACACCGGCGACACCGCGATCGGCCGCTTTCTTGATCACGATTTCGTGCGCCGCAGCCGCGTGGTGCTGGTGGAGTGCACGTTCTTCGACGCCGAGCATCGCACCCGGGCGAAGGCCGGTCGGCACATCCACGTGGACGACCTGCCGCAGGTGCTCGCCGCCCTGCCCGAGGCCCGGATCCTGCTCACCCACGGGTCTCGCCGCACCGACATCCGCGCCGCCAAACGCATGGTAGAGCGTGTCATCTCCCCCGCGGACCGGGAGCGGGTCTCGCTCTTCATGGATCGCCCGCCGCGTGCCGAAGCGCGGCGCGCGGTGGAATCGCGCGGGGAGTAGCCGCACCGGCGCCCTGTCCGGGCGCGGTCCTCAGCGACGTAAACACGGGAGCCCCTGGCGTCCGGCCCGAAACCTTGCGTCGCGCACGCAACCACCGCGGCTGGAATGGGCCGCCCCGGACATCTGCCGGGCGCCGGGGCGGGTTACACGGTCGCGGGGGCGACGGCGCCCCGCAGTACGCGGGCCAGCGTCTCGGCCAATGCCGGCGCCTCCTCCGGCTTGAGAGTGGCGACCGTCAGTCGGATCGCCGGAGGTGTGCGGAGGCGGAAGCGCTCCCCGGCGCTGACGGCCCAACCGGCCGCCAGAAGTGCCTGCACCGTCGAGGTCTCCTCCGGCACTTCCAGCCAGACGTTGAACCCCGCCTGCGCCTCCGTTGGCAGGTCGGCCGCGGCCAGCGCCGCAAGCACCGCCTGCCGCCGCCGCCGGTACGTTTCAGCAACCCCCTCGAGGTGCCGGCGCACGCCGGGGTCGGAGACCATCGTGTACACGATCCGTTGCAGGAGGTGACTGACCCAGCGGCGGGAGATGATGATGCGATCCTGCACGCGGGACAGGGTGGTGTCGTCGCCGGTCATGACCGCCAGGCGGAAGTCCGGATTCAGCGCCTTGGAGAAGGAACGCACGTACGCCCAGCGATGTCGTCGCGGGTCGTGAACGCAATAGAGCGGCGCGCCGCTGATGAGGTTCATGTGATCGTCCTCGATCACGATCAGGTCCGGGAACCTGCGCAACACGCGGCGTAGTTCTCGGGCGCGGGTCTCAGTGAGCGTTGCCCCCGTGGGGTTCTGCGCCCGGGGCGTAAGGATGAACGCCTTGATTCCCGCGCGGCAGGCGCGCTCCAAATCGTCAGGAACTACGCCTGCGGCGTCGAGCGCCAGTGGCGCCGGCGAAAGCCCGCGTGACATGACCAGGTCGAAGATGTTCCCGAACCCTGGATCCTCGACGGCCACCCGGTCTCCCGGGCGCAAGTGCTCCGCCAGGACTCGCTCGATTCCGTCCAGCGCTCCGTTGACCACGCCGATGGGGCCGGGATCCACGCCGTCGTCCTGGAAGTCGCGGCGCATGAGCCGGACGAGGTCTTCGTCCTCTCTGGGCTCGCCGTACAGACAGGGCGCAGGATCGATGTCGCGCAGCACCGGTGCCAGGGGGGGCAGCAGCGCCGGGTCCGGATTGCCATCGAAGAGGTTGCGGACATTGGTGGGTACCACGAGGGCCGGCCGGGAGCGGTGCAGCGGCAGGTGGCTGACCCTGGTTCCGCGCCGCCCCTGGGCCACGAGCACCCCGCGCGCCTGCAAGGCCTGGTAGGCCGCCGCCACCGTCGCCGGACTGACGCCCAGCATCCTCGCCGCGCTGCGAACCGGGGGGAGCTGCCGTCCGGCGGCGAGCGTTCCGCTGCGCACGGCGTTTTCGACCGATGCAGCGATCTTGGCCGCCGTATCCCCCCGCAGGTAGGCATTCCCGTTTCGCGACATCACGCTGTACTATGACAAACGGGGCGGGGCTCGTCAAAGCCCGGTGCGGTCATGGACCCGCCGCCGGGGGATCGCTGCCCGCCCCGCCGTGTCATTTCTTGTCGTCGCTTCGGACCTGAAGCCGCGGGCACTTGACAGCGGCTCAGACCTGGAGTATATTGTACTAAACTCATGTGCACAATGTACTATAACAATATGGCCGGTCCTTGTCAAGCACGCCGTGGTCGGTCGGCGGGCCTCCGGGCGTTGGCCGTAGGGCGCGCGGGACCGTCCGCGGCGCGGGTGCGGGCATGAAGCAGGCGGTACGCCATCATGTGCCGCTGGCCGGGGTTCTGGCGGCCTTCGGGGTCGTGTACGTCGTCTGGGGTTCGACATACCTGGCCATCCGCTACGCGGTGGAGACGGTGCCGCCGTTTCTTGCCGCCGGCGTGCGGTTCCTGGTGGCCGGTCTGCTCTTCTATCCCTTCGTCCGGCGGCGCGAACGTGCCCCGCTGAAGTTGCGCAATTGGGTGGCCGCCGGACTGGCGGGCTGCCTGATGCTGGTCGGTGGCAACGGGCTGGTGTGCTGGTCGGAGCAGTACGTGGCCTCGGGCCTGGCGGCGCTCCTGGTGGCCACCGTGCCGCTCTGGTTCGTGCTGTTGGAGTGGTTGGTCTTTGGCGGCGGCCGCCCGAATCGCGCCGTGCTGGCGGGCGTGGCCGTGGGGCTTTTCGGCGTGTTCTGGCTCATCGGGCCGGGCAACGTCGGCGGTGCACGCGCTGACCTTCGTGGGGCGGTGGCGCTGGTGTTTGCGTGCCTCTTCTGGTCCGTGGGATCGCTTTACGCCCGACGGGCGCCGGTGCCGCAGTCGACGCCGCTGACCACGGCCATCGAGATGCTCGCCGCCGGCGTGGTGTTGACGTTGATCTCTGGCGTACTCGGCGAATGGTCGCGCGTGGAATGGCAGCGCATCACGCTGCGCTCCGTACTGTCGCTGGCGTACCTGAGCCTGTTCGGTTCGATCCTGGCGTTCACCTGCTACGGCTGGTTGCTGCGGGTCAGCACGCCGGCGCGTGTGGCGACGTATGCTTATGTGAATCCGGTCATTGCGGTGTTCCTGGGGACGATCTTCGCTGCAGAACCGCTGACCCCGCGCGTGCTGCTGGCGGCGGCGATCATCGTGACCGCCGTCGCCATCATCACCACGTACGCTCCGCGGCGAAGCGCCGCCGCCCCGACGACGACACAGACGCCGGACGACGGACCTGCGTCGCCGGCCGAGGAGCCGCCGTCTTGCGGCGCCGCGCTTCCCGCTCCTTCGTGTGTTTCGCTCGAGCCGCGCCTGGGGCCGACCGCGATGGCGGTGTCGCTGCCCGGTGATCCCGACGGTGCCGTCCGCGTCTATCGACTGTCGGATGTGCTGGCCCGGCGGGGGCATAAGCGGCATCCGTACCTGGAGTTTCTACGTCTGGATACGCTCAGCGCCGGGGTCTATGAACTGCCCGCGGACGGCGTGGACCGGCAGCGGCCGCACACCGAGGACGAAGCGTACTACGTCCTCGCGGGCCGCGCCCGGTTCTCGGGCGGCGGGAACGACGTCGCCGTGTCCGCCGGAACGTTCATCTTCGTCGAACGCGGCGTCGAGCACCGGTTTCATGACATTGCCGAAGACCTGACCGTCCTGGTGTTCTTTGCGCCCGCGGAAACCAGCAACGCCCGCGAAACGGGTCGCCAGTTGTGTGCCGCAGATTTCAGATCGCTGCCCAGGACCGGCACGGACGGTCTGTAGGAACCGCCTTGCTCACCGGCGATGCGATGCCGTACCGCGCGATCGAGCACCTGACGACTCGGCAGGTCGGTGAACTGCTCGCCCTGTACCAGCGCGAGTGGTGGTCGGCGGGGCGAACCAGGGAGGAGATCACCGAGATGCTCCGCCACACGGACATGATCCTCGGCCTGGTGGAGGAAGATACAGACCGGCTGGTGGGCTTTCTGCGGGTGTTGACCGACTTCGTCTATAAGGCGCTGGTGTTCGACGTGATCGTCGCCGAAGCACACCGTGGCCGCGGCCTGGGCCGCGAACTGATGCAGCGCCTGGGCGCACACCCGCGTCTGGCGCGGGTGCGGACCGTGGAGCTCTACTGCCGCCCGGAACTGGCGGCGTTTTATCGTCGCTGGGGATTCAGCGAGGACCTCGGAGACCTTTTGTTCATGAGACGAACGCATGGAGTTGATTGAGCCCACACCGCGCACGCGCGTCCGCCAACATGCGGAGCGCGGGAGGTACGACCGCCAGACCGTGCATCGGATCATCGACGCCGCGATGATCTGCCACGTCGGCATCGTTGACGACGCGCAGCCGTTCGTGCTGCCCATGGTACATGCGCGGATCGAGGACGTGCTATATCTGCACGGCGCGTACGGGAGTCGCCTGCTCGATGCCTTGCGCCACGGGGCGCGGGCTTGCGTAACGTTCACCCTGCTGGACGGACTGGTGTTGGCGCGGAGCGCTCTGCATCATTCGCTGAACTACCGCTCTGTCGTGGTGCTGGGCGAGGGGCGTGAGGTTACCGACGCGGCGGAGAAGTGGCGCGCCTTCGAGGCCATCGTTGAGCATGCCGTTCCGGGCCGATGGACGGAAATCCGCCCGCCTTCAGACGAAGAGGCGCGCGCCACGGCCGTGGTGGCCATCGAAATCCGCGAGGCCTCCGCCAAGATCCGAACCGGCGGCGTCAAGGAATCGGTGCGGGACCGCGACCCGCAGGTGTGGGCCGGGCAGGTCACGCTGGCTACTTTCGCCCTGGGATTGGTAGGCGAACCGGAACTCGCCGCCACCGCCCTTCCACCACCCAGCGTTCGCGCACTGCTGACCCGCAGGCTCGACGCGCGGCGGAACGCCGGAAACGGGGCATGACGGCACGGGCCTGGGCGCTCCCCGGCCCTCTGGCGAACGCACGACTGCCGCGCGTTTCCGAATCGCTACGCGAACGCCTCGCCTGGTGTGGTGTCTCGTTGCTATCTAATCGGATCGAGCCACGAACTTTGAGCCCGCGCCGCCCCACGAGGGCCGAGCGTCCGCCGCGAAAGCGATCCACAAACGGTCAGGCGATCGCGGGACACGACGCTAGCGCGCCTGCAACAGCGCCTCCTCGGGATCGTCGGACCGCGGCTTGTATTGCGCCAGGAGTTTCCGGATGCGCGGCTGGTCCGGGCTGATTTCCAGAGACCGATGCCAGTGGTCGAGCGCCCGTTCGCGCCACTCGACTGCCGATTTGTCCTCCAGGTAGCGGAGCATGTAGATGGACCCTAATCCCGCGTGGGCCCGCGGCAGTCGCCAGTCGCACGCCAGCGCCTGCTTGTAGCTCCCTTCGGCTTCGTCGAACTCGCGCATGCGGAAGAGACAGTACCCCATTGCCTCGTGTGCGGCCGCGAGCTGCGGATCCATGCGCACCGCCTGCTCCAGGGACTGGCGCGCCATCTTCAATCGATCCTGATTCATGTAGGTGTGCGCCAGGTTGACCAGCACCAAAGGCTGCCGGTTGTCCCGCTCCAGCGCTTCTTTGTAGGCGCGGATCGCATCGTAGTACCGCTCCTGGGCGTCGAGGGCCACGCCCAGGTTGACGTAGGCGTGCGGCCGGTTGGGGTCAATGGCGATGGCCTTCTCGAATCGCTCCACCGCCTGCTGCAAGTCGCCGGACTGCTGAAAGCACGTACCCAGGTTGAGCTGGGCGTCGAAGTCGTTGGGCCGCAGTTCCACGGCGTGCAGGTACGCCTGGATCGCCTCCTTCACGCGCTGCGTGAAATGGTAGAGCTGCGCCAGATTCAAAGTGTCGTCGAAGGACAGCGGATTTCGCCGCACGGCCTCCACGAAGCTGTCGATCGCCTGGGCGTAGTCCCCCATGCGGCGGTAGATGAGCCCCATGCGCGAATGGGCGACCGCAAGCTGCGGGTCAAGCTCGGCGGCGGCCTGGAACTCCGCCAGCGCGGCATCGAGGTTGTCCGCCTGGAGCAGGGCCTCGCCGCGCTCGGTGTGGTGTTCGGCGCGCAGCCGCGCGAAGGGAGTGCAGCCGGCAACCGCGGTCAGTAGCGTCGCGAGCCACGCGGCGCAGGGTCGTGCGCCGTCCCGTGTTGTTCCCAGCGCACGCGATCTCAAGCGCGCCACCTCCCACCGGCCCTCCGCGCCGGGCCCAGGTTCTGTCGCGGGCCTGAATCTTACCGCGGCAGGGCTTGAATGCGAGGAAGCACCGGCCGACGCGCCGGACTCGGTGCCCCGCGTTCCGTAGGCACGCGGACCCTCGCTCGTGCCTCCAGGGTTGGGCCGTCGCACTCCACTTGCCACGCCAGGATTCGCCGATTTCGACCTCCGCTCTTACGGATCTCGATTCGTCCGCCGACGGTGGGGGCGCGGCACCTACGGCGAGGGAACGCAGGTTGCGGCCTCAATACCGTCCGACACGACTCGCCTGCCCAAAGGACGCGGCCTAGAATAGTCGCGATGCGCGATCGGTGCCGAGGCCGATCATGCGCCGCGAAGGGAGTGGCCGACCATGCCCGAGCGATCTCTTCCCCACCATCTGCTCGCCATTCCGGTTTTCAATGAGGAGCGTTATGTTCTGGGCGTACTGGAACAGGTGCGCCGCTTCAGCCGCGATATCCTGGTGATTGACGACGGTTCCACGGACCGCACGCCGGAACTGTTGCGCAGCGTTGAGGGCATTCATGTTCTGACACACCCGGAGAACCGCGGTTACGGAAAAAGCCTCGCCGACGCCTTCGCCTACGCGCGGCGCCGGCGTTATCCCTGGCTGGTGACCATGGACGCCGACGAGCAGCACGAGGCGGAGTATATTCCGCGCTTTCTGGCTGCCGCGGCGGCGGACGACGCGGACGTGATCAGCGGCACGCGCTATCCCCCCGGCCGAGACGCCGGCGCCGGAGTTCCCGCCGACCGCCGGGCCATCAACCGCGTGCTCACCGATCTGCTGAATCTGCGGCTGGGTCTGGGAATTACCGACGCCTTTTGCGGGTTCAAGGCTTATCGCGTCAGCGCCCTGGAGCAGATCTGCATCACCGTGCCGGGGTACGCCATGCCCATGCAGTGGTGGGTACAGGCGGCGCGGGCGGGCCTGCGGATTCGTGAACTCCCGGTGCGGCTCATCTACCATGATCCGACGCGGCATTTCGGCGGGATGCTGGACGACCCGGTGGCGCGACTGGCCCATTACCTCGAGGTCTTTGACCGTGAATTGACTGCCGAGCGCAGGGTATGCTCGACTTTTCCCGATTGAAGACACCAGCGAACCACGGGGAGATTCTCGTCGAGCCGCCCGCGGCACGCTGGGCCGAGGCGCTGCGCGGTAACCGGGCGATCGTCGGCGGCTCCACACTGCGACTCTTGGGCGTGCCGCTCGCCGAATGGCGTTTGCAGGCGCGACAGGCGCTGCACGGCGCCGCGGACCGGCCGCTCATCGTCACCGGACATCAGCCGGAGCTCTTTCATCCCGGCGTCTGGGCGAAACGGGTTTGTGCCAGCCGCGCCGCGGCGGCGCTCCAGGGCATCGCCCTCAATCTGGTCGTGGACTGCGATGCCGCCAAACAGACTTCACTTGCCGTGGCGTCACTCACCGAAACCGGGCTTACGCTACGTCACGTCCGCCTCGTCAATGCGCCCGCGGGGAGCGCCTACGAACACATTCCCCGCCAGACACCGGAAGAGCTTGCACGGCTCAACGAAGCCGTCAGCGCGGCTATGGGCGAACGACTCAATAGCTCCCTGATGCCGACGTTCTTCCGCGGAGTCCGCGAGGGCGGGCAGGCCCGCGATTGGGTGGACCAGGTCATCGCCGGCTGCCGGGCCGTCGAGTCCGAGCTCGACGTGCGAACCGAGGAGTGCCGGGTGAGCGAGACCTGGTGCAACCCGCTTCTGCTTGACGTCATGCTGAACGCGACGCGATTCGCGGCCAGCTACAACGCGGCGCTGGCGACGTACCGCCGGCAGCAGGGCGTGCGCGATCCGCGCCGCCCCATTCCGGACCTGGAGACGGATGGCGAGCGCTGCGAAGTACCCCTCTGGGCGATCCGCCGCGGCCTGCCCCGAACGCGCGTGTACGTGGAGCGCGCCGCCGGTGTCGTTCGGATCTTCGCCGGAACCCGACCGGTTGCGGAACTGAGCGAACGGGACGCCGCCTCGTGCGATGGCGTACGCCAGGCCCTGGGAACGTCGGACGGCTGGCAGCTCCGGCCGCGGGCTCTGGCGCTCACGTTATGGGCACGGCTCCTGCTGGCGGACCTCTTCGTACACGGCATCGGCGGCGCCAAGTACGACCGCATCAGTGATGGGATCATCGCCGACTACTATGGCCTGACACCGCCCGCCATGGCCTGCGTTTCCGCGACGCTGCACGTAGACCTGGCGCGGGAAGCAACTCCGACCGCGGACCTTCGCGTGCTCCGCAGCCGCCTGCGGGACCTGCGACACAACCCGCAGCGCTGGGTGGCCGTGGATGCCGACCTGGCCCCGGTACTGGCGCAACGCGCCGACGCGGTGGCCGTCTCCGATCGGTTAAGACGCGACGGCGCCGCCAATCGCGCCGCCCGGCGCGAGGCGTTCCTGCGGATTCGCTCCGCGAACACCGCGCTGCTCCGCCTGCGGCCTGGAGCTGTGCCGGCCGCGGAGGCGGAAGTACGGCGGGCGGCCCTTGCGTATGAGCAAGGCACCATCGCCCGTAACCGCGAGTACTTCTTCGGCCTCTACACCCGCGCCGGGCTTGAGGAGCTGCTGGCGGCACTTCCCGCGCCGGCGTGTTTCGCGGTATAGTGCGCCGGCGTGCTGTCTCGGCGCTCGAGCGCTTCACCGCATAACGGCGAGGGAGGCGTATGCCCGGCCGAGAAGGCGCTGTGGATGGATCGGCCTTACGGCGGACAGCGAACGAGCGGAATCCCATGAGCGAAAAAGACTTCAGCGGACTGCACATCGACTCCGATTGGAAACAGGAAGCCGCCAAGGAAAAGGAACGGCTTTCGCAACAGGAGAAGTCCTCCCGGTCCGCGGGGGTACCCCTTCCCGGCACGGCGAACTTCCTGGAACTTGTTAATCTGCTCGCCATGCAGGCGGCGATCTCACTCGGGGGCTTCCAGGGCCCCGGCGGGGAGCGCATCCCTCCTAACCCCATGGCCGCCAAGCATCAGATCGACCTCCTCGATGTATTGGACCAGAAGACCCGCGGGAACCTGACGGAGGAGGAGAAACGCGCCCTGGACGCTGTGGTCTACGAACTGCGCATGCAGTACGTGCAGATGATGAGCGGTCCGCCGGCACCCGGCCCGGGTCCGCGCTGACCGCCACGACGCTTCATGCTCATTCCCATTCGAACCGAATCGGCCGTCCGCCGCACCCCGGCGGTGAACTACGCGCTGATCGCGGTCAACGTGCTGGTCTTTCTACTGCTGAACCAGACGTTGTTGGGCCGCAACGGCGAGGTATGGCGCGATCGCTACCTGGCGTTCCAGTCCAGCGAGCCGGCGGTCCACGAGTTCTTCACTTACCAGTTTCTGCACGCGGACATCAGGCACCTGCTGGGCAACATGCTGTTCCTGTGGGTGTTCGGCAATAGCGTGAATGCCAAGATGGGTGCCGTCGCGTACCTGCTGTTCTACCTTGCCGGCGGAGTATTCGCGGCCTGGGGCAACGCCTTGCTGAGCCCGGGGCATTTCACGCTCGTCGGCGCCTCGGGGGCCATCGCCGCCGTGACCACCGCTTATCTGGCGTTGTTTCCTCGAAGCCACGTCACGGTGCTCATGTGGTTCGTGGTCATCTACACCTTCGAAGTGCCGGCCATGCTGCTCATCGGCCTGAAGATCATCGTCTGGGACAACTTAGTAGCGCCCAGCTTCGGCGGCGCCGGGCCGGTGGCCCACGAGGCGCACCTCGCGGGGTATTTCTTCGGATTCGTGGCGGCGCTGCTGATGCTTTGGATTCGCGCCCTGCCCCGCGACCAGTTCGATATCCTGGCCCTGTGGAAGCGTTGGAAACAGCGGCGCGATCTGGCGCAGACGATGGCCGACCCCGCCCGGGCCGCCCGCGCTCAATTCGGCCCCGTGGCGCGGGCCCCGGCCGCGGAGTCCACGACGCTGGCCGCCGAGGAGCGGCGGCTCGACGAAGTGCACGAACTACGGCGGCGGATCGATGACGCCCTGGAAAGCCGCGACCTTTCCACCGCGGCAGGCGACTACGAGCGCCTGCTGGGGCTCGACCCACGGCAGTGTCTTTCGGAGCTGTCGCAGTTGGACGTGGGCCGCGAATTCTACCGCACCAATCGCTCCTCCCTGGCGGCCACGGCGTTCGAGCGCTTTCTGGATTGCTATCCGAACTCGCGTGAGCTGGGCTCGGTCCGCCTCCTGTTGGGGATCATTTACGCGCGCGATTTGAAACAATACGAACTGGCAGAAAAGCACCTGACCCAGACACTGGGCAACCTGGCCGATGCCGGGCGCAAGGCGCAGTGCGCCGAGTGGCTGGAGACGGTGCGTCGCATGCTGGGGCGGCCCGTGCCGGAGGCCAATTCATGAGCGAGCTGGCGTACGTCAACGGCGTCTTCGGTCCCATCGCCGACGCCCGGGTGTCCATCGAGGACCGCGGCTTTCAGTTCGGTGACGGCATCTATGAAGTGATCGTCGGCTACGAGGGCCGGCCCTTTCTCCTCGACGAACATCTGGCGCGGTTGCGGCGCAGCGCCGCGGCCATCCGCCTGGAATACGACTTCGACACCGCGCCCCTCGAACCCATCATCCGTGAGGGGCTCCGGCGCGCCGAGCTCCGCGATGCGCTGGTGTATGTGCAGCTTACGCGCGGCGTCGCCCCGCGGGCTCACATTATTCCGCCGAATCTCAGGCCCACGCTGGTGATGACTTTTCGCCCGCTGCCGACCGTGCCCGAGGAACTGCGGCGCCGCGGTGCCCGGGTAATGGCCGTGCGCGAGACGCGCTGGGCCAACTGCTATATCAAAGCGATCACGCTGCTTCCCAACGTGCTGGCTAAGAACGAGGCCTTGCGCCACGGGTTCGACGACGCCCTCTTCGTGACCGCCGAGGGCGAGGTGCGCGAGTGCACCTCCGCGAACGTTTTCGTGGTGCAAAGCGGCAAGCTGCTCATCCCGCCGCGGACGGATGCCGTGCTGCACGGCGTGACGCAGGGGTACGTCATGGAGTGCGCCGCGGGCATGGGGCTGACGGTCACGGAACGGGCCTTCGATATCGCCTTCCTGCGGGGCGCGGACGAGGTCTTCCTCTCCAGCACCACCCTGGAGATTCTCGGCGTGACGCGCCTCGACCAAGACCCTGTGGGCGGGGGCGAAGTGGGCGAGACCACGCGCCGACTCTTCCAGGAGTTCCGCCGTCGAGCGGGACGCGGGACGTGACCCTCGTACGACCCTGGGCGCGGTAGTCTCCGCCCTTTACACGCCCGCGGTTCGGACCCGGTTGGGTCCAGAATTCTGCGTTCCTGATGGGTCCCGCAACTCGCGCGGCCATGCGGGCAACGCGTGTCACATCAGGCCGGCGGCGGCGGCGTCGGACCCTGGTCCGCGATGGGGAGCGAAACGGAGGTGGGTGCGGCCGCGGGACGAGGGGCGGGGACCTCTGCGGGCATATACTCCCCGCCACCCTCCTCCATGAACACATCGCCCAGGTCGGTCTTGTCCACATCGCGCCGCAGCAGATAGTACAGCACGGTGCTGGCACAGTAGTAGAAAGACACCAGGAAGGAGAACATCACGCCCACCACGAGCATCACGTGGATGCCGATGAGGAAGGCGGAGATGTACTCGTGCCAGGCGAGTTTGCTCCACTCCGGCCAGGCGTACAGCGCGCTGGGGCTGGCGAAGGGCCAGAGCAACTCCAGCTTGCTTTGCGGCGACTCCGCCGTGCCCCGCGCCCACCAGCCGAAGGGCGAGGTCCCGAACCCCACAACGGCGCGGGTAACGTTCAGTGCGAAGAACGTGAAGAGGTTGATGACGACCCAGCTCAGGCTGGCGTACACCAGGGCGAGGATCGCATAGAGCGCCGTTTTCCAGGGCTTGGAGAACGTGTAGCTGAGGCTGCGGGCGAAGGCATCGAAGGCATCCTGCCCTTCCGCGCCGACCGCCGGCCACATCAGACTGCCGCCCACCATCAGGCCCACCAGCAGCGTCGCCACCACGAACCCGCCAATCAGCGGCAGGCTGAACAGCAGCCCGCCGATCAGATCGCCCAAAAAGGGAATGCGCAGCACCACCCCGAAAACCGCCAGCAGCACGGCCGCCGCCAGCGCGAAGACCAGCGGAATGCACGGGGCGAGGACGAATCCGGTCAGCAGGTTGGCACGAGAAAACCGCAGCGCCTGCCGCATGGTGAGCTTCTCATCCCGCGCAAACTGGACCGCGGCGATGCGGCAGATCGCCCCCCCGCCCAGGGCCCACAGGATGAGCGCGCCCACGGCGAAAATGGCGAAGAACACCACGTGCTCGCGGCAGAGCCACCACGTGCCATAGCCTAAAGCGAGCAGGTTTCGCAGCGGGCGGGTCTGCGAGTGCGTTTCCAGATAGGTGCCCACCGTGGTGCCGGCCGCCACCGAGGTGCCCGGAACCGACGAGCCCATGAGGTTGAACACGCAGCGCTGCCCGTGCTCTCGCCAGACTTCGAAGATGCCGTAATCGCCCTTTTGCTCGGTATAGGGTTGGCCCGATTCGCGCGCGACGACGAAGCGGTCGATGGCGTCTTTATCCACGCCCCCGCGCACGCTCCACACCCAGTCGAGCGCGGTTCCGAACACGAACGTCAGAATGATCGTGCCCAGCGCCAGGCCGATCTTGGCGGGGTGCACGGCCAGCCCGAGGGTGCGAAAAATGTGCAGCAAGCCGCTGCCTTCGAGCCAGCTTTGCGTGTTGGTGGGAGCCGGTTGCGCTGCCACGGCCGAGTTCCTTACCAAGTACGACAGCAACAGATACGCGTCGCCACGCCGGACGCGTCGATGGCCGCGGCGTCAGCCCGCCAGGGGATCGGTCCCGTATCGCCCTGCCATCCTCGAGGCGGCCGCGCCGCCGCACGCGCGCCGGAATTATAGGTGGACCAGGGTGGGCCGCAACCGGGCGCGCTACCGCTTGCGCACGGCCGCGCAAAGTTCAACCGTCCGCGCTACTTGATACCGCGGAGCGAATACCGCCACGCACGCCACGCTGGGGTACGCCGGTTGGATGAGATACAATCCGCGGCGTTCCCGCTCCGTCGAATGCATTGGGTTCAGCCGGCAGGCCCGTAGCGGTGGGCCCCTTTCTCGACCTTCCGGCGCTTTCCCGGCCTGGCCGGCGGGGTCCCGTAGTGGTTCGAGGCGTCCCGCCCCCCTAACTTCCGTCTTCTCCCATCGGCGCGCGGCCGTGGTCGGTGGTCCCGGACACGCCGGTTAGGCACTAGGGGCGGGGCTGCCGAAACAACGCCCGGTTCGCGGCGGGCGGTCGTCGGCTCGGACTTGCATTCGGTCAAGCGAAGCGTTATGCTGGGGAACGCTCAGTCCGTTGGCGCTAGTTGCGGCGTTGGTTTTCGTATCCGGCGCGAACAGGGCAGACAACTCCGAAGGAGCAGCACGCATGCGATACATCCTTCCGGGTCCACCCGCGCTTCGCACATG
Organism: Planctomycetota bacterium; assembly: GCA_016208685.1. Classification (GTDB taxonomy): domain Bacteria; phylum Planctomycetota; class Phycisphaerae; order UBA1845; family UBA1845; genus JACQXM01. The sequence continues at coordinate 52,446 of JACQXM010000063.1, read as the reverse complement.
GATGCCGCACGCGACGAGCGCGCGCGCGGTGCTGGGCATGCTCTCGGCCGCGATAGGCACAGCGCCGTCCGCCCTCGCTCAAACTCCAGGTTCGATTATCGGCTGGGGCAGCCAAGTCGTCGGCGTTGATCTAAGCTCCGGGTTTGTCCAAGTCGCGGCGGGCGGATACCACAGTCTTGGTCTGAAGGCCGACGGCTCCATCGTCGCGTGGGGAGACAACCAGTACGGTCAGTCCAAAGTCCCCGCGTCCAACACGGGCTTCATCGGGGTGGCCGGGGGCTGGGATCACAGCCTTGGCCTCAAGGCCGATGGGGCGATCGTGGCGTGGGGATACAACTTCTGGGGTCAAAACAACGTCCCCGCGCCCAATGACGATTTCATCGCCGTCGCCGCGGGCGCGGGCCACAGTTTGGGCCTCAAAGCCGACGGCTCGATCGTGGCGTGGGGGCTAAACGGCGACGGTCAAACCAACGTCCCTACGCCGAACATCGGCTTCGTCGCTGTCGCGGCTGGCGGATACCACAGCCTCGGGCTAAAAGCCGACGGGTCGATCGTCGCGTGGGGGCTAAACGGCGACGGTCAAACCAACATCCCTACGCCGAACACGGAGTTCGTCGCCGTCGCCGCGGACGGGAATCACAGCCTGGGCCTCAAGGCCGACGGTTCGATCGTAGCGTGGGGAAACAACACATACGGACAGACGAGCGTCCCCGCGCCGAACACGGGTTTTCTCGCCGTCGCCGCGGGCAGGTACCATAGCCTGGGCCTCAAGGCCGACGGCTCCATCGTCGCGTGGGGATACAACGACTACGGTCAAACCAACGTCCCCATGCCGAACACTGGCTTCGTCGCCGTCGCCGAGGGCTGGGCCCACAGCCTTGGCCTCAGAGCCGACGGCTCGATCGTGGCATGGGGAAGCAACGGCTATGGTCAGACCAACGTCCCCGATCCTAATCCGGATTTCGTCGCCGTCGCGGCGGGGGGCTTACACAGTCTCGGTCTGAAGGCCGACGGCTCCATCGTGGCTTGGGGATCCGACGACTCCGGTCAAACCACCGTCCCCGCGCCCAACGGTGATTTCGTTGCCGTCGCGGCGGGTTGGTTCCACAGCCTCGGCTTGAAAGCCGACGGCTCCATCGTGGCTTGGGGATCCGACGACTCCGGTCAAACCACCGTCCCCGCGCCCAACGCTGATTTCGTTGCCGTCGCGGCGGGCTTTTCGCACAGTCTGGGCCTTAAGGCCGATGGCTCGATCGTGGCGTGGGGAGACAACTCGTTCGGTCAATGCGACGTTCCCGCCCCGAATACGGGGTTTATCGCGGTCGCCCGCGGATTGTATCACAGTTTGGGCCTGAAAGCCGACGGTTCGATCGTGGCGTGGGGATACAACAGCCACGGCCAGGCGAACGCACCAGTCCCCAACACCAACTTCGTCGCCGTTTCCGCGGGCGAACGACACAGTCTGGGCGTGAAGAGCGACGGCTCGATCGTGGCATGGGGTGACAACATCTACGGGCAAACCGGGGTTCCCGCCCCCAACACCGGCGTCATCGCGGTCGCCGCGGGCGCGTACTATAGTCTTGCCCTCAAGGCTGACGGGGCGATCGTAGCATGGGGAGACCTCTACTCCGGCCAGGGGGACGTTCCAGTCCCCAACACCGGTTTCATCGCGGTCGCCGCGGGCGGGAATCACGGTCTGGGCCTGAAAGCCGACGGTTCGATCGTGGCGTGGGGAGACAACCGGTACGGTCAATGCAACGTCCCCGCCCCGAATACGGGGTTTATCGCGGTTGCCGCGGGCGGGAATCACGGTCTGGGCCTGAAAGCGGACGGTTCGATCGTGGCGTGGGGAAACAACGATCATGGTCAAACCAACGTCCCCGCGCCCAATGCTGGTTTCATCGCCGTTGCGGCAGGCGAACGCCATAGTCTCGGCCTCAAGGCCGACGGGTCCATCGTGGCGTGGGGGTGTGGGTCTTCAAACTTTGGGCAATGCAACGCTCCAACCGGGCCGCCATTCGTGGCAGTGGCCGCGGGCGATTTCAGTAACTTTGCAGTGAATGCCGACGGTTCTATCATTGGCTGGGGCCTGCTCGATTCCGGCCAGGGCAACGTACCCGTTCCCAACAGCGGTTTCATTGCTGTAAGCGCGGGCGACCATCACGTCATGGGACTGAAATCTGACGGTTCGATTGTGGCGTGGGGGACGATCGGACAGAACCAAGTCCCCGGACCGAACACGGGGTTTATGTCTATTTCGGCTGGAAAAGAACACAGCATGGCTCTCAAGAGCGACGGCTCGGTCCACGGCTGGGGAAACAACACACACGGGCAATTGGACGTCCCTTCGCCCAACGAGGGGTTTGTCGCAGTCACTGGAGGCGGATTCCACACCCTGGGTTTGAAGGCCGACGGCTCCATCGTCGCGTGGGGAGACAACGACTACGGCCAAACCAACGTCCCCGCGCCGAACAGCGGCTTCGCGGCGATCTCCGCAGGTCGCTATCACAGCCTGGCGATTCGCGCAGTCCCCGCGAAGAGGCTCCTGGCATCACCACCAGCCCGCGCCCCCACCGCCACCGCCGGTTCGGCTTCCTTCTCCGTTTCCAACCTCGGCGGAGGCTCCATGCCCTGGTCCGCCGCGGTGACGCAGGGCGGGGCGTGGCTGCGGATCACGGCGGGTGCGAGCGGGACCAACGGCGGGCTGATCTGGGTGGCGTATGACGCCAATCCGGACCCCGGGTCGCGGACGGGAATCGTCCGCGTTTCCGCCCCGGCCGCCACGCCGCCGTACGTTGACGTCTCCGTGGTCCAGGCGGGCACGACCCCGGCGGCCTCGCCGACGCATTTTGAGTTTGACCCCATCGCGGGCCCCTACCTGGTGGGCGACCCGATCCGGGTGAACATCCGCGCGGTCGCGGCCACTGCTACGCGGGACGGCCCGCCTGCAATAGTGAACTTCAACGGCCAGGTCGATCTGACCACCAATACCGCTGCATCCGTTTCACCTCGATACGTCACCGTCCAGAACGGCATGTGGTCGGGCAACCTAGTGCTGAACCGCCCGTCACTCGATAGCCAGTTGCATGCCTTTGCCAGCGGCATCCGGGGAATCAGTAATGCCTTCACCGTTTCCCCGGCGGGTTCGGGAACTGGGGGAATCTCAGGAGTAGTCCGCGCCGGGATCCTGCCACGGGATGGTGCTGAGGTTTCGCTGTTTACCGCGGACGGAACACTTGTCGACTCAGTTACGACGCCGACGCGGCTGCTTCCCGGCTCGTTCCACTTTGACGGCCTGCCGGCCGCGACCTACCGGCTCCTTGCGGAGATCGACCAGGATCGGTCCGTTTACCATTGCGTTTCGGTATCCGAAGGCCAGGTGGAACTGAGTGACCTTGTGCTGATACCCGTCGACAGGCCGCCGGTCCTGCTCGTCGCAGGAATTCTCGGCAGCAGTGATCGGGGCTGGACGGACCAATACCCCTATATTCAAGGAAGTGCACTGCCGGACCGCTGCCAACTCCAGCTCCACGATCCAAACGCCTGCATCTCGAATCCGGTCTGGGGGGCGTTGCGTAGAACATTAAGCGCCGACTTCACCGTACTTGACGTGCCGTGGGATTGGCGGGCGCGGATCGTTGACGCGGTGGTGGATACGTATCTGATCGCCGCGATCGACGAGGCCAGGAACCGTCGCACCCCGCCGTGGCCCAAGGTCCGCGTCGTGGCGCACAGCTTGGGCGGCGTCCTGGTCCGCCACTACATACAGAGTGGGCGTTATCGCGGAGACATCGACCGCTTCGCGATGTGCGGGACGCCCAACCGCGGTTCGGCGGTGTCCTACTACATCTGGGACGGCGCCGACGCCAGAACTGCCGACAGGATCGCGGATGCGCATCAGTCCATTTTGGATTTGAGCGCGTGTGCACCGAATCGATTCTACGCCCGAAGCCTTGAGAACGTTTACCGGGGCGTGCATGTGGACGAGAAGTTTGACGGAGCATCGCTATCCCTCGACTCGGATGAGTGGCTTGAGTTCGTCCACGTCCACGTGCCGGGCCTTGAGGCACTGCTGCCGACCTACCCGTTCTTGAGCAGCTCTGGGGTGGCGTTCGGATCGCTGCGTCAGCGTGAGGGCTACCAAGAGTCGCTGCTCTGGCAGCTTGCACACGATGCGGAGGTAGATCGCTTTGTAAAGGAAGATGACCAACGATCAGACAAAGTGCGTACCAAGCTGTTCCTTTCGGATGACGAGCTAACGGTCGCGGAGATCCCGATCGGGTTGCGGGGCTCTGGGGATCAATACCCGCACGGACAGCCGATTGGGGATCCCCTGGAACTTCCATACGGCGATGGAACCGTCCCACGACACTCGGTTTTGGTGGGTCTGGCGGATCGAGTATCTATTGCCGATGGGAAGTCCACGGGGCATGCGACGATTATGCGGGAGTACGCCGACGAGATTTGCGACTTTCTGAGCCACCCTGCTTCCTGTTCGGCGACCCGCAAGGATGCCCCGGATGCGAACGAGGCCGCCGAAGCGCAGACGGGCGGCGTGCTCACCCTCTCATTCACGGGGTTCACACAGCCGTATGTCTTCGACGGCGCCGGCCAAGGGACAGGGATCAACCCCGACACCGGCGTGTTGGAGCTCGGTATCCCGGCCTCCTCAGCCGAGGTCGTGGGCGGTACGGCCGGCGTGTCAATCGCCGATCTCGCCAACGGGCAGTACGTTGTATCGGTCGGCGGTTTGGCGGGGAACGTCTTTTCCGTTGATGTTGGGTACGTCCACAACGCGATTGCCGAGCGCTCGAGCCTACGCGGAATCCACCACGGCAACACCATCCGGTTTGGCATCGTGTTAGACGACTCGTCGACGCCGGGGATGGTCCTGCAATCAGGGATCGCGCCGCCGACGAGCGTCCGCGCCGAGCGGGTAAGCGGGCTGGCGCGGATTGCGTGGGACGCGTCGCCGGATCCGGCGGTTGTGGATTACAACGTCTACGCCCGGCCGGACGAGGAGCCGAAGTTCACGCTCCTGGGTAGCACGGCCGGGACCGCGTTCGACACGCCGCACGCCTGGGTAACCCAAGGCATGGGGCAGCTTTGGAACTACTTCGTGGTGGCTGCGGCCGCCGACGGCACAGAGAGCTTCTTCGACACGGTAGTCGAGAACCGTAGTCCGCTCATCGCGCGTTTCTCCTCGGACCTGACGGCCGGCGTCGAGCCGCTTGCCGTGGCGTTTCAGGACGAATCCGCCGGCGACGTGACGGCCTGGGCGTGGGACTTCGAGAGCGACGGAGTGATCGACAGTTCGGCGCAGGACCCGGCGCACACCTTCACCCTGCCCGGGGCGTACACCGTGTCGCTCACCGTGGGCGGGCCGGAAGGGACGGACACCGCGATCCGCGTGGGATACGTGGTGGTGGACCCGATCGTGCCGCCGCTGCCGGCCGTGCCCGGGGACCTCGACGGCGACCGCGACGTGGACCTCTCGGATGCGGCGGGTTTCGTGGATCGGCTGCTGGGGCCGTTCGTTGACCCCGTGCAGGCGGGCTGGGACCGTGTGGATTTCGATCTGGACTACGACGTCGACCTGCGCGACGCGGCGGCGATGCTCATCGCCTTCGGCGCGGTGCCGTAGTGGGGCGAGCTGCGGGCATCCCACCGCGGAGGGGCCGTAGGGTGACGCCGCGGGAGCCTGGTGTGAGACACTTGTTCGATGACGGCCCCGTCCACCGCATGCCGGCCGGAGTCGGTCGTTCATCTCGGTGACTGTCCCATCATTCCCGCCGCCGAGTACGAGATTCGTAGCACGACGGACGCCGCTACCTTTACCCCGCCGCTGACGGTGAGTACCGTCCCGCAGCCCGTGCCCAAGTTCTGGGGCGACACCGTGGGCGAGTTCCGCGATCCAACGTGGACCCCGCCCAACGGGCTGGTGACCGTCAACGACTTCCAGGCAGGGATCAAGAAATTCCAGGGCGAAGCGTCGCCGACCTTCACCTGGTTGGACGTGCATGACGAGGTCCCCAACGCGGTCATCAACTTCACGGACATCTTCCTGATCGTAAAGGCGTTCCAGGGTGAGGTGTACCCGTTCCGCGATCCGTTCTCGTGCCCGTAGACGCGGCCGCGCGCACGCCGGCGGCGCGGAAGGGGCGCGGAGCGGCCCCGCAGGTTCGTGCAACTATCAGCGATTCAGAAGTTTGCGCGCCGTGGTGCGGAGCGGTGAGGATTGTGCGCGCAATCGGTGAGTTTTTCTTTCCTGCGGGTCGAACATGTGCTATAATAAACCGGTCTGATCGGTGCGGCTTTCATGCTCGGTTGGGAGCAAGCATTGGCTGAACCGATAAAGAACCCGCGGGATGCTTCGCGCGGCGGCCAAACGACGTACCGGCCCGTTTGGGTCGGCGGTCCGGGCCCCGCAAGCCGCCCACTTTGGTTAAAGGGTTCTGTCCACACGCTCCCGTCGGCATTGCGACGGTTGCTCCGTTCGGACGCTCTCTGAAGGGCTCGTGCTGTGTGCACGGGCCCATTTTCGCTTCCCTGATGCTGCCCGTCCCGCCGCTTCCTGCCTTGCGCGTTCGTGCAGCCCGAATGCCGCGGGGGTATACTCCGCGCTATGCACACGGTGGTTTTGTTTGAGGATGAGCGGGTCGGCAACTTCCTGCCCCTGGTGTGCTGGCGTTCGCTCTTCGAGCTCAGCCTCGGGCGACACATCGTGCTGGATCGCATGGCGCAGCGGTTGTCGCTGCCGGTTGCCGGGGTCTGGGTTCGTCCGGCCCTGGCGGGCCTGGCGTCGCAACGCTGCGGAGCGCCCGCCAACCGCCCACTGCCCGATGCCGCGGTCCTGGTCAACGGACGATGGCTTCCCGACCCAGCTCCGGCGTTCCCCGCTCCGCCCTGCGTGGGGGTCAACAACGAAGAAGTGGCGTACGTCGTCTGCGACCCGCGGCTGGCGGCGTCGCTATCGCCCGGCGTGATGCTCGACGGCTCGCGCCGCGAGGAGGCCCTGCATGGCGTGCCGCGAATCCCAGCCCCGGGGCGTATGATCGGCTTCCCCTGGGATGTGATCGCCCACCTGGGCAACGAACTGACCACCGAGTGGCAACCGGGGGACGCCTGCGTGGAAGCGGAGCTGGACCCGCGGGTGGTCGTGGAATGTCGCGAACGGCTGCACGTCGGCCAGGCCTGCCGCATCCACCCTACGGCCGTCCTGGACGCGTCCGCAGGCCCGGTGTTCCTCAGCCACAACGTAGCGGTGGGAGCCCACGCGGTGATCCAGGGGCCGATCTACATCGGACCCGGCACGCAGGTCAACCCGCATGCCTGGCTTCACGGCGGCAACGCCATCGGCCCCGTCTGCCGCATTGGCGGCGAGGTGCACGGGTGCGTAATCCTTGGCTACTCGAACAAACACCACCACGGCTTCCTGGGCCACTCCTACGTGGGAAGCTGGGTTAATCTGGGCGCGGGCAGCACCAACTCCGACCTGAAGAACACCTACGGACCAGTTCACGTTACGCTCCGAGGCGGTGACGTGAACACCGGCCAGACGTTCTTTGGGGCGGTCATCGCGGACTTCGTCAAGCTGGGCATCAACGCCACCATCCCCACGGGAGCGATGATCGGTTTCTCGGCGATGGTGGCCACGTCGCATGTGATTCCGAGGACCGTTCCGGCGTTCGCCTGGGTGACCGACGAAGGGGTTCGCGCCGGCGACGCCGACCGCCTGCTGGACGTCGCCACGCGTGTCATGGCCCGGCGCGGCGTCGACATGACTGACGACGAGGTGGAGTTGTTCCTGAATCTCGGGGCCAAGGCCCGGTCCGAAGCGTAGGAGGGGGTCTCCGGTCACGCGCTCCCCTGCTCCCCCGGACCGGGCGGCCATGGTTTGGTGTCCGGTACGGTTCCTGGGTATAATCGAGAACCGCAGGCGCGGCGCGGAAATGAGACCGCGCCGGCCGCACGTTGCGACATAAAGGAGGCGCCCATGGATTCGATCGTCGAGGCACGAGTCGCCCGGTACCTGAGAAACGAACTGCAACTGAAAGCTCACGACACTGGAGCCGTGCTGTTCCGCATGCGGACGCTTGCGCGGGTCTCCGGCCACGATCTCGACGCCGACTTCGCGAGCACCGGGCTCGCCAGCGGACCGGAGGCACGCATCGCCGCGGGCATCGTGGATTCCGCCCTCGGCGGCGGGCGGGGTTCGGCCACGCCGGTGCACGCCGTCCGGCAGACGCTCGCCCGTTGGGTGCGCACCACGCGACCCATGGGCATGTAGGCCGGTCGGGGCGCGGCGCTGCGCGTGGTCGCGGCTGGAGCGTAGCCCGCCGAGTCACATGAGGCGTCACCGCGCGGGCGCCGGGGGCCTCGGAGTCCGCTCGTTCCGCCCTCCCGTCATGCCCGCGGGAGGCGTCACCAAAGTCGTTAACCGCCTTGCAGGGAGGACACGCCGTGGCCGGATTCAGCGAGAAACTCGAACTCGAGGCCGATGTACCCCTTCCGGACGGCGTGCGCGTTTCCCGCCAGCACCCGTATCTTGTGCTGGTGGTCGGCGATTTCGCCGGCACGCCGGCGGGCAGCGTCAGCGGTCCGCTCTCGGAAGGCGTGGTGCCGATCACCGCCGACACCTTCGACGAACTGATGGCAGCGGCCGCTCCCTCGGTGCACTTTACGCTCGCCGACCCCTTGTCGCAGGGCGGGGCGATGGTCGAGGTTTCGCTGCGCTTCGATGGGCTCCGCGCCTTCGACCCACGCCAGGTGCTCTTGCAACTTCCGGTCACGCGCGCGTTGGGCGAGATGCGGCAACGGGTTACGGACCGCCTGCGAGGCAAGACGTCCCCTGCGGAGTTGAGTCAGGCGGTGGCCCGGGCGGCTTCCGCCGATCCGGCCTTGGCGTGGTTGCCCGACGCGCTGAAGTGGTCTCCTGCGGCACCGGCCGCCGCGCCGGACGTGGTGGACAGCCTGCTGGGACAGCTCGATCTCGCCGGCGACGGCTCGGCACCGGCGCCGGCGCCGCGGACGCCGCTGGGCTCGCTGGTGGCGGCAGCGGCGGGCGGAGCCTCGATCCCCGCGGAAGAGGCGTCGGCGTTGCGGCGTACGCTGCACGAGATCGATCGCCGACTGAACGTCTGGCTCAACACTGTGCTGCACGCCCCGCAGGTGCAAGCGGTGGAGGCCATCTGGCGGTCGCTGGCGTTTCTGGTGTCACACACCGATTTCCGCAAAGGCGTGCGGCTGTCGCTGTTGCACGCCCCCGCCGCGTCGCTGCTCGAGTGCGTCCGCTCGCGGCTGATTGACCCGGTGTTCGACCAGGGCGCCGACGCACCGGACCTCATCATCGTGGACAGCGCCTTTGGCAACTCCGCGACGGACCTCGAGGCCCTTGACGAACTGGCGCAGCATGCGGCGAGCCTGCCGGCGGTGGCCATCGCCGGGGTCTCATCCGGTTTCTTCGGGGTCAAGCACGCCTGGCAGATCCCCACGCTTCCGGCCATCGTCGGCTTGTTTGATCAATGGCAGTTCGCCAAGTGGAAGTCGCTGCGCGCCCAACCCTACGCGCGTTCGCTCGGCGTGGTCTTTGGGCGGGCTCTTCTTCGCCCACCGTATCAACGCGATGAGGGCACGGACTCGGAGTTCGCCTTCCGCGAGGAGTGCATCACCGATCGGGACCTGGTCTGGGCGAACGGCCCAATGGTTGCGGCGGTGAATGTAGCGCGGAGCGTGGCGGACACCGGCTGGCCGACGGCCATGGCAGGGTATGTTCACGGCCGGGTGGATGGCTTCGCCGTCGCCCAGGGCGGACCCAAGGGCGACAAACACTTCGGCCCCAGCGACCTGCTGCTCCCCACCAACAAGATCGAGGAGATGGGCGTTGCCGGCATCAACGCCGCCATGGGTATCCGCGACAGTCAGGGCGTCCTGCTCTGGAACGGACTGACGGCGGCCCGCCCGCAGCGCATGGATACCGAAAGCCTGCTCGAAGTCAGCCTGCCCTACCAGCTCTTCGCCGGGCGGCTTTCCGCGTTGTTATTCCTGCTCAAGCCGCACCTGTCGGGTCTCGCGCCGGAAGCGATTCCCTCCTTTGTTTCGCAACATATCCGCGAGTGGATTTCCTTTGACGGGCCGGCCCTCGACGCCGTGAAGGTCCAAACCCGCCCCGCGGAAAGCGATCCTAAGGCGCTGGAACTCGCCGTAACGGTTACGCCGCCGAACTCGGTGCTGCCCGGAGCTATCCCCGTGGTCATGGGGTACAAGCTCAGCCGCTGATGCGGTGCGTCGCCGGGCAGGGGCGCCGGCGCTGCGGCGCGCGGCTCAGCGGTACAGGCCGTGCGCCGCGATGTACGCCCGCACCGAGTCGGGCACCAGGTACCGAATGCTGTGCCCGCGCCGGATGCGTTCGCGAATGTCGGTTGAGGACACATCGATCGACGGCGTGGGCAGGACGCCGGTACGCAACCTCGCCAACTGCTCCAGCGAGAGTACGGCCGCCAGCGATTCCAGCTCCGGCCAGGAACTCCCGCGCACTGCGATCAGCATGTTGCACAGGTCGAGCAGCTCCCGCACCCTGTGCCAAGTCGGTAGTTCCGCAACCGAGTCCGCCCCGATGATCCAGAACACCTCGGCGTCCGGGCCGGAGAGCGCGCGGAAGTGCAGCACGGTGTCGATGGTGTAGCTCGGTCCCGGGCGCCGGGCGTCAAAATCGCCGAGTTCAAAGAGCGGTTCGCCGTCGATCGCCTGTCGCACCATCTCCAGGCGATGATCGACGGGAATCAGGTCGGTCGGAGGCTTGTGCGGCGGGCTGGCGGCGGGCAGAAACACCAGGCGATCAAGCCCGGCGTGTTCCGCGATGGCCCGCGCGGCAATCAGGTGCCCGACGTGTACGGGGTTGAAGCTTCCACCGTAAAGACCGAGCCGCTGGATCATGGGTTCCGCTTCGCCGTCGTCGCCTCGCCCTTTCAGACCGCGTCCACGGGCGACTCTGCCCCTGAGACGGTCTTTCCGCCGCGCGGCTGTTTACAACGGCAGGCGGCGCGCGTTGCCTCGCGGCAAGACACAGGGCTACTATACACGGGCGTTGCGGGATTGACATTTGCGCCGCCGCGGGCCGTACCCGCGACGGCGCCGGGACCCGGGCCGATGATCGCCGCCGAAGCCGCCGAACAACGAATCACCTCCAAGCTGCTTTCGGATAGCGCCACCACGGAGATGGGACTCGCCGCCATGCGCCGCGAATCGGAACTGGCGGGAATACCCCTGGTGGAAGTGCTGGTCGCCCGCGACCTGGTCAGCGAGGCGGACGTGGCGCAGATCTATGCCGACCTGAGCGGGTTCCGCTTTCTCGACCTCTCACGCCGTACGCCGACCCGCGCCTGGGTGCTTACCCTGCCGGAGAACATCGCGCGGCGGAAACAATGTCTGCTCTTTGGCGAAGTATCGGGGCAGTTGGTGACCGCGGTGGCGGATCCCTTCGATCGCTCCGTGCAATCGGCGGTGGCGGCCCGCTTCGAACGCCCCATTCAATACGTAGTCAGCCCCCGTTACCAGATACTCGACGCCATCGAGGAGATCTACGGCAACGCCCGGGCGCAAGGGGCGCGGATGCGCCCGACGGCGCCCGTGGCCTCCACCATCTCGCCCACCTCGGCCAGCGGACTCAACATCGTCGAGGTGTTTGACAGCATTCTGGATGAAGCCGTGGATCGCCGCGCCAGCGACATTCACCTGGAGCCGGAAGACGACCGGGTGCGTGTGCGTTTGCGCATCGACGGCCGGATGCTGGAAGTCCGTGCCTACCCGCTGGATGCCGCGGCGGCGCTGATCTCCCGGATCAAAGTGTTGTGCTCGCTGGACATCACGGAGCGGCGCAAGCCGCAGGACGGGCGTTTCACCCACAACAGCTTCGACCAGCAGATCGACGTGCGCGTGGCGGTGATCCCCACGGCGCGCGGCGAGCGGACCACGTTGCGCCTGCTGACCCAGGACCGCTCGCGGCTCACGCTGGAGAACCTGGGCATGGGAATGGAGCTGCGGCAGGCCTTCGAGCGGCTGATTCACCGGCCCTACGGCATCATCCTGATTACCGGCCCCACGGGCAGCGGTAAGACCACGACGCTGTACGCCGCGTTGCAATGCATCAACAGCGTGGAGAAACACATCATCACCGTCGAGGACCCGGTGGAGTACCACATGCCGGGCATCAATCAGGTGGCGGTGGATTCGGAGTTCGGCGTCTCCTTCCCCCGGGCGCTGCGGAGCATCCTGCGCCATGACCCGGACGTCATCATGGTGGGGGAGATCCGCGACGAGGAGACGGCGCACCTGGCCCTGGAGGCCTCGCTCACCGGGCATCTGGTGTTCGCCACGCTGCACACCAACTCCGCCGTGGGCGCCGTGACGCGGCTGCTCGACATGGGTTGCGAGCCGTACCTGGTCGCCAGCGCCCTCATCGGCGTTCAGGCCCAGCGGTTGGTGCGAAAAATCTGCGTGAACTGTAAGAAGGGCTACGAACCCAACGAAACCGAGCGCCGTATCATGGGCGTTCCACTGGAGCGCACCAACGTGGAGATTTATCGCGGCGCCGGCTGCTCGCGCTGCCTGCGCAGTGGGTATTTCGAGCGTATTGGTGTGTTCGAGTTCGTTCCCTTCGACAGCGGGCTGTCGAAGCTGGTCATGGAAAAGGCAACGGCCGAGGCGATGCACGAATATGGCGTCGCCCACGGCGCCATCACCCTTCGCGACGACGCCACCGCCAAGGTCCGCGAGGGACTCACTACGCTGGAGGAGGCGCTGCGGGTCACACGGCTTGACGTTTGACGCGCCGCCCATGGACGCGACCGCGGGTCGGGCGAGCCTGGAACGCACGGAGGCGGCGCACGCGCGGGCGGGACGCGCTGGGCTCCGCCGCCACTTACGTGTCCGCCCGCCGGCGCGAAGCGGTGGGCCGATGGACTCCGGAAGGGGGCCGCCCGCCGGCGCGGGCAGGATGAGCCGATGTGCGGACGATTCACTTTTGCCGCGGCGCCCGAGATCGTCGCCGAGCTGTTCGAGCTGACACAACTTCCGGAACTCGCGCCGCGCTACAACGTGGCACCGACGCAGCCCGTTCCCGTGGTGCGCGTTGGCGGTGGCGCGGCACAGCGGCGTCTGGATCACCTCCATTGGGGGCTGATCCCGGCCTGGGCGGACGGCCCGGAAATCGGGTCGCGGATGATCAACGCCCGCGCCGAGACGGTGGCCGACAAACCCGCCTTTCGCTCCGCTTTCAAATACCGCCGCTGCCTGATCGCGGCGGACGGCTTCTATGAATGGCAGCCCGTGGCGGGGAGCAAACGCAAACAGCCCTTCTACATCCGCCTGCGCGACGGCGCGCCGTTCGCCTTCGCGGGACTGTGGGAGCGCTGGGATCGCGGCGGTCGCGGCCCGATCGAGTCGTGCACCATCATCACGACCGACGCTAATGAGCTCATGCGCCCCATCCACCCGCGCATGCCGGTTATCCTGGCGCCGCAGGACTATGCCGCATGGCTGGAGCCGGGCCTCGCCGATCCCGCGCCCCTGAAGGTACTGTTACGCCCCTACCCGGATGAACGGATGACGGCCCTGCGCGTCACGACGGTGGTCAACAACCCCCGGAACGATTCGGCGCGGTGCATCGAGCCGGCGGGCGAGGAAGACGCGGGCCGCGCGGGGCCGTAGCCGGCCCGCAGTGGTCACTCCCGTGCCGCGGGGCTCACGACAGCCAGGCGAGGCTCCCTCATCGCAGTGCGGGCGCGGATGCGCGCCTGGCTCGGATTTCTCACCAAACCGCGGAGAACACGAAGCGCAATGGCTTCGAAGATGAGACTCCCCGTCGGATGACTCACAGTACGATGAAGACAGACTGTTGGCCGTGGAACCGAACGATCCGCATCGGCCAATACATGACGTACTTTTACTTCGTGGTCTTCGTGACCTTCGTAGTAAGGAAAGCGGGTTAGTTCCTCACGGCGGAAGATGTTTGCATTCTGCGCGCATCTTCTTGTGCACGAAAACGACTCCGTTGCACCGCGACGAGCCGCGCCTTCAGCATTCCGAATTCAGCATTCGACATTCGGGGCCGCGCCCGACGTGGGCCTGTTTTGGTTGCGACCCCCGCGGCCGCGTTAGCGGCCTGCATGTGGTTGCCGGTGGCCGAATGCCACCTGCTGCGCCGTGAGAAGGGCGAGGGCAAGCACCAGCAGTCCCCAGGCCGATAGCGCCGGAACCGGGATGCACATGTCGTCGCATGAAAGCGCCGGCGGCGGCAGGTTGTCGGCACAGTCCTCGGTGTTGTCCACGGACACGCGCTGACCATTCGCGTCCGCGAAGAACGTGAGGACGGGGTTGACCCCGGTCACCAGACAGACGGGTCCGTTGGGCATGCCCACCACGCGGAAGGTGATGCAGGCGACGGTGGCCGGACCTTGCGTGCCCGGGTCGCCGAAGGGCACGGCGACACCGTAGAAAATCCGCCCCGCGACGGTGTCGATGCGCTTGATGACCTGCTGCGAGAACGGCGACGTCGGATCGCAAAATGCGCCCGGCTGGATGGAGACGATCTGAAGTGCCGCCGGGTCGTAGGACAGTACGACCTGCGCCCCAATGATGAAGGGATCGCCGGCGCCCATGCGTACCGTCACCTGGCCGGTGCCTTCGGGCACTTTGCACTCGTCGTCCGCCGTGACGCACAGACTCGGGTTGGCACATTCTCTGCCCACGCACGCACCCTGGGCGCAAAGGTCCACCGTCGTGCATGAGTTGCCGTCATCGCATGGGCCGCCCTCGTTGATGACGACTATGTCGCACCGCCCGGTGTCGGCGTTGCACACGCCCTCCTGGCAGGCCGTGGTGAGCGCGGAGCAATCGGTGGTGTTGGGAGTGCAAACGCAGTTTTCGTCAACCTCGAAGTACACGCAGGCCAGTGCCGGCGGCGGCGCGGCGGTGGGGCAATCCTGGGCGTTGGAAACCGGAACCGGGAACCCCGATTCATCGGAGAGCAGGGTCTCCATGGGGTTCGGTTCGTTGGTGATGCAGAGTTGGGTATCGGCGGTGCCCGTCTGAATAAAGCGCAGGCAAGCCAATGTCGCCGGACCGACGGCGCCCGGGTTTCCGACGAAGCGGTTCACTCCCACGGCGTAGAAGACACGGCCTGCCTGTTCGTCGACATCCACATAGACCTGTAACGTAAACGGTGATGCGAGATCGCACTCCCGGCCAGGGCTGATATCCACAAAATCAAGCACCGAGGGGTCGTAGTGAACGGTGAACTGCGCCCCGACAATGGGAACGGCGCCCGCCCCCAGAGTCACGGTGGCATCGACAAAGTCAAAACACCCGTGTTCGACATCAAGGCAAAGACTGTGCCCGGGCTGGGCCGGCGCAGGCGGTACGCCGAGCCCGACGGCGACGGCAGTAAAAGCCCAGAAGGTACCCCAAGCCCGTCGCGTTCGGACCATTCTCCCCACCCTCCTTGCAATGGCTCACCGGTCGAGGCCATTGTATCGATGGCAAGCCGGCAGGGCAAGTACACGAGCGGCATGCGTTTGCGGGCGCGGGTTACGGGTCGAGGGAGTGTTGGCAGGGCGGGCCGATCTTGATGTGGCCTGTAGGCCGATCAGTTCCTTACGGCGGAAGATGGTTGCATTCTGCGCGCACCTTCTTGTGCACGAAAACGGTTCCGTTGCACGGCGACGAACCGCCCCTTCAGCGTTCCGAATTCAGCATCCGACATTCGCGGCGGCGCCCTATGTGGGCCGGTTTTGGTTGCGGCCCTCGCGGCCGCGTTGGGAATGCGCCAGCCGTCCCACGGAGGCTCAACGGCGCACCGCGAGTGGTCAGGCCGCGGGTTCGGCCCGTTTGCGGCGGCGCGCCGCCACCTCGGGCGCCTCTTTGATGCACGTCCCCAGGATCTTCAGCGCCATCCACGAGAGCCGCAAGAACCCGCGGACAAGTCCCGGTATCTCCTGTCCCACGTCGGGATAGCCCGTGGCGTCGGGCTTGGCGTTTTCGAAGTTCTGAAAAAGGCGCCCCCAGGAGCTGCGCAGCGCCTGGCGCAGACGCGCCCGGCCCAGAACGGGATACCAGAAGGAATCGTGGTAGATGACACTGGCGATATACGCCCAGGGGGCAAGCCAGGTCTTCAGTGACCATTCCACGAAGCGTTTCAAACGGCCCCAGTAGATATGATGCTGCATGCGGGCCGCGAAAGTCATCTGGTGGAACGGACCCACGAAGTGCCAGTTTTCCGCGATGGCTTCCGCGTCCCCCACGAACTCGATTTGCGCCGGGTCGCCGCACCCCAGGCCCAGTTCATGCGCCAGCCGGATGAACTTCACGTCGCGCAGCGGATCGAACCCCATGAGCCTGGCGGCCGCGGCGTCGATGGCGACCTGATCGGCGGAGGCCAGCAGCACGTTCTTGACGTGGGGGATCATGCAGCGCGGGCCGGGGCCGTCGCCGGCGAACGTTCCATCCATCACCGCGAAGACGCCGCGGTGAATTTTCTGTTGGATCATCAGCAGGTCGACGAGCGTCTCGTGGATGACCGGGTGCGTCCAGTGGCGACGCTCGTTGAGCAGCCCGCCGAAGGCGTTCTTCATGGCACCGGTCATGGTGGTGAACACGTGGGTCTTCACCGTGGGCAGGTGAATCACGTTCTCCCCGAGAAAGCGCCGGGGAATGCTGAAACCCCGGGGATATACTTCGTTAAGACACAGAAACTTGTCGGCCAGTGCGCCCACGGCGTCGCGGATGTGGACCCACTCTTCGCTCGGCTCGTACAGGTGCACGTTCCGCAGCCCGTGCGCCTCGACCACCTGCACCTGCTTGTTCTCCCGTTCTCCCAGGCGGGCGTCGATCACCACCGTGCGGTTGTGGCAGGCATGGAGGAGATGCCGGTCGTAGCCGTCGCGGAGCAGGGCGCGGATGACACCCTCGAGCTGCCACGGCGTGGTGGACGAGCCGGGGTAGAAGAAGTGCCAACTGATGTTCACCTTCAGCGCCGTGTCCGCGTCTCTGGCGACCACCTCCTGGTAACCCGCCAGGTTCATCAGCCGGTGGTAATCCTCCAGAACCGTGGCCGGAGACGTACGTACGACAGCGACTCTCGAATGCGTCATGGACTGCTTACCCGTTCTTGTATCGCTCCGGCGCCGGGAGCGGTGATGATCGAACCAGGCGCGACCGGGCCCGGCCGCCGCCCACCTTCCGCCTCAGTCACATTATAGGATACGCGCCGCGACGCGACCAATGGGCTTTCCCTTCCCAGCGCCGCCATCGTCGAGTCTGCAAAAAGAACCGGTCCGGCAAGCGCAAGACTCACCGGACCGGCGTAACCGCGAGAAACAAGGGCAGCACGCGCCGCGGGGGCGCGCCCGCGCATCGTCCTAGTACTTGACGTTGCAGCCGTAGGGCTGGGTGGTCGTGGTGGCGACGGTCGAGCCGCTGAGCAGCGCGTTGATCGCCTCCTCGACGTAGTTCTTCTTCTTCTCCTTGTTGCCTTCCGCGTCATCATCCATGGCGCCCTGATAGGCGAGGTTGCCGGTCTGGTCGATGACGAACACGTGCGGCGTGGTCTTGGCGCCGTAGGACTTGCCAACCTTGCCCGGAGCATCGAGCAGAATCGGGAAGGTCAGGCCGTTGTCCTTGTGCCACTTCTTGATGGACTCCTTCTTGGTCTCACAGAAGTTACTGGAGTCAACGCCCAGCCACACCACCGGCTTGTCCTTGAACTTCGCCATCACGTTCGAGGCCGTCTTGCCCTTGATGTGGCGATTGCACACCGGGCACTCGTGGTTCACCCACTCCAGCACCACGACCTTGCCTTTGAACGACGACAGCTTGGTTTCCTTGCCGTCGATGTCCATGAGCGCGAAATCGGGGGCGGGCTTGCCAATGGTCGGCGCGCCGGTGGAGGCGGTGGCGGCCGGTGCCGCAGGCTTGTCAGCGGGCTTCTCGGTCTTGGCGGGGGCCGGAGGCGTCTTGTCCGCCGGGGCCTTCTCGGCGGCGGGCTTGTCCGCGGGCTTGGGCTGATTCGCCTGCGCCCATACCGGAACCGCGATCAACAACACAACGGCTGTGATCCAACGACTGCGTACACTCATCTGGTTGCATCTCCGAAAAAGAGTTACTACCTGTTCAACGAACTCACGTTCGTTCGTTTTGAAGGAAGGCGCGAAGTCTATCGCTCTATCGTGCCGACGCAATGGCGTGGTAATGTTCCGGCCTGGTTGTTACGCAGGTGTAGCAAAGGAGCCACCCGGCGGCACTTCGCGGGAAGGTCAACGCGAGTAAGGTCCGACACGTCTCCGCCCGTGGGCAACGCCGAGGGCTCCGGCCGGCGGTCCCCTGGTTCGCCGCGCCGACCATCATGGGGTAGACTCCTCGGCCGCCGGCGCCGCTCCGGAGCACCAAAAAGCAGGGACGGAACAGAAAAGTCATGGACACTGAAGGCGTCTCGACCCGCAACTCCCGCGATTCCCGAGGACGGGGCGTGGTGCTCCTCTCCGGAGGCGTGGATTCGGCGACGACGGCCGCCATCGCCCGCGAGCACGGGTTCGCAATCTTCGCCCTGTCCTTTGACTACGGACAACGACACGCGGTTGAGCTTGGCGCGGCAGCACGGGTGGCGGCCCACCTTGGCGTCGCGCGGCACGTGTTGCAGCGAATTGACTTGCGGGCTTTCGGCGGCTCGGCGCTGACCGACGCCATTGACGTTCCGAAGCCGGGTCTGGTCGGAGAGCGTCCGCCCGAAATCCCCATCACCTACGTTCCCGCACGCAATACCATCTTCCTGGCGTTCGCGCTGGCGTACGCGGAGTCGGTCGGCGCTTGCGACCTGTTTATCGGCGTCAGCGCCGTGGACTACTCCGGTTACCCGGATTGCCGGCCGGCGTTCATCGATGCGTTCGAACGCCTGGCGCGACTGGCGACCAGGGCGGGGGTCGAAGGCGCGGACATCCGCATTCACGCGCCGCTGATTCACCTGTCCAAGGCGGAGACCATTCGCGAGGGATTGCGCCTGGGAGTCGACTACTCACTGACCCACAGTTGTTACGATCCGACGACGGCGGGGGCGGCCTGCGGGCTGTGCGAAAGTTGCGTGCTCCGGAAGCGGGGGTTCGCGGAGGCCGGGGTTCCCGATCCGACAACGTATGCCTGACGGACGCGGGGCGGCGTGACCGATGGGGCCACGTTCGGCGACGCCTCGCCCGCATGGTGCGGCAGGGAGCGGCGGATCCGATGCGGTCAGATCACCGGGCGGAATGCTGCGCCTCCCCGGGGCCTTCGGCGCGTTGTGCAGGATTGCGAGAGGCTCGATGGGGCGTCGAAACCCGCCGCCTGAGCTACGCGGTTGGCACGGGCGGCGCGGGCGTGACTTCCTTGCGGCCGTCTTGGATCGCCAGCACGCGGTGCACCAACCGCTGATGCGCGCCCACCAGGTCGCGGCAGATGAGCTCGACACGGCGGTTGAGGTCGCGGCGGTCACGGATGACGTGACGCACCAGCTCGCGCATCCGGCGATAGCGTGCCAGTCGGGCGCGCTCCGTCTGCCCCGCGCGGAGGGCACGGTCCACGGCATCGAGCAGGTGAACGATGGGAAACGGCTTGATGAGCAGGTCACGGACGCCCAGGCGCAGCGCCTCTACGGCATCGGCGGCCTCCAAGTCGCGCGCTGTCAGAACCACAGGGGCGCCGCTCAGCGAGGCCAGGCGTTCGGTGAGCTGAAGTCCGTTTCCGTCCTCGAGACGAAGCTCGGCAATGACCACGTCATGCGGCGTGACCAGCGTAACGTCCAGGGCGGCCTCTACGCCGCAAACGCAGGTAATCTGTGCGTCGAAGCGCTGCGCGAAGGCGGCCACAAACAGCTCGACGAGATCCGGCTCCGGTTCGACCAGGAGGATTTTTGGCGCTCGCCGGTTCATCCCGCCGCACCCCCTTGCGAGGTGTCATCACCCGTGCCGGCACCAGCAAGAGCGGCGGAACGGGCGGACGCGCCTTTCGCCAGATCGTGGGCATGGGGCTGCCGCAAGGCACCGCTGTTGCCCCGCCGCCAGGCGAGCTCGGGCGCGGCGCAGCGGCGATCGACCTCGGCGGGAAGCAAGGCTTGGCGGCTGAGAGTGTACCAGTCGGAATGCGGACGCGCGGGACGGCCTAATGCGGCTGAAGATGGTTGTGCGGCGGCGCCGCGGGCAACTCCACGGTCACCGTTGTGCCCGCTTGCGGTGTCGAGTCCAGCCATAACCGTCCGCCGTTAAACTCCGCGAGCCGGAACGCACGCGAAAGACCAAGCCCGCGGCCGCGGCCTGCGGTGCGGTGCGAGAAAAACGGATCCACCGCGTGCTCCAGAACCTCCGGCGCCATGCCGGCGCCGTTGTCCCGGACGATGAACCGGACTGTCTCATCGGACGAGCGGGAGGGTGAGTTGACCTCCACGCTGCGGCGCTCCGGCGTGGTGAAATCCAGGGCGTTGCGAACCAGGGCGTCCAGAATCTCGCGGAGCTGACGCGGGTCGCAGTAGACCACCGCATCGGGATCGGCCGCCGTCCGGCGAAGCTGCCCGGGCGCAAGCGAACCCTGCGTCCGCCAATGCTGGCAGAGGGTTTCCAGCACTTCGCCCACGCGCTGCAAGACCGGTTGCGGGTGGTCGGGTTTGGCGAAATTCATCAGATCGGTCACGATGGCCGCCGCGGTCTGCGTCTGTTCCACGATGATCTTCAGCGCCCGTTCGCGTCCGGGGTCGCTCTCTTCCTGAAGCAACATCTGCGCCCGGCCGGAGATCACGGCGAGCGGAGTGTTCAACTCGTGCGCCGCCCCGGCCGCCATCTCCCCCACCATGGCGACGGAGCGCGTGCGCACGGACTCACCCTCGGCGGCGCGGAACCGGCGGTGCAGATCGAGCAGTTCCTCGTTCGTGCGTTCCGAGGCGCGCTTGGCCCGGGCCCAGGTGGCGGAGAGCAGGATGGCGATGCCAATCGCCTGCCACTCGGTGCGGGCGCCCGCGAGGCGCTCCACCGGTTCACCCTCCGCCGCGAACAGCAGGACCACGACGGAGTCATTTCGTGCCAGGGAGACCATCCAGAGCGGCGCAACGGCGGGGCCGCCGGTGTAACGCCGCCACAGCTCGCGCAGGGATTCGTTCGCAGGCGAAGGCGCGATCGTGCCTGCATGCGCCGCCTGCACCAGGGCCTGGCGCAGCTCCGACGGCAGCGTCACCGCGGGCGCCGTTGCCGGTCTACCGGCGCCAACCGTGTGCGCCGCTGCGACGTCGGACACGGCTTCATCCGCGACCAGGGCAAGAGCCGGGGCGCCCTGCACCAGGGCGCTTACGCATTGCGCCGCCGCAGCGCACACCTCGTCGACCCCGGCGTGTTCGTGCAGCTCCGCGTTCAGCGACTCGATCGCATCGAAAAACGAAGCACGAACCTCCAGCGCGCGATTAGCCTCGAGCACCCGCGCGTTCAAGTCGGCGAGTTCACGGTTTGCCTTGGCCAGCGACTCGGCATACAGGTGCCGCGCCGCGCTGTCCTCCAGCCCGATGATCTCCAGGTACGGCACCATGCGCTCAGGCAGGCTGCGCAACAGCCGTGCCAACTGCTCCCCGGAAAGCCCCAGCCGCGCGGTCAGCGCGTCGATGTCGGCGGGATCGGTCGGCGGGCAGAACCCGATCCGTTGCCGGTGCACCAGCCCGTTCGCCAGATGCGTCAGCGCCACGAGGTCCGCGCGGGTGACCGAGGTCGGCAGGGCTGCGGGGGCCTGATGGTGCAGCCAGATACACTCGACAATGGGCTTGGGGAGCCCCCAGCGCAGCGCCAGACGCTTGCCGGCGGTGGTGTGGTCAAGTCCGAAGACGGCCTGTTCGGCGTCGCAGATCGCCTCGCGGTCGCGTTCGACCGCGTCCACCACTCGGGCGTAGCCCTTGGGAAACCGCGCCTCGAGGGCCAGCTTGCCGATGTCGTGCAACAGCCCGCAAACGAACGCGTCACCGCCGGGCCGTCGCGCGGCGGCGTGTTCCTCCAGCAGGTCGGCCACGACGGCGACGGCGAGCGAGTGCTTCCAGAGTTCACGCCTTAGCTCGGCCGCGCGATCGTTGTCGGCGCTGCGGGGCAGCAGCTCGTAGATCTGCACGGACAGCACGGCGTTGCGTACGGTTTTGAAACCGAGCAGCCCGATCGCGCGGGCTACCGTCATGCCTTCCTGGCGGACGCCCAGGTCGGCGCGGCGAGTGAGTCGAAGCATGGCGGCGGCCAGCGAAGGGTCGGTCTCTATCAGTTGCACGACCTCGCGCACCGATGCCTCGGAAGACGCGGTAAGGCCCAACACCCGGGCGGCGACCGCGGGCAACGTGGGAAGTCGGTCCAGCTCGGCGAGGACCTGCTCGATCCGCTGCCGGCATAGGGACTCGGTGGCATCGCGTGTCAGAGTTTCGGTAGCCATGTCGTCGATCGCCGGCCGCCGCCGGCGCCCCCAAAGGCCAGTGAGCCGCGGCCGCCGTCACCAACTCGCGACGGCGGGACGACCCTCGTTCGACCCCACGCCCCGACGACCCTGCTGATGTCACGCCGCGGTGACGAGTTGGGCGATCCGGTTAATCACCTCGGTGATGTCGAACGGCTTGCGGATGAATTCATCCGCGCCGGCGCCCATCAGGTCCTGGATTTCGTCCGGATCGGCGACGCCGCTGACCACGATGATCCGCATGTGCTCGAAACTGGGGTTGGCGCGGATCGTCCGGCACACGGCCGTGCCATTTATATCGGGCAACTTGTAGTCGAGCAGCAGGATGTCGGGGCGGAACTGCTCCGTCAGAATCCCCGCCGAGTATCCGCTGGACGCGGTGCGGAATTCGAAACGCCCGTCACGCTCCAGCAACTCGGTGAACATCTCCACAATGGCCTCGTCATCGTCGACCACCAGCACCCGTTTTCGGCCCGTCTCCAGGTGGTCCAGCGGGATGTTGTTGGCTTTCATGAAGGACACGAGTGCGTCGCGCGGTATCCGGCGAAAGCGCGAGCCGGGTACGCGAAAGCCCTTCAGCCGTCCGTTGTCGAAGCAGCGGATCACGGTCTGCTGGCTTACCTTGCAGATCTGGGCGACCTCACCGGTGGTGAAGACTTCCTTCGTACTGGAATTCGCCATGGTTCGCCTTCCTTGTCTCTACGGCAACCGATCCCTCGATTCCTCATACTCCGCAACTTATCCATGTCCCCCATGTTTCCTATACGATACATCCGGCCGGGTTCCACGTCAATGGGTAGACCACCTGCTGGTTAGCGGTCGCGCGGCAGCGGTACGCGTCGGTTATCGAACGTACTCACGCGATGACCGGCCCTGGCGCGCGGTGGACTTCGCGTCGGGCGAAGACCCTGGATATCCGGGCCGTCAGCGTAGAAGGGCAGCGAATGGCGCGGCGGCACCGAGTCGCGCGGAGCTTAGAGTCGCGCTCGCTGCCTGCCTGTGATGTAAATCCAGAGGACTGTGACGTCCGCGGGCGTAATCCCGCTGATGCGCGCCGCCTGTCCCAAGGTTCGCGGCGCCACGCCCAGCAGTCGTTCGCGCGCCTCGGCGCGCAGGCCGGGCACCGTCACATAGTCAATGGGATCGGGTATCGGCAGCGACTCCAGGCGGCGGAAGCGCTCGATCTGTCGCGCCTGGCGATCGACGTACCCACTGTACTTGGCGTCGATCAGCGCTTGCTCGAGCGCGTCGACACAATGGAGGCCGGTTCCGTTGCGGGCCAGGGCTTCGGCGAGCGTCGCCGCGTCCGCATCTGGGCGGCGCATCCACGCCGCTAACGGCACGCCGTCCACCGCACCCCGGGCGGCCAGCTCCCGAATGGCAGCCACGGCCTGCACTTTCCGCGTGAACCGATCCCAACGCTCGTTGTCCACCGTCCCCAGCCGCCGCCCCAGCGGAGTAAGGCGCTGATCGGCGTTGTCGGCACGAAGCAGGAGGCGATACTCCGCCCGCGAGGTGAACATGCGATACGGTTCCGCCGGCGGGCGGGTGACGAGATCGTCGATCATCACACCGATATAAGCCTCGTCGCGGCGGAGCACGATCGGCTCCTCGCCGCGCAGGAACTGAACGGCGTTGATGCCGGCCACGAGGCCTTGTGCGCCGGCCTCTTCGTAGCCGCTGGTGCCGTTGATCTGCCCGGCCAGAAACAATCCGGCGACCAACTTGGCCTCCAGGGAGAGTCTCGTCTGGTTCGTGGGGACGAAGTCGTACTCCACGGCGTAGCCGTATTGCAGGATCCGCGCCTTCTCCAAGCCGGCGATCTCGAGGACGACGGCATCCTGCACGTCGCGAGGTAGCGAAGTGCTGATGCCGTTGCAGTAGATGCGCTCGTCGGAAAGCCCCTCCGGCTCCAGGAACACCTGATGGCGATCCTTCTCGGCGAAACGCACCACCTTGTCCTCGATGCTGGGACAGTAGCGCGGCCCTCGCGATTGAATCTGGCCGGAGTACATCGGCGCGCGGTGGAGGTTGGCACGGATGTGCTCATGCGCGACGGCATTGGTCCACGTGACCCAGCAGGTCACCTGTGGCTGGGAGATGGCATCCGTCATCAGGGAAAACGGGGTGGGCGGGTCGTCGCCGGCTTGAAGGTCGCACCGTGAGTAGTCGATGCTGTCGCGGTGGACGCGCGGGGGCGTGCCGGTCTTGAGTCGACCGAGCTCCAGGCCCAGCGTGCGGAGCGAATCGCTCAACCCCAGAGCAGCGGCCTCTCCGATGCGGCCGCCGTGCGTCTGGTCCGCCCCGCAGTGCATCAAGGCGCGCAGGAAGGTGCCGGTGGTAACCACGACGGCCTGCGCCCCCAACCGCCGACCGTCGGAGAGCTCGACACCGGTGACGCGCTTCCGCGGTCCGTGGCGAGTTGCGTCAACCATGTCGCCATGGGGACGCTCGGCTGCGGCGCTATCGCCGGGACGCTCGGCGGGGCCGGGAACATCGCGCGCGAGGATTCTCTCCACCGCCCCCTCGATGATCTGGATGCGCGGGGACTGCGACAGGAGTTCCTGAACGATTTTCGGATAGCCGTTGCGTTCCGCCTGAGCACGAGGAGCCCACACGGCGGGGCCCTTGCTGCGGTTGAGCATACGGAATTGGATGCCGGCGCGGTCGGCCGCCAACCCCATGAGTCCGCCGAGCGCATCGATCTCGCGGACCATCTGACCCTTGCCCAACCCGCCGAACGCGGGGTTGCAGGAAAGCCGGCCGATGGCGTCGGCCTTCATGGTGACCAGGGCGACCTCGGCGCCGCGGCGCGCCGCCGCCCAGGCGGCCTCGATGCCCGCATGCCCGCCACCGATCACGATGATGTCAAAAGCGATTCCCATTCCTCGTCACGTCCGCCAAGCGCGAGTGCTTGGAGAGCCGGCATCGACCCATTCATGAGGCGACCTGGGGAGCCACGTGTCCCCGCAGCACGCGCCATCGCGGCGTTCGCTTCGCACGGGGATCCGCACCGTTTGGCGCAAAGGCACCGGGCCACCCGGCCTGGCCGCGCGACCGAACCTTGCGCGAACGCTCATTCCGCTGGTTCGCGGGTAGTTCTATGACTATAGTTCGGCCCCATGTCAACGGCGAACGGGGAGTCTCGCGGCCTTACAGCCTGGGAGAAAGCGGCCCTGGTTGCGGGCGCTGCCGGCATGGGCTGGCTGATCTACCGCAGCGTCATCGGGCACGCATCGGCACCCCCGCCGGCACCTTCTCCTCCGGGCATGATCTCCATCGCCCCCTTTGCCGGCCTGCTCCTGTGCATCGCCGTCCTCCCGCTCCTGCCGGCAACCGCGCACTGGTGGGAACACAACCGCAACCGGTTGGTCGTTTCCCTGTCGTTCGCCGCGGCCACGCTCACCTACTATGCCTTGACCTTCAACGCCACGAAGGTCCTGCATGTGCTGGAGCATGCCGTGGTGGCCGAGTACCTGCCCTTCATCGTACTGCTCTTTTCGCTTTACGTGATCAGCGGTGGGATCTGCCTGCGCGGAGACTTGCCCGCCCATCCCCTGACCAACACCGCGTTCCTCGCCGTGGGGTCGTTGGCCGCCAGCTTCGTGGGCACCACCGGCGCCAGCATGTTGCTCATCCGCCCGCTCCTGCAGACCAACTCCGAACGACGCCACGTCGTTCATACGGTCGTGTTCTTCATCTTCCTGGTAAGCAACGTCGGCGGCTGCCTGCTGCCGATCGGCGATCCGCCCCTCTTCCTCGGCTACCTGAAGGGTGTCCCCTTCCTCTGGACACTTACGCTGTGGAAGGAGTGGGCGGCGATGTCCGCGGTGCTGCTCGTCGTGTACTACGTTTGGGACACACTGGCGTATCGCCATGAGGCGCCGGCCGACATTGTGCACGACGAAGTAGAGCGGGCTCCTCTCTCGCTCGAGGGCAAGCTGAACTTCGTGTGGCTGGCAGGCGTGGTTCTGTGCGTCGGAGTCATCAAGCCGGGAGAAGTGCTCCCCGGAACTACGTGGCGGGCGTTCCCTTTTCTGCGCGAGCTGCTGATGCTGGGGCTGACCGGACTTTCGTTAGCGTTTACTCCCGGTACCGCCCGTGCGGGAAACCGATTCAGCTACACCGCCATCCTTGAGGTGGCCGCGTTGTTCATCGGAATCTTCATCTGCATGCAGGCTCCCATCGAGATCCTCCGCGCTTCAGGCGCGGCCATGGCGGGCCTGCTGAGTTCGCCGGCGCGGTTCTTCTGGGCCACGGGCGTACTTTCGAGCTTCCTGGATAACGCTCCGACTTACGTGGTTTTCCTGGAGACCGCCGTCAGCATGACGCCACAGGGCGCCGCCGGCACCCTGGCCCTGTTCGACGGCGCCCTGGTCACCGAGCCGGAGCTCATTGCCATCTCCCTGGGAGCCGTGTTTATGGGAGCCAACACCTACATCGGCAACGGGCCGAATTTCATGGTCAAGACCATCGCCGAACAAGCCGGGGTACGCATGCCCAGCTTCTTTGGTTACATGGCGTACAGCGGCGGGATCCTGCTGCCTTTGTTCGCGGCCCTCACCTTCCTTTTCCTTGCCTGATCCGGTATGGTGCGTCGCCGACTCCCGGGCGTGCGGGGTAGGTTGGGCGCCCGTACGATCCACGACCGGCGGTTCGGCGTAGAGAAACAGACGCACAGGCCGTGGGCGGTTCGGATCGCCCCTGCCGGTTGCCGTTGCGGAGTTTTCGATGCTGGTACGTTTTGACTGCCCCGCCTGCGGCGGGTCGCACTCGTTCGACATGCCGGAGACCACGATTCACATGACCTGCTCCCGCACGCACAAGGCACTGTGCCTGCGCGTGACCAAGGGCGGCGACGTACGCTCCTCCATCGTGGGAGAGAACGGTCAGGCACAGGACACCGGCGATGCCGAAGACTAGGGCCGACGGGGAGCGGCCGGCCACGGTCCATCCATGGCTTGGTCACCGTGGCGAGTTGACGCGTCCGGGTTGGCGCCACGCCTCACTCCGGCGATTGGTGGCGCACGAGTTGGCTTTCCACCGGCGCAATCGGCCACGGGTCCTGGCTGGCGAGGGTTACGGCGCAGAAGCGGCGGCGGTGAGCAGACATGGAGTCCCGGCATGAGCGAATGGGGGCAACAACGCCCGGAGTCCTGGGGCGGGACGGGCGCGGCGCGGCGGGGGAGCGGCGGAGCCCGGCGCTGGGTGCCGGCGCTGCTAGTCGTCGGCGTCATGGGCCTTTACGCGCTGGCGATGCGACCGGCGCCGCCGCCCGAGGGTTGGGATACGGATTTTGAGCGCGCCGCCGCGGAGGCCTCCTCCACCGGCCGCAACATGTTGCTGGCGTTCCACATGCCGGGCTGCCCTCCGTGTCTGGTTATGGAACGCAAGGTGCTGAGCACCGACGAGGTTGCGCGCGCCGCTGCCGACCTTGTCCGGGTGCGAGTGGACGCTACGCGCCAGCCGGCGGTCGCCATGCGCTACAACATTCAGTCCACCCCGACCTTCGTCATCGCCGATGCCCAGGGGGCGCCGCTGGCGCGCACGGAGGGGGCCATGTCCGTCGAGGCATTCGTGCGCTTCCTGAAGGCCGTGCCGGCGATCTCGCCCCCCAGTCCGTAGCCCTTGGGCTCCCTGGGCCGACAATCGCCGCATGGAAAGGGCCCGGCACAGCTTCTACGGCGGCTGCCCAAGCGTCAGCGCCCGCGTGGGCGCTTCCAAATCCACATCCTCCGAGTGCCGATAAATAGCTGGATTCCTGCTCGGGTCGCGCGCCGCGGTCGGCTCGGAAGCCAGCAGCGGTGGCCCCGACGCGGCGGCCGGTGGGACGGGGCGGTTCATGCATCCGCTGATCGTGCGCCATGTCATTTACCCGTTCCACGAGCGCCTGGTGGGCCGGCGTACGTTGCAATGCCTTGCCGAGCTCGAGGCGTCGCAGTGGCTCGCGCCCCGGGAGTTGCGTCGCATGCAGGAACGGAAGCTGCGCGCCTTGATGGCTCACGCGGCGGCCCGCACGCCGTTTTACCGTGATCGTCTGCGCCGTGCCGGAATCGACCCGGCGGGGCGCGACCTGGGCGCGCGATGGGCCGGCGTGCCGCTGCTGAGCAAGGAAGAGATTCGCGGTTCGCTGGATGCCATGTTGTGGCACGATGCGCCCGGTGGGTTGATCGAGCAATTCACCGGCGGTTCCAGCGGCGAGCCGCTGCGCTTCTACCTCGACCGGAGGCGACAGGCCTATGACCAGGCGGCGCGCATGCGCAGCCACCGCTGGTTCGGCGTGAACGTGGGTGACCGCGAGCTATACCTCTGGGGCTCGCCGATTGAACTGGGGGGCACGGACACCCTCAAAAGGCTGCGCGACGCCCTGACCAACAACCGGCTGCTCAGCGCCTTCGACATGTCGCCGCGGCGCATGGAGGAGTACGTGGACGAGATTCTGCGCTACCGCCCGGCGTGCCTCTTCGGGTATCCCACCAGCCTGGCGCTGCTGGCGGAGCACGTGCATGCCCGAGGGCGCCGGCCTGCCTGGCCAAAGCTTCGCGCCGTGTTCGTTACCGGCGAGGTCTGCTATCCGCACCATCGGGAAGCGATCGAACGTTGCTTCGGCGCCGCGGTTGCGGAAGGCTACGGCAGCCGCGAAGCCGGGTTCATCGCCCACCAGTGTCCGCTGGGTCAAAGGCACATTACCGCCGAGAACTGCCTCGTCGAGATCGTGGATGGCGAGCGCGTGCTCCCCGCCGGCGAAACGGGCGAGATCGTTGTCACTCACCTGGACGCCTGGGCCATGCCCATGATTCGCTATCGAACCGGCGACGTGGGGCGCCTCCAGCCGGGACGGTGCGCCTGCGGGCGCGGCCTGCCCCTGATGGACGTGGTTTCCGGCCGGACCACTGATTTCCTCTATCTGCCCGACGGCACGGTGCGGCACGCGCTTTCCATCATCTACCCGCTGCGCGAAACGCCGGAAGTCAAGCAGTTCCGCGTCACGCAGCAGGCCGACTACAGCGTTTCCGTGGAGGTGGTGCCGCACGCGCCTCCGGCGGACGCCGCCGCGGCGCGGATCGCCCGGCGCCTCGAACCGGTGCTTGGGGAACAGGTGGACGTCGACATCCGATGGGTGGAACACATCGAGACTACCGGTTCGGGGAAGTTTCGATACGTGATCTCGCACGCCAGGCCACAAAAGCCGGCGGTGGACGCCGGGAAGGAGGTCGCGGTTGTCGCCTGAGGCGGTTCTGGTGGCCGGATCGACGGCGCCGGGCGAAGCTCCACCGGCGCCCGGCGCGGCGGCGTTGCGGGGGCCGGCGACCGGTACCTGCCCGGCGTCCGGGCAGACCGTGGGGGACGCGGATCGCGAGTGCCAGATTTGCGACACCGAGGCTGCGGCACTCTGCCGTGTCGTACCCCTGGCGCCCGGACTGGAGGCCGCCTGGGAGGACTATGTCCGCGGGCATCCCCAGGGGACGTTGTTTCACACCCTTGGTTGGCGCAACGCCGTCGCCGCCGCCTTTCCCCACCCGGCGTTCTATCAGGTCGCCCTGCGGCGCGGCGCGGTCGTCGGCGTGCTCCCGCTTTTCCTGGTGCGGAGCTGGGTGGCCGGGCGATTGCTGGTAAGCGTGCCCTATGGCGTGGGGGGCGGGATCATCGCGGATGACACGGTTGCGGCACGAGCCCTGGCGGACGCGGCGCGGGAGCTGGCGGGGGAGCATCGCTGCTGCGCCATCGACCTGCGGAGCGAGCGCGCGGAGGTTGCCGATTGGCCCATTGTGAATCGCTACGTGGGCTTCCGGCGCATGCTGCCGCCGACGGCCGCGGAAGTGGCTTCCTGGCTGCCCCGCAAGGCCCGGGCCGCGGCGCGCAACGGGCGCGACAAGTACGGCCTCACCATCGCCTACGGCGACGAGCACATGGACACGGTCTGGCGGCTCTACACGCAGAACATGCGGCGCCTGGGCTCCCTGGCGTATCCGCCCTCCTTCTTCCGCGCCCTGCTGAGGCATACCCCCGAGGCGCATTGGGTGAGCCTGGTTTTCTGGCGCGACCGCCCGGTCGCCGGGCTGGTCACCTTCCTTTTCCGGGACCGCGTCATGCCCTATTTCGTCGGCACTTCCGCCGCGGCGCGGCGCTGCTCGGCGGCGAACTTCCTTTACTTCTCCACGATGGAGCGCGCCGTGACCCGCGGTTATCGCGAGTTCGATTTCGGCCGTTCGCGGCGCGACAATGCCGGCAGCTTCGACTTCAAGCGGTTCCACGGGTTCGAGCCGACGCCGCTGGAGTATCAGCAGTATTCCCCGTGCGGTGCGGCGCCGCCGCGGCTCTCTCCCGACGACCTCCGCTACCGGGCGATTCGCCGCATCTGGTCGCACCTGCCGCTGCCCGCCACTCAACTCATGGGTTCTCTCCTCTCACGGCACGTCCCCGGTTGATGCTATGAACCTGCTCTACCTGGCCCATCGCATCCCTTACCCGCCCGACAAGGGCGACAAGCTGCGCGCCTTCCGCCACATCGAGCATCTGTCGAAGCGGCATCGGGTCTGGTGTGCCAGCTTCGTGGAACGCCCGGGCGACGAGCGATTCGTCGATGCACTGCGCCACTACTGTGAAGACGTGGCGACGGTCCCGCTTGGCCGCCCCCGCGCCGCGGCGCGGGGAGCCCTCGCCCTGTGTACCGGCGGAACGCTCACCGAGGCCTACTACCGCGACGCGCGCATGAGCGGTGTGGTAGCGGAGTGGTCGCGGCGCGTCGACTTCGACGCCGTGGTCGCCTTTTCTTCCGGCATGGCGCCCCATGCCCTTGCGGCGCGGGCACGGCGCCGCGTACTGGATCTGTGTGATCTCGACAGCCGCAAGTGGCTTGATTACGCCGCGGCGACCCTCCCACCGCGGCGTTGGCTGTATGCCCTGGAAGGGCGGCGACTGGCGGCACGGGAACACGCCGCCCTGCACCGGTTCGATGCCGTGATCCTGATTACCGCCGCGGAGGCGGCCGATCTCGTGCGCGGCACGGACGGCGCTACACCGGGGACCACTGACCCACGATTCGCGCGAGTGCATATCGTGGGCAACGGCGTGCACGTCCCGGCGCTTCCCGGCGCGCCGTCGTCGGACGGAAGGTCGGACTTCAACCGCGGCAGCGGCCCGGGCGCCGCCCGCGGCCCCGCCGCGCCGGTCGTCGGATTCATCGGCGCCATGGACTACCTCCCCAACATCGATGCCGTACAGTGGTTCGTTCGGCACATCTGGCCGGTAGTACGCGCCGTCTTCCCGCGTGCGACATTCCGCATCGCCGGACGTGCACCGGCGCGACGCGTGCGCCGACTGGCCGATGTGCCGGGTGTGTGCGTGGTGGGAGAGGTTGCCGACGCGACCGCCGAGGTCAGCGCTTGCGACGTGAGCGTGGCCCCCTTTCGTATGGGTCGTGGGGTGCAGAATAAAGTGCTGGAGGCCATGGCCTGCGCCCGACCCGTGGTGTTGACGAGCCGCGCCGCCAGGGGAATCGCGGCGGAGCCCGGCCGGGAGTACCTGGTTGCGGACGACGCAGTGACGTTCGCCTCGGCTGTGACTCACCTGCTCGGCGACTCCGACGAGCGCACCCGCCTGGGAACCGCCGGCCGCGCCTTCGTCACCGCGAATCGTCGCTGGGCAACCGAACTTGCCGGACTGGAACTCATCGTCACGGGGACCACGGCGCCGTCGCATGTAGCGCTGGATGCGCGCTGTCACGCAGTCGAACCGTCGGTATCGGTGCCCCTGGCGGCCGCCGAATCTGCACGGTTCGGAGGCGAACAAAGCGTGCGGCATTCCGCCTCGGTGTCTGCGCCTGACGCCCCCGCATCCGGCCTCACTTGACGGCGCCGGCGCGAGCCGGTGCTTCCGGGTTGTCGAACCCGGCCGGCGCGATACACTTCCCACCTTTGACGAGTCGCGCGCTGCGAACCGTCGCCAGGTCCGCCAGCGCCGCAGAGAGTTCCATCGTGACCGCCCGCGGACATAGCCCCAGCAGCTACGGACTCGAACATCACGGAATCACCGACCCCGGCGACCTGTACTGGAACCTTCCCCCGGCCGAGCTTTACGAACATGCGCTAAGGAGTGGAAGCGGCAGGCTGGCGGCGGACGGCGCCATCGTCTGCACCACCGGCGCCCACACCGGGCGTTCGCCCTCGGACAAGTACCTGGTCGACGAACCGGCGACGCACGACGCTATCTGGTGGGGACCGGTCAACAAGGGCATCAGCGAAGCTCAATTCGATTCGTTGCACCGCCGGGTGGTGAAGTACTACCGCGGCCGCCCACTGTACATCCGCGACATGTACGCCGGCGCCGACCCCGCGACGCAGCTCCCCATCCGCGTGGTCACCGAAACCGCATGGCACAACCTGTTCGCCACCCAGCTCTTCATCCGCCCCGCCGCCGGAACCACGGCCCATCACACGCCGCGCTTCACCATCCTCAACGCCCCAGGTTGCAAAGCAGACCCCAAGGAGGACGGCACGCGGAGCGAGACCTTCGTGATCATCCACTTCACCAGGCGGCTGGTGCTCATCGGCGGCACTGCCTATGCGGGTGAAATCAAGAAGAGCATCTTCACCATCATGAATTATCTGCTGCCCAAGGCGGGGGTTCTGAGCATGCACTGCTCGGCGAACATCGGCGCGGAGGGCGACGTGGCGCTGTTTTTCGGCCTCAGCGGCACGGGCAAGACCACGCTTTCCGCCGACCCGCAACGGCGCCTCATCGGCGACGACGAGCACGGTTGGGGCGATCACGGCGTATTCAACATCGAGGGCGGCTGCTACGCCAAGTGTATCAAGCTCTCCCGCGAGTACGAGCCGCAGATTTACGGCGCCATTCGCTTCGGTACGGTGCTGGAGAACGTGGTTCTGGACGAGCACACCCGCGAGATCGATTTTGCGTCGGACAAGATCACGGAGAACACACGCGCCGCGTACCCCCTGGAGTTCATCGACAACGCCGTGATCCCCAGCGTCGGCGGACACCCGCGGAATGTCGTCTTCCTCACCTGCGACGCCTTCGGCATCCTGCCGCCCATCGCCCGGCTGACGCCGGAGCAGGCCATGTACCACTTCCTTGCCGGCTACACCGCGAAGGTGGCAGGCACCGAGGCAGGCGTCACGGAACCGAAAGCCACCTTCAGCACCTGCTTCGGCGCCCCGTTCCTGCCCCTGCCGCCGGAAACCTACGCTACCATGCTCGGTGAGCGATTGGCTCGCCACAAGGCACAATGCTGGCTGGTAAACACGGGGTGGAGCGGCGGCGGAGTGGGCGTCGGGCAACGAATGAACTTGCGGCATACCCGAGCGCTGGTGAAGGCGGCGCTCACCGGCGCCTTGGGCAACGTCGTGTACGCGCCCGACGCAGTTTTCGGCGTTGCAGTCCCGCGCTCGTGCCCGGATGTGCCCGTGGAAATCCTGTCCCCCCGGTCGACGTGGCCGGATCCGGCTGCCTACGACGCCAAGGCTCGGGAACTGGCCGCGTTGTTCCTGGAGAACGTCAGAGGCTCCGCCCAGATGCCGCGTAACGTCGCCGCTTGCGCCCCGCGCGTTTAAGCCCGATGGTCCTCCCGCGCCGACGGCGCCTGCTCGACGCACTCGCGCCCCGAGCCGCGGCTCCGCGCCCCGGCGATCAGCCGGGCGGTGCAGCCGGCATCGTCGCAAGAATCGGTAGCGGCAACGCTGTCGGACCGCAGGCGGCGGCCAGCTCGGCGATGATGCGATCCGCAACCAGCCGACCGGTGCGGGTTAAGGCCAGGTGGGTGGCGGATTCCTGCATCCATCCCGCGGGAGTGAACCGCGACAGCTCGGCGGCGAACACGGCGCGCGGATCCACGCCGGTTCTCTCACGGAAGTCGGCGATCGACAGCCCGTCGACCAGGCGAAGCTGCATGAGCACCAGTTCCATCATCAGCCGCGTGGTGTCCAGCTCCTCGCGTTCGGCCTCGGCGTGCCCTTGCGCGTCCATCATCTGGATGTACGCGCCGATGTCGGCGACGTTCTTGTATCGAACAGTGTCCACGCAGCCGGCCGCGGAGGGTCCGACGCCCAGGTACGGCTGGTTTCGCCAGTAGATCAGGTTGTGACGGCACTCGCGGCCGTGGCGCGCGAAGTTGCTGGTCTCATACTGGCGATAGCCCGCCTCCGCCAGGAGGTCGATCGCCAGCAGATACATCTCCGCCTCCAGGTCCTCCTCGCAGGGTGTCACACGTCCGGCATGTCGTTGTGCCGTCAAGCGCGTGCCGGGTTCGTAGGTCAGCCCATAACAGGCGATGTGGTCCGGACCCAGTTCGACGGCACGTCGGAGCGATGCCCGCCAGGTTTCC
Organism: Planctomycetota bacterium; assembly: GCA_016208685.1. Lineage (GTDB taxonomy): Bacteria > Planctomycetota > Phycisphaerae > UBA1845 > UBA1845 > JACQXM01. The sequence continues at coordinate 17,618 of JACQXM010000063.1, read as the reverse complement.
AGCGACTGGCCCGGGATGCCGAAGATCAGATCGAGGTTGATCTGCCCGATGCCGCCGCGGCGCAGGGCGGCGACCGACGGCGGAATGTCGTCCGGGCGATGCAACCGCTCCAGCACCTCCAGTTCACCAGGGAAGAACGACTGCGCCCCCATCGACACCCGCGTCACGCCGTGTTCCGCCAGCAGTCGCACCTTCGTATCGTCCACGGTGGCAGGATTCGCCTCCACGGTGAACTCCTCCAGGGCCGCGGACGGCACGCAACCCGCTACGCAAGCGAGAAGTTCACGCAGCTCCTCCGGCGGCAGCAGCGTCGGCGTGCCGCCTCCGAAGAACACCGTGCGGATGGGCAATGGGCACCCGCTGGTGCGCATGCGCAGCTCGCGGATGATCCGCGACACCAGCGGGCCGGTCGCACGATCCTTGAGCGGCACGGAGTAGAAATCGCAATAGCCGCACTTGGTCTCGCAGAAGGGCACGTGCACGTACAGGCCGCAGGGAACATCGCGGGAGGCCGGAGGATGGAAGGGCAGGCTCGGCACACGCGGGATTGTACCGTGTTCACCGCGCCGTGCCGCCTGTCGCGCCAACCCGCCGTTTGCCGAGCCCGCGGCGCCTGGCTATGCTATGCGTCAGGATTAGCCTGATATTCGTAAGGAGGAAGAGCCATGCCGGTCCTGGAAACCATCGCCCCGCCGCGCGTCGCGGATCAGAAGCTGCTGATCGACGGCAAGTGGGTCAACAGCGCTTCGGGAAAGACCTTTGAGACCGTAAACCCCACCACCGGGGACACCATTTGCCGCGTGGCCGAAGCCGACAAGGCGGACGTCGATCTGGCGGTGAAGGCGGCGCGTAAGGCCCTCGAATCCAAAGCCTGGGCGCGGATGAGCCCCGCCGATCGCGGCAAACTGCTGTACAAGCTCGCCGAGCTGATCGAGGCCAACGCCAAGGAGCTCGCAGCCTTAGAGACGTTGGACAACGGCAAGCCCATCCGCGACTCGCTGTACGGCGACATTCCCGCCACGGCCGCCGTTTATCGCTACTTCGCCGGCTGGGCGGACAAGGTTCACGGCAAGGTCCTGCCCGTTGCGGGGCCGTTCACCGCGTACACGCGGCATGAGCCGGTGGGCGTGGTGGGGCAGGTCATCCCCTGGAACTTCCCGGCGCTCATGCAGGCGTGGAAGTGGGCCCCGGCGCTGGCGGTGGGCTGCACCGTGGTGCTCAAGCCGGCGGAGCAAACGCCGCTTACCGCGCTGCGCATCGCGGCCCTGGCGACGGAGGCGGGTTTCCCTGAGGGCGTCATCAACGTCGTGCCCGGGTTCGGCCCCACGGCCGGTGCGGCCATCGCCGCGCACCTGGACATCGACAAAGTGGCGTTCACCGGCAGCACCGAAGTGGGCAAGCTCATTATGCGTGCCGCGGCCGAGTCCAATCTGAAGCGCGTAACCCTGGAGCTGGGCGGCAAAAGCCCGAACATCATCTTTGCAGACGCCGACGTGGAATTCGCGGCGAAGAACGCCTACCAGGCGCTCTTTTACAACATGGGGCAATGCTGCTGCGCCGGGTCGCGCCTGTTCGTGGAGGCGCCGGTGTACGACCAGGTGATGGAGATCATCGCCGGCCGGGCGAAAAAGCAGGTGATCGGCGACCCCTTCGACAACGCCACCACGCAGGGGCCGCAGGTGTCCAAGGACCAGTTCAACACCGTGCTGCGCTACATCGACGCCGGCAAGCGCGATGGCGCCCGCTGCGTGATCGGTGGAGACAAGGTCGATCGCTCTGGATACTTCGTGCAGCCTACGGTGTTCGACAACGTCCGCGATGACATGACCATCGCACGGGAGGAGATCTTCGGCCCGGTGCTCAGCGCGATGCGTTTCGCCGACGCCGAGGAGGTCTTGCAGCGGGCGAACAACACCACCTACGGGTTGGCGGCCGCGGTGTGGACCAAGGACATTACCAAGGCCAACCGCCTGGCGGCCGGGCTCAAGGCGGGCTCGGTATGGATCAACTGCTACAACGTGTTCGACTGCTCCATCCCCTTCGGCGGGTACAAGATGAGCGGCATCGGGCGGGAGATGGGCGAGTACGCCTTGGCCAATTACCTGGAGGTCAAGGCGGTGGTCACGGGCCTGGCGAATCGCTGACCGCGCCGCCGCCGAACCGTGGCATGGGCTTCCAGCCCTTGTTTCTGCGGGCAAGATGTCTGTGCCACGCGGTGCGCCCGACCTCCCGACACGCTCTGGCGGAGGTACCGACGCGAAGCCGGGTACGAGCCCCCGGAGCCGCGCGTGTCACAAGTGTGACATGCGGCACGGGGCCCTTGGGCGCGACGCGGAACGCCGCGCAACCCCCACAGGGGCGATTAGCTCAGTTGGTTAGAGCGCCTCCCTTACAAGGAGGAGGTCGCCCGTTCGAGTCGGGCATCGCCCATGGCACCTTCCGGGTGCCAACGAGGACGCGCGAGGGGCCCAACGGGGTCGTGACCCTGGAGGTGTCGGACACGCGACGGGCGCGGAATCAGCGTCGTCAGCGCGCGGCCAGAGAGGGTATCGCGCGCCCCGGCATTGGCCGCGTGCGGCCGCTACGGCTCGTCCTCGCCCGGGGCGGTAATCAGCGAACTGAGAATCTCTGTCGTGGTTCCGGACACATAGTCCATCGCCCCCGTCACCACCGCGTCGCGCAGGTCCACGGTGCACGTCCCCGCAATCAAAGCGCCTCCGGCGCCGAGCGCCAGCAGCAACCGAGTAACCACCGTCCGTTTCATCACAGCCCCCTTTCGTCTACAGCGTCATCCGCACCCGCAGGCCCGCCACCAACACATCCGGCCCGTCAAAGCCGCCCGGCCGCAGAATCCACTGGAAATCCGGTGAAACCGTCAGCCAGGGGAAAACCTGCACGCGGTAATAGGTCTCCAGCACCGTCTCGCGATGCGGCGAAGCGCCGGTGTAGCGCGCGTCCCCGCTGAGAATCCCCTGTGCCGCACCCACGCCCCATACGTCCTCATCGCGCGTCGGGATCAGCCCCTGGTACTGGAACCCCGCGCTCCAGAAGTGTTCGACGAGATTCACGTCGCCGCCGGCATAGCTGTAGCGGAGGAAAACGCCCAGCCCCTGCTCATCGGTGGCGTCCGCGGGGTTCTCGCGCAGCACCGCCTGGTCGAAATTGACGTAGTAGCCGTAGTCGCCTTTCTTCTGCGGTGCGGTGCGGCGCAGGCCGCCGAGATCGTTGTAGAATCGCTCCTTGGGTTGCGGGTCGTACCAGAATCCCCATCGATAATGGCCCGGCAGTTCGCCGCGCGAGGTGTGGAACGTAGGGGTCAGACCCACCTCGTAAATGCTGAAGGTATGCGCCGGGCCGTGGAAGGCGGTGCGGAAGCCGGTTTCGTTGAACTCGGCGTCCGCGTCGGCGACTCCCGCCTGAGCGTAGAACCAGTCGCACGGGGTGTAGATCACCTGGGCGCCGATCGCGGTGAAGGCCGAAGCGGGAAAGGGGATGTTCGGCGCGTTGTTCAAACCGTAGTTCAGGAACGTCTGCGTAGTGTCGTAGGCGTATTCGTTAGTGTCGAAGTAGCAGGACAGGCAGACCTTCCCGACTCGGAAGATCCACTTTCCCTCGGCGAGGGACTGCTCATAGACAACCTCGTGGGCGTCGATGGGCCGGTCGCCTACCTCGGCGCCGTTTACCCAGAACAGATCCCCGGTCCATCCGCGCGTTGAGGGGCTCTCGCCCCAGGCATTGGACCCCCAGACGTAGATCGACCCGCCAGGCACGAGTTTCATGGCGTCCAGGTCCAGGGTAAGTTCGAAGTCATTGACGCCGATGATGGTGTGCGCGTTTCGCGTCTTCAACCCTCCGTGCGCAACGTGCTGGTAGTAGGTAGTGAAGGTCATGTCGAAGGTGATGCCGCGTTCTTCAAGCCAGCTACGCGCGCCGGTCCAGTCGCCGGTGACGCGTTCGCGCTGCCACCAGGCGGGGTCGTTCGAGTCGGCCGGCGCGGTGTCCGTGGCCGCGGCATCCGAGCCACTCGCGTCGGGAGCGGCGACCTCCGGGGCGTTCGCTTCCGGCTCGTCGGTGGGCCCCGTCCCCCCGACCTCCTCGCCAGGAGCCGCCTGCCGGCTATCGCCGGCCGGCTGGGCCACAACGAACACGGTGGGTGAAAGCAGAAGGAGCGCCGCTCCGAACGACGCCGCTGAACATGGCTGGTTCTGACGTTTCATGTCTACATGACCGTGCGCGGCGGTGCGCCCGCTGAACCAGCAGACCGTGCCGAAGCGTCGCGCCTCAAGCCGGCGCGCGGGCACGGGTCATGTCCGTATCGGCCCCCGCAGCCCGGCGGATGAACAAGCAGCCACGCAAGCCGCCCTGCTCATGCCCGGGTGATAAGGGAATACCCTCAGGTGAGGCGGTCGCGCCGAACGAGATGGTTTACTTTTCAAACGATCTGCCCATTATCGGTCGCCCTCGATCCATACGGTGGGCGCGTTTCGGTTCATCCGATGAACCGTCCGTGGCCCCTGGCGCGTAAGCGGCCCGGGGCGACCACGTGCCGCGGTGAGGGCGCGACGCACTGCCGGGCGGCCATGGGCGCGGCCTCCTCACGTTGAGCCGCTGCAAGACCGGATGGAGAGTCCATGTCCTTGCGATCGAAGGTCGTCCTGTTCGTCCTTGGCGTGTCGGCCACGTTCGCCGGCACGGCCTACCTGGTGCAGCGCCTGATTGTGTTGCCGGGGTTCGCGAAGGTGGAGCAAGCCGAAGCGCTCGATGACCTGGCGCGCTGCCAGCAAGCCATCGAGCACGACGCGGAGTTTCTCTCCAACAGCGCCAACGATTACGCAGCGTGGGACGACACCTACGACTTCATCGAGAATGGTAACGAAGAGTACCAGTCGGAGAACCTGATCCCGGAAACCTTCCAGAACCTCAAGCTCAACATCTTTGCGTTTGTTCGCAAGGACGGAACGCTGGTGTGGGGCGAGGTGCGGACCAACCAGGGGCAGGAGCCGGTCGACCCCGGCTCGCTCTTCACGGAGGTGACCGACCCCCGTCATCGGCTCGTGGCCCACGCCAGTGCTGATGAGAAGACGTTCGGCGCCTGGATGACTCCCCTGGGACCAGCCCTGGTCGGCTCGGCGCCCATCACCACCAGCGATCGCACCGGCGAGGTGCGCGGCGCGGTCATCATGGGACGATTCATCACCAGTGATCTGGTGCAACAGGTGGCGGATCGCACCCGAGTTCCGCTGCAACTGACGCCGCTCCAGGACCTGCCGGTCGAGGACCGGGCGGCCCTCAGTCACCTGAGCGGCGACGAACCGTGGATCAACGCCGAACAACCGGAAACTCTGGTGGGCTATACCCTGGTGCGCGACATTCTCGAACGACCCGCCCTGCTGCTTCGCGCCGACCTGCCGCGGACCATCTCGCAGAAGGGGCGGACCGCGGCCGCGTTCGCCGCGGTCACCAGCATCGGTGGCGGCGCCGTCATGATGCTGGTGATGTGGGTGGTGCTTTCCATGATGATCGTCGGACCACTCACCCGCGTGACCTCGCACGCCGTGCGCGTGGGATCCCAGGACGACCTTCACGTCCGGCTGAATATGGCGGGCGGCGATGAGATCGCAGTGCTGGCGCGGGAGCTCGACCGCATGGTGGATCGCCTCGCCGAATCGCGCCGGCAGTTGCTCTCCGTCGCCCACAACGCCGGCATGGCGCAGGTGGCCACCAACATCCTGCACAACGTGGGCAATGTTCTGAGCGGTGTGAACGTTTCGGCGGCGCTCATCAAGGACCAGTTGCAGAAGTCCGAGGCGGGCATGCTGGGGGTGACGGTCAAGATGCTGTCCGAGCACGAGGGCAACCTCGCGGAGTTTCTGACCAGCAACGAGCGCGGACGACAGCTTCCGGCCTTCCTCGGCGCCCTCGCGCAGCAGCTCGCGGCAGAACAGAAGAACATGCTGAACGAAGTGCAATCGCTGGCCCAGGCCATTGAGCACATTCGCCACATCGTGGACATGCAGCAGCAGAACGCCCGACTCGGGCCGCTGGTCGAGGTCGTCGAGCCCGCGGCCGTCGTGGAACAGGCGATCGAGCTTTGCGCCGAATCCATCGCGCGGCATGACGTTCACGTTACCCGCGCCCTGGAAGCCGTGGAGCCGGTCCCCCTGGATCGGCACCGGGTGCTTCAGGTCCTGGTCAACCTGCTGACCAACGCCATCCAGGCCGTCAAGGCACAGGGGCACGACGACCGGCGCATCACCGTCACCCTGCGGCGGCAGTCCGAGTCGGACGGGGGGGGCCTGGTGTTCGGCATCGAGGACAACGGCGTCGGCATCCCGCCCGAGAACCTGGAGCGCATCTTCTCCCTGGGGTTCACCACGCGACCGGGTGGGCAGGGCGTGGGATTGCACAGTGCCGCCAACCTGGCCCGCGAGGCCGGCGGCTGCGTGCGCGCGGCGAGCGGAGGTCCGGGGCGAGGAGCGGCATTTGAGTTGCTGGTGCCGCTCACAACCAGGGAGGTACCGGTTTGAAAGCACCCGGCCAAGCGCTGCGGCGTCGCGTCCTGGTCATCGATGACACGGAATCGGTGCACGACAGCTTCCGTAAGATTTTCGAGTGCTCCGCCCCGTCCACGGCGTTTGCCGCGGCGAAGGCGGCCCTGTTCGCCGAGCCCGCGGAATCGCCCGGTCCGCCGACTTCCGCGTTGTTCGAGCTTGATTTCGCCTACCAGGGCGAGGAGGGGGTGCAGAAGGCGGCCCAGGCCCGCGCCGGCGGCGAACCGTACATGGTGACTTTCGTGGACATGCGCATGCCGCCTGGATGGGACGGCACTACCACCATCAAGCGGTTGTGGGAGGTGGACCCGGACGTGCAGGTGGTCGTCTGCACCGCCTATTCCGACGACCCGCTGGAGAAACTGGCGCAGGAGCTGGGCCATGCCCATCAGCTCTTGATTCTCAAGAAACCCTTCGATCCCGTGGAAGTTCAGCAGCTCGCATCCGCCCTGTCGGAGAAGCGGTTGGCCCACCAGGCGGCGGCCCTCAAGATGGAGGAACTCGAACGTCTGGTGCAGGAGCGCACCGCCGAGATCGAGCACGCTCTGCTGCACGACAAACTCACGGGGCTCCCCAACCGCACCATGGTGCTCACTCGCCTGGACGCCTGCATCCAGCGCCGCCGCCGCAATCCCGCCACGCGGTTCGCGGTGCTGTTCCTGGATTTCGACCGCTTCAAGCTGGTCAATGACAGCCTGGGGCACGAGCTCGGTGACGTGCTGCTCATTGAAATCGCCGGCCGGCTGCGCAACAGCCTGCGCACCGCCGACGTCGCCGCCCACAGCGGCATACCTTCGCGCCTCGGCGGCGACGAGTTCATCGTGCTGTTGGAGGACCTGCGCGAGGAGCGCGACGCGGCGCGCGCGGCGCAGCGGCTGCTCGACAGTCTCTCCGAGCCCTACCTGCTGGAGAACCAGAAGCTGGTGATTACCGTCAGCATCGGAATTGCCACCAGCGACCGCGAGTACGAGCGCAGCGGCGACATGCTGCGCGACGCGGACACGGCGATGTACCGCGCCAAGGCCGCGGGACGGGCGCGGTACGTCATGTTCGACCGCACCATGCACGCCGAGGTCTCGGAGCGCCTCTTCCTGGAAACCGCGCTGCGGAAAGCCGTACGCGACGACGAGCTGTTCCTGCACTACCAGCCCATCATGCGCCTGGACACCGGGGCGTTGACCGGCTTTGAGGCGCTGGCGCGCTGGACCCTGCCCGAACGGGGCGCGGTCGCCGCCAGCACGCTGATCGCGATCGCCGAGGAAACGGGGCTGATCCAACCCCTGACCGTCAACTTGCTGCACCGCGCCTGCCGCCAGCTTCGCACCTGGCGCGAGAGGTTCCCGGCCGCGGGCAACCTGATGATGAGCGTCAACTTCTCTCGCCGCCTGGTGCTGGACCCGGAGATCGTGGGGCGGATCGCGGACATCATCCGCGAGGAAGGCATCGATCCGCGCTCCCTCATCCTGGAGATTACGGAGAACGGCCTGCTGGGCGAGCGGGAGCACGCCGGAGACCTGCTGGAACGGCTGCGCAAGCTGGGCGTCTGGCTGCACCTCGATGATTTCGGCACCGGGTACTCCTCGTTGAGCTGCCTGTACACGCTCCCCTTGAGTGGGATCAAAATCGACCGCAGCTTCGTCAAGGAGGTCTGCTCCCGGCCGCAGCAGTCCGCCGTGCTCCAGGCCATCGTGAACATCGCCTCGGCCCTGGAACTGGCGGTCGTTATCGAGGGCATTGAAACGTCGGAACAGCTACAACTCATTAAATCGCTTAACGTACGCCTGGGGCAGGGCTACCTGTTCGGCGCGCCGAGCAGCCCGGAAACCGCCGAGGCGCTTCTGCGCGACCTGCCGACGCTCTGCTACGCGTAGTTGGCGCGGCGGGAAGATGCCCGCCGTCACGGCTTCGGTTCACGCACCGGCCCGCTCCGGCACTGCCTCCCACAGCGGTGTGGCGGCCGCCGGCATCCGCAGCGGCCCGGCCGCGCCGCGCCGCTACCAGGGGTTGGCCACGTGGCACACTCCGCCGGTCTTTTCGAGGTAGTCCTGGTGGTATTCCTCCGCGGGCCAGAACGTTTTGGCGGGCTCGAGCTGCGTGGCGATCCGTTTCCCGGCGTAGGGGCCGGCGGATAGCTCCTTGATGAAAGTCTCCGCCGTTCGGCGCTGTTCCTCGCTGGCGTACCAGATACCCGATCGGTATTGCGCACCAACGTCCGGACCCTGGCGGTTCACCTGCGTGGGGTCGTGCATGCGGAAGAACGCCTCCAGCAGCCGGCGGTAGCTGATCCGCGCCGGATCGAACACCACCTTGACGGTTTCGGCGTGCCCCGTGGCGTCGCCGCACACCTGCTTGTAAGTGGGATTGTCCACCGCGCCCTGCATGTAGCCACTGACCGCGTCGAGAACGCCCGGGCCCAGTTGAAAGTAGTGTTCGAGGCCCCAGAAACAACCGCCGGCAAAATACGCGGTCTCCGTGGCGGCGGGCCGGCTTTCCGAAGGCGGTTCCGTGCCCTTCTCCTGGAAGCGCATGGCGGCGGAATTCAGACAATGCCGCGTTCCCGAGGGAGGGGGTCCGTCGTCGAAGACATGCCCCAGGTGGGCGCCGCACCGAGCGCAGGCGATCTCGGTACGGACCATGCCATGGCCTTTGTCCGGGCGCCGCGCCACGTGCTGTGGGTCGAACTCGCGGTAGAAGCTCGGCCAGCCGGTTCCGGAGTCGAACTTGTGGTCGCTGGAAAACAGCGGCAGCCCGCACACCACGCAGGAGTAAACGCCGTCCTTCTTGTTGTCTTCAAAGCGCCCGCAGAAGGGTCGCTCGGTGTCCGCGCGCTGCGTGACGCGGTACGCCTCGGGATCGAGCCTGGCCGCCAGTTCCGCAACCTTCTCGCGCGGAAGCGGCGTGACGTCGAACCCGGATTTTGAATAGCGCGCACCCATGCCTGTTCCTTTCGAATGTCCGGCACCGGCCGTAGGCGCTACCGCCGCCGGGTCCGCGCCCCGACCCCCGCCTCCCTGAGCCGCGCCGGGGCTGCAACCGCTTAGCAGGGCGAGCCCCAGCCCCAGCGCCCGCACTAACCACCGTCGTCGAGCTGTCTCCAAGGTACACTCCTCTTCGCCGGCGAACCGCGGGCGGAGCGCCCGGCATCAGCGCTCCTCCGCGCCGTACCTGCCGAGGTACGTGGGCAGCCCCCGCCAGGGTTCGCCGTCAGGCAGTTTGATGCCGGCGGCGCGATGAGAGATACACCCCCCCCAGGGGTCCGGTAACCCGTGTGGCGCTCCCACAGCCCACCGACAACGCCGCGTGGCTAATCCACGGGCGGCAGTCCCTGAAGCGAGCGCACGTACATCACCTGGCCGACGTGATAGCTGTCGTGAGCAAGCAGGTTCCGCAGGCGGTCCAGCGAGTTCCGCTCGTCGCCCAAGGCGGCGGCGACCTGCGCGTGCGACTCGCCGAAGCGGGCGACGGTAGCCGTCCAGACGGATTCGTTCGTCTCGCGCGGCTCCTCGAAATTGCGGCGCGAGGTCTCAGCGTCGTCGGGTTTCTTGCCGGCCAAGGTTCGCAGTTCGTGTTCGCGCCAGTAGATCATGTGGTTGACGATCTGCCAGATGGAATGTCTGCCGGGCTGCGGTTTCCACGCGGCCTGCGCCGCCGTGAGCCCGGCTGCGGCCTTGCTCCAGGCAACATGCCAGAGCCCTGACTTTTCCGCCTCCAACCACAACGCTACCAGAGTCTGCCGGTCCATTGTTCACCTCCACTACGACCAGAACACTCCCACGAATTCCATTCCCCATCCGGGCATCCGACTTCGTCGCCAGGGTGGGCGGGAGTTTATCATGGGGGTTGCGGCTGGTCGAGCCGGCTGCCCGGGGGGGCGAAGGGTTACCGGCTGCCGCGGTGAGAGGTGAGGACGGACTCGAACGCCGCCGCCTGTTCCGGCCTGTTCCAGGCGGTGTAGAGCGCTACCAGGGCGCGAACCGACAGTTCGTCCTCGGGATCGCCGTCGCCGCGCGCCGCGTGGAGCGATTCGTGGCTGCGGAGGAGCAGGGCCTCGCTTTCGTCGAAGCGCGCCAGGGCCGTCAGACACCGGCCCAGATCCCGCTCCGCCGTCGCCGTGAGCCAGTTTCCCTCGGCGAACGTCCGCCGGCGCATGCGCACGGCGTCTGCGAGCGGCCCGGCGGCGCCGACGGCGTCGCCGCGTTCCAGCCGGATCCGCCCCAGCAGGTGCAACGAGGCGGCGACCCGCGGGTGTTCGGCACCCAGCTCATGCCGGCGCTGTTCCAGCGCCTCGTTACACAGGGATTCGGCGCCGGCGAGGTCTCCGCGGCGAAATTGCAGTTCCGCCAGGTAGTGGCGCGTGGTGGCCAGCGAAGTGTTGTCCTGGTCCAGGTTCTGCCACTTCAGCGACAGCGACTCGATGAGCAGGCGCTCGGCTTCCTCCAGCCGGCCCAGGGGAAGCAGGCAACTGGCGACGTTGGTCATCATGCGGGCGCGGTACTGGTGCTGCTCGAAGCTCAGGTCGGTCTGCTGTTCGACGCGGGCAAGGGCCTCCTCAAAAAGGGGCAGCGCCTCGGCGAAGTCCCCTTTCTCGCGCAGGCAGGAGCCAAGGTTGTTAAGGGTGCCGGCGACGTCGGGGTGCTCGTCGCCCATAATCCGGCGCCGCATGTCCAGCGCGGCGCGGTAGAGCTCCTCGGCCCGCTGGTAATCGCCCTGAACGCAGGCGACGGCCCCCAGGTGATTGAGGACCGCGGCCACCTCTTTGTGTTCCTCGCCGTACACGGCGCGGCGGATGGCGAGGGCCTCGAGGTAGTGCGCCTCCGCCGCCGTGTAGTCGCCAAGGTGCCATTCCGTGGCACCCAGGTTGTACAGACTGGTGGCCAGGTCCGGATCACGGTCGCCCAGCACCTGGCGGCGGATGCCCACCGCCTCGCGCAGCAGGGGATTGGCTTCGGCGCTCTTGCCGTCGTTCTTCAGACACAGGCCGAGGTCGTTGAGCGTGGCGGCGACGTCGCGGTGCTGGTCGCCGAGGGCGCCGCGGCGGATGGCCAGCGCCTGCCGGAAGATGGAGATGGCCGCCGCCCGTTCATCCTTGGCGTGGAGGGCGACGGCCAGATTGTGCAGGGTGGCCGCCACGTCGGGATGGTTCTCGCCCAATTCACGTCGTCGCAGCGCCAGCGCGAGCTCGTATTGTTCCTGAGCCTCGGTGAACAGCCCCAGGCTCTGGAAGATTCCGGCGTAGGTGTGCCGCAGGCCGGCCTCGGCGATGGGGTCGCCGCCGCGTTCGGTGGCCACCCGCCGCAACGATTCGTCCAGGCGGTGGCGAAGAAGCTCGACACGCTCGGCGTGTTCGCGTTTCCGCGGCCAGGCGACGGACTCCGCCAGGGCATCGCCCCGGGCGCGGGCGGCGGCGGGGTCTTCGCGCGGACCGCCCGAGGAACCGGCACGCAGCAACTCGCCGACGTAGACCAGTGTCTCGTCGGAGGAATCCTGGACGAAGCGCTGTCGTGACTCTGCGGTGCGGGCGCGCTGGTACCAGAACCAGGTGACGGCGCTGAACGACATCACCGTCATTGCGAACACCGCCGCCACCGCCAGCGCCGCGCGGTAGGGTCGGAGCGTCTTCCGCAGGATGTACCAGCGGCTGTCGCGCTTGGCCTCGATCGGCTCGCCGGCGAGATACCGCGCGAGGTCGCGGCCCAGTTCGCCCGCCGTCTGATAGCGTCGATCCGCGTCCTTGCAGAGGCAGCGGAGGACCATAGTCTGCACTTCGTCGTCGATCTGCCGCCGGAGCTTCCGGGGGGCGACGGGTTCGGCGTTGAGGATGTTGTCGAGCACATCCCGGAAGCTGCCTACCACCTCATAGGGGAATCGGCCGGTCAGCGCCTGATAGAGAATGACGCCCAGGGAATAGACGTCGGTGCGGATGTCGATTCCCGCGGACTCGCCCCGGGCCTGTTCCGGGCTGCTCCAGGGAAGCGAACCGACGAACTGGCCGGTCATGGTCATCGCCTGCGACGGCGCCACCTCGCCGGGCGAGCCGGTGGTGACCTTGGCGAGACCGAAATCGAGGATGTAGGGCTCGCCCGCGGCGCTGATGCGGATGTTGCCGGGCTTGAGGTCGCGGTGGATGACACCGCGCAGGTGCGCCGCGTGGACCGCGGAGCAGATCTTCTCAAAGAGCCGCAGCACTTCGGACACGGAAGGTCCGCTGCTCGCCAGGTACACGTCCAGCGGCTGGCCGGAGATGTAGTCCATGACGTAGTAGAAGCGCCCCTGGGACGAACCGCTGTCGTGGACAGTGACGATGTTGGGGTGGTCGAGCTGCGAGAGGATCTGAATCTCGCGTTCGAAGCGCAGGCGCCCGCGCGGCCCGGCGAAGGGGTCGTCACGCATGATCTTAATGGCTACGCGGCGCTTGGTTCCGTTCTGAAGAGCCTGATAGACGACACCTTGGGCTCCACGGTGGATCTCGCGAACGATGGAGTAGCCGGGCACGGAATCCGGCGCCGGCTGGAAATAGGACTTGCTGAGCGGGTCGGGCTGGAATCCCGCGGCGCTGCTCCCCGCGCCGAAGGCGACCAGTTGCGCGGCATCGATAAGCTGCCGTTCGGAGCCTGTCTCTTCGTCTTGCCGGCCTCGATGCGCCATGCGCCTATCGCCTCAACGCGAGGAGTCAGAATACTGAGCGCGCCGCGAATACCACCGCCGGCCGTCCCGCGTCCGCCAATCGGCATGTTGCCGTGGCTGCCCTGAACGAACAAAAAGGCGCTCCGCGGCATGCCGAACGACCAGTACGACCGATCCAGCATGACGCAGGGGCCAAGTCAAACCCCGCAATAGCGGGATTCCATAAGTAACAGCGGAAAACGCGCACCCAACTCACGCGGTATCGCTTAGATATCCGGTGGCAGAGCCCATAAGTTCACGGAGTTGATCGTGGGCTCGGGCGCGCAGCATGTAAACGGCGCCGGGGCTGCGATTCAAGGCCGCCGCGACCTCGGCGATGGGCCGGCCTTCCAAGTCGTATAGCGACACAACCTGTTGGTACAAAGGAGGTAACGACTCGACGGCGCGGCCGATCGCGGCGACGGCCTCCTCGCGCGCGGCAAACCGACTGGGGGTTCCCGAGGTACCGATAAGCCAGTCGTAAAGGGCCATCTGCGAATCGTCCAGCCGGACCGCCGCCCGCTTTTGGGCCTCGCCGCCGCGCTTCTCCGCTTCCAGCATGCGGATGGCATCGATCAGGTTGCGCCGCGCGAGCATATTCAGCCAGCGACCGAAGGAGCCTTCTCCCCGGTTGGCGAACCGGCTGATGCCGAGGAACGCATCCGTATAGGTTTGTTGCAGAACGTCATCGACGGAGAGCAGGGATTGCCAGCGCTTGGGAACAGCGCCGTGCAGATCCTGCCGCACGCCGGGGCCGGCAGCTTGAAGCAGCTCCGTGATAGCCTCGCGGTCGCCCACCACGGCCCGCTGCAAGAGTTCCGCTTCTGTAGCCATGGCCACTGTCCAGCACGTTATTGTAGGCGCCGTTCCGGGATCACGGCACATCGATTCGCACTGAACGCGGTGCGGCAACCGGTGCTCCGGGTGGCGGCGGTGCTTGCCCGGCATCGTTGCCCAGACCAACCGCGAGGACGCATCCCGGCTACGGGTGGGATTCGACGCGCGAATCCAGAACACAGCATACCTGGAGCCGGCGCCGAGCCGCAAGTAGGGCCCATCGCACCGGCGGCCCTGCTCCACCGCTGGCCCACCGGGAGAGTGCAGTCGGCGGCTTCTCACCGCGGGACGGTCGTAATCCGGGCGATCGCTGCCCGGGCATCCTCATCCACAGGGTCCTGATGCAGTGCCCTGCGGTAGTGCTGGAGCGCCTCCGGAATGCGGCCGACCGCCTCCAACGCCACCGCCAGGTTGAACTCCGCCCCAGGTAGTGCGGCATCGACCGCAAGTGCCGCGTCATACCGGGGGATCGCCTCGGCGAACCGACCTTGCAGCGCGAGTACCTGCGCGAGGTTGTTGTTGGCCTCGGCGGACGCGGGATGTCCGCGGACGGCACGCTCGAAGTACGCCTCCGCGGTCGCCAGGTCCCCGGTCTGGGCCGCGGCAACGCCGGTGTTCATCACCGCCAGGGCATCCAGCCGCGACTCGTCCTGCACGGACACATTTGCCACAACGGCGACGACCGCCGCCGCCGGAAGTGGCCAGGAGAGTAAGCGCAGCGCGCCGTCCCGCAGGGCACGCCACAGCTCCACGCAGCCCGCAGCCGCAAAGGGAACCAGCAGCGGCACCAGCGGGTACTTGTACCGCGCCAGTACGTAGAACGCGGCGACCGCCAGGCACATCGCCCCCGCGAGCGCGCCGTGGATCCAATAGGCCCGCGAGGCGCGAATGGCCACGCCGTAGCCGAGCACCGCGAGGGGCAGAAGCGTGCCGAAGTGCAGCATCACGGAGAGCGCGCCAAGCAGCCACGACGACTCCGCGTACACGAACAGGCTTTCGGCGTCGGCGATCTCGTAACGGTTGACGACCAGGAGCAGCTTGTAGCCCAACAGCCGCAGCCAGCGGACGGGATCGGCCGAGATGTCGTGGAACGCCCGGCTCAGCCAGTACCTCGACACCTCGCGCGGCGACAGCGTTCGACCGAGGGCGGCCTCCGCGAGGCGGGTCGCGTCGAGCCGCTCGAAGGCAGGAATCTCGCGTCCTCGAAGCAGCGGTCGATAGCGCCCGTCGGCGTCGGCGCCGTTGCCGATGTAGAAGTTCGGGCCCGCCTGGAAGGTCGAGAACGACCACTCGCCGCCGACGTACCAGTTGCGTGCCCCGACCGGCGCCAGCACGACGGACACGCCGGCCAGGAACGCCAGGAGCGAGGCTGCCGCCGGACGCGAGGTTGCGGCCGGCCGCGCTCGCGCCCACACCCAGGCGGCGAGCAACGGCAGCCATACGAACGCGTTTTCGCGCGTCAGCGCCAGCAGCGCGCCCACGGCGCCGAGAATGCCGGCGGTCCATCTCGAGGTCACGCGATGCATGCGGCTCAGGACGACCAGCAGCGCGGCAACCAGCAGTCCGTCCAGCGACGCCTTCTGGATGATGATGTCGAAGTACACGGCCGGGGCGTAGAGGCTGAGCAGAAGGCCGGCGATCCACGCCGCGGAGCGCCCGGACATTCGCCACGTCGCCCAGAAAAGGCATCCCGCCGCCGCCGCGCCCCACGCCGCCTGCACGAGTCGGACGACGATGAGGTCATCGCCGAGGAGGCGAAACACGACCGCCAATATGTAAGGGTAGAGCGGCGCCTGGTAGAAGGACTCGCGACCGAGCCAGTCGCCGGCGCTGATTCGTCGGGCCCAGTCGACGTAGGCAGCGGCATCGCCGACCGGATGACGCACCGTGGGAAGCTGCCGGGTTTCGTAGATGCAGGTTGCGCGCACTGCCAGCGCGAGGAGGGCCACCAGCAGCGCCTGGCCCAGTCGCGGGCCGGACGCCGCAGCGGAGGGCCGTTGCGGGGTATCGAGCATGACGATATCAGACCGGTTGCCTCCCAGCAGGGCAAGCTTGCGTGCCGGGCGCCGGGCCGCGAATATGCGTTCGCACCCCGCCGACCGCGGGGCGCCGTGGGAAACCGAGGGACGAGTCCGATGAAACTGTCGCAACGGGTGGAACAGCTCGCGGAGTCGGCGACGCTGGCCGTATCCGCCAAGGCGGCGCGGATGCAGGCCGCGGGCATCGACGTCGTGGGGTTCGGAGCCGGGGAACCGGACTTCGACACGCCGCAGAACATCAAACGCGCCGCCATCAACGCCATCGAATCCGGCATGACCAAGTATGCCAAGCCGGCCTCCGGCATTCCCATAGCCAAAAGCGCCATCTGCGAGAAGTTCAAACGCGAGAACGGCCTCACCTATGCCCCGGACCAGACCATCGTCACCGCGGGCGGGAAGATGGGCGTATACCTCGTGGTGCAGGCGGTCGTCGAGCCCGGCGACGAGGTCGTCATCCCCGTCCCCTACTGGGTGAGCTACCCCGAGATCACTGCGCTGGCGGGCGGGAAGCCGGTGTACGTCGCGGGACCGGAGGAACGCGATTACAAACTCACCCCCGAGGTCCTCCGCTCCGCACTGACCGACCGGACGAGATTGTTCTTCTTCAACTCACCCTCCAACCCCAGCAGCGTGACCTATCACCCGGACGAAGTTCGTGCCCTGGCGACGGTCCTTGAGGATCGCGACATCTGGGTGCTTTCCGACGAGATTTACGACCGCCTGCTCTTCGACGGCCAGCAGACGCTGAGCTTCGCCGCCGCGAGCGACAAGGCCTTCCGTCAGACGCTGACGCTCAACGCGGCCTCGAAGGCCTATGCCATGACCGGCTGGCGCGTGGGTTACGCGGCCGGGCCCAAGCCGCTGATCGACGCCATGATCAAGCTGCAATCGCAGACCACCAGCGGCGCCGCCACCTTCAACCACGTTGCCCTGGCCGCGGCGCTGACACAGGATCAATCCGCGGTCGAGCACATGCGCGTGGAGTTCGAACGCCGGGCGCACTACATGTACCGCCGCATGACGGCCATCCCCGGCGTGCGCTGTCCCAAGCCGACGGGGGCGTTCTATTGTTTCCCGAACGTCTCGGGCACGTACAAGCGACTGGGCGTCAGCGGGTCGATCGGGTTTGCGGAACGGCTGCTGGAGGAGGCTCGCGTGGCGGTCGTGCCCGGCGTGGCCTTTGGCCTGGACGAGCACGTGCGGTTCTCCTTCGCCCTGAGCATGGAACAGATCGAAAAGGGGCTTTCGCGGCTGGAGCAGTTCTTGCGATAGGCGGTGGCGCGGGTCGTCGAGGAACTCGCCCAGCGTCACGCCTGCCTGTGAGCCTGGCCCCACAGCGCGGTCAAAGCACCGGCGGCGGGTGGCCGTGTTGGGTGTTCCACTGCTCTTTGAGCAGTGCCGGTTCGTGGGCGGGAGCCCGGCGATGAGGCGATGGTCGTTCGGCGAGCGCTGTATGGGAGATCACTGCTCACAGAGCAGTGGCACCTGCCACCGCTGAAGCGCTGGACCACCCCGCCGTTGGCGGTGG
>JACQXM010000062.1:212423-221459 GCA_016208685.1 Planctomycetota bacterium | reverse complement strand
CGACGACGAGGGGAACGGGGAACAGGGTCAGCGACGAAAGTACGAAGGAAGGTCAATCGACATCCGCCCATCGACTCTCGACGATCGTCAATCGACATTCGACGATCGCCAATCGACATCCGACATTCGCCAATCGACGATCGACAATCAAAACTCGCCGATCGCCATCGGAGGTCGGTGCCGTACGCATGGGGCGGACGACGCAACGCATCCCGACCGTGTCCGCAGCCTGTAGGGCTGCTCGATAGTAGCCTTGGGCAAGCGCAGCGCCGCCCACGGTTGGGCGAAGTCAGAGTATCCTCAACCCTGTAAGGGTTGTCTTACGCGCCGCGGGTGCGGCGATGCGAGCACGCCCCGAACCCTGTGAGGGTTGTCTCACGACCTCCAGGCCGACCCCTACAGGGTCGGCCACGCTCGAGGGGGGCTGTATCCGGTGGCGGCGCTGCGCTTGCCACCGGCTACTGTCTGTCAGGCTTACAGCCTGAAGCCTGTGCCGAGCCATGCCGGCGGGAGGCGCGCTCCCTGCAGAGCGGCGAGCCTTCCCGGCGAACGGCGCGCTGCCTGCAGAGCGGCGAGCGCCGGGGAGTGGGCGAACGGCGTGTTCCCTCCAGAGCCGTCCCGATGAAATCGGGTTGAGGGAGCGGGCCTTCTCCGCTGGGGCGCGGCCGCCGCGCTATCCGTACCGCGAGTGCCAACGAGCGGTCACGCCCCCCGCGCGTCCGTGCGGCGGAGGGGGCCACGGACCGCTCCATACTGTCGCGGTACGGATCGGCGGCGTCGCTGGCTACGGATTCCGCATCGGCCATTGCGCATGTACTGTCGCGGTACGGGTCTTTCATCGCTGCGTCGCGAGCACTGCCCGCTCCCTGACGGTCGCGGCTCTGATCACGCAGGGTGTTTCGCCCGCCCCCTGACGGTTGCGGCTCTGGCCACGGTTGCGGCTCTGATCACGGGCGTGGCTCTGACAGGCGGTCGAGGCGCTCAATCGCCCGTGGCCGCAGGGGTAGCCGGTTCCTCGTCGGCGCAGAAGACCCCGATGTCGATCTCGCTTTCGCCACGGCCGCGAAGGGCGTCGTCGTCGTCGATGCCCCAGCCGCCGACGCGAATCGTGTAACAGGCACCCGCCACTACGCCTTCGACGGTAACCCCCGCGGTCGAGGCGACGCCGAGGGAGCAGAAATCATCGTTGCAAGCCAGCAGGCTTTCGGCCTGCGTGGGACAGATACAGGCTGCGCCGGCTTCGTGTCCACCGTACACGGCGAGCATGGCGTCGTACGACTGCCGCCCGCACATGCGTATAACCAGCGTGCCGGGGCAGGGTGGCACGAAGGAGTACCACACATCAGCGCGGAAGCTGTCCGCTCCGGACGCTTCGCATTCGCCGGCGGCGGCCGGACCGTCGGTATTCGCCAGGCGATTGTCGGTCGCGACCGTGCAGCGCACGACCTGCCCCTCGACCGACAGGCACGCCTGCCCTCCATTGGCACAGTCCTGAGAGGCGACGCTGCAGACGCCGCCGCCGGCTTCGCCTTTCGCGTCGCCGGTACAACGGCCCAAGTCGGGGTCGGTGGTCAGCCCACCACAGATCGGCGTCATGGCTTGGCAGAGATCGTTGGCCGGTGCGTTGCAGCCGCCAAGCTGCTCCTCGACTTCGGCGCAGGTCAGCCCGGGTACGAACACGCCGCTCGGAGAACATGACCACTCGGCGTCGACCTCCGTGCAGCTCGGCGGGTCACCCGCGCGGCAACAGGCCCCCGAGGTTTCCGGCGGTGGCGGCGCGCCGCACACATCCAACTGCGTGGCCTGGAAGGCCTCCTCACCCTGGAGCGCCACGGCGAGCCAGTAGGTGATCCCCATGAACCGGCAATCAACATAGGCGGGGTCGCTCTTCTCGAAGCCCTGATCGCAGATTGCCCGCAGGTCGTCGAGGAACGCGTCATCGCAGGTTTTGCGGTCCGCGCGGCAGATGGAGTAGCAGGCCCCGTGATTGGCGCAGGCCGTGCTGAAGCACACACCCTCCAGCGGGCAGTCGGGAACGAAAATGGCGATGTCCACCGGCCCGCAGGCATCCTCCGTGGCCCCACGGCGTTGTGCCTCCTGCTGGAAGGCTTCCTGGAAGCGCTGGTTGCATCCGACGCCGATCGCGAGGCACAGGCTCGTCAGAACCAAGACTGCCCGCGCCCTCCGCGATGAGTAAGGACCGATTCGCATGCCGAACCCTCCGCTCAAGCCTGGACGGGCATTATACGAATCCCGGTCGCCGCGTCGCCGCGACTTGCCGGCGCGAACCTGGGTCAGCGTGCGCGGTTCGGCGGCGCGGCATCGCGCACGGTCGTTCATCCGGCACGGCCCGGGGGCACGGCGCCCAGCGACGGTGCAGCGAGCCAGAAAACCGCAGCGCTCACCAGCGCCACACCGATGAGATTCAGGATGAAGCCCGTGCCCACCATCTGCCTCATCCGGATCCGGCCCGAAGCGAATACGATGGCGTTGGGCGGCGTGCCCACGGGGAGCATGAACGCGAAGGAGGCGGCCCCGGTCGCCGCCAGCATCATCAGGATCGGCGCCACGCCCGCCGCCTCCCCGAGCTGTGCCACAATGGGGAGCATGATCTGCGCCGTCGCCGTGTTGCTCGTCACCTCGCTGACGAAGGTCACCAGCAGGCACGTGGCCACCACCAACAGCAGCGGACTCTCAATGGGCAGCCTGTGAAGCGACTGCGCGCACCAGTGGCTCAGCCCACTTTCCTCGAAGGCGGCGGCGATGGCGAAACCGCCCCCGAACAACAACAGCACGCCCCAGGGCAACCGTTTTGCCGTTTCCCAGTCCATAATCCTCCGACGGCCGGCGCCATCCGTCGCCCGCACCGGAAGAATAAAAAGCAGGATCGCCATGGCGATGGCAATGCCCGCGTCGGAAAAGGATTCAGCACGCAGACGCGGCAGCGCGCCGCTGCCGGTGTCCATCAGTCGCTCCACCAGGTGCGCCCAACCGTAATCCGTGGTGCGCCCGATGGGGATGGAGCGTGTCATCCACAGTGCGGCCGTCAGCAAAAACACCGCCAGCACCCAGGCCTCCGGTCCGCGCAGCGGGCTTAGGGTAGCAAGCTCGCTGCGCACCGTGGCGCGCAGGCTCTTGTGCGACGAGGGTCCGATGGGGCAGGTGACGAAAGTGAGAACCAGCCATGCCAGCAGCACAAAAACGCCGACCACCGGCACCCAGATGAACACCCATTGCAGGAACCCCACCTCGGGGGCCGCAGGATAGAGCGTGTGCCACAGGCCGCGAAAGACGAGGTTAGGCGGCGTGCCGATGGGCGTCCCCATGCCCCCGATGTTGGCGCCGTAAGCGATGGCGAGCATGACGCAGGCCGCGAAGTGCTCGCGTTCGCGCGTCCCGGCGTCGCCCGCCTGGTCCACGGCCGCCACGATGGCCAGGCCGATGGGAAGCATCATCATCGCCGTGGCGGTGTTGCTGATCCACATGCTGATCAGCGCCGTGCTGGTCAGTACGCCCAGGACCATCGTGCGCCGCCCCAGGCCCACCCGTGCCAGCACGTGCAGGGCGATGCGTCGATGCAACCCCCACCGTTCCATCGCCAGGGCGATCACGAAACCGCCCAGGAAGAGGAAGATGCTGCTCTCCGCGTAGCAGCGCGTGACGCTGGGAAGGGGAAGCACGCCAAGCAGGGGAAGCAGCACGATGGGTAGAAGCGACGTGGCGGGGATGGGCAGGGCGACGAAGACCCACCAGCAGGCGACGATGACCGCGGTGGCGGCGGCGGCCATCATGGTCCGGGCCGACTGGTCCACGGCGAGGTCCCGGGCCCGCGCGGCCACGCTTCCCGCGCCATGCGGCTCAGAGGCGATCCGCAATTCGATCGCGGCGGCTTCCCGCGCGATCGCTGCCCCAAACCGCTCCTCCGCCACGCGCCGCATGCTCGCCGGCGGCGGCAGGAGCAGCAGGCTCAGAAACAGCCCGATTCCCAGCCAGAAGCCGACGCCACTCAGCCGCCCCCCCACCTCCTGCGAATCGCCGATCGCGGACACGACTCTTCCTGATTCCGCTACGATTGGCTTTGCAGCGCCCCGCAACGGTGCACGGATCCTTGCCGCGCGACGACCGTCGAACGCAGGGCGGAAGAGGCGGGGGCCGGGCGACCTCGTCGTCCGCCGACGTCGGAACCGCAATCGCCACGAACAGGATATCGCGCCGGCGGCGCGTTACAATGGCCCGGTGTCCGAACGACCGCATCGTCCGCTGCGACCCGTGGTGCTGCATGCCGACGATTGGCTGGTAGCGGTGGACAAACCCGCGGGGGTGCTTTCCGTTCCCGGCCGGGGACAGGCACCGGCACTCCTGGGCCTGCTGACGCGCCTGCGGCTCGTCGACCAACCGGAGCAGCTTCGCATCGTGCACCGGCTCGATAGCGGCGCCAGCGGTGTCATGATCCTGGCACGAACCCTGGCGGCGCAGCGGCGGCTCACGGAGATCTGGGAGCAGCGCAGCGTGGAGAAAGTGTACCTGGCGATCGTGCGCGGTCGCGTCGCCGGCGACGGTGAAATCGACCTGCCGTTGCACGTGGACCGCGACGCCGGCCGCGCCTGCGTCGATGCCCGGCACGGAAAGCCCTCCGTGACGCGCTATCGAGTCGCGGAACATCTCGCCGGGCACACGCTGCTGGAGTGCGTGGCGCTCACCGGGCGGCTGCATCAGATTCGCGTGCACCTTTCCGCCATCGGACACCCCCTGGCCGTCGATCCCCTCTACGGCGGAGGCGAAGCGCTGATGCTCTCCGCCTTCAAGATCGACTATCGCCCGAACCGCCGCGGCGGCGAACGGCCGCTGATCGGCCGGCTCACCCTGCACGCCCTGCGCGTCGCCTTCGAACACCCCGCGGGCACCGGACCCGTGTCCTATCACGCTGAGCCTCCCAAGGACTTCCGTGCCACGGTCAATCAGCTCCGCCGCCTGCTTCCCGCGGCGGAGTAGTCCCCCTGTCGGGCGGCACTGTCGGCGGTAGCGCCGACAGAAGGCGACGCGCGTCGGGTACCACGAGTGCAACGGGCGGGTCCTCACGCCGCCGGCCGCTTCCGCTGCGCTCCAAGACGTGGCTCGCCTTGCGGTCCGCTCCATGCCGGTCGTGGTGCCGATCGATACAGGCCGCCTCCTCCCCCACCGTCGCCCGGTTCGGCGAACGACTTCGCTTCCCGTACAATGTGGTTTCGGCGCCGCAACGATCGAACCCGGCAAGTATGATCGATTGCCAGGCGCGCGCGGGAAGGTCGGGAATGGGCAGGAACGAGTCCCTTGGCTGCGGAGCTCAGTCAGTGACACCTTTGCGGGGGTGGGCCGCGCGGCCTATTCCAAGCGGGCGGGCACAGACCGTGGGCCTCGGCCGGCGACTTGTGTGCCACCCGGCGTCACGGCCTACGCCGGTTGCAGCCATTCGATTCTCGAAAGCGCAGCGCGAAACCGCCCCGGAGCACTCGATCGTCGCCGGCGCGGCTACATCGGCGCTCCGGCCGGTCGGCTCTGGTTCGCCGTGCACACCGAGGCGCGGAACACGCGGTCTGCGGTGCAACTCGCCTGGATCACGGGCAGGGGCGGCGCTGGGTGACGCTACGAGATCCCGCACCGCGTTCACGCTTCTCGAGCTGCTCGTGGTGCTCAGTGTGGTTTCGTTGCTGGCGTCGCTGCTGCTTCCCAGCCTGTCGGCGGCCCGGGCCCAGGCGCTGGCCGTGACTTGCGGCTCCAACGTGCGGCAAGTGTCACTCGCCAACGGGTATTACGCGGAAGAATTCGCCGGTGTGTACTGTCCCGGGGCTTCCGACTTCCTGCGCAACCTGCACCGCTGGCACGGCACGCGCAAGAAGATCAGTCAGCCGTTCGACCCGCACACCGGCCCGCTGTCGTCCTATCTGGGGGCCGAGGGCGCCGTGCGCCAATGCCCCGCCTTCCCCGCGGCAGAGGTCGCGGACCACAGCGGCGGGTTCGAGCGCGGCAACGGCGGATACGGCTACAACAACGCCTTCGTCGGCGTGCAGGTGCACCCTTACGCCTCCGGCGAGTTTGTGGTGGCCACGGACCGCGCCGGGGCGGTGGTCACGAGCATCCGGCGCCCGGCGGAGACCGTCATGTTCACCGATGCCGCCTTCGCCGCCGATCGACTTATCGAATACAGTTTCGCCGAGCCGCGCTTCCAACCGCAATACCCCAGCGCCCGTTTCGATCCGTCCGTACACTTCCGCCACCACGGCATGGCCAACGTCAGTTGGTGCGACGGGCACGTTGACGCCCACCGGCGTGCGTTCACCTGGTCCAGCGGGCTTTACGCCGCCAGTCCCGCGCGGTTGGAGCTAGGCTGGTTCGGCGACGCGGACGACAACAGCCTGTTTGACCTGCGCTGATGCCGCTCCGGCGCAGCGCGGCCGAAGCTCGCGTGGTTTGTCATTGATAGGTAACCGTATCGAGCCGCGGGCTTTGAGCCCGCGCGGCCCCACGAACGCCGAAAGCCCGCCGCGGGCGCGATCCACCTACGGGCAGGCAATCGCGAGCCACTACACTAGCGCGGGCCCGCCGCCTGCGAAACGTGGTGCGAAAGGAATCGCGCTCGGATGTGGTCGGCGATCGCCCGCGCCACGCGCGGCTTTGCCGGTTGGAGCGTGTGAATGAAATCGCGGAATACCTGGTGCTCGACTCCATCGTAGATGTCGCTCAAGTCCACGAACGGCAGCGCCTCCCGCTCCGCGCCGCGCTGCACGTCCTCCAACACCATTGCCCGGACGTTTCGGCTGAGCGACAAGTGCACTGCGGATCGTGCCGCGCGCTCAGCCTCCGCACCGGCGAGCGGCTCCTTGTAAGCCAGCGTCGGCTGAAAAAACGCCAGGAAGTCAGCACCAAAGCCGCGCGACACGGCGTTCGCGCGGCGCAGATTGCGCACGTACACCCGCGCGATCTCAGACTCCCAGGCAGGCGTGCGCCAGCCGGCATTGCGGCGGCACGCGTTCAAATTCCCGAAGACCTCCGCGAAGCGCCAGGTGCCGAACCGGCGGCATAGATTGCTGGAATAGGTCACCAGGGGCAGCAGGGGGTACTCGCCGTCGTCTCCGGCGAGGATGGGGTTGCGCTCGTAGAGAAAGTAGTTGTAGGGGTAGCCTGGACGCGGGTCGTAATCAAGCGGCTCCAGCGTGTCGTTGCCGCCGTTGTACATCACGATGAGATCGGGCTGATAGTCTGCGAGCTGGAAGACGATCCGCGCCAGCTCTTGGGCTGAGACCGAGGCGATGACCCCGCAGTTGTAAACCCGCGCCGGCGCTGCGCCGTTCGCATGCAGCGCTTCCTCGACCAGTTGCGGGATGGTGGGGTTGCCCTCGAACACCGTCGAACCACCCAGAATGAAGATACGAAACTCCGAGGGGTCTTTGGGATGTTCAGGCGGGGCGCCGGGGAAGCCGAGGGCGTTCAGCGGCGGTTCAGGCCTGCCCCCGAACATGGTATAGGGCTGCGGGGAGCGGAAGATTCCCTCGGGGTACGTTTCCTCGATCGGCAGGCGAGCGGCCCCCAGGAACCACGGACTGATGCGGTCGAGCACACTCAAGGCGACCACCGCCGACACCCCGGCGAGCGCCAGGCGTGCCAGCAGGCGTTCGGCGCGCGAGGCCGAGGCCGCCCGCGACAGCTCGGCTGCCGGGGTCAGCGGGAACCGCGCGGGCGGCGGCCTGCTGGAACGCGCCTCGGGGTTGAATGGTGCGACATCCATCTATGCTGTCACGGTCCGCGTCCATCGGCATTTCCGATGGCGGCACTGCCCGACCCTCCGCCTTCCTATCGGACGAACGGACGCGAAGTTGAACCACGAAGGGGCCGAGTCTAGAGTATCTTGCGCTGCAACCACGCTTCCGGGCGGCCGGCGCGAACCCCGGAAGTCGGCGGGCGGCGATCCAGCGAAACGAAGCCCGGTCGTAGCGTCGGGTTAGGGGGGAGGCTGGTCATGGCGCGGTGGAAGACACTGATTCACGTACACACCGATTACTCCTTCGACAGCGATATCTCGCTGCCGGTGTTGGCGGCATTCCTGCATGACCGCGGCTTCGGCTGCATCGCGGTGACGGATCATGACACCATCGAAGGGGCGCGGCGCCTGCGCGGGATGACGGACATTCAAGTGATCATCGGCGAGGAGGTCAGCACGCGTGAAGGGCACTTGATCGGCTTGTTTCTGAAGGAGCCGGTGCGGCCGGGGCTAAGCGCCGCCGATACGGCGCGGGCGATTCGCGAACAGGGCGGGCTGGTGCTCCTGCCCCACCCGTTCGTGAAGGCCTTCGGGTGCGGGTTGGGTGATCGCGTCTGGCGCCTCCTGCATCTGATTGATGCGGTGGAGGTGAACAACGCGCAGAGTTTCTTCCCCGGTCCGGATCGGCAGGCGCGGCAGCTTGCGCGCGAAACGGGCCTGCCGGCGTTCGTTGGCGCCGACTCGCACATGCGGCGCAGCATTGCCCCGTGTTATCAATGGATGCCGGCTTGGGACGACCCGGCGAGCTTCCTCGCGGCGCTGCGGAACGCCGAACTCGTACGCGGACGGCACGGAATACCCTATTTCGTCTCGACGACCCTCCGCGTGCTGCGTCACGGCGTCGGGCTGCCGCTGCCGGACGGTTTCGGCCGCAACGCCGCAAGCGACGTGCCGAAGACGTCCGGGCGGCGTACGCCTGCCCTGGCCACCGCCAACGCTTACTCGTGCCGCAAGGCGTCGATGGGATGAACGATTGCGGCCTTGAAGGCCGGCACGATGCCGAAGAAGATGCCCACGCCGGCGCTGAACCCCAGCGCCAGAGCTACGGACCAAAGCGGCACCTCGACGGCTACCATGCGCGGGTGCAAGGTGGCGATGAATCCGATGGCATAACCCAGGCCGATTCCGATCGCCCCGCCCACCGTGCTGAGCACCACGGCCTCGGTGAGGAATTGCAGCAGAATGTCGCGCCGGCGCGCTCCCACGCTCTTGCGCAGCCCGATCTCGCGCGTGCGCTCCGT